>JAHIUD010000094.1 GCA_018817515.1 Pseudomonadota bacterium
AAGCTCTGTTTCAGGTTCCTCCTGAAACAGAGCTTTCGGCGTAAAATGGGGGTCCGGGGGCCGCTGCCCCCGGCGGGGTGCAGGGGCGGAGCCCCTGCGTATCCTCATCTAGTACATCGGGTACACGCCGCCCACGGTGGTCCGGATGCCATGGGTGGACTCCAGGCCGGGCAGCACGCGTTCGCGCATGTAGCGGGCGATGAGGCTGCAGCCCTTGGCGTTGGGGTGTCCGCTGCGCGAGTCCTGGGGGTAGATGCGGCCGCCCACGAAGTGGCGCAGGTAGCCGGAGAGGTCGAAGCAGGGCAGGTCCAGGTCTGCGCAGGCCGAGCGCAGTTCGGAGAGCAGGGTGGCTTCGGCCACGCCGAGCTGTTCCAGGCTGTCGCGGTCGCGCACTTCGGCTTCGTCCATGCGAGTGGCCACAAGATATTCGCGGGTGGGGATGAGCATGATGCCTAGCGAGAACCCGTAGTTCAGCGACAGGTCGCGCAGGTGTCCCAGCACCTTGCGGGTGATCATGAGCCCGGCGGCGATGGCCGGGTGCGAGAGATCCTGCACGGAGTGGCGGAAATGTTCGGAAAGGTAGAAGCGGCTGGACTCGATGACGCAGGGGTTCACGTCGACGATGCCGCGCTGGCCCAGTTCGGCCAGGATGTCGCCGGGGCAGAGGTCCGGGCGTTCGGCTGCGTAGCGGGTCACGGCGCGCTCGGCGCGCAGCTTGTCCGAGAGGTCGGCCAGGGGCAGGGCGGCCCAGCTCGGGTCCCAGTAACTCTTGGCCAGGGGGGAGGTGCTGGCGCGGGCGCACTGGAAGGCCTCGGCGATATCGTTGCCTGTGTGCAGGCTGACGACGACGCGGCGCGGGGAGAGGCTCAAGAGTTCCTCCAGGGCCAGGGCGTATTGCACGCTGCCCCAGCCTTCGACCCCGGCGTTGTAGACGGCGGTGCCGGTCTCGGCCTGCAGGCGGAAGGGCCAGCACTGCTCGGCGCGCACGCTGGTTCCGTAGACCTGGGAGTCGCCGAGGACGATGAGGTCGGCCTGCTTGGGCACTTCGCTGTTGCGCATGCCCAGGGCGTCGTGCTCCGGGTGCTCCGGGTTGCCGCGCATGAGCATCATCGGGTCGTGGATGCTGCGCGGGCTGCGCTGGGGCGCCTTTCCGGCGGCTGCCTGGCCCAGGTAGTCCTGAAGCAGTTCGAATTGACGGATTGTGGTCATGACCTGTGCGCGCATGAAAACCCCCTAAGCGTATTCGTGGCGCGGGTAATTTCTGCCCGCGCCACTGGATGTGCAAAGGGTGTGCCGGGGGCGGGCCAACCAGATTTCACCTTGATATTCAACCCCGCAACGTCCTGTTGTGGCGGAAATATGCCTCGCCGCTGTCGAAAACGACGTGAGCGCGAGGGCGCGGAAATACTTCTAAACGCACTCTAGAAAATGTTGTGAATTTTCTCGGCAGAGAATTTATGAGTGTTGTGGAAAAAAATTTAATTTAACTGAAAATCGTCTGCAATCGACTGTAACCGTCCAGAATACAGAATTGTAATCCCCGCGCCGCCGGGATGGCCTGTACAGAAGTTCGTTGATGGTGTAGCTTAAAGGCCAAGGCTCCGGGGTGTCCTGGAGCCGTTTGGCTGGGCCGTTTTACCCTGGCAGGGCAATTTTCGCCGCCTTCCGCCCCTGGCTCTCGCCAGCGGGCACTACCTGGGAGCCTGACGCGACGTGAATCCGGAAAACGCCTGGCGACACCTGCGGGGGCTGACCCCCCTAAGCCTCTGCGACTGGCCCGGGCGGCCCTGCTGCGTGGTCTTCCTAGGCGGCTGCAACCTGCGCTGCCCCACCTGCCACAACGCCACGCTGGCCTGGGACATGGAGGGCCAGCCGCAACTGCCCCTGGCCCGGCTCAAAACTTTCCTGTCCAGCCGCGCGCGCTGGCTGTCCGGGATCACGGTCAGCGGCGGCGAGCCCACGGGCGTCCCGGGCATCGGCATGATCCTGCACGAAATTTCCGCCTTTGGCCTGCCCATCAAGCTCGACACCAACGCCATGCGGCCCGACGTGGTCGAGGCCCTGCTGGCCGAGGGCCTGGTGGAGCTGTTTTCCGTGGACGTCAAAGGGCCCTTTGACCAGTACCCGGCGCTCACCGGCGGGGCAGTGAGCGAGCATGACGCGCGCCAGAACCTCTCGCGCATCTTCGCCCTGGCCGAGACCCGGCCCGGGGCCTTTGCCTTCCGCACCACCCTGGTGCCGCAATTGTCCGACACAGACTTGACCACCGTGCGCGGCATGCTGCCCGCCGGATTCGTACTTGCCACTCAGGACTACAAGCCCCCAAGGAGGCCCCATGCCCTCACAGATTCTGAAGCGCGACGGACGGCTGGAAACCTGGTCCAATGACCGCATCGCCCAGGCCATCTTCAAGGCCCTTTCCGCCAGCGGCATAAAGGATCCGCTTCTTGGCCGCCGCCTGGCGCTGAAGGTCGAAGCCAAGCTCAAGGATGTCGACATCCCGGAGCAGGAGCATGTGCAGGACATGGTCGAACTGGTGCTCATGGAGATGCGCCAGTTCTCTGTGGCCCGGAAGTACATCCTGTACCGCGAGAAACGCCGCGCCCTGCGCAATCAGCGCGAGGCCTTCCTCGACATCACCGAGACCATCGACGAGTACCTGGACAAGAGCGACTGGCGCGTGGCCGAGAACTCCAACATGAGCCACAGTTTCCAGGGGCTCATGCTGCACCTCTCGGGCACGGTCCAGGCGCGCTACGCCCTGGAGAAATACCCGGAGGAGGTGCGCCTGGCCCACGAGCACGGCTACTTCCACATCCACGACCTGTCCTTCGGCCTGGCCGGATACTGCGCGGGCTGGAGCCTGCGCGACCTCCTGCTGGAGGGCTTCAACCTGGAGGGCCGCTCCTGCGCTGGCCCGGCCCGGCACTTCGACTCTGCCCTGGGCCAGATGGTCAACTTTCTGGGCACGCTGCAGAACGAGTGGGCCGGCGCCCAGGCCTTCAACAACGTGGACACCTACCTGGCGCCCTTCATCCGCCACGACGGCCTTTCCTACAAGAAGGTGCGCCAGGCCGTGCAGAAGTTCGTGTTCAACCTGAACACCACCAGCCGCTGGGGCGGGCAGAGCCCCTTCACCAACCTGACCTTTGACCTGGCCCCGCCCAAGCACATCGCAGGCGAGGCCATCATCATCGGCGGCAAGCTCCTGGACTCCACCTACGGCGAGTATGCGGCCGAGATGGAGATGTTCAACCGGGCGTTCCTCGAAGTCATGCTCGATGGCGACTACGCCGGGCAGATCTTCTCGTTCCCCATCCCGACCTACAACGTCACCGAGGACTTTCCCTGGGAGACGGAGATCGGCGAACTTCTGCTCAAGCTCACGGCCAAGTACGGCGCGCCGTACTTCCAGAACTTCATCAACTCCGACCTCTCGCCCGAAGACGTGCGCAGCATGTGCTGCCGCCTGCAGATGGACCTGCGCCAGCTGCGCAACAAGGTCGGCGGGCTGTTCGGCGCGGGCGACCTCACCGGGTCCATCGGCGTGGTCACGCTGAATCTGCCCAAGCTCGCCTACCTTTCCCAGGGCGAGGACGAGTTCCTGGGCCTTGTCGAGGAGTACGCCACCCTGGCCAAGGACTGCCTGGAGTTCAAACGCAAGCTCATCACGGGCAACCTGGAGCGCGGCATGTTCCCCTGGACCAAGCGCTACCTGAAGAACGGCTTCCGGGGCCACTTCTCCACCATCGGCCTGCTGGGCGGGCACGAGGCCTGCCTGAACCTCATCGGCAAGGGCATCGAGACCGAGAACGGCATGCGCCTCATGCGCCGCGTGCTCAACCGCCTGCGCGACATCACCAGCCGCTTCCAGGAGGAGACCGGCACCCTGTACAACCTGGAGGCCACCCCGGCCGAGGGCACCAGCTACCGCCTGGCCAAGATCGACAAGAACCTCTACGCCGACATCATCACCAGCGGCAACGGCACGCCCTACTATACCAACTCCACCTGCCTGCCCGTGGGCCACTCCGAGGACGTGGTGGCCTGCCTGGAGCACCAGGACCAGCTCCAGCCGCTCTACACCGGCGGCACGGTGTTTCATACCTTCCTGGGCGAGAGCGTGGCCGACCTGGCGAGCCTGCGCGAGTTCATCATCAAGAGCTTCCGCAACACCAAGCTGCCGTTCTTGTCCATCACGCCCACCTTCAGCGTGTGCAAGGGCCACGGCTACATCCACGGCGAGCACGAGAACTGCCCCACCTGCGGCGAGGAAACCGAGGTCTACACGCGCATCGTGGGCTACTACCGGCCCGTGTCGCGCTGGAACAAGGGCAAGCAGGCCGAGTACGTGGACCGCAGGGTCTACGCCGGCATCTGCGACTGCGACCACTAGGCAGAGGACGCCAGGGGCTCCGCCCCCGGCACCCCCGCCGGGGGAAATGATTTCCCCCGGATCCCCACGATTCAAGCGAAAGGGCTGGCACGCGCGTCGCGCGTGCCAGCCCTTTCGCTTGCTATGGGGAGTCCAGAGGGCCTCAGGCCCTTTGGCCGCCGGAGGCCCTCTTCTCAAAACTCGGGGTCAAGGGGCAGCGCCCCTTGTTCTTGTTACAACCAGCTCACCGGGGCAGGGTTCCTCGGCGGCACCAGGGAGTACTTGAACTTGGGCACGCCGAGCATGAGCGCGCCGCAGACCTTCTTGTTCGCAGGCACGCCGATGGACGCGGCCAGCTCCGGGCTGTTCGTCAGCGCCCGGTGCAGCAGCCCCGCCCAGCAAACGCCCAGACCGTGGGCTGCTGCGGCCAGCTCCAGGTAGGTGAGGGCGATGGCGCTGTCCGTGTCGCCCCAGTCGTTGTTTGCATCGCCCAGGGCCACCACCACATGGGGCGCGCCGCGCAGGATGCGGTCCCGCCCGCTGTCCCACTCCGTGACGAAGCGTGCGAAGTACGGCCGCACCTGGATGTTGGCGCGCATCCACTCGGCCACGCCGCCAACCAGGCCCCGGGTCTTGCCGGGGGCCTGGGTCACGATGTAGCTGATCTGCTGCGTGTTCACGGCGGTGGGGGCAAAGCGGGCCACGTCCAGCAGTTCGGCCAGGGTCTCGCGCGGCACGGCCTGATCCTTGTAGGTGCGCACGGAGCGCCGGAACTTCATGAGCCCGGCCACCGCCGGGAAGTCGGCGCGCTCGCGCGGGGCGGGCAAGAAATCCGCCATGGGCACGCGGCTGTTCTCCAGCGCGCCATGGGGGCAGATGGCCACGCAGTGGCCGCAGCCGATGCAGGTGGCTTCATTGACCGGAACCGGATAGCCCTCGGCGTCGGCCGTGATGCAGCCGATGGGGCAGGCGGCCATGCAGATGCCATCCCGGCGGCACATCTCCTTGTCAACGGTGAGCAGTTCCATGCACGTGTCTCCTGTTTGGTGTGGGGGGGAAGCGGCGGTTGCCTGTTGTCTTTTGAGGGAGTATGGTTAATTCCGCAAGTAGGTACATTATTGTGGTGTAGTATCTGAAAAGAAACCATTGGCAATCAGAGAGGGGGGGGCGGCATGACCAAGGCGGCGCAGCAACAGGAATGCACGCAGCAACGCTGTTGCGCGGGGAAGCACTATTTCTGCTCCGTGGAGCTGGCCCTGCAGGTCATCGGCGGCAAGTGGAAGCCCATTATCCTCTGGCACTTGAGGACCGGCGACAAGCTGCGCTTTGGTGAGCTCAAGCGGCACATGCCCAACGTGACGCAGAAAATGCTCACCCAGCAGCTGCGGGAGCTGGAGTCCGACGGCATGCTCCTGCGCGAGGTCTACGCCCAGATCCCGCCCAAGGTCGAGTATTCGCTGACCGGCCTGGGATCGAGCGTCATGCCCATCCTGGACCAGCTGAGCAAATGGGGGATGCTGTTCGAGGCCGAGCATCCCGGCGGCGCGGCTTGAGGCGAAGCCTTGGGGCGAGGGAGATAGCTGCAGGCGTCGTGCACCCGGTGCGTTGACACGTTGCGCAAAGCATGGGACGGAGTGCTCACTTTTCGCCCACGTGCGGGAGCAGCGGCGCCTGACCCAGCGCCTGTCCCGCCAGACGTTGGAGCGCCCATTCATGCGCCAGCCCATGCACAAGCTCATTCAGACAGCGTGCGCCTTCGCGATCCTTGCAGCCTTGCCCGCCATCCTTGGCTGCTCGCGCGGGCCCGAACCCCTGCGCGTCGGCGCAGTGCTCTCGGTCACCGGCCAGGCTGCCTACCTCGGCGAGCCGGAGAAAAACACGCTGCTCATGCTCCGGGAGGAGCTCAACGCCAAAGGCGGGCTGGACGGCCACAAGGTCGAGATAGTCCTCTACGACGACGCCTCCGACGTGACCAAGGCCATCCAGGCCACCACCCGCCTCATCGAGGAGGACCACGTGGCCGTGGTCATCGGCCCCAGCACCTCCGGCTGCACTCTGGCCGTGCGGCAGCTCTTCGCCCCGGCCAGGATTCCGCTGGTGTCCTGTGCGTCCTCGGAGCGCATCGTCCGGCCCGTGGACCCTTGGGTCTTCAGCACCGGCCCCCTGGACCGCGACGCCCTGGACAAGATCCTTGCCGATGCCCGGCGCAGGGGCTTCACCAGGCTGGCCGCCATTTTCGCCATCGACGGCTTTGGCCAGGGGGGGCGGGCAGTGCTGCGCGAGCTGGTGCGCACGCAGGGCATGGTCCTGGTGGCCGATGAGATCTACAGCCCCGGCGCCACGGACGTGTCCGCGCAGCTGGAAAAGATCAGGGACGCCGGGCCGGAGGCCGTCATCTGCTGGGGCACCAGCCCGGGCGCAGCCGTGGTGGCCCGCGAGCACCATCGGCTGGGCCTGGCCATGCCGCTGTATATGAGCCACGCCGTGGCCTCGCCGAAGTTTCTCGAGCAGGCGGGCGAGGCCGCCGAGGGCATCATCCTGCCCGCAGGACGCCTGGCGGTGGTGGACCAACTCCCGAACGGCGGTCACTGGAAGGCCCTGCTGGGCAGCTATGTGGACCGCTACGCCAGGAGGTACGGCGAGCCCCCCTCCCCCTTTGGCGGCCATGCCTACGACGCCTTCATGCTCGTGGCCAGCGCCGTGCACGCTGGCAGGTCCGTGGAGCCCCGGGCCATCCGCGACAACCTGGAGCGCATCAAGGGCCTGGCCGGGGCCTCGGGCACCTTCAGCATGAGCCCGGACGACCACAACGGCCTCGACCAGGGCGCCTTCGTCATGGCCACCGTGGAGAAGGGCAGGCTGAAGGTCCTGCACTAGCCTTGGCCGTGCCTCCGCGGGCAGCTCCGAGTCCGCAAGACGCTGTGCTGCGGGCGTTGCGGCATTGACAGCCAGCTCGAAATGTGGAACTGAGCATGCACTCACAAGTGAGTCATGTGGCATTTTGTGAATGAGTACTCACACGCAACCAAAACAGCATACGAGGCCTATCCATGAAAATGGCGCGCGCTGCCGCAATCATCCTTTCTTTGCTCACCGTTTTGGGCTGTTCCAAGGAGTCCGACACCCTCAAGATCGGGGCGGTGCTCTCGGTCACCGGCCCGGCGTCCTTTTTGGGCGAGCCGGAGAAGAACACCCTGCTCATGCTCCAGGATGAGCTCAACGCCAAGGGCGGCGTGGATGGCCGCAAGGTCCAGGTCATCGTCTACGACGACGAGTCCGATGTGAACAAGTGCGTCATGGCCGCCAAGAAGCTCATCGAGCAGGACCACGTGGCCGTGGTCATCGGGCCCAGCATCTCCGGCAACACGCTGGCCATCGCCAAGTTCTTCGCCCCGGCCAAGATTCCCCTGGTGTCCTGCGCGGCGGCCGAGAAGATCGTCAAGCCCGTGGATCCCTGGGTCTTCAACACCCCGCAGCTGGACCGCCACGCCGTGGGCAAGATCCTGGCCGACGCCAAGAAGAAGGGCTACACCAAGCTGGCCATCATCACCGTCAGCGACGGCTACGGCCAGGCCGGACGCGCCGTGCTGCAGGATCTCATCCCGGCTCAGGGCCTGACCCTGGTGGCCGACGAGGTCTTCGGCCCCAAGGACACCGACATGTCCGCCCAGCTCACCAAGATCAAGGGCGCCGGACCGGACGCCATCATCTGCTGGGGCACCAACCCCGGCCCGGCCGTTGTGGCCAGAAACCGCACCCAGCTCGGCATCACCACGCCGCTCTACATGAGCCATGGCGTGGCCTCCAAGAAGTTCATGGAGCTTGCGGGCGACGCCGCCGAGGGCCTCATCCTGCCCGCAGGCCGCCTGGTGGCCGTGAACCAGGTGCCCGACAGCCATCCCCAGAAGGCTCTCCTGGTCAAGTACGTGGCCGACTACACCAAGAAGTACGGCACCCCGCCCTCCAGCTTTGGCGGCTACGCCTACGATGCCTTCGCGCTGGTCCTGGAGGCCGTGAAGTTGGGCAAGTCGACCAAGTCCGAGGACATTCGCGCCAACCTGGAGAAGGTCACGAGCATGGCCGGTACCTCAGGCATCTACACCATGACTCCGGAGAACCACAACGGCTTGAGCGAGGACGCCTTCCTCATGGTTGTCATCGAGAAGGGTGACTGGAAGGTCGTCGACTAGGTCTGGCCGACTGAAATGAATGCTGCGGCGAGGGCCGGAAATGCCTGCGCATTGACAGCCCTCGCCAAGTGTGGATATGAGCACGTACTTTTAGGCACTGCGTGGCGCCTGGGGTGACTGCTCATTCACTTTTCAACATCAGGTGAGGCTTTCCCATGAGAATTGTGCGTGCTGCCGCAATTGTTCTGGCTCTGCTCACGTTCCTCGGCTGTTCCAAGGAGGCCGATACCCTCAAGGTCGGCGCGGTGCTTTCCGTCACCGGCCCGGCGTCCTTTTTGGGCGAGCCCGAGAAGAACACCCTGCTCATGCTCCAGGAGGAGATCAACGCCGCTGGCGGCGTCGACGGGCGCAAGCTTGAGGTCATCATCTACGACGACGAGTCCGACGTGAACAAGTGCGTCATGGCCGCAAAGAAGCTCATCGAGAAGGATCACGTGGTGGCGGTCTTCGGCCCCAGCACCTCCGGCAACACCCTGGCCATCATGAAGTTCTTCGCCCCGGCCAAGATTCCGCTGATCTCCTGCGCCGCGGCCGAGAAGATCGTCAAGCCCGTGGACCCCTGGGTCTTCAACACCCCGTCGCTGGACCGCCACGTGGCTGGCAAGATCCTGGCCGACGCCAAGAAGAAGGGCTACACCAAGCTGGCCATCCTCACGGTGTCTGATGGTTTCGGCCAGGCCGGACGCGCCGTGCTCCAGGAGCTCATTCCGGCCCAGGGCCTGACCCTGGCGGCCGACGAGGTCTTCGGCCCCAAGGACACGGACATGTCCGCCCAGCTCACCAAGATCAAGGCCGTGGCGCCTGATGCCATCATCTGCTGGGGCACCAACCCCGGCCCGGCCGTGGTGGCCAGAAACCGCACCCAGCTCGGCATCACCACCCCGCTGTACATGAGCCACGGCGTGGCCTCCAAGAAATTCATCGAGCTTGCGGGCGCGAGCGCGGAGGGCCTGACCCTGCCCGCCGGCCGCATGCTGGCCTCCAGCCAGGTGCCCGAGGGACACCCCCAGAAGGCGCTTTTGACCAAGTACGTGGGCGACTACACCAAGAAATTCGGCAGCGCCCCGGCCACCTTCGGCGGCCACACCTACGACGCGCTGAAGCTCTTGATCACGGCGGTGAAGATGGGCAAGTCCACCAAGCCCGAGGACATCCGCGCCAACCTTGAGAAGATCAAGGACATGCCCGGCGCCGGGGGCATCTTCAGCATGAGCCCGGAGAACCACAACGGCCTCGATGAGAGCGCCTTTGTCATGGTGACCATCGACAAGGGCGATTGGAAGGTCGTCGACTAGCCTGAACGAAAAAACGTGCAACGCGGTCGGCGGACCTTGTAGAGGGTTCGTCGGCCGCCTTGTCTTTGGAAGCGCATGGATCTGCCAAGTCTGCTGCAATACCTCATTACGGGCCTGACCGTGGGGGCCACCTACGGCCTCACGGCGCTTGGCTTCACCATCATCTTCAACACCACCGGCATCATCAACTTCGCCCAGGGCGAGTTCGTGATGCTCGGCGGCATGATGAGCGTGTTCTTCATGCGCGCGCTGGGCCTGCCCGAGCCGCTGGCCATCGTTCTGGCCGTGGTCTGCGCCACGCTGCTCGGCGCCGTAGTGGAGCGCCTGGCCATCCGTCCCGTGCGCGACGGCTCGCCCATCAACCTGATCATCATCACCATTGGCATCTCCATCCTCATCCGGGGCGCGGCCATGCTGCTCTGGGGCAAGGACACCTTCGCCCTGCCGGCCTTCTCCGGCAGCGAGCCGTTGTCGTTCTTCGGCGCGGCGCTGATGCCCCAGACCCTGTGGGTGCTGGCCATCAGCCTGCTCATCCTGGCGGGGCTGAAGACCTTCTTCTCGCGCTCCATCCACGGCAAGGCCATGCTGGCCTGCTCCTACGACCCCAAGGCCGCGGCCCTGGTGGGCATCGGGGTGGACCGCATGGTGCTTCTGTCCTTCATGATCTCGGCCCTTGTGGGCGCGGTGGGCGGGGCCATCCTGGCGCCCATCACCCTGACCTCCTTTGACGTGGGCGTGATGCTCGGCTTGAAGGGCTTCGCCGCCTGCATTCTGGGCGGCCTGGGCAATCCCTTTGGCGCGGCGGCAGGCGGGCTCATCCTCGGCGTGCTGGAGTCCCTGGGCGCCGGGCTTATCTCCTCGGCCTACAAGGACGCCCTGGCCTTCGTCATTCTTCTGGTCCTTTTGTTCGTGCGGCCTTCCGGGCTCTTCGGGCAGAAGGACGGCAAGCGGGTGTGAGCATGGGTTACGGCAAGGACATGCGCTGGCTGTGCGGCCTGCTGGTGCTGCTGGTCATCCAGAATGACGGCAAGCGGGTATGAGCATGGGTTACGGCAAGGACATGCGCTGGCTGTGCGGCCTGCTGGTGCTGCTGGTCATTGCGCCGCCGCTGCTTGGCAACAACTACTATCTGACCGTGCTGACCATGTGCTGCCTCAACGCCATGATCGCCGTGGGCCTAAGCCTGCTGGTGGGCCACGCCGGGCAGATTTCCCTTGGCCACGCCGGGTTCTATGGCCTGGCGGCCTACACCACGGCGGTGCTCTCGGCCACCTTGGGCGTGCCCGTGGGGCTGTCCATGCTGGCGGGCGTGGGCGTGAGCGCTGGCGTCGCCGCCCTGGTGGGCCTGCCCGCGCTGAAGCTCAAGGGCCACTACCTGGCCATGGCCACGCTCGGCTTCGGCGTCATCCTGTCCATCCTGTTCAACGAGACCGTGGAGCTCACGGGCGGGCCGTCCGGGTTCACGGACATCCCGCGCCTGGCCTTGTTCGGCTTTGAGTTCACCAGCGACCTCGCGGTGTACTACTTCATCATCCTCATCCTGGGGCTGGTGATCTGGCTGTCCTTCAACATCCTGCACTCGCGCGTGGGCCGCGCCCTGCGCGCCCTGCACACCTCGGAGAAGGCGGCCCAGGCCATGGGCATCGACATCGCGCGCTACAAGCTGTTCATCTTCGTCATCTCGGCGGCCTTTGCCGGGTTGGCCGGGGTGCTCTACGCCCACTATCTGACCTTCATCGCCCCGGCGTCCTTCGGCTTTCTGTTCTCGGTGCAGCTCATCGTCATGGTCGTGCTGGGCGGCATGACCAGCATTCCGGGCTCCATCGTGGGCGCGTTCTTCCTCACGGTGCTGCCGGAGTTCTTGCGCGCCTTCGAGAGCATCGAGATCCTGCTCTTCGGCGGCATCCTGGTTTTGTGCATGATGTTCCTGCCCGATGGCCTGGCCGGGGGCTTCGACCGCCTGTGGCGCTGGGTGTGGCGCATGCTCTACGTGCGCAGGGACAAGGACCAGGACACGGGTGAGGACACGGGCGAGAAGACGGACCAGGCGGGCGGAGGCGACCATGGCTGAGCCGACGACTGGAATGAAGATTGAGACGACGGCCAAGCCGCTGCTCGTCTGCCGGGACGTGGGCGTGCGCTTTGGCGGCCTGCAGGCCCTCTCCGGCGTGAACTTCGAGGCTTGCCAGGGCGAGATAACCGCCGTCATCGGGCCCAACGGCGCGGGCAAGACCACGCTCATCAACGCCATCTCCGGTATGGTCCAGGCCCAGCAGGGCGCCTTCCGCCTGGGCGCGGACGACATCACCCGCGCCCAGCCCCACGAGCGCAGCCGCCTGGGCCTGGTGCGCACCTTTCAGAACCTGGAGATCTTCTCCAACATGACGGTGCTGGAGAACGTCATGGCCGGGTGCCACGCCCGCCTGCGCGTGCCCGCCTGGGCCAGCCTGCTGCGCACGCGCAAGTCGCTCGCCATGGAGAAGACCATCCGCAACGAGGCGTTGGAAGTGCTCGATTTCGTGGGCCTGTTCGAGCTGGCCAAGTACCAGGCCAGGGACCTGCCCTTTGGCAAGCAGCGCCTGCTGGAGCTGGCCCGCGCCCTGGCGGCCGGTCCCCGGGTGCTCCTGCTCGACGAGCCCGCCGCCGGGCTCAACATGAGCGAGACCCAGGTCCTGGCCGACCTGATCCTGAGCGTGCGCGACCACTACCGCCTGTCCATCGTGCTGGTGGAGCACGACATGGACCTGGTCATGCGCATCAGCGACCAGGTCATGGTGCTCTGCTTCGGCCAGGTCATCAGCCGCGGCACCCCGGCGCAGGTCCAGTGCGACCCTGGAGTCATCAGCGCCTATCTGGGCGACGACGAGGACTAGCGCCAGTTTCTACAAGCGTCTTTTGCCCCCTGGCCTCGTCATGAGTCGATTTGACGCCAGGGCTGTACCGCTTGAGCACTCTCCCTGGCCTCAAATCGGCTCTTCCCAGCCAGGGAAACACGGTCCATCTTTTGGAAACAGGTCCGAGAAGCAAGGCCCGAGAAGCAAGGATAGACATGCAAGCGCCACTGCTCGAGATAACGAATCTGGACGTGTTCTACGGCAAGATCCACGCCCTGCGTGAGGTCAGCCTGAGCGTGCGCCAGGGCGAGATCGTCTCGCTCATCGGCGGCAACGGCGCGGGCAAGACCACGCTTCTGTGCACCATCTCCGGGCTCATCCGGCCCAGCGCCGGGGGCATTTCCTTTGCCGGGCAGGACATCTCGCGCCGCGCTCCGGAGCGCATCGTACAGGACGGCGTGTCCCACGTGCCCGAGGGCCGACTGGTGTTCAGCCCGCTTTCCGTGGCCGACAACCTGCGCCTGGGGGCCTATGGCCGCAGCAGCGGGCCCGGCACGCGCGCGGAGCTGCGCGAGCAGGCGGCCGAGGACCTGGAGCGGATGTACGAGATGTTCCCGGTGCTGCGCGAGCGCAAGAAGCAGGCCGCGGGCACCCTCTCCGGCGGGGAGCAGCAGATGCTGGCCATCGGCCGCGCGCTCATGGCCCGGCCCCGGGTGCTGCTTTTGGACGAGCCGGGCATGGGCCCGGCCCCGCTGGTGACGCGCGAGATCTTCCGGCTCATCGTGACCCTGCGCGACCGCCTGGGCCTCACGGTCCTTTTGGTGGAGCAGAACGCCCGGCGCGCGCTGAAGATAGCCGACCGGGGCTACGTGCTGGAGACGGGCCGCGTGACCCTCACGGGCGCGAGCCAGGACCTGCTGGCCAACCACGACGTGCAATGCGCCTACCTGGGGCATGACGTGGGCCAGAACGTACGCGCCAATGCGCCGGAAAAGCCGTCCGCCTAAACTTCCGACCTTTCCCCGCTGCCAAAACGCCTTGCGCCCCGCCTCAGGGGGCGGTCTGGCCCCGCGCTATTTGCCGAAGGGGCACTTGGGGTACACGCAGGTGCGGCAGTCCAGGCAGAAGCCGCCCTCGGCCATCTGCGCCAGGTCGCGGCGCGTCAGCTCCATGCCCGCCAGCACGCGCGGCAGGAGGATGTCCAGGCTGGTGGCCTTGTGGAACAGCGCGCAGGCGGGCACGCCCATGACCTTGGCCTGCCCGATGCGGCCCAGCAGCGTCATGGCCCCGGGCAAAAGCGGCGCGCCGTAGAGCATGTCGGTCAGCCCCGCCGCAAGGAGCCCCTTGCGGGTCACGTCGTCCGGGTCCACGGACAGCCCGGCGGTGGTGATGATGAGGTCCGCGCCCTGGTCCAGCAGCCCGGCCACGGCCTGGGCGATCTGCGCGGCGTCGTCGGGCACGATGGCCTCGGCCACCACGCTTGAGCCCAGGCGTTCCACCTTCTCCCGGATGATGGGCGCGAACTTGTCCTCGATGAGGCCCTGGAAGACCTCGCTGCCCGTGACCAGCACGCCCACCTGCGCGGCCCTGAGCGGCAACACGCGCAAAAGCGGGCCCGCGGCCAGCACGGCCTGGGCTTTGCGGAAGCTCTCCGCCGAGAGATAGAGCGGGATGGCCCGCGCCCCGGCCAGGCCCTTGCCCGCTTCCACCAGCACGCCATGGTGGCGGCTGGCGCACATCACGTCCGGCACCAGATTGAAGGCCTCCAGGCGCTCCCGGTCGAGCTCCAGCACGCCGGTGACGCTGGCGCGGAAGTTGACCTTGCCCTCGCGCGGGGCCTCGTCGAAGACCACGTTCTCTCCGGCGATGAGCTTGGCGAAGGCCAGCGCGGCCTCGTTCTCGTGCACGAAGCCCTCGGGCGAATCCTGCTCCAGGTATATATGCGCGCGGCCCATGTGCTGCAGGCGGCAGACATCGCCGCCGGTGAAGGTCTGCCCTGCGGAAAACTCAACGCCTTTGCTCTCGCCGGGCACGATGCGCGTCATGTCGTGCAGGGCGCGCTGCCCCACGGCCTCGGCCACGGGCACGGCGGTGAGGCCGGGTTCGGCGCAGGCCACGGGCTCGCCGAGGTACGGGGCCTCGCCCTGGCAGCCGCGGCAGATGGCCCCGTCCGGCGCGGGGTAGGGCTCGGAGCAGATGGGGCACAGGGCCACGCGGCCCATGCCCTTGTGCTTGCGCGCGCGGTCGGCCATCTGGATGGGCGCCATGGAGCAGATGCTCGCGCCTGCGGCCTTGATCTCGGCGAAGAGGCGGTCTGTGTCCTGCTCGGCCTTGGGCTTGAGCTTGAGGAACCAGGAGCTGATCTCGGGGTAGGGGGCCATCTTGTCCACGTCGATCCAGACGCGGAAGCCCGCGCCGGTGTGCTTGTCGAACAAGGCCACGGCGTAGCGGCCCAGGTTCAGCACGCGCACCCAGCCGTTGCCGATGGTGCAGGGGGTCAGGATCTGCACGGCATCGGGCAGGCATTTGGGCGTCTCCACCACGGCCTCGAAGAGCGTGCCCGCGGGCAGGTCCCGGCGCGCCAGCTCCACCATGTATCCGCCGATGAGCAGGCCAGGGGCGGGGTAGCCGTGGAAGGCCGCTGCCTTGTCCTTGAACTCCTCGAAAGTGTAAGGGCCGATGTTCATGGGGAGCCTCGCGCGCACCGCGTCGGATGCTGGTTTGTGTCGCCTGCCTCGGGCCTGGCTGGTTCTGCCACACGGCAAACTATAATATCGTGACAGGGGGCGCAGGGTCAATGATGGAGACAGGGGGTGCAGGAGGGGCAAAGATCGTGACAGGGGGCGCAGGGTCAATGCTGGACACAGGGGCCACAGCGGCCAGCTTTCCGCAGGCCGGGGCCGCACGAAGGGCTTGTCCCCGGCCTGCCAGATGCGCTACAAGCCGGATTGGGCTTGGCGCACTGCTTGGCGCACTGCCCGGCGCACTGCCCGGCGGACTGCCCGGCGGACTGTCCGGTGCACAATCCGCCCCACCACTTTTCGCTGGAGGAATCCCATGTTGCAGAAGAAACTTTTCGCTGCTGTCCTGGCCTTGAGCCTAGTCTTCGCCGCAACGCTCTGCCTGGGCGCGTCTTCGGCCCAGGCCGCTGGCCCGGCCGCGAAGAAGGTCCGCGCGGCCTTTGTGCTCCTGGAGACCATCAACGACCAGGGCTGGACCACGGCCCACCACGACGGCATCGAGTACATGAAGAAGCAGCTGGGCGACCAGGTGGAGGTCTCCTACACCGAGAACGTGCACTCCCCGGCAGACGCCGAGCGCGTCATCCGCAACTACGCGCGCCAGGGCTATGACGTCATCTTCGGCACCACCTTCACCTACATGGAGGCCATGTACAAGGTGGCGGGCGAGTTCCCCAAGGTCACGTTCATGCACTGCTCGGGCTTCAAGACCAGACCCAACATGGGCACCTACATGGTGCGCGTGGAGCAGGGCGAGTACCTGGCGGGCTATCTGGCCGGGCTCATGGGCTACAAGGACGTCGGCACCGTGGCCACCCAGCCCATCCCCGAGGTGGTGCGCGGCATCGACGCCTTCACCCTGGGCCTGGTGCGCGGGCTCACCGAGTCCAAGACCAAGTTCGACGCCGACAAGGTCAACACCGTGGTCTGGCTCAAGTCCTGGCGCGATGCGGTGAACGAGACCACCCTGGCCGAGGTGCTCATCGGCAAAAAGCATGACCTGATCCGCCAGATGGCCGACACCTCCGACTCCTCCAAGGCCGCCTGCATGAAGGGCGTGGCCGCCATCGGCTACGGCACCGACGCCGCCAAGTATGGCGCGGCCTGCGCGCTGACCTCCACCACCTTCCAGTGGGGCCCGCTGTACACCGACATCGTCCGCAAGATCATGGGCGGCGTGTGGAAGAACGACCAGATGTTCGTGGGCTTCGAGGGCGACGGCGTGGGCCTGTCCCCCTTTGGCAAGGCCGTGCCCAAAGCTGTCGCCGCAAAGGTCCTGGCGCTCAAGGCCAAAATGGCCAAGGGCGACGACATGAGCTTTGCCGGGCCCATTGTGGACCAGGCCGGGACCGTGCGCGTGAAGCAGGGCGAGAAGGCCCCGGACAAGGAGCTTCTGTCCATGCGCTGGTTTGTGCGCGGCGTGTCCGGCAAGCTGCCGGAGTAGCCCGCGCCTGTTGCGGGCAGTCAATTCCGAGCGAATAATTGCAGGGGGACCGGGACGGCCCGGTCCCTCACGTTTTTCATGGCGCTGGGCCTTGCCCCGAGCCAACGCCCTGAGTCAACGCCCTGAGTCAACACCCTGAGTTGAGGCACGCCCATGCAGCCCAGCGAAACCCCGCCCCTGTTGTCCTGCCACGGCCTGAGCAAGCGCTTTGGCGCGGCTGACGGCATTGGGAGCGTCCTGGCCAACGACGTGGTGGACCTGGACCTCTACGCGGGCCGCATCCACGCCCTGCTGGGCGAGAACGGCGCGGGCAAGAGCACGCTCATGTCCATGCTCTCCGGCTGGCTGAGCCCCGACTCGGGTGAGATGCGGCTCTCCGGCGCGCCGCTTGTGCTGCGCTCCCCGGCGGCGGCCCTGCGCGCGGGCATCGGCATGGTGCACCAGCGCTTTTCCCTGGTAGAGGCCCTCAGCGTTGCCGAGAATCTGGCCCTGGCCTCAGGCGGGGCCCCGGACGCCCGGGCGGCTGCGGAGCTGGCCCATAGCTTCGGCCTGGCCCTGGACCCGCGCCGTTGCGTGGCCGAGCTCAGCATGGGCGAGCGCCAGCGCCTGGAGATTCTGAAGATGCTGGCCCTGGGCGCGCGCATCCTGATCCTCGACGAGCCCACCAGCGTGCTCGCGCCGTCCGAGATCGACGCGCTCTACGCCACGCTGCGCCGTCTGGCCGACGAGGGCCGGGCCGTGGTGCTCATCACCCACAAGCTCCCGGAGATCGCCGGGGCGGCGGACGAGGTCTCGGTGCTGCGCCGGGGCCGCATGGTGGCGCGCAATATCCCGCGCGACCCCGCGCTGCCGGACGGCTGGGACATGGCCGCGCTGTCCGGGCTGATGGTGGGCCGCGAGCTGCCCGCAGATGGCGCCGCGTCCCGGCGAGAGCACGGCGAGGTGGTGCTGCGCGTGCGCGGCCTGCGCGGGCAGGGCCAGCCGCCGGCTTTTTCCGGCATTGATTTCGAGGTGGCGCGCGGGGAGACCTTCGCCATCGTGGGCGTGGCGGGCAACGGCCAGGAGGCCCTGGCCGCCACCCTGGGCGGCATGACGCGCCCGGCCAGCGGGAGCGTGGAAGTGCTGGGCCGGGCCATCGGGCCGCGCACGGGCCGCGATCTGGTGGCCTATGTGCCCGAGGACCGCCACGGCGCGGCCACGGTGCCGGATCTGACCCTGGCCGAGAACCTGCTGCTCTCCACCACCGGCAGCCGGGGCGCGTTCTTCTCGCGCCGGGCGGGTGCGCGGTCCGCAGCTGCGGCCATCAGGGCCCTGGGCGTCACGGCCTCGGGCCCGGAGGCGCTGGCGCGGGAGCTCTCCGGCGGCAACCTGCAGAAGTTCATCCTGGCGCGCGAGCTGGCCAAGGGCGCGCCGCTGCTGCTGGTGGAGCAGCCCACCCAGGGGCTTGACGTGCTGGCCGTGTCCGAGGTCCACGCCGCCATCCGGCGCGCCGCCGAGTCCACCGCCGTGCTTCTCGTCACCGGAGACCCGCTGGAGGCCCTGGCCCTGGCGGGGCGCGTGGCGGTGCTCTTCCGGGGGCGCATCGCGGGCGTGGTGGAGGCCAGCGCGCCGGACGCCTTTGACCGCGTGGGGCGGCTCATGGCGGGCCTTGGTGTCGACGTTTCGAATGAGGGCGGCCCGGCTGTGGGCGGCCCGGCTGCGGGAGTCGTGGCCGGAGGTGCGCGGTGATGCCCCTGCGCCTGGTGCTGGAGCCCCGCCAGGCCGCGGCCCCGCTGCGGGCGCTGATCTCCCTTGGCACGGCCCTGGGCCTGGCCTGGGCGTTCGGCTCCCTGGTCTTCGCCCTGGCTGGCGCGGAAGGCCTGTCCGGCATCGGCGCGGCCTGGCGGGCCATGCTCCAGGGGGCGCTCGGCAGCGGCTACAGCGTCAGCGAGATCCTGGTCAAGGCCGCGCCGCTGACCCTGACCGGTCTGGCCGTGGCCCTGTGCTGCCGCCTGAACCTCTGGAACATCGGCGCGGAGGGCCAGTTCGTCTGCGGGGCCCTGGCCTCGTGCTGGGTGGCGCTGTTCATGGCCCCGGGCCTGCCGCCGCGACTGCTGCTGCCCGTGGCGCTGGCTGCGGGGGCCGCCGGGGGCGCGGCCTGGGCCTTTGCCCCGGCCCTGCTCAAGGCGCGCCTCGGGGTCAACGAGATCCTCTCCACGCTGCTGCTCAACTACGTGGCCGTGCTGTTCATGGAGCACCTCTACTACGGCCCCTGGCGCGACCCTGCCGGCTTCGGCTTTCCCGGCACGGCGGAGCTGCCCGAGGCCGTCTGGCTGCCTACGTTCTTCGGAACGCGTGTGCACCTGGGCCTGGGCCTGGCCCTGGCGCTGGCCGGGGCCCTGTGGTGGCTCCTGGCGCGCACGCGCTGGGGCTTCCGGGCCCGCGTGCTGGGTTTGAGCCCCAAGGCCGCCGCCTACGCCGGGTTCCGCTCGGCGCGCATCACGGTGACGGCCATGTGCCTGTCCGGCGCGCTGGCCGGGCTGGCCGGGGCCGGGGAGCTTTTGGGCGTGCAGCACCGCGTGCAGGACGGCCTGGCCTCGGGCCTGGGCTTCGCGGGCATCGTCGTGGCCTTCCTGGCCCGGCTGAATCTCCTGGCCGTGCCCCTGGCCGCGCTGTTTTTGGGGGCGCTTCTGGTGGGCGCGGATCAGTTGCAGACCGAGCTGCGCCTGCCCGGCACGGCAGTGCTGGCCCTGGAGGCCGCGCTTCTGTTCGGGGCGCTGCTGGGCGAGTTCCTGGCCGCCAACCGCCTGCGCCTGGTGCGCCGGGGCAGGAAGGAGGCCGGTCATGCTGGCTGAGGTATTCGGCGGGATGGATGTGCAGGGCCTGGCGTCGCTGGGGCAGATCGCGGTGAAGTCTTCCACGGCGGTGCTTCTGGCCGCCTACGGCGAGATCGTGGCCGAGCGGGCCGGGGTGCTCAACCTGGGCCTTGAGGGCATGCTGCTGCTTGGCGCGCTGGCGGGCTTCGCCGCAGGGGCGGCCACGGGCGATCCACTCCTGGCCCTTGGGGCCGCGGCCTGCGCCGGGGCGTTGGCGGCTCTGCTGCACGCCTATTTCGCCGTGAGCCTGGGCGTGAACCAGGTGCTCTCCGGCCTGGCGCTGTCGCTGCTCGGCGCGGGGCTTACCGGCGTGCTGGGGCGCGACCTGCTGGGCGCGCCGGGGCTGGTGCTCGGCTCCGTGCCCCTTGCCGCGCTGGCGGACCTCCCGGTGCTGGGCCAGGCCCTGTTCAACCAGCCGCTTTTGACCTATCTGGCGCTTTTGCTGGCCCCTGTCCTCAGTTGGACATTTACGTCAACGCGCCTGGGGCTGTTGGTGCGCGCCTGCGGCGAGAACGCCTCCGCCGCCTATGCCTCGGGCGTGCCGGTGCGGCTGGTGCGCTACGGCTGCACCTGCTTTGGCGGCGCGCTGGCGGGCCTGGGCGGGGTGTTTTTGTCGCTGTCGTACACGCCGGGCTGGAAAGAGGGGTTGAGCGCGGGCCAGGGCTGGATCGCCATCGCCATGGTCATCTTCGCCACCTGGCGTCCGCTGCGCGCCCTGTGCGGCGGGCTTCTGTTCGGCGTGCTCACCGCCGCGCAGTTCTCGTTCCAGACCCAGGGCGCGGAGCTGGTGCCGGTGTGGGTGCTGCGCGCGGCGCCGTATCTGTTGACCATCGCCGTGCTGACCCTGGTGCAGGCCAGCGCGCGGCTGCGGCGCAATTCCGGCCCGCCCGCCAACCTGGGCCGGTTCTTCCACCCGG
>JAHIUD010000095.1 GCA_018817515.1 Pseudomonadota bacterium
ATCCGTATTACCGCTACGTGGCCGCGAACCTGCCCTGGTTCCGGCCCGCCGGGGCGGAGGGGCTGGGGCGGCTGGCGGAGAATCTGGCCAGCGAGCTGTGCCTTGCCACGCGGTTCGCCCGCAACGTGGCGGTGCTGCATCGCCAGGCGGACAGGGGCGTGGCCGTGCCGGTGCTGTGCAGCTCGCAGGAGGAGCAGGAGGCGTTGGCGGGCCTGGCACGTCTGCGGCCCGGCTGGTCGTGGCGTTGCCTGGGCATCAAGGCACCGACCTCCGAGGGCGCGGCGCCTTCGGCAGGCTTCGTGGAACTGGCCGCGCTGCACGACTGGATGCGCTCCCAGGAGGTGCTGGTCATCAGCCCGGCCTGCGCGCGGGAATTCCACTACGCCCTGTCCCTCATCGCGGGCGAAAATGTCCTGGATCTTGAGGAATTGCTCGGCTACGCCCCACAGTGCTGAGGGCGGCGGGCCCTTGTCCCGGTTTTGAGTCTCACACCTGAATGGCTTACGCCCTGTCCTGCGTCTGCCTCGAAAACTGCTCCAGGGCGGCCAGCACCCGGCCCTTGGGGTCCAGCGCCTCCAACATCCTGAGAAAGCTGTCCGCCTTGCCCTGGCTTTGGGCGCTCTCCCTGGCCATGAATATCTCCTCCAGGCCCACCTCCATGCGGAAGGCCCTGAGGTTCGTCAGGCCCAGTTGCAGGCTGGTCCGCCAGTCCTTTGGGGAGTGCAGGGCCAAGTGTGACAGATGCCCCAGCTGTATGAAGTCGTGGCCCGGCAAGGTCGAGGTCAGGGCCGCCAGGCGGCGGGCTGTCTCCAGGTCCTCCGGGTCCAGCCGCTGGGCCAGGTACAGGCACTCAACGGCGGCCTTGGGCAGGTGTGCGCACGGATCATACGGAAAGCCCGACGAGCCGAGCCGACCGGCTGCAACCAACTCCTTGGCCCAGAGCAGGCACAGCCGGGCCGGGTCCCTGACCTCCGAAGCGCCCGAGGGCTTTTGGGCCGTGTGCCGGTACCAGAACTGCTTGGCGAGGCCAAAGTCGTCCAGCATGACCCCGGCCAGCGACCCGGCCAGGTTCACGTCCAGCTGGTCCTGGTGCGCCCTCTCGGACAAGAGCCGGTAGAGCAGCGTCAGGGCCGCGTCCTTGCGCCCGTTCTCCGCCAGGAGGGTAATCAGCGCGGACACGGCCTCGGGCGTGGGCGGGAGCCTGCCCAAGGCCTGGGCCAGGTCCTCCACCGGGCTGGTGAACATCCCGGCCCGCCGCAATTGCGCCAGGGCCAGCCAGCTGGCGGCCTGCGGAGCGTCTTGCTTTCCTCCGGCAGGGCAGAGCCCGGCGGAAAACTCCAGAATGTTCTGGCAGCGGTGGCGCACCAGATGCTCCCGCTGCACCCGCTCCCAGGCGGCCCGGCCCAGGCGTTCGGCCTGCTCCGGCCGCGCCGCGTAATGGTCCAGCAGGGCCTTGAGTTCCAGCACATGGGCATAGGTTTCGATCTCCGCGCCGCTGGCGAAGAGGGCGTCCTGGTCCGGCCCCACGTTCTGGCTGAGCACGAGGCAGCCGCACGAGGCGGCCTCCAGCAGCCGGAAGTTGACCTCCGAGAGCAGGGACTCGTTGGGCGCCAGGCGGCAGTCGCTGTAGAGCTCGAACATGTCTGCAAAGGAGATGTCCTGGGCCAGCCGGGCCTTGGAGTGCTTCTCCAGGAATTCGGCCAGCCAGCGCCGCAGGGGGCGGTGCTCCGTGATGCGGCCGACAAAGCCCACGTCGTGCGCACGTTCGGAGAAAGGCCGGAAGGGCCGGTCGGCCCCGAACATGGCCAGCCGGGCGTAGGGCGGGTGCGGTGGGCGCAGGGCGTTCTGGAGGATGCTCAGGTGTGGGGTCAGCACCCCGTCGAAGAGGCGGAAATAGTGCTCCTGCCAGAACAGGTTGACGTGGGTGTCCACAGACCAGAAGACCTTGGGGCAGGTGAAATGCTCCAGTCCCTGGAGCACCACCCGTTGGCCCAGGCTCTCCTCCTGAAAGATGAGGTCCGGGCTGAAGGACCGCTCTGCCAGGGCCGCCTGGAGGTCGAACAGCGGCTCCCTGGGCCAGAAGCACTGCACCTCGTGCCCCAGGTCCAGGAGGGCTGCGCCCACGCGCATGGAGATGGAGCAGATTTTCATGGTGTGCTGGTGGCCCTGTTCGCTCTGCGAGCGCATTGTGCTGTTATAATAGGAGAAGCGTATCGTCTGCGGGTCGCAGCCGCCTGATCCGGGCCCGCCGCCGACAGAAAAGAGGGTGGCGCGCCACGCACCCGCGAGACAGCCCCTAGAAAACACGTTTTATTGCCGATGTCCACGCGGGCAGGGCCTGCCCGGAGGCTGCAGGCGCAAAAGCCCCGCAACTGCCGCCCGAAAAGGGGCGCGGCAGCCGCGAGGCTCCTGGATGCGGTATGGCGGTGCGTTTGGCGAAGCAGCTTTGCGGCGCAGGCTGCTACGGCACGCGCACCACGCGCAGCCCGGAACTGGCGTTCTTGCAGCGGTCGGACAGGTAGCAGCGGAACGAGCAGCGGGTGCAGTCCGCGCCGCCGCCCCAGTAGCCGCCGCGCGCCACGCGTCCCCAGCCCGCGGTGTGCAGCGGATTGTTGCGGGCGTGGTGGGCGTAGGCCGTCTTTTCGTACATGTCCTCGGTCCACTGGAACACGTTGCCGCTCATGTCATACAGGCCCAGGCCGTTTGGAGCCTTCTGCCCCACGGCGTGCGGCCCGCCTCCGCTGTTGCCGGCATACCAGCCCACGCTGTCCAGGTCCGCGCCGCCGGAGAACATCTCGGCCTTGCCGCCGCTGCGGCAGGCATACTCCCATTCGGCCTCGGTGGGCAGGCGGAAGCGCGCGGCCTCCTTGCCCAGGGCGTTCAGCCGGGCCAAAAAGGCCTTGGCGTCCTGCCAGGTCACGGAGTCCACGGGATACTCGCCGCCCTTCTGGTGCTTGGAGGGGTTGGCGCCCATGACCTGGGTCCACTGCTTCTGGGTCACGGTGAACTTGCCGAGCCAGAAGCCGTCCAGGCAGACCTCGTGCACGGGCTTCTCATCTGATTCCCGGCCGCCGAAGGTGTCGCCCATCTGGAAGCAGCCCTTGGGAACCCACATGAACTCCATGCCGGTGACCGGGTCCTTCAGCTCCTTGCCGGGGGTGTCGGCCAAGGCTGGACTGCACAGCGCCAGGGTTGCCAAGACAAACATGGAAACAGCGATGGATCTCATGAGATTGCCTCCTGTCATATCTGTTGCCTGACCATGCCAAGCCGCCGCGCCTGGATTTCTTTCCACCGTACTACAATTGTATCCCCGCCGCCAATACTGCGGTCATGCCGCCCTCCACGCTGACCACGTCCTTGAACCCGGCGTGGGCCAGGGTGACGAAGGCCTCGTAGGAGCGCGCCCCGGTGTTGCAGACCAGCACCACGCTGGTGTTGTCGCGGGGGATCTCGTCCAGCCGCCCGCGCAGCTCGCCCTGGGGGATGTTGTGCCAGTGCGCCGGGTGGGCTGCGAGCAGCTCCGTCACGTTGGCCTGCTCGCGGCAGTCCAGGATGTACGTCCCGTTCCCGTTGCGCGCGGCCCAGAGCGCCGCGAATTCGTCCACGTGGATGCCCCGGTTGCGCCCGGCCAGGATGTTCTCCGTGGCGTTGCCGACGACGTTCAGGATGTCCAGCGCCGCGGCAAAGGGCGGCGAATAGGCCATCTCCAGCCCGCTTAGGGTCTCCACCGTGAGGCCCCGGGGCAAAAGCGCCGCCACCACGTCGACCTTGCCCACCAGGGCGTCGCCCATGACGGCCAGGCCCTGCATGCCGAGCACCCGGCCCGTGCCGCGCTCGGCCACCAGCTCCAGGCTCATGAGCCCCTTGTCCGGGTAGAAATGCGCGCGGTCCAGTTGGCTTACGAGCACGCTCAGCGCGTCGAAACCCGCGGCCTTTGCCGCCGCGAGGGTCAGGCCCGTGCCCGCTGCCGAAAGATCGAAGAGCTTGACGCACCACGAGCCCACCGCGCCCGAAAACTCGCTCGCGCCGCCCGCCAGATTGGTGCCGATGACCCGGCCCTGGCGGTTGGCCAGGGAGCCCAGGGGCAGGTAGGCCGGGCTGCCGGTGATGAGGTGTTTTATCTCCACGCAGTCGCCCCCGGCGTAGATGTCCGGGTCGCTGGTGCGCAGCTGATCGTCCACCTTGATGCCGCCGCGCTCGGACACGGAGAGCCCGGCCTCGCGCGCCAGGGCGGAGTTCGGCCGCACGCCGATGGCCACGATGACCAGATCGGCCTCAAGGGTCGCGTTGTCCGTGACCACGCGGGCCACCCGGTCTCCGTCGCCTCCTTCAAAAGCGCGCACCTGCTCGCCCAGGCGGAAGACCACGCCCTTCTCCTCCATGTGCTTCTGCGCCATGCGCGCCAGGTTGCCGCCAATGACGCCGGGCAGGATCTGGTCGCGGAACTCGACCACGGTGGTCTCCACGCCCCACATGTCGGCCAGGGCCACGGCCAGCTCCAGGCCGATGAAGCCCGCGCCCACCACCACGGCGCGGGAGACCCCGCCGCCGGAGACGAGCGCGCGGATGCGCTGGGCGGCTTCCAGGCCGTGCACCGCGTGGATGCCCCGCAGCTGCGCTCCGGGCACGGACAGCGCCAGCGGCGTGCTGCCCATGGCCAGCACCAGCTTGTCGTAGCCCAGGGTTTCCTCCCGGCCCGTGGGCAGGTGGCGCAGGGTCACGGTTTTGGCTGCGCGGTCGATGCTGAGGGCCTCGGTCTCGGTGCGCACGTCCACATCCTTGGTGGCGTGGAAGAATTCCTCGTCGCGCACCATGTGGAAGGCCGTCTTCTGGAGTTCCACAGCGTCGCTCACATCGCCGGAGACGAAGTAGGGGATGCCACAGCCTCCGTAGGAGATGAGCTTGGCCCGGTCGACCATGGTCACGCGGCTGTCCGGCTCCAGGCGCTTGAAACGTGCTGCGGCCTTGGGGCCAAGGGCCACGGCCCCGATGATGACGACGTGCTGTGGCATTGCGGGTTATCCTCTGGCGGCGGCTGCGGGGGACGCCGTGGTTGTCGTTGCGCCCGCCGCCGGGCGATGCAGGTTGGCCAGGGCCTGGGGCCCGATGAAAAGCACCGGGCAGCGCGCGCCGCAGAGCACCCGGTCGGGCACTGCGGACTGCTCGCCGTAGCTGTTTGACGCAAGCACCAGCAGATCGGCCTGGATCTCCCGCGCGTCCTTCAAAATTTCCACAGCGGGGTCGCCCTCGCGCACGGCCAGGTCCATGGGGTCTTGCAGCGGCAGGCTGCGGCCCAGGTAGGCCAGGCGATCCCTGGCCCGCTCCAGCGCGGGGGCAAGGGGGGCGTCTTCGGTCAACGGCTGGGCCAGGTCCAGAGCGTGGAAGGCCCGCAGGGTCGAGCCTTCCCTCGCGGCCAGGCGTGCGGCCACGCCTAGCACGGCCTCGGCAGTGTCCGAGAGGTCCGTGGCCACCAGGATGCGCTGGAAGGGCACGGACGGCATGTGCGCCTCGGCGGGCACCACCAGCACCGGGCACGAAGCCGCGGAGGCGATGCGCAAGGCCGCTGCCGCAGCAGTGCCCGTGAGTTCCCGATGGCAGCGCTCGGCCTCGTCCAGGCCGCCCAGAACCAGGAGATCCGGCTCCAGCAGGCGGGCGGTCTTGAGCACTTCCACGTGGACGAACCCGGCGCTTTGCACCACGTCCGCCGTCAGGCCCGGAGGCATGGCCACCCGGCACAGGGCCTCGACCTCGTTGCGGCGGGCGGCGAGCTCGGCCTCGCTCGGAAGATGCAGCACGCAGCCGCCCTCCTGGCCGAGGGGCCCGCTCACATGCTGCACCGCGAAGCCCGCGCCGTGGCGCAAGGCCAAAGCCCCGGCCAGGCGCACGGTCTGTACCCCTGCGTTCAGGTCCGCCAGGGCCAGCAGCACCAGTTTGAACATAGCCACCTCCACCTCAGTTTGAGCGAACGGGTCGCGTGCGTTCTAGTCCGGGCTGCCAGTGTCGGCTGGCTGCGCGCCGGTGGCTTGGCCCTGGCCCTGGCGGTTGCGATTGCGCTGGCCGCCCTGGCTGCCCTGGCCGCAGGGACCGCGGCCCTTGCCGCCGGTCATACCTTGTCCTTGGCCCTGTCCTTGGCCCTGTCCACGTCCCTGGCCTTGGCCTCTGCCTTGCCCTCTTCCCCTGCCTGCGGGACCTGTTCCGTCCTGATTGGGCATGGTGCATCTCCTTCGCCGCCTGAGCGGC
>JAHIUD010000096.1 GCA_018817515.1 Pseudomonadota bacterium
ATGAGCGCGGCCAGGTGCAGCACAACGTCGCAGCCGCGCATGGCCGTGCGCACGCCGTTGCCGTCCCGGATGTCACCGGGAAAGACGTCCAGGCTCTTCTTGAGCTCCGGCTCGAAGCCGTCCAGCCAGCCCCAGGAGGAAAACGCGTTGTAGTGCACGAAAGCGCGCACGTCATGGCCTTCGCGCACCAGGCGCTCCACCAGGTGCGAGCCGATGAACCCGCCCGCGCCGGTGACCAGGATCTTTTTACCTTTGAGTTCCATGCCGTCTCCTCCCTCGCCCAGGTTCCTGGCGAGGTGCGCGCCCGCGCTCAATGCCGCAGGCCATCTTTCGGTTCAACGCAATTTCAGCGCAATCTTCAGCGCCACTTGCGAGAGCGGGGCTCCCGCCCCTGCTCTCCCCATGCCCGCGCGCCGTGGCCACTCCCATATACTCGGGATGCCAGACCGGGGGAAGGCCAGGCCCGCCCCAAATATCAACCATGAACAGCGCGTTTCAGCCCTGTGCTCCCTGCGGCCTGCTACCCGGCCATGGAACGCAGGGCCCGGCTCAACAAAAAACGGGCCAGGCGCAACGGTCTCAAGGAACACGCCAGGGTCCAGTCCACATAGGGGTCGTACAGCCGCTTGATATCACGCAGCGAGCCGAGCACCGGAGCGTCCGCGGGCGAGGCCAGGATGCGCAGCACGGCCTCCACGGTCTGCTCATAGGCGTCCCGGCTGATGTCTTGGCGCAACCTGTGCCGCGCGGTGGCGTAATCCTCCTGCCGGAAGTGCGGCAGCGGGCCGCTCAGAAGCGAGGCCAGCTCGTCCACGCCGGAGAGCGGCACGGAGCAGGTGCGCACCATCTGCGTCTGGGCGTTGATGAGCTTGGCGTAGGTCGCCGACGGCAGCAGCGCGCAGGGCTTCTCCCAGAAGGGCAGCTCCTGGATGGTGGCCGAGGCGCGCACCAGCGCCATGTCGCAGAACCGGAAGGCCCACGCGCCATCGGTCTCGTCCACGGCGCGCACGGACCAAAGCTCGTCCGTTGTCCTGCCCAGGCCCCAGGGATCCACCCCCTCGCCTCCGTGCTTCTTGAACGCGTATTCCCAGGGATGCAGCTTCACCACCAGGTTGGCGCCCGCCTCGGCCACGGCCCGCACCACCTGGCCGTAGCTGTCGGAGCGGGCGTCGATGGAGTTGGGCAGCCAGAGATACAGCGGGCGCGCGGGATCAAAGCCGTAGCGGGAGCAGAAGGCCTCACGATCCGGATAGTCGTTCACCAGCCGGTTCACCGTGGGCTCGAAGAAGATGTTTCCGGTGAACTGCACCGACTGGGCCTGGACCAGGGCGCGCGACTCCGGGGTGCGGTTGTACTCCATCTCGAAAAACAGGGTCAGCGGGTGCTGCATGAGCACATGGGCCGCGCCGTGGTAGGTGAAGTCGCCCAGGAGCGTGGCCATCTGGGCGGTGCGGGCGCCGCGCCCGCGCAGGCCGGAGATGAGCCCCGGCAGGTCCGCGTCTTGATGGGCGTCCGTTATGGTCAGCCGGGCCGGGGTCTCTTCCGCGCGGCGCAGCACCTCGGGCCTGGAAAGGAAATGGATGCCCCTGTCCGTCAGCTCCGGCAGCAGGGCCTCGGGCACGTCCACGCCGATCTTGAGCCCGCGCGGCGGCCCGACCGAGAACAGCAGCTCGCAGGAAAGGCCCCGGGCCGTCAGCCGCTCGTGCAGGGTGAGCAGCTTGTGAAACACCCCGCCGTGGACATTGAGCCAGACGATGCGGACATCAGGAGTTTTCATGGGCCGTTAGCCCTCTTGGGAGCGGCCCCGGAGCGGGCAGACCGCGTCCGGCGACTGCGCCCGGGAAGGCGTGCGCGGCTTCATGCCGCGCTCCAAAGGGGCTGGTGGCGGCAGAGCTGCCCGCAGGCGTCGTGGCCGCGCACGGCGGAGAGGGCCTTCTCACCCATGCTGCCCGCATACGCCAGGCAGCGGAAGTTGCAGTGGAAGTTGCAACGGAAGTTGCAGATGTTGACCAGCTCGATGTCCATCAGGCGGGGGGAGGGCTGCATGCGGACCAGCTTCGCGAAGGGCCCCACCGTGTGCATGAACTTGTGGATCGAGGCAATAGTGTTGCTGCGGTTCATCGTGCGGAATACTCCAAGTTACACTCTCCCCCGCAGGTGCGGCAAGCATGGGGAAAAGCAGGCCCCCGGCCCTGGCGAAGGTGCGCCGCGCCGAGTCTCCAGGCGCGCGCAGGCCGACACCAGCAGCCCCGCAGGTCGACCCGAGCCAGACTGCCGGGGCCTTGCCAGGCGGGCTGGCGGCGCGCATCCGGAGTCGGCTCAGGGCCAGCGGGCAGTGGCGCGCAGGACATTTTTCTCTAGACGAAAGCGTTGATGTCGGCAATACTTTCCTTAGGCCGACTGCCGGGAAGCCCCTCGCAGCAAGAATCAACCGCCCAGAACCAGCACCGGCACCGACAGGATAATCGGCCTCTGCCGCCCAAGGCGGACAGAAGCCTGCACGTCCCGCCCCCTGGAGGGCATATGCCCAATGACAAGCTTAAAGACATACTCATAGCGCCCGACCTCACCGTTGTTGACGCCCTGCGCATCATCGACTCCACGCGGCTGCAGATCGCCCTCGTGGTGGACGAGGCCGGTCGGCTGCTCGGCACCGTCAGCGATGGCGATGTGCGCCGGGCCCTGCTGGCGGGCACCGCGCTCACCAGCCCGGTGTCGGCCATCATGTTCCGCAAGCCCACAACCGCCCCGCCCGAGGCCGACCGCGAGACCCTGCTCGCCCTCATGCAATCCAAGGTGCTGCGCCAGATCCCCATCGTGGACGCCGGGGGCCACGTGGTGGGCCTGGAGAGCCTCATGGACATGCTGGCGCACAAGGCGCTGCCCAACCCCGTGGTGCTCATGGCCGGGGGCCGGGGCCAGCGCCTGCGCCCGCTCACCGACCTCTGCCCCAAGCCGCTGCTGCGCATCGGCGACAAGCCCATCCTGGAAATCATCCTGGAGAACTTCGTCGCCCAGGGCTTCCGCAATTTCTTCATCTCCATCAACTACATGGCCGAGAAGGTTGTAGAGCACTTCGGCGACGGCTCGCGCTTCGGGGTGTCCATCACCTACCTGCGCGAGGACGAACCCCTGGGCACGGCCGGGGCCCTGACGCTTCTGCCCGAGGCCCCGCACCTGCCCTTCCTGGTCATGAACGGCGACCTGCTCACCAAGGTGAACTTCGAGCACCTGCTCGACTTCCACGCAAGCCAGGAGGCCGAGGCCACCATGTGCGTGCGCCCCTATACATCGCAGATTCCCTACGGCGTGGTGCACGTGGAGGATCACCAACTGGTGCGCCTGGAGGAAAAGCCCAGCCAGACGGTATTCGTCAACGCGGGCATCTACGCCCTGTCCCCCTCGGCCCTGCCGCTCATCCCAAAGGGCGCGGCCTTTGACATGCCCACGCTCTTTGAGGCCCTCATGGCCCAGAAACGCCGCGCGCTGGCCTTCCCCGTGCGCGAGTACTGGATCGACATCGGCCGCATGGGCGACTACGAGCAGGCCCAATCCGACTACCTCCGCACCTCGTGCTGAGCCGCCTTGCGCCTAGCCTGCAGCGCAGCAAAAGACTCCTGCCGCCGCCGGATGCACGGACCTGAAGCAGCGTGAAGCCGGGAGGCTCTGCTGAACCTGGGCGCACTGGCAGACCCGCAGCATGGCCTGAACGGGGGAAGAGGAGACGGCAAAAGAAAAAGGCGGCCAGGATTTGCTCCTGACCGCCTGTTCTTTTCGTGGCGTCCCCAGGGGGGTTCGAACCCCCGTTACCGGCGTGAGAGGCCAGCGTCCTAGGCCACTAGACGATGGGGACGGACATTGCTTTGGTGGGCCGTGATGGACTCGAACCATCGACTCTATCATTAAAAGTGATATACTCTACCAACTGAGTTAACGGCCCCCGAAGGAAGGCCCTTTTAGCCGGACCATTGGGGGCTGTCAAGGAGAAAAGCGTTGGAGAATTTCACCTTTCCAGACGGGTGCAAACCGCCGACAACCATGCTACATTTTTTAGAAGTCGGACGCAAGCTCGCGGAGGGGGAACATGGCGCAGGACGCACTGGTCGGGGCTGGGGGCATTCCGCTCTCCGCAGATATTCTGGGGCGCCTGCTCGAAGCGTCGCAGGATGTGCTCTATGCCGTGGCCCTCGACCCGGTGCACATGCTCTACGCCACGCCCACCTTCGCCCAGCGCATGGGCCTGGCCCAGGACTTTCTGGCCCGGGGCTACAGGTTTGACGAATACCTGACCGCCGTGCATCCGGACGACCAGGACAGGGTCGCCGGGATCATGGCCGCCATCATCGCTTCGCGCACGGACGACGAACTGCCTGAGAATCCCGCCAGCTACCGCCTGCGCACCCCGGAGGGCGGCTGGCGCATCATCAGCGACACCTTCAGCGTCCTGCGCGGCCCGGACGGTACCCCGCACACGCTCATTGGCAACTCCAGCGACATCTCCGAGCACAAGCGCGCCCAGCAGACCCTGAAGGAGCGAGACGCACGCTTCCGCCTCCTGGCTGAAAATTCGCGAGACCTGTTCTTCTCCATGCGCTTCCCCGAGGGCCGCTACGAGTTCTTAAGCCCCAGCGTGGAGAAGCTCCTCGGCTTCACCCCGCAAGACTTCTACAACGACCCAAGCATCCTGCTACGCAGCATCGCCCCGGACTGGCGCGCCAGGGTGCAAGGCTGGCTGGCCAAAATCGCCCAGGGCACCGTGGCCGACAGCTACGAGTTTCAAGTGTTGGACAAGCACGGGCGCCTGCGCTGGTTCAACCAACGCCAGGTGCTGGTGCCCACCCCGGACGGCCAAGGCATGCTGCTCCAGGGCGTGGCCACGGACGTTACCGACCTGCGCGCGGCCCAACAGGCCCTGGCGGACAACGAGGCACGTTTCCGCTCCCTGGCGGAAAACTCCCGCGACACCTTCTTCTCCTTCCGCGTGCCCGAGGGCCGCTATGAATTCGTCAGCGCCAACGTGGCCGGCCTCCTTGGCCACTCGGCCCAGGAGTTCTATGACGACCCTGGCCTGTTCATGCGCTGTGTGGCCCCGCAGTGGCGCGAACGCATGGCCGCCTGGAACGCCGAGATCGCCCAGGGCCGGGTGCGCGACAAGTACGAATTCGAGGTGCTCGACGGCCAGGGACGGCTGCGCTGGATTCTGGAGCGGCTGATGCTGGTGCCCGCCCCGGTGGGCCAGGGCATGCTGCTCCAGGGCGTGGTGGCGGACATCACCGAGGAGCGCAACGTCCGCGAGACCCTGCGCGAGAGCGAGGAGCATTTCCGCCAGCTCATCGAGGCTTGGCCCGAGCAGGTCATGCTTCGCGTCAACCTGACCGAGGGCCGCCATGAGTACGTGAGCCCGAGCATGGAGCGCGTGCTGGGCTATGCGCCCCAGGAGTTTTACGACGATCCCGGCCTGGGCATGCGCGTGGTGGCCCCCCAATGGCTGGACAAGGCCAGTGAGTGGATCGCAGAACTCAAGCAGGGCATCGTCCGGCCAGGCTACGAGTTTGAGCTGGTGCGCAAAGACGGCCAGCACCGCTGGGTCCACCAGGTGGGTGTGCTGCGCCCGCGCGCACCGGGTCAGGATGTGCTGGTGCAGTTCACCTTCCGCGACATCACCGAGGAGCGGGCCGCCCGCGAGGCGCTGCGCCAAAGCGAAGAACGCTACCGCGAGCTGGCCGAGGGCTGGTTGAGCCAGGCTGTCATCCGCATCAACCTGAACACGAACCGCTACGAGTACGTGAGCCCCGGCATGGAAAGGCTCTTCGGCTTTGCGCCGGAGGAATTCCACCAGGGCGAGCGGGGCATCGTGGGCCGGACCGTAGCCCCAGAATGGCGCGAATCCGTTCGGGAATGGATGGCCGAAGCCAGGCGCGGAAACCTCCGCACGGAGTATGAGTTCGAGCTCATTGACGCCTGGGGCGCGCGGCGCTGGGTGCGGCAGCATTGCACGTTGCTCCACTCGGCCGACGGAACCCCCGAGGTCGTGCAGGGGGTGCTCTACGACAATACCAAGCGCCACCTCCTGGAGGCCGAGTTGGCCGCCTCGGAGCGCAAGCACCGCACCCTGCACGAGAGCATGCGCGACGGCTTCGCGGTGGTGGACATGGACGGGCTCTTCACGGAGCACAACAACGCCTTCCGCGACATGCTCGGCTACTCAGACGAAGAGATCCAGAGGCTCACCTACCGCGACATCACCCCGGAGCGCTGGCACGAAACCGAGGCCCGCATCCTGGCCGACCAGGTCTTTGTCCGGGGCTACTCCAACGTGTACGAGAAGGAATACCGGCGCAAAGACGGCACGGCGTTTCCCGTGTCCGTGCGCACCTACATGGATAATGACGCCGCGGGCATGCCCCAGCGTCTCTGGGCCGTCGTGCGCGACATCACCGAGCAGAAGCGGACCGAAGAGGCCCTGCGCAAGAACGAGGCCCTGCTTGAGGCCATGCTGCGCAACCTGCCCTTCGACTTCTGGGCGCGCGACATGCACCAGCGCATTCTCATGCAAAGCGACGAGTCCGTGCGCCTCTGGGGCGACCTTACCCTGCCCGCCACAAGAAACAGCACCCGAGACGAGCAAACCGCTGAGCATTGGCGCACCACCAACCATCGCGTCCTTACCGGAGTGGCCATCTCTGAGGAGCGCACCTGTCAGATCAAAAACGGGGAGGAGCGCGAGTTTCACAGCATTGTTGCGCCCATCCGCGACGGCGAGGAAATCCTCGGCCTTGTCGGCGTGAACATGGACATCACCGACCGCAAACGTGCCGAAAAGGCCCTGCGCGAAAGCAACGCCCGCAACAGGCTCATCGTGGAAACCGCCACCGAGGGCATCTGGACCGTGGACGCGGAGGAGCGCGCCACCTTCGTCAACGCCGCCATGTCCGCCATGATGGGCTACACGGCGCAGGAGATGCTGGGGCGACGGACCGAAACATTCCTCTACCCGGAAGACATCGCCCCCCACAGGCTGCGGATGGAGGAGCGCCGCAGCGGCCTGGACGAGGTCTACGAGCGCCGCTTTCTACGCAAGGACGGCACGACCCTGTGGGTCCTGGCCTCGGCAAAGCCGTTGCTGGACGAGGCCGGCGGCTTTGACGGCGCCTTCGCCATGTTCGTCGACATCACCGAACGCAAGCGCGCCGAGCAGGCTCTGCGCGAGAGCAACGCCCGCTATTCGATTCTGGCCGAAAACGTGGTGGACGTCATCTGGACCACGGACGCGAACCTGCGCTGGACCTACCTGAGCCCCTCGGCCGAGAGGCTCTCCGGCGTCCCCCTGGACCAGCTCATCGACCTGCCCTTCGAGAAGCTGTTCACCCCGGAGTCCATGCTCATCATCGGCGGACTCATGGCCCGCAGAAAGGCGGCGGGCCCGCAGATGGACATTGACGAGGCCTACCGCGCGGAAATGGACATCCGCCACGTGGACGGCACCCTGGTGCCGCTTGAGGTGCTGGTACGGCCCATGCGCGGGCCGGACGGCGCCATCTCAGGCTACTGCGGCACCTCCCGCGACATCACCGAACGCAAGCAGGCCGAGGAGGCCCTGCTGGCGAGCGAGCGGCGCTTCTCCGAACTCATCCGCTATTCATCAGACTCAATCACAATCCTGGACAAGGATGGAACCCAGGTTTTCGTCAGCGAGGCCGTGGAGCGGATGCTTGGGTTCAAGGCTACGGAGTTGATGGGAATTCCAGTCCTGGAGATATTGGTCCACCCGGATGACCGGGAAAGGGTGAGGGCTGCGTTTGCCTTAACCCTCAAGGAAGGGATGGGGGGGGCGCAATACAGGCACAAGCACAAGAACGGCTCCTGGGTCTATCTTGAGGCCTGGGGGACAAACCAACTGGAAAACCCTGACATCCGTGGAGTTGTCATCAACGTTCGCGACATCACCGAGCGCAGGCAGGCCGAGGCGGCCCTGCGCCTGAGCGAGGCGCGGTACGCCCTGGCCCTCAAGGGCGCCAACGATGGCATCTGGGACTGGGACCTGGTTCAGGACCAGGTCTACTACTCCGACCGCTGGAAGGAGATCATCGGCTACGGGCCCGACGAGATCCGGCACGATGCGGACGAGTGGAGATCGCGCATCCACCCCGACGACCTTGACCAGGTCATGGCCGCCAACCAGAAATGCATTCAGGGCGAGGCGCCCTTTTTCCAGGTGGAGTACCGTCTGCGCCACAAGGACGGCTCGTTCCGCTGGATTTTCGGACGCGGGGCAACCCTGGCCGATGCCACCGGCCGCGTGGTGCGCATGGCCGGGGCGCACACGGACATCACCGCGCGCAAGCAGGCCGAAGAGGCCCTGCTCAAGAACGAACGCCTCTCGCGCAAGCTGCTGGAGTCCATGCACGAGGGCATCTGGGCGGTTGACGGCAACCGCCGCACCACCTTCGTCAACGAGCGCCTGTGCACCATGCTTGGCTACGCCTCGGGCGAGCTCATGAACATGTCGCCCATGGACGTGCTGGAGTGGCCGCAGCGCCATGTGGCCAAGAACCAGCTCTCAGACCTGGAGGCCGGCTTCACCGGAGCCACGGACTATGTGCTCATCCGCAAGGACGGGAGCAGGTTCCCCGCGCACGTTGTGTCCTCACCGGTCATGGAGGAGCAGGGCCGCTTCGAGGGTCTGGTGTGCGGCGTGGTGGACCTGACCGAGCGCGCGCGCATGGAGCACGAGCTCCGGCGCAACCAGGCCCGTTTCGAGGCCCTGTACGAGCTCTCGCGCCTGACCCCGGCCACAGAGCACCAGCTGGCCTCCTTCACCTTGCGCGAGGCCATCCGGCTCACGGACAGCACAGCCGGGGTGCTGTTCTTCGTCAGCCAGGACGCCCAGCAACTGGTGCCCCAGGCCTGGGAGGCCAGCGGGTACGCGCCGGGCCAGATGCCGAGCTTTCCCACCGAGGGGACACAGCCCTGGGCCATGGTGGCGCAAAACGGCCTGCCCCTGTTGATCAATGACTTCTCGCAATGCGCCCACCTTGTGCCGCCAGGGCACCCCCCGGTGTCGCGCTTTCTTGCCGTGCCCGCCCTGGACGGGTCGCGCGCCGCTGCGGTGCTGGGTCTGACAGGCAAGGAGGAACCCTACACGGCGGAAGACACCCTGCACGTGACCCTGCTGCTGGACGGCATGTGGCGCGAAGTGCGCACCCGCCGCGACGAGGAACGCATCCGCGCCTCGCTGAGCGAGAAGGAGGCCCTGCTGCATGAGGTGCACCACCGGGTGAAGAACAATCTGCAGGTCATCTCTTCGCTCATGGACATGGCCGGGCGGCGGCTTGCCAGCGACGAGGCCCGCATGAGCCTCAAGGAGCTGCGCGGCAAGGTCCAGGCCATGAGCCTGATCCACGCGCAACTGCATGGCGCCGGGAGCGGCGGAGGCATCAGCCTGGAGCGCTTCGTGCGCGGCCTGTTCCAACAGTTGCGCGAGGTCTATGCCGGAGGCTTGGACCTGTCGCTGCAACTTCAGTTGGGCGAGCTGGCCCTGTCACTGGACCAGGCCGTGCCCCTGGGTCTGGCCCTGAACGAGACCCTGACCAACGTCTTCAAGCATGCCTGCCCCCCGGGCTCCGACAGCGCGCTCCGCGCCAGCCGCGTGGAGATCCGCGCGGAACAGGACATGGAGGGGCAGGTGAGCATCGAAATCGAGGACAACGGACCAGGTCTGCCCGAGGGCTTTGACCCGGACAGCGCAGAGACTCTGGGCATAAAGCTCACCAGGGGGCTGGTGCGCCACCAATTGCGCGGCAAACTCACCTTCAGAAACACCGCGCCAGGGGTCTGCGTACGCATCCGCTTCCAGCCGCATATTGCGACATGACAAACACACTGTAAATGTAGCGGCCCGTCGCCTGGCCAGGAGAGTGAACTGGCTGGCGCCGGGCCGCAGAGGGCTGGCCGGGGCGGGCAAGCGTGGGCAAGGCTGCGCGCCGAGGCTGCCGGTGTCTGTCATGCTACCAGGACTGGTAGCGCTTGATGGCCGCGATGCGGACAAAGGCCGTGGCTGCGCTGGCCTCTTCATCCAGGGCCTGGGCATACCCGGTGCTGGCGGCAAACTCCGGGCAGCGCGAGGCCTCGGCAGAGTCGTCCGGGCAGGCGCTCATGCGCGGCCAGCCGTCCAGCACCAGGGCCTCGGCCGCCTGCTCGCAGCCCTCGTCGGTATAATGTTCGCAATCGCCGCAGCGCACGTCGCCGTTCTTTCGCATGGGTCCTCCTCGCGTGGCCATTGGCAGGCCCGCCGTCATCGTGCGCAAATTATAGTCATACGCCTATTATTTGTCAATACGCAAACATCACCCACCTTCGCTGCTGGAGAACTTGACGCGGCGCCCCTTCGGGTCCGGCCCCGCCGTCCGGCTTGAGGCCGGACCAATTTTATGCGAGAGTCCTCGCACTTCGCTTGTCCAGGGGGCCTTAAACACCATGCGCGAGATCATCCTCATCCACGCCACCGGCGAGGACCGCCCCGGCATCACCTCCGTCCTCACCGGAGTTCTTGCCGCCTGCGGCGTGGACATTCTGGACATCGGCCAGGTGGTCATCCACGACCACCTTACCCTCGGGATGCTCGTGGCCCTGCCAGACGAGGCCCAGAGCGCGCCGGTGCTGAAGGACCTGCTGTTCAAGGCCCACGAGGCCGGCATCACGCTCAAGCTCACCCCCATCAGCCCGGCGGACTACGAGACCTGGGTGGGCGTACAGGGCAAGCCCCGGCACATCGTGACACTCCTGGCGCGCAGGCTGGAGGCGGCGCAACTCTCGCGCGTGGCCGACACCCTGGCCCGCCACGGCCTGAACATCGACATCATCAACCGCCTCTCCGGGCGTGTCTCCCTGGCCCAGGCCGGGTGCGAGCGCCCGGCCTGCGTGGAGTTCTCCGTGCGCGGCAGCACCACGGACTGGGCGGCCATCCGCCAGGAGTTCATGAAAATTTCCGCGGAGATGGGCATCGACATCGCCCTGCAGGAGGACAACCTGTTCCGCCGCAACCGCAGGCTGGTGGCCTTTGACATGGACTCCACCCTCATCCAGGTGGAGGTCATAGACGAGCTGGCCAAGCGCTGCGGCGCGGGCGCGGAGGTTTCGGCCATCACCAGCGGCGCCATG
>JAHIUD010000097.1 GCA_018817515.1 Pseudomonadota bacterium
CAGGCCATGGGCCGGGAGTAGGCGCAAAGGTCAGCAGAGCAAGGTGACGCTGAACTAGGTGCCGAGCAGCCGCCTCAGGCCCGGGCCGCGCTCGGCAGGGTGCATGCGCAGCAGCGCGAGCAAGAGGTCCTGGGCAAAGGCGCAGAGGGTGTCGGGGGCGATGCGCGCGGCCTGGGCCGGGTTGCTCAGGGCTTCGAACAGAGCCTGGATTTTTTTGGGTTCGCCGTAGGTTTGCTGGAAGGCGGGCAGGTTTTCGCCGAACATGTCGGCCAGGGCGGCGTCCGCGTCGGCGGGCAGGGGCGCCAGTTGCGGCTTGAGCGAGCTTGTGGCCAGGACCAGGGCCAGGGCGGCGTCGAGCTTGCTGCGCGTGTTGCCGCGCAGGCGGGCTAGGGTGGCGGCCTGGACCGGGGTTTGCGAGGCCGGGTGCAAAAGCCCCAGGCAGAGCGTGGAGTCCTGGGCCGAGAGCTCCTTCAGGGCGTCGAGCAGGGCCTCGGCCAGGCGCGCGGCGGCTTCATCCGAGGCGTTGCCCAGGCGCTTGAACCCCGCGCCCAGGGCCGCCCCCGTGGCCTCGTCCAGCAGTCGTTGCTCCACGGCCCTGCGGTCGTCATCGTCGCTGGTGGAGGCCAGGGCCCTGGTCAAGCGTTGGCGCAGCAGGTCGGCCACCTCGGGTTCGGCCTCGGCCAGGGTGCGCAGCAGCCCCTGGGTGCGGAAGATGTCCGCGGCGCGGGCCTCGGCGTAGTCCTGGCGGAGCCCCCTGGTCAGCGGCTCGCGCGCCAGAAAGCCGCCGACAAGCCCCACCGAGAGGAAGGCTGCCACGGCGATGACGGCCCGGCGGCCGCGCACGAAGCGCGAGCGCCCCCACCAGGCCGCCGCAAGCCCGGCCAGGGCCGCTACCGCGGCCAGCGTCGTCACAATCCAGAGTGCCTGCGCCATTGATCCCTCGCAGCCGTTGTCTTGCCTCATTTTCCGCCCGGTGTGAAGCTTCGTGGCGGCGGGGAGCCCACGCGGCGGTCAAAACCCCTTGACGCACGAGTGCGCAAATATTACACACAACAATTTTTGTGCGCACCCGACGCAGGAAATTTTCCCTTCTTCTTAAGTGTGTTAGCCTTGGCATGGGCCTTGCTCGCTATATGGGTGAGCGCGCCTTTGCGGGCGTTGCTGATGCCGTGGTGCGCACAAAAGGTACACTGTAACCCTGTGCGCACAGGCCGGAAACGAAAGGCGGCTTGCCTGAACCGGTCGGATGCAGTATTGGCTCCCCCCGCGAGGACGACTGGGGTCCACGCGCTCTCCGGCGGCCGTTGGGCCGCTGTTTTTCTGGGGTAGGGAAGGGTTGCACGGGCCGCGAGGCGGCCAACGGCGGATTGCGGGAGAGACACCGCGCCGCCGGGACTTGATGGAACTTTAGCCGAACGCGCCATCCCTGGAGTTGGCGGCACTATGCGCAAGAACGCACTCATCGTGCTCATCGTCGTGGTTGCGAACCTGGGCCTCTGGGCCTTCTTCAACCGCCCCGCAGACCCTCAGCTCGACTTCACCGGCCAGGTAAAGGCTGTCTCCTTCAGCCCGTACCGCGCCGACCAGGACCCGCTGGTCAACAAATTCCCCACGCCGAAGCAGATCGAGGAGGACGTCGTCTTCCTCAAGGGCAAGGCCGGGGCCATCCGCACCTATTCTTCCCTGGACGGAATGGAGCTCATCCCGGCCCTGGCCGAGAAGCACGGCATGCCCGTCATGGCCGGAGCCTGGCTCGACAAGCGCCTTAAGCGCAACGAGCAGGAGATCGCCGGGCTCATCAAGAACCTCCAGGAGCACAAGAACATCACCCGCGTGTTCGTGGGCAACGAGAGCATTCTGCGCGGCGACTTCACCATCGCCCAGCTCTCGGAGTACATCCGCCGCGTGAAGGAAGCTGCCCCCCACGTCGAGGTCAGCACCGCCGAGCCCTGGCACGTCTGGATCAACAACCCGAAGCTGGCCGACAACGTCGACTTCATCTCCATCCATATCCTGCCCTACTGGGAGCGAATCCCCGAGGAGAAGGCCATCGAGTGGAGCATGAAGCGCTATCACCAGGTGGTGGAGCGCTTCCCGGACAAGCACGTGCTGGTGGCCGAAATCGGCTGGCCGAGCAACGGCGAGCGCTGGGGCAAGGCCAAGGCCAGCATCGCCAACGAGGCCAAGTTCCTGCGCCAGTTCATGAACCTGGCCGTCCAGCAGAACATCGACTACTGCGTCATGGAAGCCTTTGACCAGCCCTGGAAGCGCCCCCTTGAGGGTGTCGTGGGCGCGCACTGGGGCATCTGGACCGTGGACCGCGAGCTCAAGATTCCCCTTGTGGGCACCATCCTTGAGGACACCCTCTGGCCCGTGCAGTGGGGCGTTTCCATGCTGGCGCTCATCCCCATGCTCTTCTTCCTCCACAAGCGCCGCACCCAGCCCTTCTCCGGGCGGCTGTTCTTCTCGCTATTGCTGCAGACCGTCTCAAGCTCGCTCGTGTGGATCGCCTTCACGCCCATCACCATCGAGTTCCTGCCCGCCGAGACCGCAGCCTGGGCCATCCTTTTGCCCATGCAGATCGGGCTTTTGGCCGTCGTGCTCATCAACGGCTATGAAATGAGCGAGATGCTCTGGCCCGAAGGCCTGCGCCGCCGCTTCTTCCCCCTGCGCCATGACCAGGACGCCGGGCTGCCCAAGGTGTCCATCCACGTGGCCTGCTGCAAGGAGCCGCCGGAGATGGTCATCGCCACCATGAATTCCCTGGCGGCGCTGGACTACCCGAATTACGAAGTGTTGCTCATCGACAACAACACCACCGATCCCGGCCAGTGGAAACCCCTTGAGGAACACTGCGCCAAGCTCGGTTCGCGCTTCCGCTTCTTCCACCTGGAGGAATGGCCGGGCTACAAGGCCGGGGCGCTTAACTTCGCCCTGAAGGAGACCGCCCAGGACGCCCGCGTCATCGCCGTGGTCGACTCCGACTACCAGGTGCGCCCCAGCTGGCTGCGCAGCCTGACCCCGTACTTCGAGAAGCCGGACATCGCCATCGTGCAGAGCCCCCAGGACCACCGCGAGTGGGCCGGCGACCCGTACAAGACCGTGTGCGCCTGGGAATACGACGGCTTCTTCCGCATCGGCATGGTGCACAGAAACGAGCGCAACGCCATCATCCAGCACGGCACCATGACCATGATCCGCAAGGCCGTGCTCGAAGAGGTCGGCGGCTGGGGCGAGTGGTGCATCTGCGAAGACGCCGAGCTGGGCCTCAAGGTCATCGAGCGCGGCTACCAGGCCATCTACGTGCCCGAGAGCTTCGGCCAGGGCCTGACCCCGGACACTTACGCCGGGTTCAAGCGCCAGCGCTTCCGCTGGGCCTACGGTGCGGTGCAGATTCTGAAACGCCACTGGCGCCAGCTGCTGCCCTGGAACAAGACCACGGCGCTGGACCTGGGCCAGAAGTACCACTTCATCGCCGGCTGGCTGCCCTGGTTTGCAGACGCCACGCAGATCGCCGTGCTGGTGGTCAGCCTGTTCTGGAGCCTGGGCATGCTCGTATTGCCGCGCTACTTCGGCACGCCGCTGTCCATCTTCCTGCTGCCGCCGCTGGGCGCCTTCCTGTTCAAGCTGTTCCACTTCATGTGGCTTTACCAGACCCGCGTGAAATGCGGCGTGTGGGAACGCATCGGCGCGGCCATCGCGGGCTTGGCGCTCACACACACCATCGCCAAGGCCATCTTCCAGGGCGTGTTCACCTCCAAGAAGCCGTTTTTGCGCACGCCCAAGTGCGAGGAGCGCTGCGCCGTGGTGCGCGGCCTGTTGATGGCGCGCGAGGAGCTCGTGATCCTGGGTCTGCTCTGGCTTGCCGCCGCCGGCGTCATCGCCCGCTACGGCACCGAGAACCCGGACATCGTGACCTGGGCGGTGATCCTGCTCGTGCAGTCCACTCCGTACCTGGCCTCCTTGTGCCTGTCGCTGATCTCCGTGGTGCCCGGCATCGTCCCCGGCGTGGACGGACGCCTGGCCTGCAACAACGCCTGCCAGATGGTGCCCGCCGGTGGCCCGGGCCCGGTGGCCATCGCGGTGAAGATGGAGCGCAAGGACAAAGTCTAAGCGAAGCTGCTTAAAACCACAGCGGCCCGGTTTCCCATGATGGGGAGCCGGGCCGTTTTGCGTTGTCCTCTCCACTCAAGACTCCTATATGCGACGCTGCCAGGGCCGGAGCGTACGCCCCGTCGGCGGGGCGGCGCTCTGGTGGGTGCTGGTGCGTCACCCTCCAGTGCGGGCGTCGGTGCGGGCGCGTGCCAGTTTTGAGATTATTCATGTCATTTAATTTCAAAATTTGCGCATAAAGTTTATGGTTATCACTTGTTGGTTTCACAATTATGAGGTACGTATAACTGTACTATTCCTGTTACAGACCGGACAGTTGTGGAGGTTTGTTTGCGAAAGGTCCTCTTGCTTGCAGCCTTAGCCGCTGTATTGCTGGTCTGCGCCAACCGCAAGACGGTGGCCGCGTCCGTCCAGGGCGAGGGCTTGGCAACGCTTTCCGAGCAGGAGCGCAGCTGGCTGGAAGAGAACAAGGACTCCATTGTCTTGACCTACGAGGCCAACTTTCCGCCACTTGAGCTTCGCGCCAAGGACGGCCAGTACGTCGGTTTTTCAGCAAGCATCATTGACAAGATCGAGAAGCTGCTTGGCGTGCGTTTCAGGAAGGTCCCGAGCGAAGACTTCAATGCACAGCTGGCCAGCCTGAAGAGCGGAGAGACGCACCTCTGCGCCGTTGTCGTGCGTACGCCGGAGCGCGAGCGTTACGCCTTCTTCACCGAACCCTACATCTCCCTGCCGCTGGTCATCATCACTTCCAACGCCTTGCATGGCCGCGTCGACTGGGAAGGGTTGGGCGGGAAGCGCGTGGGAGTGGTCTCTGGCTACGCAGTGGAGAAATACGTGCTGGAGGTCGCTCAGGGCCGCTTCACCGTGGTGCCGGTGGGCGGCGTGCGGGAGGGCCTGCGCGACGTATCCTTTGGCGTCTTGGACGCCTTTGTGGAGAACCTGTCCAGCGCCTCCTACTACATCGAGACGGACGGTCTGACCAACCTGCGCGTGGCGGGCCCAACGGACTACTCCTATCATATGAGCATCGGCGTGAGCCGCAGCTACCCCCTGCTCTTTAGCGCCGTGCAGAAGGCCATGGCCGAGATCCCCGGCGAAGAGCTCGAAGCCTCGCGCAAGCAATGGATGTACCTCTCCAGCGGCGGGGAGCTGAGCCCGGAGGCCTGGCGCCTCATCAAGCTTGCCGGGGTATTCACCGTGCTGCTGCTTCTCGGCCTGGGCGCCATCAGCTATTACCTCAAGCGCCGGCTTAACGAGAAGGTGGCGAGCCTGCACTTGGCCCAGCAGGAGCTGCTGGAGCAGACCGAGCGCCTGGGCCTGGCCACGGAGGCCACCAACGCCGGAGTATGGGACTTCTACCCGGACACGGGCCAAGTCTACTTCAGCGACCAGTGGACCGCCAGGCTGGGCTATGAGCCCGGCGTCGTGGAGGCCACCTTCGCCGGGTGGGTCGGGCTCATCCACCCCGATGACCGGGTGACCGCCGATCATGCCCTCATGGGCTATATCGATACCGGCGGCGAGGGCCTGTTCGAGGCCGAGTACCGCATCCGTCAGGCCGACGGCGGCTATCGTTGGGTTCTGGGCAAGGGGCGGGCCATCGCCTGGGACCAGAACGGCATCCCGACCCGCCTCGTGGGCTTGAACCTGGACATTCAGAAGCTCAAGAGCGTCCAGGAAGAGCTGCACCAGAGCGAGGCCCTGGCCAGGGCCATCTTTGACCAGACCTTCCAGCTCTGCGCCTTGCTGAGCACGGACGGTCTGCTGGTCAACTGCAATCGCCGTGCGCTGGCCTATTCCGGCGTCAGCCTTGAGGATGCCGTGGGCATACCCTTCTGGGATGGCCCCTGGTGGCCGGACAAGCAGGAGGCCGAGCGCTTCCTGCGTCAGGCCATGGCCCAGGCCATGGCGGGCGGCGTAGCGCGCAGCGAAGTCGTCCATGTGGATGCGCGAGGCAACCCAACCGTTGTGGACTTTTCCCTTTCGCCCCTGACAGGGGCGGACGGATCCGTAAAATATTTCATTGCCGAAGGCCGCGATATCACCGAGATGCGGCAGGCCGAGAGCGCGCTCAAGGAGAGCGAGGAAAAATTCCGGGCCATCTTCAACAACGCGCCGGTAGGCATCTTCCGCACCGCCTATGGGGGCCAGGTGCTCGAGGCCAATGCGGCGCTGGCGCGCATGCACGGGTGCGAGAGCGCTGCGGACTACCTCCTCTGGGCCGAGGACCTGGGTAAGGATCGCTATGCACACCCCGAGGACCGGGAGCGCCTGCTCCAGGCCCTGCTGGCGAATCCTTCCGGCGCGAGCCTGGCCACAGAACTCCGGCGCAAGGATGGTTCCACCTGCCAGGGCATCATCAATGCCGTCCTGCAAATGGATGAGCACGGCGCGCCCGCCTTCATCGACGGCACCATCGAGGACATCACCGAGCGCAAGAAGGCTGAGGAAGCCCTGCGCGAAAGCGAGGAACGCTACCGCTCGGTGATCCAGAACATGCAAGATGTCTACTACCGTACCGATGCTGCTGGCCGCATCGTCATGATGAGCCCGTCCGGACTACGCCTGTATGGCTGCGCATCCATTGACGAGGTGCGCGAGATGCCGAGCGAAGCCTTCTACATGAACCCGGCCGATCGCCAACAGCTTCTGGCCAAGATCCAGGCCGAGGGCGTGGCGCGCGACTTTGAGCTGACCTTGCGGCGCAAGGACGGTACGCCCGTTTTTACGGCCACCACCAGCAACTTCTACTACGATGCGGCGGGCAATGCCCTGGGCGTGGAGGGCATCCTGCGCGACATCACCGAGCGCAAGCGGGCCGAGGAGGCCCTGCGCGAGAGTGAGGAAAAATACCGGGCCATCTTCAACACCATGCCTGTTGGCATCTTCCGCACCACCGTCGAGGGGCAGCTCATCGACGCCAACCCGACCATGGCCAGGATGGTCGGCCATCCCAACCGCCAGCATCTGCTCGCAAACACCCGTGATCTGGGCTGGGAATCTTACCAGCGCGCCGAGGACCGTCACCGGCTCATAGACGCTCTGTTGGCCTCGCCTCAAGGGGTCAGCATGGAGCTGGAGCTCAAGCGTCTGGACGGCGCAAGCTTCCACGCCATCGTCAACGCCTCTCTGCAGCAGGACAGCCAGGGCAGGCTCTCACTCATCAACGGCACGGTGGAGGACATCACCGAGCGCAAGTTGCTGGAGCTGCGCCTAGCCGACCAACTGGCCTTCCAGGAGGCGCTGCTGAACACGATTCCTTACCCGGTGTTCTACAAGGGAGCCGACACGCGCTTTGTGGGCTTCAACACGGCCTATGAGGAAGCGTTCGGCGTCCGGCGGGAGGATCTCATCGGCAAGCGCGTGCTGGAGTTGGAGTACCTCCCCGCCGAGGACCGCGAGACCTATCAGTTCGAGGACGAGGCCGTCATCGCCAGCGTGGGCGAAGTGCAACGGGAGATGCCGTTTCTTTACGCCGATGGAGCGTGGCACCAGACGTTATACTCCGTCACCGGTTTCCGTCTGGCGGATGGAACCTCCGGCGGACTCATCGGTGTCATTGTGGACATCACGGATCTCAAGCAGACCGAGCAGGCCCTGCTTGAGGAGAAGCGCTTCACAGAGACCTTGCTGGACGGTCTGCCGAACATCTTCTTCCTCTACGATTCAAGCCTGCGCCTGCGCCGCTGGAACCGCAACCACGAGACCACCTTGGGCTTCGGCGCCGAGGAGATGCTCGGCCGTGACATCGGGCAATGGTTCAGCACCGAGGACCGCCGCGCCCGCGGCATCGAAAACGCCCGCAAGATATTGTTCGAGGCGCGTCAAGGGGAGCATGAGAATTACCTGCTGCACAAGGATGGCCACGAGATCCCCTACATCCTCACCGGCGTTCGCCTGGATACTCCCGAAGGCCCCATGATGATGGGTGTGGGCGTGGACATCACCGAGCGCAAGCAGGCCGAGGAGGCCCTGCGCCAGAGCGAGGAGAAGTTCTCGCGCATTTTCGAGATGGCCCCGGAATGGATCTCCTTCGTGCGCCTCAGAGATTCGATGTTCATTGATGTCAACGCCGCCTTCGTGTCCATCACCGGCTACGCCAAGCAAGAGGCCATTGGCCGCACGCCCCCGGATTTGAAGATTTGGGATGATGCAGCCAGGCGGCAGGAATTTTTGAGAAAGCTACAGGCCGATGGAATCGTCAAGGACTTCGAGTTCATGCTGCGGCGCAAGGACGGCGCACTGCGCCACATGCGGGCCGCGGCGCAGGTCGTCGACATCTTCGACGAGCCAAGCATCGTCGGCGTCTTCCATGACATCACCGACGAGCGCAGGATCCAGGAGCTGCTCATCCAGTCCGAGAAGATGATGAGCGTGGGCAGCCTGGCCGCAGGCATCGCGCACGAGATCAACAACCCGCTGGGCATCGTGCATCAGGCCGTGCAGAACCTCATCCTGCGCACCAACCCGGAGCAGAAGAAGAACCTGGAGACTGCGGACTCCCTCGGCCTGGACATGGACAAGCTCCAGGCCTATCTTAAGGTCCGCAAACTCGACGTGTTCCTGCAGGACATCCAGGCCGCGGCCTTGCGCGCCTCGGGCATCATCCGCAACATGCTCAACTTCAGCCGCCGCAGCGAATCGACGCGCCAGGCCTGCGACCTGCCCCGCATCATCGAGCAGTCGGTGTTCCTGGCCTCCTCGGACTACGACCTGAAGAAGGCCTTCGACTTCAAGCGCATCGAGATCGTGCAGGACCTTGAAACGGAGCTGCCCGGCTGCAGGTGCACCGAGACGGAGATCGAGCAGGTGCTCTTGAACCTGCTGCGCAACGCGGCCCAGGCCATGGCCATGGCCAGCCCGCCGACGCAGGCCCCAAAAATCGAGATACGCCTGCGCGCCGGGGAGAACTGCGTGCGCATCGAGGTGGCGGACAACGGCCCCGGCATGGACCAGGAGACCCAGCGCAAGGCGCTGGAGCCGTTCTTCACCACCAAGCCGCCCGGCGTGGGCACCGGCCTAGGCCTGTCCGTGTCCTACTTCATCATCACCAAGGGCCACGGGGGCAGGATGTGGCTCACCTCGGCTCCGGGCCGGGGCACCACCTTCTTCATCGAGCTGCCAACCGACGAAGAGGAGGCCAACGATGTCTGAGACCCTTCGGCCCGTACTCATCCTTGATGATGAGGAGAGGGTGCGCGAACTGCTCATGGACTACCTGGGCGAGTTCGACGGGTTTGACCTGTTCGGGGCGGGCTCCGGCGAGGAGGCTCTGGAGATCCTGCGGCAGCGGCCTGCCACGCTCTGCGTGGTGGACATGCGTCTGCCGGGAATGGACGGTGCGGAATTTATTGAGTCCGCCGCCGCCGAAAGGCTCTGCCACCATTTCGTCGTGCACACCGGCTCCATGGATTTCTCCCTGTCCCAGGCCCTGAAGGATCTTGGCATGGTCCAGGAGGATGTGTTCTTTAAACCCGTGGACGCCGCCGTGATCCTGGCGCGAATCCGCGAACTCATCAAGGACGAGGTGTAGCTTATGTCCATCCTTGTCATCGACGACGAGGCAGGCCTGCGCCGCTCGCTGTGCGCCTATCTGGAGGACCGCGACTTCGACACCATCGAGGCAGCCAACGGGCGCGATGGTTTGGAGATGCTTGAGCAGCATCTCCCCAACCTCACGGCCGTCATCGTGGACTTGAACATGCCGGTGATGGATGGCTACTCCTTCATCCAGGAGGCTGTGGGCAAAGCCCATGAATTGCCCATCATCGTGCTCTCCGGCGTGGGCATCGTGGAGGACGCGCTCCGGGCCATGCGTCTGGGCGCGTGGGACTTCATCACCAAGCCGCTGCACAGCTTCGAGATTCTCGACTACACCTTGGACAAGGTCCTGGATAAGGCGCGGCTGACCCGCGAGAACAAGGACTACCAAAACAACCTTGAGCGGCTGGTGCACGAGCGCACCGCAGAGCTTGAGGCCACCCGCCGCCAAGTCATGCAGCGCCTGAGCCGCGCGGCGGAATACAAGGACAACGAAACCGGCCGCCACGTCATCCGCGTGGGCGAGATCAGCGCGCTGCTGGGCCGGGCCATGCGCCTGCCCCAAGACCGCTGCGAGATGCTGCGCGAGTGCGCGCCCCTGCACGACGTGGGCAAGATCGGCATCCCCGACGACATCCTGCTCAAGCCTGGCAAGTTCACCGAATCCGAGTGGAAGGTCATGCAGTTGCACTGCATGTATGGTTGCGAGATACTGGGGCCGCTCACCAGCAAGGACGAGGCCCACGAGACCTGCCTTGATCCGGTGCACGCCCTGACCCTGGCCGACACCGAGCTGCTTGGGCTCTCGCGCATCCTGGCCCTGCTCCACCACGAGCGCTGGGACGGCAAGGGCTACCCCTTTGGCCTGGCGGGCGAGGCCATCCCCGTGGAGGCCCGCGTGGTGGCCGTGGTGGATGTGTTCGACGCGCTCTCCAGCGACCGGCCTTACAAGAAGGCCTTCCCGGAGGAGAAGTGCTACCAGATCATCCGCGAGGGCTCGGGCACGTTGTTCGACCCGCAGGTGGTGGAGGCCTTCTTCCGCCACACCGAGGAGATCTGGGCCATTCGAGAACGCTGGATGGACTAGCGCGGGGCAAGGCCACGGGAGAACTGCGCGCGGAACCGGACAGGCGGGAGGCAGGAAAGCGGCGGCGCCTCCCACCCGGGTGGATGCAAAGACGAACTGGCAAGGCCTCGTTGCGAAGCGTTTCGCCGAGGGAGGAAACGATGTCCCAACGCCCGTTATATTCCCGCTCTGTTGGGACTGTTCTGGCTCTGGCCCTGGTGCTGGTGACCACGGTCATCCTCTTCGGCTTTGGCGTCTACAACTACCGGACCTACTCCGACAGGGCCTCGGGTGAGCTGGGTGAGCATGCTCAACGCGTGGCGAACCGCCTGGCCAAGGGCACGGCCCTGGCCATGTGGAACATGGACATCCAACAGGTCAGGGAGGCGCTCCTCTCCGAGATGGCCGCGCAGCCGGTGCAGTCGCTGCTCATCCGCGAGCCCAACGGCCAGGCAATCCTCTTCGGCATGGGGCGCGACGCCTCCTGGAACCCGGTGGACATTACCGAGGCCCCGACCAACGGCGAAGCGACCTATGCCAGGGCCATAATCAGTCACCAGGGGCAACTGCTCGGAGTCATCGAGGCCGGCATCACACGCAGATTCGTGCAGGAGGAGCTGAGGCGACTGGTGTGGACCTCCGCCGCAAGCACGCTCATTGTGGAGCTGGTCATCGTGGCCATCCTTTTTCTGGTCATCACGCTGCTCGTCATCCAGCCCCTCGCGGCCATGCAGCGTTATGCCAAGGCGGTGGGCTCGGGCGATCTGTCCTGCCAGGAAATAAGCGGCGTTTTTCTCGGCGAGTTCGGCGCGGTGAAGACCTACCTTGAGGAAATGGTCCGCAGCCTGTCGGCAAGCCTTGAGGATTCGCGCCGCAAGAGCCTTGAGGTCGCCGAAAGCGAGAGGCGCTACCGCTCGGTGATCCAGAACATGCAGGACGTCTATTTCCGCACCGACGAAGCGGGCGGACTGGTCATGCTCAGCCCGTCAGGCCTGCGCATGTACGGCGCGCAGTCCATGGACGAGCTGCTCGGCAAGCCTGTTGAGATGTTCTACATGCTCACGCCCGAGCGTGAGGCGTTCCGGGACAAGCTCCAGGCCGAAGGTGCCGTGCGCGATTTCGAGGTGGCGTTTCTGCGCAAGGACGGCAACGTCCTGCAGGCTGCGGTCACGGCCAGCTTCTACCGCGACGAGGCGGGCAAGGCCCTCGGCGTGGAGGGCATCTTCCGCGACATCACCGAGCGCAAGCGGGCCGAGCAGGATCTGGCCAACGCCAAGGCCATCCTCGAAGCCGCCTTTGAGCAAAATCCCGTGCCCATGGTCCTGGTGACCATGCCCGACGGCAACATCCGTATCGTCAACGGGGCTTGCCGGGAGTTTTTGGGCATTGAGGACGAGCCCATATCGCTGGGCCTGCCGCTGGAGAAGGCGCACTTCTCTTGGCAGGACTATGCCCCGGACGGACGGCCCGTGCCCATTGAGGAAATGCCACTGATCAGGGCCATGGCCGGGGAGACCACGAATAACGAGCTCTACCGCGTCGTGCGCAAGGACGGGCAGACCCGTTGGGAGCTTGTCTGCGGTGCGCCGATTTATGGGGCCGATGGCAGCATCATCGCCGCCTTCATCGCCTTCCCGGACATCACCGAGCGCAAGCAGGCCGAGGAGGCCCTGCGCCAGAGCGAGGAGAAGTTCTCGCGCATCTTTGAAATGGCCCCGGAATGCATCAGCTTCGTGCGCTTGAGGGACTCGATGCGCATTGACGCCAACGCCGCCTTTGAGATCATCACCGGCTACTCGCGGGAGGAGGCCATCGGCCGCTCGGCCAATGACCTGTGCATTTGGGACGACCGCGAGAGGCGTCGCGAGTTCCTCGCGCGGCTTGAAGCCGACGGGAATGTCAGGGACTTCGAGTTCATGCTGCGGCGCAAGGACGGCGCACTGCGCCGCGTGGTCAGTTCGGCCCAGCTGGTGCCCATCGCCGGGGAGCAGTGCTACATCAACGTCATCCACGACATCACCGACGAGCGCAGGATCCAGGAGCTGCTCATCCAGTCCGAGAAGATGATGAGCGTGGGCAGCCTGGCCGCAGGCATAGCGCACGAGATCAACAACCCGCTGGGCATAGTGCACCAGGCCGTGCAGAACCTCATCCTGCGCACCAACCCGGGGCAGAAGAAGAACCAGGCGGCGGCCGCCGCCCTTGGCCTGGAGATGGACAAGCTCCAGGGCTACTTCAAGGCTCGCAAAATCGACGTGTTCCTGGCGGACATCCAGGCTGCGGCCTTGCGTTCCTCAAACATCATCCGCAGCATGCTCAACTTCAGCCGTCGCAGCGAATCCAAGCGCCAGGTCTGCGACCTGCACCGCATCATCGAACAGTCGGTGTTGCTGGCCTCCTCGGATTATGACCTGAAGAAGGCATATGACTTCAAGCGCATCGGCATCGTGCAGGATCTTGAGGTAGAGCTGCCTGTATGCAGCTGCACCGAGACTGAGATTGAGCAGGTGCTCTTGAACCTGCTGCGCAACGCTGCTCAGGCCATGGCCATGGCCAACCCGCCGACGCCGGACCCCAGGATCGAGATCCGCCTGCGCGCCGGGAAGGACTGCGTTCGCATCGAGGTGGCCGACAACGGCCCCGGCATGGACCTGGAGACCCAGCGCAAGGTGCTGGAGCCTTTCTTCACCACCAAACCGCCGGGCGTGGGCACCGGCCTTGGCCTGTCCGTGTCCTACTTCATCGTCACCAAAGGGCACGGGGGCAGGCTTTGGCTTACCTCGGCCCTGGGCCAGGGCACCACCTTCTTCATCGAGCTGCCGACCGACGAAGAAAAGTCCCGCCAGAGCTGAGGCTCCGCAGGCTGCACTCGGCTTCGGCGGTTGTGAGCGGGTGGCCGGGCTCTCCCTGGTTGAGGTACCGCCGGGCCTTCAAGAAAGGAGACATGACATGGCGAAACCACGGTGCCGCCGCAGAGCATGCAGGCTGTCTGCCCTGCTTCTTCTGTTCACATTGCTTCTGGCGGCTCCGGTCTGGGCGGGCAGCGTTCGGCTGGCCACTTTGGAATGGGCGCCGTACATCGGTCAGGCGCTGCCGGACGGTGGGTTTGTGGCCGAGGTGGTGCGTGAGGCCTTCAAGCGCCAAGGCCAGGGTGTGGAGTTCAGATTCATGCCCTGGGCGCGCGTTGTCGTCGTTGCCAAGGCGGGCGAGGTTGCAGGGTACCTGCCGGAGTACTACGCCAAGGAACTGGAAAAGGACTTTCTGTTGTCCGAGCCTCTTCCGGCCGGGCCGCTGGGGTTCTTCAAGCTCAAGAACAGGGCCGTCTCCTGGAAGACCTTGGACGACCTCAAGCCATACCGCATCGGCGTGGTGCGCGGATATGTGAACACGCGCGAATTCGACGCGCGCAAGGACCTGAAGAAGGAAGAGGTCGCAGAGGACGTCTTGAATCTGCGGAAGCTCGTGGCCGGGCGCATCGATCTCATGCTGGCCGACAAGTACGTGGGCCAGTATCTCGCCAGAAAGGAAAACCCGCAGGACGCCGACAAGATCGAGTTCATGAGTCCTGTGCTGGAGGGCAAGGAGCTCTTTGTCTGTTTCCCCAAGGCCAGGCCTGGCTCAAAGGCCTTGCGCGACACGTTCAACCAAGGCCTGCGCACCATGAAGGCTGACGGCACTTTGCAGGCCATCATGAAGCGATACGGATTCTAGAGCCCGGGCCTTCTTTTCTCCGCTCTCGGTTAGCCGCGCCGGTTTCTGCCAGTGCGGCCCCGCCTTTCTCCCGATGTCCTCCGTTCTCTTCCGTCAGCCAAAAGCCGACCGGGCTGTTTCAGGTTCCGCCTGAAACAGCCCGGTCGGCTTTATGGGGATTCCAAAGGGCCTCAGGCCCTTTGGCGGGGTTCAGGGGCAGCGCCCCTGGCCGTCTTTGCCAAGGGCTAGCCGCCCAGCAGCTTTTGGTAGTCTGCGGCCATGCGCTGGACGCTGAAGCGCTTGCCGCCCTGGTCGCGGGCGTTGCGGCCCATGGTGCGCGCCAGGGCCGGGGCGGTGAGCAGGCTCACGGCGTGGTCCACGAGGGCGTCGTCGTGGCCTGCCGGGGCGAGCAGCCCGGTGATGCCGTGGCTGACGATCTCCGGCACGCCGCCGACGCTGAAGCTGGCCACGGGCAGCTCCAAGGCGGCGGCCTCGAGGAGCACCAGCGGGTGGTTGTCGGCCAGAGTCGGGTAGACCAGGCAGTCTGCCGCGCGCATGAGCAGGGCCAGTCTGGCGCGGTCCAGGTAGGGCCAGATGGTCAGGCCGTTACGGGTTGCGGCCTCGTCGCCGCCCGCGGCGAAGCCGACTGCGCCGGGCACCCGGCTGGCGATGCGTGAAAAGAACGCAGGCCAGGCTGTCCCGGACTTGTATGCCGCGCGCGCACCGCCGTGGGCCGCGAACAGGACGACCTTCGCGCCGGGCGCGATGCCCAGGGCCGCGCGGGCGTCCTGCTTCCTGGGCAGCGTGGCGAGGTCTGGCCAGGGCACGCCGTTTGGGATGACGCGCACATGGCGCTCCGGCAGCACTGCCCTGGCCAGCCCGGCAAGCCAGCTCGACGGGCTCACCAGCAGGGGCTCCAGGCGGTCCAGCAGGGTCCTCAGGTGCGCCTGGCGCAGGCGGGCCTGGGGATACTGCCGCGGGCAGGGATCGGCGCAGGCCGGGAAGTGCGGGCAGTCCAGCGGATAGGCGCAGCCGCCGGTGAGCGGAGTGGCGTCGTGCAGGGTGATGACGAGCCCGGAGGCGGTGTTGGAGTCCAGCAGGCCCTCCAACACATTGGGCCAATCGCTGCTGGTGTGCAGGTGCGTCACGCCGTCCGGGGGCAGCTCCGAGGCGCGCCGGGCCAGGGCCGCGGGGTGGGTGCGCTGGCCCCCTGTCTTGGCGGCGGCCTCCGGGCAGGCGACGAGCGGTGTTTCGGCCCCCAAAGCCTCGGGATCGTTTTCCTCGAGCTCATAGGAAAAGCGCGCGTCAAGGCCGGCGGCGACCTGCGCGGCCTGGAGCAGCCGGGCCACGCGCACTGCGCCGCCCCGATGTTTGAGCGCGGCGTGGTGCATTATGGACGTGGACATCAGGCCTCCTCGGCCGTTTGCAGCAGGTCGTGTTTCACGGCCCAAAGGATGTGGAAGGCGGCGCGGTCGAGCGACAGGCCAGGGCAAAGCTCCATGAGGCGCGGGGTGATTTCTGCGGTGGTTGCGCCGTTGCGTGCCAGGAATACGGTCTTGCGGATGGCGTCCGGGTCCAGGATCTGGTCCAGCCCGGCGTAGAGCAGCGGATGCTCCTTGCCCGCGAGCAGGGCCTTGCCCGTGCGCCCGGTGGTGAGCCTGGTGCCGGGGCCGAGGGTGCGCGTGGGGTACCCGGCGAAGATCGTGGCGTAGGGCAGGTGCAGCGGGTGCTCCACCCCGCGCAGGGTCTCGATGTCCGGTCCGGGCAGGGCGGCCAGCTCGTCCCAGAGCTCCAGGTGCCGGTCCACCACCTGTGGCCAGAGGAAATTCATGGCCACGCGCTCGCGTCCGGCTGCGCCCATGCGCTCGCGCAGGGCCGGGTCGGACAGCAGCGTGTGCAGGGCCTTGGCCAGGGCCGGGGCGTCCACGGCGGTGCGCTGGGCCAGGAGCAGGTGGTACTGGTTGTCGAAAAGCACGGGCGCCAGCTGGTCCACGAAGGTGTCTCCCCCCGCTGGGTCAGGGCCCAGGGTGGGCACAAGCAGGCCCGTGACGCCATGGGCCACCAGGTCGCGATAGCCGTCGTAGTCCGAGGCGATGACCGGCAGCCCGGCGGCCTGGGCCTCCAGCATGGTCAGGCCGAAGGTCTCCTGGGGGTTGTCGGCGATGGACACGAAGAGGTCGCTGGCGGCCCAGATATCGGCCTTGCGGCGTTCGCCGGGGCGCAGCTCCAGGCAGGTGGTCAGGCCGACCTTGGCCGACAACTCCACCAGGCTCTGCGGGAAGGGGTCATTCTCCTCGGCCCAGCCCGCCAGCACCAGGGCCACGGAATCGCGCTCCAGGCCCTCGTCGAAGAGCCGCGCCAGGGCACGGATGAGCGGCACCACGTCCATCTTGGAGGAATGGGAGATGCGGCCCAGCACCAGGATAAGGGTGCGCTCCGGAGGGAGGCCGAGTGTTTTGCGCAGGGCGGTCTTGGCTGCGCCGGCGGCCTGGGGCGCGGCCAGGATCGTATGATTCAGGGCTGCCGGGTCCAGACCCAGCGGGATGCGGCGCAGGCTGGGGCCAGGGGTCACGCCCAGGTTGTAGCCCCGGCGCAGCTGCGCGAAGAAGGCCTCCACCGCCGCCTGCCCGGCGTGGGAAGTGGCGATGATGCAGTCTTGGGGCGTGGCCCCGGCCCAGAGGTGGCGCAGGAAGGCCGCCGGATAGTCCGGGTAGGACAGGGAGTGGATGGGGCCGGTGACGGGGAACAGGCGCGGGCTGAAGGCGTTGCGCAGCCGGGCGATATGCGTGGGGTTCATGATGCAGTCGGACTGGTGGAAGCAGGCGTAGCGCGTGGCGGCGAGGCGCGCGGGCAGCTCGCGCCGGTCCATGAGGACAAAGCCGCCGCGCCCGGCGATGTCCGGCGCCAGATCGGCCAGGATGCCCTTCAGAGAGTCGCGCTGGGGCTTGTCGGACAAAAAGAAGTGGTAGGCCTCGAAGGGGTCCGCCGCCAGCAGGAAGCGCAGGAAACCTGTGTTGGCAACCTTGCGGCCCAGGACGGGGCCAGTCTCCAGGAAGGGGTCCAGGGTGCCGAAGACGCCGGGCTTTTTCATTGCTGTAGAAAGCCATACTTGGGAGGGTTTGTCAAAGGGCGGGGTGTTTTGGCCCTGCGGTTTTGGGCTGGCGCCGGGGCTTGGGGCCAAGGTGTTCGGCCAGGAGGAACGCATGCCCCGTGTCGCAGCGTGTAGTGGGAAATATTACCGCCGGAGCGCTTTTTGCAAGCTTGGCTGTGTACGCATCGAGCCCAGAGGAGGCCTTGTACCATGCACAGCACTGAACACCCCGAAATCATGTGGGGTCTTGGTCTTGACCGAGACGCCGCCGACTATATTGAGGCCGCTGCCGGACCAGGCTACGCCCTGCGGAATTTGCCGCCTGACGCCGTGGCCTGGATGCGTGGCAGCAAAGGCAGGACCCAGGCCGCCTGGATTCCCTGGAGCGTCTGGACCAGCTTGCCAAAAAGTCGACGCCAGGTGTGCGGGGAGGATGATTGCGTGCGCCGCATCCTGCTCCTGGCCGAGGACGCCGAAGTCCTTGAGACCGAGCAGGTGCTGGCCGAGGGCTTTGTCACCGCCGTGCGCGCCCCGCTCACGCGCTTCAAGGTGCGCGATGCGTTGCTGCGCCTGCGCGAGATGGACTCCCTCACCGCCGACCTGCGCCGCAAGACCGAGGAGATCGCCCTGGAGCGCGAACTCTTGGTGCGTAAAAGCAACCACCTGAGCTTTCTCAACCGTGTGCTCTCCCGGGCCACGGCCTCTCTTGACGCGGCCACCATCCTGTCCAAGGCTCGTGGCGACCTGCGCTACCTGCTGCCCCTGACGGCGCTCTCAGCCGTGTTTTGGACCCGGCCCGCTGATGGTCCGGGCCTCTCGGCCGAGTTGTACATGCCCTGCCTGCTCACCCCGCCGGAGAGTGACGAGTGGCAGCAGGCCCTCATTGAAGCCGCGGAGCAGAGGGCCGGGACCAAGGTCTCCGAGTATCGCCAAATCTGCCTGGTGCCTGACCGCAATCGCAAACCCGTGCCTGGCCCGGGTGCAGGTCGGCTCGTGCTTTTGCCGCTGTCCGTCGGCGGGGAGAGCTTTGGCTGCCTCGCGCTGATGACCGACAAGGGGCTGCGGCTGGCCAAGGACCAGGTGCAGACCCTGAACGCCTGCGTGAATCATCTGGCCTTGGCTCTGCGCAACGCGCTGCTCTACCGCCAGGTGAAGATCCAGGCCGACCGCGACGGCCTGACCAAGATCGGGAACCGCCGCAGCTTCGAGGAGCGCCTGTCCTCCGAGGCCGCGCGCCATGGCCGCTACGACCAGCCCCTGTCGATGATCCTGGTGGACCTGGACCATTTTAAGAAGGTCAACGACACCCACGGCCACCCCGCCGGAGACGAGGTGCTGCGCGAGATGGCCGCGCTTTTGGGCGAGGGCCTGCGCAGCACGGATTATCCGGCGCGCTACGGCGGCGAAGAGTTCGCGGTGATCCTGCCGCATACCAGCCGCGATCAGGCTGCGCTTTTGGCCGAGCGCCTGCGCGAGCGCGTTGCCGAGCGCGTGTTCCGCATCGGCGCTTCGAAAACCGGCCTGGACCTTACGGTGAGCGTGGGCGTTGCCTCACTGCCCGCTTGCGGCACGGCGCAAGACCTGGTGCTCATGGCCGATCAGGCGCTGTATGTGGCCAAGAACAATGGCCGCAACCGTGTCGTGCTGGCTGGTCCGTCCAGTCTGTTGAAGGAGCATGGCATTGAGGATCGGCCCCAGAGCGAACGCCATGCGGGAAGCGGGCCCAGGGGCCTGGCCGCCGGGCATGAGGGGGAGCTCGGGATGGTTCAGAACAGGGTGGGCATGTGAAGCAGGGCGGAGTCGGCGGCTGACAGGCTGTCGAAATACGGCGCGCTGCTGCGTTGCCACAAAAAGTTCAAGGCCGTCACGCACGAGAAGCGCATGACGGCCTTGAACTTTGTTGCGTCTTGAGGTGCGCCGTTTCCAGGCTGGCCGCGCCATCCCGTCTTTCAAAGGTCCGCTAGGGGCGCCAGCCTTCACGACGCTCGTAGATCTTCCATTGGCCTTGCTCGGGCAGGAGCACGAACAGGGCATCTTCCTCCAGGGTCTCGTGGACGCTGGCCGCCATTTTCTCCCGGGCCGCCGGGCCCTTGGCCGCACCGGTCTCCGGGTCGGCGGAGGAGGGGGACGGCGACAGGGGTTTTGGTTTCAGGATGAAGCTGTACCGGCCCGTGACGTGGATGCGCGCCAGGTCCGGGTCCGCTGTCACGCGCGTGAACACAAGCTCCGAGAGATCCACCTCCGCCGCGCGGAAGCGCTCAAGCAGGCCGCGCCTGCGCTGCATCTCGAGCATGGTCGCGAAGGCCATGGTCTCGCCGCTCTTGACGCGGCGTGAGAAGACCTCCGGGAAGTCCTCTGCCAGGGTCAACTGGCGGAGGAAGTACTGGCGCAACACCTCGAACTGGGCCTTGCCAGCGGCGTCGGCTGGTTCGGTGGCCGGTTTGGCAGGCAGCGAGGCAGACGGTTTTGCCGCCGGTGCGGCGGCCTGGATGGCATCGACAGAGGCGTTGGAGCCCGTTGCGTTGGCCGCTGCGGCGCTGGCGTTGTCCTGTTGGGGGGCCAGCCAGGGCACGGCGCCAGCGGCCATGGCGGCGCAGGGCCCCAGAAGGGTCAAGGCCAGGACCAAGGCCAGGAAAAACGCAGGGAGCTGGAACCGGAACGTGGCGGCCAGGGCCTTATGCGGCGTTGGCGCGCGGTGCTTCATCCCAGGTCGTCTATGAGGTTCTTGAGTTCGGCGTAGTTGAGCGGCTTGCCCATGAAGGCCTTGGGGTTGGTCTGGGCGGCCTGGGACCGGGTGCCTGCGTCCGTGTAGGCGGTGCAGTAGATGATGGGCATGTCCGGGGAGGTGTCGCGTATCTGGCGCGCTGCTTCGATGCCGGTCATGGAGCCCTGGAGCATGATGTCCATGAGCACGACGTCTGGCTTTTTCTTCACGGCATAGTCCACCGCCTGTTGCCCGGTGGCTGCGGTGGCGACCACCTCGCACCCCATGCGCTTCAGGTTCAATGTGGTGGCCATGGCGATGATGTGCTCGTCCTCGACGATAAGCACACGCGGCGGGTAGGGGAGCGGCGGGCAGGAGAGCATCATTTCCATTTCCTATCTTTTTGCAATTTTATGCAGTCAAAAAATAATAGTTAGCGGACTGAAGCTTGTCAAGAACCGTTACTGTCTCCAGGAGTGCGCAGTGCGGTACTAATATTTCGGCGAAGGGTTGACTGGGAGGCAAAAATATGCCTAGACATTTCTTAAAGAATCACTATAACAAATCAAGCGTCTTTGAAGAGGGCTTCGGCAGGGGGCAAGGCAATGAAGCTATTTGCTGGGATGACCCTGCATGCGCAGTTGAGCCTGCGCTACATCCTGGCCTTGGGATTTGTGGCAGTGCTCACCCTTGCGAGCTACGGGCTCATGGACAACACCGTGACCACCCAGGTGTTGGGCGCCAAGCTGCTGAACGTGGCAGGGCGGCAGCGGATGCTCTGCCAGCGCGTGGACATTCTGGCCATGCGGGCCGAGGCTGCGGCGGGAGCAGAGCGCAGGGCCGGGCTGAAGGAGCTTGATGGAGCTCTCCAGGAACTGGTCCAGGGGCACAACGTTTTGGTTCATGGACCGGCGAGCGCGCTGGGCATGGTCGAGGATAGCCCGGCCTTAAGCGTGCTGCGGGCGGACGACGACGGCACAGAGGCCTTGTTTCACGGGTTTGTGGCTCAGGCGCGGGAGCTGCGAGAGCTGCTGGCGCAGGGCCAGGACCCGGGCGGACAGGCCAGGGAGCGGCTCAGCCGGAGCGGAGACGCCTTGCTGGGGCGGCTGGACCAGCGGATGGATGCGTTGCAGCACATGGGCGAGGGCAGCTTGAAGAGCCTGAGCCTCCAGGTCAAGGCGCTCCTTGGCGCGGCCCTGGTGGGGCTTGTTTTGACTGCCCTGCTGTTGCTCCGGCCCATGATTGCCGAGGTGGTGCGCGACCGGGAGCACCTGGAGAGCCTGGTCCGCAACCTGGAGACCCAGGCGGGCACGGACAAGCTCACTGGAGCCTACAACCGGCGCACCTGGGATGTGGAGATCAGGCGCGAATTTTCCAAGGCCAGGCGGCAGGGTCAGCGTTTGTGCCTGGTGATGACGGACCTGGACCTGTTCAAGCACGTCAATGACGAGCATGGACATCAGCGCGGCGACCGCGTGCTCCAGGAGTTCACCCAGTGCCTGCGCCAGGCCGTACGCGCCTCGGACACGTTGTTCCGCATGGGTGGAGAAGAGTTCGCGGTACTCCTGCCCGGCACGGATATTGAAAATGGCCGGGTGACGGCGGAGAAATTGCGGGCACGCGTGGCGGACACGCCCCTTGACGGGTTGCCCATCACCGCCAGCTTTGGAGTGGCCGAGACCGACGGCAATGAGTCGCCGGATGAATTGTACCGCAGGGCCGACCAGGCTCTGTACGCGGCCAAGGCCAACGGCCGGAACCGTGTTGAGATTGCTGTGAAAGAGGTGTGAGGGCGGTCGCCTGGCCAAGACTTGCCAGGCGGTGCTGTCGAGGCTATGGTGCCAACGCTCGGACCATGTCCGTAGCGGTTCAGGTCAACTTGAAACACAGCGGGATGCCATGCGAACCAAAAGCAGAGTCATATTCCTGACAATGCTCCTCTTGATGATAGGCGCCACCCCGGTGCGCGCCGCCAACGGCCACGCGGGAGAGCTGCGCGCCAAAGCGGCCATCGCCATGGACCTGGCAACCGGGAACATCGTCTACGAGCAGAACGCCGACGAGCAGATCGCCCCGGCCTCGTTGACCAAGGTGCTGACCCTGTACCTGGCCTTCGAGGCCGTGCAGGAGAAGCGCCTGGCGTACACCGACACCGTGCTGGTGACGCCCGAGGCCACCTTGGCCGGTGGCTCGCGCATGAACATCCGCCCGGGCGAGCGGGTCATCGTGCGCGAACTCATGAAGGGCATCGCCGTTGCCAGCGGCAACGACGCCTGCGTGGCCCTGGCCCAGCACCTCTGCGGCAGCGAGGACGTGCACCCCTTTGTGGCGGCCATGAACGCCAAGGCCAGAGAGCTCGGCATGACCGACACGGTGTTCAAGAACCCCAACGGCATGCCCGCCGAGGGGCAGGTGACCACCGCGCGCGATATGCTCAAGCTTTCCGCCAGCTACCTGCGCCGTTTCCCCCAGGCGCTGACTTTCCACTCCATGACCACCTACGTGCACAACAACCGCAACCACCACAACGCCAACCGCCTGCTCTCCTCCTATGAGGGCGTGGACGGCCTCAAGACCGGCTACGTGCAGTCCTCGGGCTACAACAACGTGGTCACGGCCAAGCGCGGCGATTCCCGCGTGGTCGCCGTGGTGCTTGGCGCCCGCAGCGCCGGGGCCCGCGCCGCAGTCACCCGCCAGTTGCTGGACATCACTTTTCAGAAGCTGAACCAGGGCAAGAGCATCGCCACCCTGGAGGAGCACAAGGGCTCCGGCAAGCTGCCTGCGTCTCTTGCCAAGATCGCGCCGCGCCAGGACAAGGATCTGAAGGACGCCCAGGTGCTGGCCGACTCCAAGGTTGCGCTGCTCCAGCAGAACACCGCTCCTGTGGCGTCTGAGGCCCCTGCCGACAACGCCGACTCCCGCTCCGCAGGCGACAGCCTGATCCAGCGCAGGACCGCCAAGGGCGCCTACGCAATCCAGGAAAGTTCCTTCCAGTCGCGCCAGCGGGCCGTGCGCCGCGCACAGCACCTGGAGATGAAGGGCCTGCCCGTGAAGGTCGTGGCCACCCGGCTCGACGGCAAGGGCAAGTTCTACCGCGTGCTGGTGGGCCCCTACGCCAACGCCGCAGACGCCCGCAAGACCGAGCGCATGCTGGGCCACGGCTCGGTGACGGTCGAATAGTAAGCCGCATGACCAAATAGCGCCCGGGCCACCCGCGCGCCCGCAAAAGCCCCCGGCAGGACAGCAGTCTTGCCGGGGGCTTTGCGCGTTGGCCACTGGTCATGAGGCCACAGGCGTTTCGACTCATGCGGTATTGAGACCAGCCGTCTGATCCTGCCAGTCCATCCCTCGACAATACCCCTCCATTGGGCCCTGCCCGCGCCAACCCATGCGTGGGAAGCTGTTGCCGGAACTCGTCCACAGGCTGCGGCTTCCGCATGCCACGGCAACACGGCAAGCACCTTCGTAAGGCTTCACGAAAACACCTGCCTCTGGCGAAAACATGCCCCGTTGAAACCCTGTCAAGGGGGAAATTTTGTCCTTTTACCGGCCAAAGAGTGGAGAATTTTGTCCAGTGTCTAAAACGGGGGTATACTGCGCACCAGCTGGGCCGCGCCGGGTCCTAACCTTCAGCAACGAGCGTCACATGTCTGCAAACCTCCTGGCAATGCCCTTCCTCACTGCCCACGCGGCGTCCCTGCGCCTCAGACCCGGCGCGGTCTCGGCCCTGGCGGGGCTGCCGCCGCTGGCGGAGCTGGCGCGCGCCTACGCGGCCGCCGGTCCGGCCTGGACCGTTTGTAACGGCGAGGCGGTCATCGCCTGCGGCGGGGTGGTGCGCTTCTGGCCCGGCGTAGGCGAGTGCTGGTGCTGGGCCGGGGCGGGCGTGGACGCGGTGCCCGTGGCCTTCGTCCGGCTGGCCCGGCGCATCGTCGACGCCCTGGGCATGGAGCAGGGCTTCCACCGCCTGCAACTCCATGCGCGCCAGGACGACCTGCGCGCGAACCGTTTCGCGAAGCATCTTGGCTTCACCCTGGAGGGCAGCTGCCCCGGCTTCGGCGCCGACAGGTCAACACACAATCTCTACGGGAGGGTCCGCACATGGAAGGAGTGAGCACCGTGATGCCCACGGCCATCAACATGGGCACAGGC
>JAHIUD010000098.1 GCA_018817515.1 Pseudomonadota bacterium
AGCCGCCAACGCTTGAGGAGGCCGCCGCCGAGGTGCGCCGCCTGCTGGAGGATGCGGTGCGCCTACGCATGGACTGCGATGTGCCTTACGGCGCGTATCTTTCCGGCGGCGTGGATTCGTCAACGGTTACGGCACTCATGGCGCGCTTCCACGGCCAACCGGTGAAGACCTTCTGCCTGGGCTACGCCGACGATGCCCAGGGCCAGTTCGCGGGCAAGGCCCAGGACATCCACTACGCCCGGGAGATGAGCACTCGCCTGGGTACCGAACACCATGAGCTCATCATCGACGCACCTTTTTTCGCGGAGAAGATACCCGAGATCGTACGCAGCTTCGACGAGCCCTTCTCCGGCACGGTGTCCACCTTCTTTCTGTCCATCCTCATCCACGAGCATGTGAAGGTTGCCCTGTCCGGCGACGGGGCCGACGAGCTCTTCGCCAGCTACCTGACGCATCGTCTGGCTTTTCCCATCGAGGCGCTCCTGGCGTACCGCGCCCAGGGCAAGGCCCGGCGCGAGGATCTGACCCCGGAGGAACTGGCCCTGCTCGCGCCCTTCGACTCGCCCCCGCAGTACGGCTTCCTCTCGCGCATCGCGGCCGGAACGCAAGCCAACTGGCGCGACGCTCTGGCCGTGTTTCCGCTCTCCGAGCGCCTGGAGCTGCTCACGCCGGAGTTTTTGGCCGGGCTGCCTGCGGCCCAGCGCCATGATCCCTACGCCGGCCTGGAGGCGGGCCTCAGCGCCGGGGGCGACGCCCTGAACCGGGTGCTTGAGGTCGACCAGGCCGAGCTTTTGCAAAACCAAATACTGCCCTTTGTGGACCGGCTCAGCATGGCCCACAGCATTGAAGTGCGCTGTCCGTTCCTGGACCACCGGCTGGTGGAGTATGTGAACCGGCTGCCGGGGTATCTGAAGATTGGAGGCAAGCCCGGGGCCCCGGTGAACAAATGCGCGCTCAAACTGGCCGTGGCCGACCTGCTGCCGCCGGAACTCATCAACAGGCCCAAGGAAGGCTTCGTGCAGCCCATCTACACCTGGATGCACGGCGAGCTGAAGGACTGGACGCTCTCCTGCCTGGACGCTCTGCCCGCTGACATGTTCAACCCCGCGCCGCTGTCCGCCCTGCGCAGGCGCTTTCAGGGTGGGGACACCGGCGTCAACGCCAAGGTCTGGAACCTGGCCAGCCTGGGCCTGTGGTGGCGGGAGTACGGCTTGACATCATTTTGAGAAAAGGCGAGCTCTCCCAAAGTTATGATGCACGCGGGCGATGTCCATCTGCGGCCCATTTCCGAGGCCGAACTGGAGCAGACGCGGGCCTGGGCCAACGACCCGGAGCTGCGCCGGTTGATATTGCGCGTGGGCGAGGTGACCTGCGCCGACCAGCAGCGCTGGTTTGAGCGCCTCCAGACGGATGCTTCACGCCAAGTCTACGCCGTGATCGAGGCTGGTCAGCACGTGGGCAACACGGGTTTCTACCATTGGGACAAGGTCCACGGCCGGGCGGAATTTTGGATACTGCTGGGTCACGGCTCAAGCCGGGGCAGAGGGCTAGGCGGCGTGGTGCTGCGGCTCATGCTGGCTCATGGCTTCAACACCCTGAAACTCAACAAAATTTTTCTCCATGTGGGCGAAGACAACCTCCCGGCGTTGAGGTTGTATGAAAAATTCGGTTTCCGCAGAGAATCCCTGCTGCGGGAGCACTACCAGATCGAGGATGCCTCGGTGAATGTCCTGGGCCTGTCCCTCTTGCGGAGCGAATACAATGGCGAGAAGTGACGTGAACAAGGCCGACAGGACCCAGGAGGCCGTGGAGTTTCCACGCGTGGTGCTCATTGACAACACCAACGCCTGCAACCTGCGCTGCTCCATGTGCGACCACCCCAACGTGAAGAACTACCGCAAGGTGCAGGTCATGGACCTGGACCTGTACAAGAAGATCATCGACGAAATCGCGGTGGAGAATCCCACGGCCCGCGTCTGGGGCATCTTCTTCGGCGACCCCTTCATGTGCCGCGACATCGCCGCGCGCATCCAGTACGGAAAAGACAAGGGGCTCACCGACATGGTGCTGAACACCAACGGCGTGCTCATGAGCCCGGAAAAGGGCCGCGCCGTCATCGCAGCCGGGCTGGACGCGCTCTACGTGGGCATCGACGCCGCCACCCCCGAGACCTACGTCAAGATCCGCGTGGGCGGCGATTACGACAAGGCCGTGAGGAACGTCCTAGCCTACCGCGACGCCCTGAAGGAAATCGGCAAGCCCCACCAAAAACTCTTCGTGCAGTTCGTGGTCAGCGACATCAACGAGGACCAGGTGGAGGCTTTCAAGGCCTTCTGGACAGCCGCAGGCATCAACGTGAAGATCCGGCCCAAGGTGAGCTGGGCGGGCCTTGTGGACGCCCCCAACCTGGCCGACAACTCCCAGGTGGAACGCAAGCCTTGCTACTGGCTTATGCAGACCATCAACATCTGCGCCGACGGCCGCGTGGCCCTATGCTCGGTGGACATCCACTGCCGCGTGCCCTGCGGCGACGTGACCGAGCGCTCCATCAAGGACGTCTGGCAGACGGGCCTGAAGGCCATGCGCGCCATGCACAAGGAAGGACGCTTCGCCGAGTTGCCGGACATGTGCCGCAACTGCTCTGACTGGCAGAGCGCCTACGCCGAATACCAGCCCGCCAGTCCCACCCAGGAGAAATCGCCATGAGCAACGAGATCAAGGTCCACACCCAGGAAGAGTACGGCCTGCGGCCCGAGGCCAAAGAGTTCCCCATGATGCTCGTGCTCTCCTTCGTCTACGTGTGCAACGCGGGCTGCCCCAACTGCCCGTACAACAATTCCGAGATCCGCGAGACCTACAAGGACGCCATGCTCATGAGCGACGAGGTGTTCCATCGCTTGGCCGACGAGTGCGGGCCGCATGGCAGCCTGCTCCGGCTTTCCGGCGGGGGCGAGCCCATGCTCCACCCCAAGGCCGTAGAGCACATGCTCTACGCCAAGGACAAGGGCTGCCGCATCGGGCTCATCACCAACGGTTCGCGCTTCAACGAGGAGAACCTGACCGCCCTCATCGCTGCTGGCATAGACGCCCTCGAGTTCAGCGTGGACGCAGGCGATGCCGAGACTTACGCCATCGTACGCGCCAACCTGGACTGGGACCGCCTGAACGAAAGCGTACGCATGGCCGTGGAGATCAGAAACCGTTTGAAGTCCCCCACGCGCATCGTGACCAGCATCATCAACCAGCAGGGCGTGGACGTGGACAAGGCCGAGGCCCACTGGAGCGCCATCGTGGACAAGGTGCAGATACGCAAGTTCCTCACCTGGGGCTACAACGAGGATAAGTCTGCAGACGACAGCGCCTACCTGCCCCCTGAGGACCGCCTGCCCTGCCCCTGGCTTTTCGAGCGCTTCAACGTGGATTCGCGCGGCGACGTCACCCTCTGCGGCGAGGACATCGCCTTCAAGGAGCGTTTCGCCAACGTCATGGAGCGCAGCATCAAGGACATCTGGCTCGGACCGGAGTTCGAACACTATCGCTCCCTTCATCTGGCGCGGCGAGGCCACGAGATCCCCATCTGCGCGGCCTGCCCGGACTGGAAATATCGCTCCTGGCAGTACAACTACTGGAAGGTCCTTAAGGACGCGGAAACAGCAAGTCCCCACAAGTAGGGCGGATTACCTGGCGAAGGGAAGCAAGAGACCCTGCCCGACGGCGCCGGCTACATGACGCGAAGGGAAGGCACGCCCAGGAGTTGCAGCGCTATGACTAATGTCGTCGGAATTCTCCAGCCCAGCTATTTGCCGTGGTTGGGCTACTTTGAGCAGATTCACCGGGCGGACGTTTTCGTCTTGTATGATGACGTGCAGTTTGAGAAGGGCTCCTGGCGCAACCGCAACCGCATCAAGACCCCGAATGGGCCGCAATGGCTCACCGTGCCGGTGCTGACCAAGGGCCAGGAATTCCCGCTCATCAACCAGATTCGCGTGAACAACGACCAGTGCTGGCAGAAGAAACATCTGCGCTCTCTGGCGCAATACTATTCCAAGGCGCCGTACTACGGCCAGTACGCCCCGGCCCTGGAGGATATTCTTGCCGAGCCCTGGGAGTCGCTGTGTGAGCTGAACATCTCGCTCATTCGTCATCTCGCCGCAGCGCTCGGCATCGACACGCCCTTCGTGCTCTCGTCAGAACTCGACGTCCCTGGCTCCGGCGCGGCGCGCCTGGTGGAGATCCTGAGCCGGCTAGGCGGCACGGTGTTTTATGAGGGTGCGGCCGGGCGCGACTATATCGAAGAGACCCTCTTTGAAGCGCGCGGAATGCGCTTGGAATACCAGGACTACCGGCACCCCGTGTACACGCAGTTGCACGGCGAATTTGTTCCCTATCTGTCCGTGGTGGACCTTTTGTTCAACCATGGGCCAAACAGCCTCTCCATACTTTTGCGGAGCCAGCAATGAAGAAGACCATCCTCATCACCGGCGGCGCGGGCTTTATCGGCTCGGCCTTCACGCACTACATCTACAATGCCTACCCCGACTACAACATCATCGTTGTGGACGCCCTGACCTACGCTGGCAACGTGGAAAACCTGCCGGTCAAGATCTGGCAGGATTTGGACAATCCGCGCCTACAGTTCTGGTACGGCAATATCCTCAATGGCGAGCTTATGGACACGCTCATCTCCCAAAGCGATTATGTGGTCCACTTCGCGGCCGAGAGCCACGTCACCCGTTCCATCTATGACAACCGCAATTTCTTCGAGACGGATGTCATCGGCACCCAGACCGTGGCCAACGCCGTGTGCAAGTACAAGGACAGTGTGGAGCGCTTTATCCACATCAGCACCAGCGAGGTCTACGGCACAGCCATCGCCCCGGCCATGGACGAGGACCATCCATTGAACCCCATGAGCCCTTACGCGGGCGCCAAGACCGGGGCCGATAGGCTCGTCTACTCCTACTGGGCCACTTACCAGATACCTGCGGTCATCATCCGCCCCTTCAACAACTACGGCGCCCGCCAGCACCTGGAAAAGGTCATTCCGCGCTTTGTCACCAGCGTCATTCTTGGTGAGAAGCTGCGCGTGCACGGTGATGGCTCCTCGGCTCGCGACTTCATTCATACCGAGGACACTTGCCGGGCTATCGACCTGGCCCTGCACGCTCCGGCCGAGAAGGTCGTGGGCGAGGTCTTCAACGTGGGCTCCGGCATCGACCACTCCATCCTGTCCATCGCCCAGGACATCACCAAGCTCATGTGCGCCAGCAAGGAATGCTATATCAACGTGGGGGATCGCCCCGGGCAGGTTATGCGCCACACTGCGGACTCCGCCAAGATCAAGCGCGTGCTGGGCTGGGAGCCCAAAGTTACCTGGGAGCAGGGATTGGAGAGCACCGTGAAGTGGTACGTCGACCACGAGGACTGGTGGCGCAAGATGCTCTGGATGCGCGAGATCCCCATCGTCACCTCCTCGGGCAAGCGCGAGTTGCACTAGACATGCGCATCGAGTTCTTCCGGCACGCACTGGACGAGCGCGATATCGAGAGCGCCGTCGAGACCCTGCGCTCGGTGTTCCTGACCACCGGGCCAGCCTGTGGTCGCTTCGAGGAGGGCTTTGCCGCCTACACCGGGCTTACGCACTGCGTGAGCCTAAACTCCTGCACGGCGGCCCTGCACCTGGCCTTGCTGGCCCTGGGCATCGGCCCTGGCGACGAGGTCATCACCACGTCCATGACTTTCATCGCCAGCGCCACCTCGGTGCTGCACACCGGCGCCACCCCGGTGCTGGTGGATGTGGACCCGGACACCGGCCTCATCGATCCCAAGGCGGTGGAGGCGGCCATCACCTCGCGCACCAGGGCCATTCTGCCCGTGCACCTGTACGGTGTCATGGCCGACATGCGGGCCCTGCGCGTCATTGCCGACAAGCATCACCTCGCCATCGTGGAGGACGCGGCCCACTGCATCGAAGCCAGCCGCGACGGCGTGCGGCCCGGCGAACTCGGCGACGCGGCGTGCTACAGCTTCTACGCCACCAAGAACCTCACCTGCGGCGAGGGCGGAGCCGTGTGCACCAACCGCGCGGACATTGCCAGCCAGGTGCTGTTGCTGCGCCAGCACGGCATGAGCAAGGAGGCCGCCAAACGCTACCACGGCCTTTACCAGCACTGGGACATGGTGGAATTGGGCTGGAAGTACAACCTAAGCGACATCCAGGCCGCGCTCATGGTGCACCAGCTTAAGCGGCTGGACGACCTCTGGGAGCAACGCCGCGCCATTTACGACATGTATGCGCAGGCCCTTGCGGACATTCCCAGCCTGCGCCTGCCAGCCTTGCGCGGTAAGAGCGCCCTGCACCTGTTCACCGTGCAGGTCCCGGCGGACAAGCGTGACGATCTGCTGGCCTATCTGGGCCAGAACGAAATCGGCGTTGCGGTGAATTACCGGGCCATCCACACCCTGACGTGGTTCCGCAAGCACCTCGGTTGCAAGCCCGAGGACTTTCCCAATGCCCTCGCATTCGGACAAGGCACGCTCAGTCTGCCCTTCCACACCCGGATAACAGGCCAGGAGATCGCCTATGTGGCAGAAATGTTGCGCACACACCTTACCTCGGTATTTTGAGAGCGGCTCCTTACCTGACGTTCCCACAACTGCGAAAGCTGGACACTTGGCGCAGCAGTCCACGCCGAGCGCGAGCGAGACCGCCATACCCTGTTGACACTTTGTTCAATTTTACTGTACAAACAACGCACCCGTGTATCGATAGTTTTTGACAAACCGGTACTAATACCTATGTCCGATCACTTCCGGAATCTGAGGTTCTGCTTTTTTGGGAGACTCGCAAAATGAGAGATGTCTTCCTCCGAACCCACTCAGAGACATAGGCTAGCCAAAGTGAGGCCGGGCACTGAAACGTTGACAGAACGACTGGAGCATTTCATTTTGGGGTATCACGTCACCCTCTCCAGTGATGCAATGCGCTTGCTGCTATAGCATGCGTGTTGGGAGACATCCCTCGAGACGCTGACCATGTTCGTGTTTGCAAAAGGGTTCCTGCCTGGGGGCACTGTACAGGGCAAGGGACAACGGTTTCAGCAAGAGCTCCCCTTAGGGATTGTTGCAACCGACACAACAAGCGAGAGGGCTCGCCACGAGGCGAAGACGGACCAAAGGCGCCTTGAAGTGTACCCCACAGGAAAAGGGGAGTCATTCACCTCAAGCGAACATACTGAAAGCATAAGTTGGCAGGAGTCTACATGTTCAACGGAAAATGCGTCCTAATCACCGGCGGCACGGGCTCCTTTGGTCGAGCCTGCGCTCATACCTTGCTCACCCGGCACAAGCCGACCAAGGTCATTATCCTCAGTCGCGATGAACTCAAGCAATACGAGATGGCTCAAGATTTCGCCGAGTATGAGAACATCCGCTTTTTCCTTGGCGATGTGCGTGACAAAGACCGCTTGTACCGCGCCTTTCGCGGAGTGGACATCATCATCCACGCGGCTGCGCTCAAGCAGGTTCCCGCAGCTGAGTATAATCCCTTCGAGGTCATCAAGACCAACATTATGGGCGCGCAGAACATCATCGACGCGGCCATCGACACCCAGGTCAGCCATGTCCTGGCGCTCTCCACGGACAAGGCCGCCGCGCCCATCAACCTCTATGGCGCCACCAAGCTCTGCTCGGACAAGCTGTTCATAGCGGCCAATTCCTATGCCGGTACCGGGGACACCAAGTTCTCCGTCGTGCGCTACGGCAATGTGCTTGGCAGCCGAGGCAGCGTCATCCCCTTCTTCCGCGAGCAATGCAAAAGCGGCGTGCTCACGGTCACTGACCCGCGCATGACCCGCTTCTGGATCACCCTGGAGCAAGGGGTCGACTTTGTGCTGAGAAGCATCCCGGCCATGGTCGGCGGTGAGCTTTTCGTTCCGAAGCTTCCCAGCATGAACATTATGACCCTGGCCCATGCCATGTGCCCAGGAGGCAAAATCGAAATCACCGGCATCCGTCCTGGAGAGAAGCTCCACGAGGTCATGGTGCCACGCGATGAGGCTCACAACACCGTGGAATTCGAGAACCACTTCCTCATCAAACCGAATTTCCGTTTCTTCAATAAACGCTTTGATAGTTGCGGTGCGCGTCCCGTAGCCGACGATTTCGAGTACAACTCCCTGGACAACCCTTGGCAATTGACTGTCGAGAAATTGCAGGAACTCATCGAGGAGTTATGATCCCTTACGGACGCCAAAGTATCGACGAAGACGACATCAGGGCCGTCTGCGAGGCCCTGCGCTCCGACTGGCTGACCACTGGCCCTCGGGTTGAACAGTTTGAGCGAGCAGTGGCCGAGTTTTGCGGTACGGCCTTTGGGGTCGCCGTGGCCAGCGGCACGGCAGCTCTACACTGCGCCATGCACGCTCTGGGCATCGGCCCCGGCGACGAAGTCATCGTTCCGACCATGACCTTTGCGGCCACGGCGAATTGTGTGCGCTACGCGGGTGCCACCCCGGTCTTCGCCGATGTGGACCCAGACACCCTGCTCTTACCCGCCGCCGAAGTGGGACGCCTAGCGACACCCCGCACCCGTGCGGTCATCGCAGTGGACTACGCCGGGCAGCCCTGCGACTACGACAGCCTGCGCAAAATCTGCGCGGCCCACAATCTCGTCCTCGTGGCCGATGCCTGCCACGCCCTTGGAGCAGCAACAGGCCAGGGCGCTGTCGGAAGCTTGGCGGACCTCACCGTGTTCAGTTTCCATCCTGTGAAGCATATCACCACCGGCGAGGGGGGCATGGTCATGGGCCATGACAAAGCGCTTGAAGCCAAGCTGCGCCGCTTCCGCAACCACGGTATCGACACGGAATTCCGACAACGGCAGGAGCAGGGCACCTGGCGCTACGACATGGTCGAGCTGGGCATGAACTATCGCATCACGGACATCCAGTGCGCTCTGGGCATAAGTCAGCTGACCAAGCTGCCCGGCTTTCTTGCCCGGCGCAACGAGATAGCCGCCCGATATGACCAGGCCTTCGCTGGCACCTCTGTGCGTCCTCTGGTCGCCATGCCAGGCGCACTGCACGCCTATCATCTTTATGTCGTCCGCGTGACCCGGCGCGACGCGATATTCACCGCACTGCGCGCGGCGGGCATCGGCGTCAACGTGCACTACTCGCCTGTGCACCTACATCCCTATTACCGCCAATCCCTGGGAACCGGCCCCGGCCTGTGCCCCGTGGCGGAGGCCACGAGTGAAACAATCCTGAGCCTGCCCCTGCACCCCGGCATGAGCGATGCGGATGTGGAGACGGTGGTACGGGAAACCCTACGTTTCATGGGGAAGTAAATGGCCTGCAGCCTGACCATACGCGCCGATGGCGATGCCCGCATGGGCACAGGTCACGTCATGCGCATGCTGGCTCTGGCCCAGGCCTGGGCTACCCAGAGCGAACCGGTGCGCTTTGTGGGGCGTATAGAGGCTGGACCGCTGCGGGAGCTAATAATCGCTGGTGGCTTTTCGCTTACGGTCCTGAACGCCGTGCACCCCGACCCGGCTGACATGGCTGTGCTTTTAGAACAAAGCAGCCCGGACGGTTGGGTGGCTCTTGACGGCTACCACCTCGACTCTGGCTACCAGTGCGGCGTGCGCGCAGCCGGGCGCAAGAGCTTTGTAGTGGACGACACCTGCGACCGGGATGCTTACGATGCCAACGTCTACCTGAATCAAAATATCGGAGCCGAAGAGTTAAGCCCAAAGCTTAGCCCCGATGCGCTGAAACTGCTCGGACCGCGCTACGCTCTGCTGCGCCAGGAGTTTCGCGCCGTGCGGCAGACGACAAAGCCATGCCCGAAACGCGCCCGCAACATCATGGTGACCTTCGGCGGTTCGGACCCAGGCAATGTTTCCAGCCGAGTATTGCAGGCGCTGGCCTGCTTGGCGGACCCAAGCTTGCACGTTCTCGTCGTAGCTGGTGCGGCCAACCCGCACGCGGAATTCCTGCGACCCTTAGCGGCAGCCCTGCCCTGCACCTGCGAAGTGCTCCAGGCCGTCACCGACATGCCCGGACTCATGGCCTGGGCGGAACTGGCGATATCCGCAGCAGGAAGCACCTGCTGGGAGCTGTGCTATTTCGGCGTTCCCATGCTGATCACCTCGGTGGCAGACAACCAGGACATCATCCTAACCGAGCTGGTTAGATCCGGGGCAGCGCAAGCCTTCCCGCCACAGACGCGCCCGGAAGAGCTCGCCTCGGCTCTCGGCGCGCTGGTCACCGACGCAGCTTTGCGCCAGAGCATGCACGAGACCAGCCAAAGGCTGGTCGACGGACATGGGGCAGAACGCGTGGTCAGGGCGATGCGGAGCGAAAGTATTTCCCTGCGTCCGGCCCGGCCTGAAGATGCCGAGACACTGCTGTTTTGGCGAAACCATCCTTCGATCGTGGCGCAGAGCTTCTCGCCAGACCTCGTCACCCCAGAAAGCCACGCCAGATGGTTCGCCAGCAGGCTCGCCGACCCCGATTGCCTGCTGTTCATCGCCGAGGACAGTGCTAGAGCCCCTATCGGACAGATTCGCTTCGACATCCAGGACGATTCCGCCTTGCTCAGCATAAGCGTAGCGCCGCAATGCCAGAAGCAAGGTTTTGGTACGGCCATGACCCGCAGGGCCTGCTCCATGTTGCTGAGAGACAGGCCCAGCCTCGTCGTGCAGGCGCTGGTGAAACCCCAAAACACCCATTCCAAGACCATGTTCGAATCTGTCGGGTTTTCTCAGGGCATCGCCAAGAAGGACTTCGCGCATCCGCATCTGCTCTTTGAATTGAAGGGAGGGAGCCATGCCCGCTAAGTCGTTCTTTGATCCGCAGACCTCAGTCTTCATCATCGCGGAAATGAGCTGCAACCACGGGGGTGACTTTGGCACTGCCCTGCGCATCCTGGAGGCCGCCAAGATCGCCGGAGCAGATGCGGTCAAACTTCAGACCTACACAGCCGACACGCTCACCATCGACTGCGGCAACGAGTATTTCCGGATCAAGGAAACTCTGTGGGAAGGCCGCACTCTTTACGACCTCTACCACGAGGCATTCACCCCCTGGGAATGGCATCCCAGGCTCAAGGCCGCAGCGGAGGGCATGGGCCTTGTCCTGTTCTCAACCCCCTTTGACGCAAGCGCAGTGGACTTTCTGGAGACCCTGGACGTGCCATGCCATAAGATCGCCTCCTTCGAAAACGTGGACCTGCCGCTCATCCGCAAGGTTGCAGCCACGGGCAAGCCGGTCATCATGTCCACGGGCATGGCCAGCGAGGCCGAGCTTGATGAGGCCGTAGCGACCTTCCGCGAGGCCGGAGGCATGGAACTGGCGCTGCTCAAGTGCACCTCTGCCTATCCCGCTCCCATGGAAGAGATGCACCTGAACACCATCCCTTACCTGGCCGCGAAATATGCAGTGCCTGTCGGACTTTCCGACCACACCATGGGCAACGCTGCATCCATTGCCGCCACGGCCTTGGGGGCGCGCATCATCGAGAAACACCTCTGCCTGGACCGATCAAGGCCCGGTCCGGATTCCGCCTTTTCCCTGGAGCCTTCAGAGTTCAAGGCCATGGTGGAAGGCGTAAGGGCCACCGAGAAAGCCCTCGGCCAAGTGAGCTTTGCCTTGACAGAGAAACAGCAGGCCAGCGCGGCGTTTCGGCGGTCTCTCTTTGTCGTAAATGACATGACCGCCGGCGAAAACTTCACTGAGCAGAACTTGCGCTCCATCCGACCCGGGTTCGGCCTGCACACCAGGCACCTGGAGGCCGTGCTGGGTCGGCAGGCCACCTGCGCAATAAAACGCGGCACGCCTCTATGCTGGGAACTTGTGGAGGGGCAAAAATGACCGCAAGACTCACTGCGGCGCTTTGCGGCCTGGGCAACATTTCCTGGCGTTTCGGCAAGGATGCCGAAGGCGATGCCCTGTGCCATGCCGAGGCAATGCTTCAGCATCCAGGCGTCCGGCTCGCTGGAGGCTGCGACCCGGACAGTTCTTTTCGTGCAGAATTCACTGCGCATCATGGGCTGCGGACTTTTGAAGGCCTTGCGGAGATGCTTGGTGCACTGAACCCGCACATCGTGTCCATCTGCTCTCCCGCCGCGCTACACCTGGAGCACGCCCAGCGCTGCATCGAGCACGGCGTTCCCATGATCTGGCTAGAAAAACCTCCCGCCGGGGACTGCTCACAGCTGCGCCTACTGCTCGATCAGCAGAAGGCGCAAGGCGGACGAAGCACGGTGCTGGTCAATTATCAACGCCGCTACACACCCTGCTTTGTCAATCTCAGAGATGCTCTCCGGCGACAGACAATGGGACGTCTCGTCCGCATTGACGTCAACTATTCTAGGGGACTGGAGACAAACGGCAGTCATCTTCTTGACCAGGTATTCTTCCTCCTTGGTGAAGACTTGGGTTACACTCTTGACTGGGTCTCCGGCGCCAGCAGCGCCAATCCCTGTTGCGGCCTCACCACCGCTCAGGGCGTCCGCATCGTCATTCAGGGCGACGAACTGCCCTATCACAACATCGACATCCGCGCGACTTGCGAGGGCGGGCGCCTCTCCATATTGCACGGCGGCATGACCACCGAAGTGGAGCGGATCAGAGAGCATGAGTGCTACCCTGGATTCTATCGGCTGGCCCAGGAGGATGCATCGCTGCTGGGGCCGGGGGGGCAACTCGGGGCTTTCTCCACAGCTCTTGAAGACCTCATAGAGGCCCACCGCAGCGGTCGCCAGCCCATCAGCAGCCTGCGTTCAGCCCTGAGTGGGCAGGTACTTATGGAGCGCATCTTGCCCGAGGCAAGATCGTGACCCTGCTCTTTGCCGCCAGCGAGATCGGGAGCTGGCACGCGCTTGCACCAGTGGCCCACAGCTGCGTGCAATCCGGAATGACCGTACTGCTTTCGCAGCGGGGAGCGGCCGAGACCGCGACAGTCGGCATTGGCGCGGCACTCCTGCCCTGCGGGGAGACCCCCGCGCAGATCGACGCTTTCCTCCTACAGCATAATGTCCAAGCTGTTGTTTTTTCCTCCAACGTCAGCGACCCGCAGCCGTTGTCCATCGCCAGGCGCGCCAGCCAGAAGGGGCTGCCAACCCTACATGTTCTGGACTATTGGAATGGATATGCTCAGCGCTTGAGGCTCGACGGACTGCCCCAATTTCAACCAGACATTTATGCAGTGCCCGACAAATTGGCCCAGACGGCCGCCTTGGGCGAGGGCATCGCGGGGAAAACTCTCCGAGTCACCGGCCAGCCGGCCTTCGCTGACACCTTCACGGCCGTTGCGCCAAACGATCAGGACAAGCGTGCACAAAAAAAAGCGGCGGGGTGCGATCCTGATCTGCCGCTCATGCTGTTCGTGTCTGAGCCGGTAACCCAGGACCAGGGCAGCGACCCGACCAGTCCGGGATACAGAGGGTACACGGAGCGCGACGTCATAAGGCTCATTCTGTCAATCCTGCGACCCCTTGCCGGAAGACTGCAGTTGGCCGCCCTTCCGCATCCAAGAGAGGACGGCACGATGCTTTGCGCCCAGCTGGAACAGGGCAAGGGAGCGCTCGCAACCTGCCTGATCCGCCTTGCCCGGGGGCGAGATGCGCTGGCCCTGGCGGACGGCGTGGCAGGCATGGCCTCCACCTTGCTTTACGAGGCATGGCTTCACGGCCTGCCTGTGGCCAGTATCCAGCCGGGGCTGCAAGTGTCGTCCCTCGCAACCCTGCGGCAGCGTCAGGGAGTACTCTTTCTCGATCAGCATGAGGGCCTGCAAACGGCCCTGACAGCATGGTCCGAAGGCCTGGGCTGCGGGCCTCGGCCCAGGGTGCGCCCGGAGGCGGCACTCCACAGCAGGGCGGTCGACAGCCTGCGCGACATAATTTGCGGGCTCTTGAACAACAACCAGCTCAGCCAAGGCAAACATTCATGAACATCGCCGTCATCCCCGCACGCGCTGGCAGCAAACGCATCCCGGGCAAAAACATCCGGCCCTTCTGCGGCAAGCCCATGATCGCCTGGTCCATCGAGGCGGCCCGTAACGCCGGGATATTTGACAGGGTGATCGTGTCAACGGACTCAGAAGAGATTGCGGCGGTTGCTCGCCACCATGGCGCGGAAACGCCCTTCCTGCGCCCCGCAAAGCTATCCGGGGACCACATTGCCACGGCACCGGTGTTGGAGCACGCCCTTGCCTGGCTGAATGGCCAGGGGCAAACCCCAGAGCGATTGTGCTGCATTTACGCCACTGCGGCTTTCGTACGACCCGAGCACCTTCGCCAAGGCCTGGAGACGCTCATGTCCACAGGCTGCTCAAGCTGCTTCTCCGCGACGAGTTATGCCTTCTCCATCTTCCGCAGCCTCAAGCTGGAACAGGACGGCACTCTGAGCATGTTCTGGCCGGAACATGAGATGACCCGCTCACAAGATCTGCCCGAAGCCTATCACGATGCCGGGCAGTTCTACTGGCTTGACTGCCGGGAATTTCAGCAAAGTGGAAAGATCTACGCTGCGGATGCCCGACCGGTACTTCTGCCACGCCACATCGTGCAGGACATAGACACCCCGGAGGATTGGATCAGAGCGGAGTATATGTTCCAGGCCGTCCGAAACGCCGAGGGAATTTCATGACCACACTAGCGATCCACGGAGGCGAGCCCGTGCGCACCAAGCCCTTCCCGGCCTATGTCACCGTGGGCAAGGAGGAGAAGCAGGCGCTTGCTGCGGTCATCGATTCCGGCTGCCTGTCCAAGTACCTTGGCGTATGGCACGAGCAATTCCTGGGCGGAGAGCAGGTACGGGCGTTGGAGGCCGAATGGGCTGCGTACTTCGGTGCGCGCCACGCCGTGGCTGTCAACTCCTGCACCTCCGGACTCATCTGCGCCGTGGGCGCGGTGGGGATTAGTCCCGGTGACGAGGTCATCGTCACCCCCTACACAATGAGCGCCACGGCCACGGCCATCCTCGTCTGGGGCGGCATCCCCGTATTCGCAGACGTTGAACCAGGGTACTACTGCCTGGACCCCAAGGACGTGGAGCGAAAGATCACCCCGCGCACCAGAGCCATTATGGCCGTAGACATCTTTGGCCAGCCTATCGATGCCCCGGCGTTGCAGGACCTGGCAGAGCGCCACAGGCTCACGCTCATCGAGGATACGGCCCAGGCTCCCGGAGCCAAACTCGATGGTCGCCATACTGGAACCCTGGGCCATATGGGCGTTTTTTCCCTTAATTATCACAAGCACATCCACTGCGGCGAGGGCGGGATCATCCTCACTGACGACGACCGCCTGGCCGAACGCTGCCAACTCATCCGCAACCACGCCGAGGCCGTGGTGGAGGCCAAGGGCGTGACCGAGCTGGCGAACATGGTGGGCTTCAACTTCCGCATGACCGAACTGGAAGCCGCAGTGGCACGCTGCCAGCTGCGAAAACTGGACGGACTGCTCAAGCGCAGGCTGGCCAACGTGAGACTCTTTGAAGAGCGCGTTGCGCACATCCCGGCCATCAGCGCCCCGCGCCTGCGCCCCGACGCAAGCCACGCCTATTACGTCCACGCCTGCCGCTTTGACGCAGAAGTGGCCGGTGTGCCCCGCGATGCGTTCATCAACGCCGTACGCGCGGAGCTGCCGCACCATGAACTGCGTCGCGCGGAGGGCGTCAAACTCGGCTGCGGTTACGTGCGCCCACTGTATCTGCAGCCCCTTTTTCAGAAGCGCATTGCCTTCGGTGCTGGCGGCTACCCCTTTTCCCTGGGCGAGCAGGACTACGCCAAAGGCCTGTGCCCGGTTTGCGAGGGGTTGCATGAGCGGGAGCTGTTCACCCATGAATTTATGCTACCAAGCATGACCGAGGTGGATATTGATGATGTGGGCCAGGCCTTTGACAAGGTTTGGAGTCTGCGGCACGAATTGCGCGGGAGGCAGGAATGATCAATGCCGTCCTTACCGCAGGCCGGGTACGGCTTGCCCCATTTGAACAAAGGCATCTGAGTCCGGAGTATGTCTCCTGGCTCAACGACCAGGATCTCATGAGCTGCAGCGAGCAGCGCCACCGGCAGCACACGCTAGAATCCTGCCGAACATATTGGGAGGGGTTTTCTGGAACGCCCCACTGCTTTTGGGCCATTGAGGCTCTGGACCTGGGCGGCCTGCACATCGGAAATCTCAATGCCTACATCGACAGGGCCAACGGAATCGCCGACATGGGGCTTCTCATCGGACACTCCAGAGCACGGCGCAAAGGTTACGGCCAGCTTGCATGGAATACAGCACTTTCGCACCTGCTCAACCAGACTGAAATCCGCAAAGTGACTGCCGGCGCGATGGCTGTAAACGAGGGTATGCTCCGCATCGCTGAACACTCAGGCATGCATCAAGACGGTTGCAGGAGCCGGCATTTCATGCGCGAGGGCAAAGAAGTCGACCTTGTCTACTGGGCGGCCTTTTCACGGCCTACGCAGCCACACATTCCGACCACACAGCCCAAACCGGACGGCCACCAGTGACCCTGCAGCCCCAGGTAATAGTATTACATTGGAACAGGGCGTAAGGAAGGAGACCACACGATGACGTGCTCAGAACCACTGCTCAGCACCCTGCGCTACTGTATGCGGTGCAATATCCCTGAGACCCAGGAAGGGGTTATTTTTGACGAGATGGGCATCTGCCAAGCCTGCCAATCCTCAGAACAAAAGATCCACATAGACTGGACCGAGCGCTACGCCCTGCTGCAGGAGATAGTCGCAGACGCCAAGTCCAAATCCGGCAGCGGCTATGACTGTATCCTACCTGTAAGCGGCGGTAAGGACAGCACCTACCAGGCCTATGTGCTGGTTGAACAACTGGGGCTCAAACCCCTTTGTGTCACCTTCAATCACAATTGGATGAGCCAGACAGGCTGGTACAATCTGCAGAACCTGCTTGAACGGTTCAACCTGGACCATGTGATGTTCACCCCCAACCGGAAACTGGTCAACCGTCTTGCCAAACGATCCTTGGAGATGATCGGTGACGCCTGCTGGCACTGCCATTCGGGAGTTCCGGCCTTTGTCCTCTCCATGGCCGTCAAGTTCAAAATCCCGCTCATCATCTGGGGCGAGTCCATTGCCGAGGCATCCGGACGGGCCAGTTACAAGGATCCTGTCCATCACTTTGACAGGGATTATTTCTTAAAAGTCTCAAGCAAAATCAGGCCGGAGCTAATGATCTGCGATTATCTGAACTCGCGCGACCTGTATCCCTTCGATCTGCCAAGTGCAGAAGAGCTGGAGACCGTCGGAGTCTACGGCCTGCATTTAGGCGACTACATCTTCTGGGACGAGGAGCGCCAGGTGGAATTCATCCGCGAGCATTACGGCTGGCTGGAGACAGAGATGGAAGGCGCCTTCAAGGGCTATAAGAGTGCGGAATGCGTCATGGCCGGAGTGCATGACTTTACCTGCTACCTCAAGCGGGGCTATGCGCGTGGCAGCTTTCAGGCCAGCGTGGACGTGCGCAACGGGCTGCTCACGCGGGCCGAGGGCTTTAAACTGGCCCAAAAGTGCGACACCATGCGCCCAGAAGCTCTCGATTATTTCCTGCAGGCAACTGGCATGACCGAGGAGGATTTCTTCAAGATCATGCGCGAGCAAATGCATCCCAAGATCAAAGGGACGCAACTTCCGGTCACACTTCCTGACCACCCCAATGGCGAACGGATCAAACCGTTTTCACAACATATCCTCGATACCATGGCCGGACGCAAGGACCCCAGGGAAGGTTGACAGCATGCTTGATCCTTTCAGAGCAACAGACATAAGCACCCTGCACGAGTGGATCGCCCGCGGCGAGATCCGCGCCTCCGAACTCAGCGAATGGACCATCGCGCGTTCCAAGGATCTTGATCCGCACTACCACTTCTGGGTCTGCCACGACCCGGACAATTTGCGTGACCAGGCCCGGCTCTCGCAAGCGCGAGTGACGGAGGGTCAAACGCTACGGCCGCTGGAGGCCATGCCCGTCGGGGTAAAGGACATCTTCAACACGCATGACTATCCCACCCAAATGGGAAGCCCCCTATGGAAGGACTTCAGGCCGGGCAATGACGCCCGTGTTGTCTATTCCTTGCGAAACGCAGGCGGGCTGGTGGCCGGGAAGACCGTCACTGCTGAATTCGCGGTTCATGCGGAGCCAGAGACCATTAACCCGCATAATCCAGCGCTGACGCCGGGAACATCCTCCAGCGGTTCGGCAGTGGCGGTGGCCCTGGGTGTTGTTCCAGTGGCTCTGGGCACCCAGACCGGAGCCTCCATCACACGGCCGGCAAGCTTTTGCGGTATTTATGGATTCAAGCCCTCCTTCGGATTGCTCCCGCGGACCGGCATTTTGAAAACCACGGACAGTCTCGACACCGTGGGATTTTTCTCCTCGCGCTACGGGAATTTGCGCCGCGTCTTCAACGTGCTGCGGGTGCAGGGGATGAATTACCCCCTGAGCCACAAAGCCCTCATGGACCAGGAGCGGCAATCCCCTACGCCCGGACGCCCCTTTAAAATCCTCCTGGCCAGAACGCACACCTGGGACCAGGCCACTGAAGAGGCTCGTTCGCAGCTCTTGGCCTACGCACATGAACTCAGCGCAAGCGGCGCAGTGGAGATCTTTGAAGATCCTCTTCCCGGCTCCCTGGAGCAATGCCACATACTGCATTCCATCATCTACGACAAATCCCTGTCGTACTATTTCAAGGACGAGAGCAGGCAAGAGATGCTTATCTCACCGGCAATCAGGGAGATGCTCGCGCACGGGTCAAGCGTTGGCGTTTCCGACTTCCATGCAGCCGTGGCACGGCAAGAGCAACTTTGTGCCAGCGTTGACGCTTTCTTGACGAAATACGATGCCGTCCTCTCGCTCTCCACAGCCGGGCCTGCGCCTCTGCGCGACACATATCCCCCTGCCGATCCGGGCCTGATGTGGACCATGCTACATTTGCCAAGCATTTCGGTGCCACGTTTCGCCACGAAAGAAGGCCTTCCCATCGGGGTGCAGTTTAGCGCACGGCGCTTCAACGACTTCCTTCTGCTAGGAGTGCTTGATACACTGCGCGCCTTGGATCTTGTCCCTGCGGGCTCTTTCCCCGTGGCCCACCCCATCGTTTAATTTGGAGAATCCCCATGCCTACGAAGGAAGATCGGAAGTATATCACGCGGTTCAAGCAGAGGGACATTGAGGAACTGCTGATGTGCAGGCACGGAGCCCGGTTCGCCGAGTACAGGCAGCAATGGGCGCAATCCGGCCAGCACTGCCAGGCGGCGGAGCTCCCTTTAGCCCTTTACCTAGAGACAAACGCGCACTGCAACCTGAAATGCAAGATGTGCCCGCACAGCCATTTTGGTGACCAGGAAGCCTACCTGCCAATGCACCTTATCGAGAAGGCGGCCGAGGAATGCGCGGCTCTGGGAGTCCCATCCGTGCTGGTCGGGGCGAGCACGGAATGCCTCATTCACCCGCGCATCGCAGACATTCTCAATCTTTTCAAATATTCGTCCATGCTCGATTTCTTCGTCATCACCAATGGCATCAAGCTGACGGAGTCAATTGCTAAAACACTCATTGGACTACAGGTCGAAAGGCTCAACGTCTCGCTGGACGCAGCCACACCCGAGACCTACCGCACCATCCGAGGTGGCAAACTTGAGCTTGTGGAGAAAAACATTTACCGATTCTTGGAATTGCGCAAAAAAGCCCAAAGTGAACTCCCCTACCTGCGGCTCAGCTTTGTGGTTCAAGCAGACAATCTGCACGAACGCGACGCATTCTATGAAAAGTGGAAGGACAAGGCTGACCTCATTGACTTTCAAGACGAAGTGGACTTCACCCCCCTCATGCAGTTACGGCAGATTGAGGTTCCACCCTTCACCTGCCCTGATCCATTCCAAAAGCTGGCAATTAGCTGGGATGGCACCATCTACCCCTGTTGCAGCTTCTACCAGCGCTACTTTCCTCTTGGAAACATCGCCACCATGACCCTTAAGGAAGCGTGGCAGAGCAAGACCGCCCGGATGTTACGGGAAAGCTTTCAGAGTGGAAACACGCAGATGGCCTGTCGCAACTGTCTTGGCATCACGCTCCAGCGCAAGCAGGAGAGCCACCCGTGAATTCCACCAGGCCATCATACGCCTTCTTCTTGCGCGAGTATCCGCGGCAGACCGGGCTCATGCTCCTGTATCTGTTTTTGGGTGGCATCCTGGAGACCATGGGAGCGGTGAGCCTTGTCCCACTGCTCGCGGGCCTCTTCGGCCAGGGCGTTGGCTCTTCGACCTTGCTGGAGCATATCTCTGGAGCCTTTCAGCTTCTTGGGCTCGCAGCTACCCTGGAGAACACCATCCTTGTGATATGCGCGGCCATGCTCCTCAAAGGCTTGTTCACCTTCCTGGCTTACCTGCAGGTGGGGTATGTAGAGGCTGAGGTGACCACAAGACTGCGCTCAGACCTTCTGGACAACATCCTGAGTGTCCGCTGGCCCTTCTTCGTCTCACAACCCTCGGGCGCGCTCTCTTACGCCCTGTCGACTGAGGCCCCACAGGCCGGGGTGGCTCTGCGCTATTTTTGCCTGGTACTTTCAAGCCTTGCACAGACGCTGGCCTACACCCTAGCCGGGCTACTGATCTCCTGGCAGGTCATGGTCGTAGCCTGCCTCTGTGGGGGCTTTTTCCTGTTGGCCTTCCGGAGACTTATCAAAAGCGTGCGAAATGCAGGTATGCGCCAATCCGAAACCTTGAACAGCATGACCTCGGTGTTTACCGACGGCCTAGCCGGAGCCAAACCCCTTAAAGTCATGGGAGCAGAGGAACATTTCGTCAGCTTCGTACGGACCCAGTCCGAGCGATATAAACAGGCTGCACGGCAGTACGTGATGGGCGTAGGCGCCCTGGCCGCGGCGCAAGAGCCAGCGCTGGCCGTGCTGCTTGCCGCCGGGCTTTATTGGGGACACTCCCTGCTGGCCGTAGACGGGTTGACCCTGGTCACTCTGGCCTTCTTCTTCCACCGAGCAGTCAGCCGTTTTTCTGGCGCACAGCAATCCTACCAGCAATTTGTCGGCGTCGAAGGTATATTGTCATCGCTACGTGCTAAAATCGCGTCCCTTCGACGCCAGCGTGAGCCAGGTGGTGTGGGCCACCGTGTAACGCTTAAGCGTGAGGTGCGCCTGGAAGGTGTAAAATTTGCCTACGAGGGCAAAATCGTGTTGGAAGGGTTGGACTTGACCATTTCCATGGGCTCCATTACGGCTCTGCACGGCCCTTCCGGTGCTGGCAAGACAACCGTAGCGGACCTGGTGGCCGGGCTAGTGGCTCCGGGGGCCGGGAGAGTAACCGTGGACAGCGTCCCCTTGTCTGAACTGGACCTGCGCCACTGGCGGACTCAGATTGGCTATGTCCCCCAGGAGGTGTTCCTCTTTAATGACACCATCCGCAACAATGTTGCTTTGGGCCGAGACATCCCGGACGAACGCATCTGGGAGGCCCTTGACCAGGCCGGGGCTAAAAGCTTTGTGGAGACTGCCGGGTGCGGGCTGGACTACCAGACGGGGGAACATGGCCGCGCCCTCTCCGGCGGACAGCGCCAACGTTTGATGATCGCGCGAGCACTGGCGGGCTCGCCACGTCTGCTCATACTCGACGAGGCCACCACCGGACTAGATGAGGCCACGGAACGAGAGATCTGGTCGCGCATAGTCCTGCTCAAAGGCAGCATGGCCGTGCTAGCCGTTTCGCATCAGCAGATTGTACAAGAAGTTGCTGACAGCGTGATACAAATCGAAATGGACCTCGGACCTCAGGCCAAGCCTACGGGCAAATAGAGCTGGAGCACTCAGGATGGACTGCGTCATAATCATGATTTCAAGCCCCCTCATTGAAGTGTTCCGAGCCACAGGGGTCGTCTTCGACAAACCAGTGGTGGGCATCGTGCCATACCAGCACATTGAGCGCGGAATCTCTCTCCCCCCTGAAGAGGAGAAGAAATTCGGCAAACTCCTCTCAATCCCAAGCTATTACGCGGAACAGCGCGATTCCTTGCAGCGCATGAGTTGGGCCGAACTGGACGCGGAACAACTAGCGGTGGAAGAGCGCCTGGGGTTGAAAAACAACAATATGGTTGTGTCCTATGATCGCGATTTTCTGAATGTATCAGACTACCGAACATCACGTGAACTTCAGCTTATGTACCTGCGCTTCACCGAGATGCTCTTTGCTCAGTACTCTCCCAGTGCCATTATACTCGGCCGTGAGTCATACCTGCGCAGCCTCATCACCGATACAGGGCTGCGTCGTGGCATCCCAGCGTTCCACGTATTCATGGCCGCACGTACCATGGGTTTGCGCCTTGCCACCTTCGACCCCAAAGGCCAGCAGGCTGGCATGGAAGACGTCTTCAACCAACTCACGGCCGGGGACTTGGCGGCTTGCGACACAGAAACAGCGGCTTTGGCCGACCGCGACTACGACGCATTTGTGAACCGCCCCAAGCAACCGGTTTACGCCACGCCATACACCCCTTCCTTCCTTAGAAGTGTCACGATCGCGCTGACCACAGGCCTCCGACATATACTCGCCGGGGCGATACGCTACGCCATGCACCCCTTTGATCGGCACATCGGTGCCTTGCCCTCTCCTTTGTCCCTGCTGGCGCGCTGGCCGCAAAAAGCCCTGCGCATGTACCTTTTAGACTACTCAAACCTCACCCACAAGCGCCCAGACTACTCAATGAAGTATATTTACCTGCCTCTTCATTACACTCCAGAAGAGACGGACATGTATTACGGCAGAGAATACAGCCACCATGAGGGCTTCATTGTCAACCTTGCACGGCGCATCCCTTCAGATACATGTCTATATGTTAAAGACAACCCCTTCATGCTTGGAAATCGTCCACTATCTTTCTATAGAAATTTGAACAAACTGCACAATGTATATATTGTTCACAATCACACTAATACTTTTGAGCTCATCAATAACGCACAGGCTGTACTTACCGTTGTAGGCACCGCTGGATGGGAAGGGTACTTACTTAACCGCCCGGTAGTCGTTCTTGGCGATGTGTTCTATAACTTTTTGCCAGGAGTATTATACACAAGCCTATGTGACCCTGCGTTCACAGAACGTCTTGTGAGTTACCTGCGAGAATTCAAGCCCGACCCACAAGAACGCCGCTTAGCCCTACGCGCTTGCTACGCCAGCTCCCTATACCTAGGGCAGGCAACAGGTGGGCAGAGTAACCAAAGCGTAGAGGAGCAGAATGCCTACGCCATATCCCGGCTGGCGCTAACACTCATGAACCGTTACCGAGCCCAGTTGAGCCAACCCAGAGACTAGAGAGAGTCAGAGATAGCTGTCTTCGAAGTGTTCCAGACAGGCTTCTTGGAGCGAAACAAGGATGCTGATTATTGTGGATCACGTGTTTTCAATTTACTATTTTCAATACTGCATAATACCCTGACTGCTCTGGAAATACTCTGTCAGGATTTCTATGGGATTTGGTTTTTCGATTCGCAGAGATGATGCCATCCCTTGGCCTCCTCTGCGCCAAGAAAGCACTGCACAAAAGACGACTGGTGGCGGCACCTTTAAGGGTACGTCGAGATCACCTCGTCTCAATTAGCGGGGCTACGCGGATCGTTATATCCAGACCAATGCAACTGTCGCACATCACAATCCTCGGCGCGACAAGGAGAACCAATCAATGCACACAGGCAAACGAGAAGTTAATTCTGGCTATCAACTCTATGTGGAAAAGATCTCCAAACAGGGCCAGAATAAGCTTAGTCGCCCCAAACAAATAGCCTCACATATTACACATGCACTGAAGGTCGTGCTCTGCATTCCACTATACGCATCCTTCGTAATTCTATCAACAGCAGTAATTTCATACGCCTATATATACATCGTCTGCTCCGGACGCAAAGCCTCAAGCAGCGCCCAAGCAATAAAGTATATCAAAAGATTTGCGCCGATATACCCGTTTCATCTTTACCCCCTTGTAGCGAAATCTCTCGAGATGTACTATTTATGCGATATTATCAGAGTTCAACACGCGCCGCTCGTTTTTGAAGTCGCCATTGGGGACGGGTACCTTTCAAAGTCTATTTTTGGCGCCACGGAGGTTTTTGGTTTCGACATCAACCCATACTCCCTTGACAAGGCCGACGGCAAACATATCCGGCAAAAAGTTGTTGCCAATTGCCTTCGCCTACCGGTAATGCCTCACTCTGGGGCAACCCTAGTGGCAAACAACCTAATGCACCACATCACGGACAAGAGCACCGCCATTTCGGACTGGGCCGGCAAAGTGGGGCGGCTTGTCTTCAACGAAAACACAATCTACTGGGCCACCTCATGGCCTCTTGCGGCCCTGGCCAAAAGCATCGGCCTGACCAAGACCGCAGACGAAATCGTCCAACAGATCAATAACACCAACATGCAGACATTGCTAAGCAAGCCGGAGCTCGACACTTTGGTCTCACGGCTTACTGGGCCATGCAAAACTTACTCGTACTACTCACAGAAAGTGCACACCATTTCCCTATTGTACAGCTGCCTGTTCACTGCTTTCATCCAGCCGTGCTATGGACCCCCAACCCCAGCTGTCTTCAAGAGAGTCATTGAATATTTCCCTCCAGTAGAAAAATTGACACACTACTTAACTGAGCTTGTTGCAGCCGCCTTGATCCGGCTGGATGCCATTGAAGAGCGGGATAAAGACGTGTTTGTCCACTACGACTGCAAAGGACTTTGCACACAGATACAAGATGTTAAAGAAGCTGTTCTTTCCTGCCCTGACTGCATGTCACCATTACATGGACAGGACTGCCCAAAGTGTTCACGGCATTTCCAAGTCATTAATGGAATGCTCTTCCTGTGCGACGAAGCCGTCGCCTCGAACTATACACCGGAGGCATCGGCAAGCATCCCAAAGCACCACCTATAGTCATTTCCGTTCATAGATGTAGAGGCAACGCAAAGGTGCCTTGACAAACCGAGAGGGTACAGAAAAATGCCGGGGAAGATATCTATAAGATGGAAGAATCCGCGCATACTTTTCGTTGTTCTGCTCGCCGTGTCAATGATCACTTTCGCCATTTTCTGCAGGCACAAGGACCTCTCTCCCTCAGGTATAATTGCGATCACGGCATTGTTTGCGTCTTTTATTGTACTTACCTTCGCCACCGGTGCGCAGCGCAAAAACATTCTGCTTCTGCTTTGCTCCGTAATATTCTCACTGTACATTATTGAGTGTACGCTACACTTCTTCCTCACCCCTAAAGAACGCAGAGTGCTGGACCAAGTCGTTAGGCAAACGAAAATCCGCCCAGACACCCGCACTGCTCTTGAATTTGTCGCAGACATGGTGCGTGACGGCAACCCGGCCGCGCCGTTCATCCCACCCAAAAGCTTTACAAGGATTGTGGGCTTGTCGTTATTCCCACTCTCGGCGCTGTCCAGGATACAAACCGTTTTCTGCAATGATTACGGAATCTGGCAAACATATTTGAGCGACCAACACGGCTTCAATAACCCCGTTGCTGATTACTCAGTAAACGCCAATGACGCCGTCATTGTCGGCGACTCCTTCGTCAATGGTCACTGCGTACCTTGGGGCGAGGACGTGGGCAGCTTTCTGCGGCTGGGCGGGGTTAGGTGCCTCAACCTCGGAATGGCGGGGAACGGACCGTTGATCGAGCTCGGCGTAATCACCGAGTACGCCGAGCGCCTCAAACCGAAAACGGTGTTTTGGTGCTACTTTGAGGGCAACGACCTGAATGATTTGCAGGACGAACTTGCAAGCAACATACTACCTGATTATCTGAATGATGACTTCAGCCAAAACCTCATGAATCGGCAGCAGGAACTGGACGACCTGCTGAGGGAACATGTGGCCGCTGCCTCGAAGAATCCTCCCGAAACAACTACTCGGCCCCTTACATCCATATTATTTTTACGCAACATCCGCTCGCGCCTTGGATTTTCATTCTTTAAGGACCACTCGGACGCTTTGCAGAACACTTTCTATTCGATCATCGGCAAGGCGAATACACGTGTCAACTCCTGGGGAGGCCAGATGGTCTTCGTCTATCTCCCCACCTATCAAACCATATTCGACAAGAGCACGGACGCCACACGCGCACTATTTTTAGAGCGCATCCGACTTCAGGGCATCACTGTCATTGATATGGCGCAGGAGTTCCGCCAGATGGATGATCCACTGGAGGCCTTCCCGTTCAGGTTGCCGGGGCACTATTCCTCGACCGGATACCGTAGACTTGCTGAAGCGTTCCTTCATTTCCTAAAGAAAGACAAACCAGTCACGCGAAATTTTCACCGGCAAGACCTGGGAAAACGGCTATGCGCAAAGTAACCCATCTAATTTTCTGCTCCTTTGAGGTTGGAGGGCTGCCGTTCAGCATGGCGGAAATTCTGAATCGCCATGACCAGGACTGCCTCTACGTTGCGCTCACCACGCAACACACCTCCGCGCATGACAGCACGCACTATCACTTCGGCCTGACAGCAGCTCCCTGGGACTATTCCGCACGCTTTCGCGCCATTGCACACAGCGATGAGCTAGTTGTCAAAGAGTTACGGAGACTTAATGCTGAATACGGCCTTTCGACATGCCTTGCGCTTGGATCAAAGGCCCATCTTTTGGCCTGCGCGGATATCCCGTTCAAATATTGGAGCTACGGCTCAGATCTTGACCAGAATTGTTTTGGTCCTCTATGGCCCGCAGGCTATCCATTTTGGAAGCGTCTCGCAGTCTATGCTATTTTCCTGGCGAACACGCGCAAGCAAACTCGCCAGTCCATACGCCAAGCAGAGTCAGTGCTTATTGCGCCATACCAAAAGCCTGCGCTGGATCGAGTAGCTCCAGGCAAGCCCCTCTTCTGGTTGCCTCACTTTTTCCCAGTGCTTTCGCATGAAGTAACACTAACGTTTAAAACTAATGCACGCCAAACCGTTTACGAAGCCATTGGCCCAGGCCGTTTCCTCTTTTCGTCTACCCGTCATGTCTGGTGCGGCGCCCTGAGTAAACAAGCTGATAACAAAGGCAATGACATCATCCTGAAAGCATTTCAGAGTTACGTCCAGCGCACTGGAGACTTGGAACTGAGACTCGTGCTCGTCCTCAAGGGGCCAGATATTGAGGCAACACAAAAGCTTGCGGTAGATATTGGACTCACCCGGCAAATAGTATGGGTGGACCAGATGCCAAGGCCCAAACTCTACGCATTCTATGCCGCGGCAGAGGTTTGTTTTGGACAGTTTGGAACACCTGTTTTGACTGGCGCTGCACTGGAGCCACTGGCCCAGGCGACTCCCGCGATCTCCAGCTTTACAACTGAAACGGCAGTGCCGAGCTATTCCGTTGCCCCACCGATCTTCAACAGCAACAACCCGGAGCGCATCGGGGAGCACCTTTCGGCCATCCTCCACTCACCGCGAGAGTACGCTCGACTGTCCTTCAATTCCTGGCAGTGGAGCAATTCCTCCACCTCCGAAGAAAATTTTGTCAAGCATTTTTCGGCAGAATTCGGCTAAGCAACAGTTCCTCAACGCGTAAGGACATAATGCACCGGTGTCTTGTGGCAACAAATGTAGTGTGCCACTCGACTAAACATCATTCTGGACATCGCGCCCCAAAAGCCGCCAAGACTGGCGAAGGATTCTTGGCCCCCAATGAGAATTGCGCTAACTATATCCAGCCTGGGCATTGGCGGTGCTCAATACGTCATGACTTGGCTTGCTGAGACCCTGGTTTCACATGGGCATACAGTCTCCCTGCACTGTTTCGATACTGTTGAGTGTCAACCATTTTTCCCACTGCACCGAGACATTAAGCTATTGCGCCTTGGACTAGCATCACCCTCGAGTAATATCTCCCAGGCCCTGATGACGAACTATGCACGGGTGCGCGGTCTGCGGCAATCGGTCCTTGAGCAACGCCCTGATGTCGCACTCAGTTTCATGACTGAGATGAACGTGCTCGCACTACTTGCACTGTCTGACAAAGTGCCCGTGGTTGTTTCTGAACGTGTCAACCCAGTCCGCCACAACATCGGACCAATATGGTCTTCACTTCGGCGCATCGCATACCAACGCGCGACTGCGGTGGTAGTGCAAACACAGGACATCCTCCCCTTCTTTTCGCGCCGGTTGCGCAACCGTTGTACCGTCATACCGAACCCAGTGTTTCCGCCACAACATGGGGCACTGCCCCATGCTCATCTCAAAAGGCCCATAATAGTCGGGCTGGGCAGACTACAACACCAAAAGGGCTTCGACATACTGCTGCGTGCCTTCGCGGCAACTCGCGAGGCACATCCCGAGTGGTCCCTCGTTGTTTATGGAGAAGGGCCCCAACTCCAAGAGTTACAGGACCTGTGCACCAGGATGGGACTTAACGCACAGGAAATTTTCCCCGGAGTCACTCACCAAGCGGGGGCCATTCTCGCCCAAGCAGATATTTTTGTCTTGCCCTCACGCTTCGAGGGGTTCCCCAACGCCCTCTGCCAAGCTATGGCTGCTGGAGTCGCCTGCATCGCCACAAACTGTGAGAGCGGGCCATCTAATGTGATCGATCAGGAAGTAAACGGACTGCTCGTGCCAGTCGAGGATGAGCAAGGTTTGACAACGACGCTGGCCCGACTCATGGAGGATGATGGTCTACGGCTGCGCTTGGGCCAGCGAGCCACGGAAGTCCTCATACGTTTCGCCCCTGATAATGTCGCAGAGATCTGGGAGCGACTGCTTTCCAACATCAGCACGCGCAAAGGTGGCGGCACATGTGCGGTATAGCGGGCATCCTCTCGCCAAGCGGTGTGACCGAGGAATGCCTCAACGCCCTGTGCCGGGCCATGACCGGCACCCTGCACCACCGTGGACCAGATGACTACGGCGTGTGGACAGACCCTGCGGCAGGCATCACCCTAGGCCATAGGCGCCTGTCAATACAGGATCTTTCTCCTCTTGGGCATCAGCCAATGGTTTCAGAAAGTGGTCGATATCAAATAGTGTTCAATGGCGAAATCTACAATTTCCTGGTGATTAAGGCCAAGCTGACCACGCTGGGGCACAGCTTTCGGGGCGGCTCAGACACCGAAGTGCTCCTCGCGGCCTTCGAAGAGTGGGGAACTGAAGCCCTCATCCACATGAATGGCATGTTTGCCTTTGCCCTATGGGACCGTGAGCAACGAACACTGCTCCTGGCCCGCGATCGCTTGGGCAAAAAGCCGCTTTATTATGGCATGGCCGGGCCAGACTTCGTGTTCGGCTCTGAACTTAAAGCCCTGCGTGAGCACCCGGCATTCGACCCGGTAATCGACCGCAACGCATTGTGCCTATATTTCCGCCACAATTACATCCCTGCTCCACATTCCATCTACAGTCAGGTGCGCAAATTGCCTCCGGGCCACACCCTGACGGTCAGCGATGGTATTCCGAACAACCCCGTGTGCTACTGGTCTCCGAAAGAGATTTTCCGCAACGGGCTGACCCATCCTTTTCTGGGTGACGAAGAGGAAGCCAGCCAGCAGCTCGAACGCTTGCTTTTAGACGCCACGGGCCTGCGCATGCTGGCCGACGTGCCTGTGGGCGCTTTCCTCTCCGGGGGCATAGATTCAAGCCTCGTGGTGGCCATGATGCAGGCCCGAAGCAACATTCCGGTGAAGACTTTCTCCATCGGCTTCGACGAGGAACGCTTCAATGAAGCACACCACGCTAGTGCTGTGGCCCGACACCTGGGTACGGACCACACCGAACTCATCCTGACCCCTAAGGACCTGCTCGGCAGCCTAGCGTCGTTACCGTGGCACTGGGATGAGCCCTTTTCGGACTCAGGCCAATTTACAGCACTCTCCGTATGCAAACTGGCGCGCGAGCAGGTCACGGTGGCGCTCTCCGGCGATGGAGGCGACGAGTTGTTCCTCGGCTATGACCGCTATGGGTTTACCGCCGGAAGATGGGAGCGCCTGGCTGGATTGCCCTTGGGCCTGCGCCAAGCCTTGGGCAGAGCCTCAAGGATACTCCCCACAGCATTCTGGAATTCCCTCGGCGTGCTGGGACCAAAGCTCCAGTGGCGTCTGGAGACTCTGGGCGCGCCCGACTTCACTGCATTATATCAGATGTTCATCTCGCATCGACGCCAACCGGAATGCTTTGTCCTCGGCGGGCGCGAACCTGCCACGGCCTACTCCCAGCCGCTGGACCTCCCCGGCCTGGACAACTATCAGACCATGAGCCTCCGCGACATACTGGTTTACCTGCCAGACGATATCCTATGCAAAGTGGACCGGGCCAGTATGGCAGTCTCCCTGGAGACAAGGGCCCCACTTTTGGACTACCGCGTTGCGGAATTCGCCGCCACCCTCCCCACGGACTTCAAGAACAGCAGAGGAGTAGCCAAGCGGGTATTGCGGCGGGTGCTATACCGCCACGTACCACGCGCACTTCTGGAACGGCCCAAAATGGGCTTTGGCGTCCCCGTTGAGGAATGGCTGCGCGGCCCGCTACGCTCCTGGTGCGAGGACATGCTTGACGAACGCTTGCTGTACCAGCAAAATTACGTTGATGCGGCTCAAGTCCGCTCCATGTGGAAACAATTTCTGGCCGGGCAGAACAATTTGCATCAACGCCTCTGGGACGTTCTCATGTTCCAGGCGTGGCTTGCGCAATCCCACGACAACCGCCCACCGGGGAGATAATTATGGACATCCTGCTCATCGAACCGGACCACAAATGCGGCATCGAATACTTCCCCTGGGGCATCTTGGCCGTGGGCAGCTACTTGCGTCAGCAGAACTTTGATGTGGGCCTCATCAACGCCAGCTATCTATTGGAGCGCGACTTCCGAGCCCAACTCTTCGAAGCCTTGCCCAAGACCCGCGCCGTGGGCATCAGTTGCTTCTCCACAGATGCGGCCTTCGTGCGCGACCTCTGCGCCGAGATCAAAGGCATACGGCCAGAACTGCAAATCATCGTGGGCGGCCCGCATGCCGTGCTACGCCCGGAACAGACCGCCGCCCACCCAGACATCGACTTCGTGATCCACGGACCAGGCGAAGAGCCCACAGAACAGTTGCTCACAATGCTAGGCCAAGGCAACACGGACTTCGAAAAAGTACCGGGCATCTGCTTTCGACGCGATGGGCGCCTGATCCGCACCCCTCCGGTTGGCCCGGTGCCGGAGTATCGCGTGGACTATTCGCTGCTTCCCGCCAACAAGCTGGCCACTCTTGCCGAGTATATGGAAGTGCTGAGCGGTCGTGGCTGCTCCTTTCAATGCACATTTTGCTACAACGCCGTGTGCGGGCAAAAGTGGCTGGGCAAGACTGCCGACGCCCTGCTAGACGAAATTGACGTAGTGTTGAAGCGCTATAATCCTCATGCCATCAACTTCCGCGACGAGAACTTCTTTCAGTCCAAAGAACGCATACTGGCCTTCCTGGCGGGCTATCACGAGCGAGGGTACACCTTCCGCTGGGATGCCACCTGCCGTGCCAGCTACTTCACCAAAAGCTACATCGACGAGGCACTGTTGCAGCGCATCGCTCAGGCCAACTGTCGGCGGCTCAAGTTCGGGTTTGAAAGCGGCTCCCAGCGCGTGCTGAACTTCCTAAAAAAAGGCAACAAGGTTGAGAGTTACCTGCAAGTGGCCAAGCTTGTGGAAGGCACACCCATCATTGGCAGTTATTCCTTCCTCGTTGGCGTTCCGACAGAAACGGCCGAGGAGTGTAGGCAGACCCTTGCTCTTGTGCGCGACATCCTAGATGTCGACCCCAACTGTGAGATTCTGGGACCGCAATACTATCGAGTTTACCCTGGCGGAGAACTGTATAACTACATCTTGGCGGGCGGCTACGGCTATTCCGAACCTGACAGTTTCGAGGGCTGGGCCAAAGTCGCGCGCGGTGACTACTTCGGATTGGCCAAGGGGGCCACGCACCCATGGATCAAGGGCTTCAAGACCCTGGCGCGCCACGCGGACATGCTCGTGTTCCTGGCGCGAACGCCCATTAACCGCTTACTCGTACCGCGCAAACTGCTTGGCATCCCCTTTGCTTTGCTTGCCAAATTACGTCTGCGATTCCGCCTATATGCTCTACCCTGGGATCTCAAGTTAGCCGGAGCGCTTTACTCCCGCTATGCATCTATGATGCTGCCCAAAAGCAAGCGATCTGTATGAAGTCCGGCACGCTGGCCTTCATCCCACACCGCATCGGCCAGATGCTGCGCAAGAGTGGCCCGGCACCAGATTGCGCGTTATTCCTACGCCTGATGCTTAAGGATGGGAAACTAAAAACCTTTCTGCTGCGATTCCTGCGCCTCCGGGTCTCGCCAGACGCGCTTCTGCGTATACGCCGGATGCCGCTACCGCTAGAAGAACGCGCACGGCTGTTTTGCCAGGCCATTTCACTGATCAACGTCAACGAAACGTACAAGACCACAGGCAGGGATCGGACACGATTGGCGGATAAGGCCATCTTAAAGCTGGCGGCCTGCAAGGACGCTGTGCGGCTTCTTGACATCGGAGTCTCCGATGGCAGCGCTTCCCTGACGCTGCTCTCCGACCTGCCCAACCTACGTGAGGCCGTGCTCACCGACCTGCACCCTCTGCTGTATGCCTGGGGCCCTCGCCTTTTCCGCGTCTTTCTGGATGGGCAGCAGCGGCTTCTTGGCATCAAACTGCTTGGCTTGTATATCATTCTCTCGTTCACCACACCGCGTAGCGCCCAGGGCTTCGAAACCATTAGCACCCTGAACCCGCTGCTCTCAGAGCGCCTCGGCATCGCCGCCATTCGTCCATTCAACGCCCTGTGCGACCGCCTGTCAAAACCTGTGGACATCATCAAATGCGCCAACGTACTCAACCGAGCCTACTTCTCTGAGGCGGACCTCCGCACAGCCGTGGCCAACCTGGCCCTGAGCCTGGTTGAAGCCGGACATTTAGTGATCTCCCAGAACAACGCCCGCTACACCGGCGGTGAGGCCTATTTCATCCTGAAACGACAAGGCCCGGATATGGTCTTGGAGGAAGAGCAGGGGGGCCACGAAGTCCTAAGGTTGTTCCAGGGAGACGGGGAGGGCCGGACTTGATGCGCATCCTTCTGAGCATCCCCAACCTCATGCTTGGCGGGGCCGAGCGCCAGTTCGCCGAGCTGGCTGCGGGACTAGCAACGCGCGGGCACAAGGTGATGGCCGTGGCACTGGGCCAGGCAGGCCCACTGGAGGCCGCCCTGGGCCAGGCGGAACTTGTCACACTGAACAAGCTTGGCCGCTGGGACAACCTGCGCGTGGCCCTGCGCCTAGCGGGGCTGCTGCACTCCTTCCGACCCCAGATCCACTACGCTTTCCTGCCTACTCCCTGCGTTCTTGGCGCCCTCGTGCGGCCGGTTACTCCATACTCGCGGCTGGTCATGGGCATGCGCTCTACCAACGTGAACGCCGGGGCCTATGCCCATGGCCAGGCCGGAAGCTGGCTGCAGAGCATGGAGGCCCGGCTGTCGTTCCTGGCCGACCTGTTCATAGTCAACTCCAATGCTGGCCTGCGCGACTGCCTCGCGCGTGGTTTTTCTAGGACGCTCGGCGTGGTCGTGCCAAACGGGATAGACACGGTCCGCTGCCGGTCGGACAGGGGCCTGGGTGCGGCTCTGCGCAAGGCCTGGGGCATCGGGCCAGACGAACAGCTTATTGGCTTGGTGGCGAGGCTGGACCCTATGAAGGATCACCCCAATTTCTTACGCGCAGCGGCCCTGCTGAACGCCAAATGCCCAAAGACGCGCTTTGTCTGCGTGGGCGCTGGTCCAGAGGACTACACGGCCGAACTCCACCGCCAGGTCGAGGAGCTTGGGTTACCCGGACGCATTGTCTGGGCCGGAGGCTACACGGACATGCCTGCGGTTTACAACGCCTTGGATGCTCTGTGCCTGTCCTCGGCCTTTGGCGAAGGCTTTCCCAACGTGCTGGGGGAGGCCATGGCTTGCGGCGTGCCATGCTGTACTACGGACGTAGGCGACGCGGCCCTGGTTCTTGGTAGTACAGGCAAGGTTGTCCCCAAGGGTGACCCCAAGTCTCTCGCCGCTGGGCTGGAGGAACTGCTCGAGCGCCTGGACCGGGAAGGCCAGGGTCTGCGTGCGGCCTGCCGGGAGCGTATCGTGATGAATTACGGGGTGCAGCGCATGATCGAGACCACCGAGGGCCTGCTGGTAGGGCTGTGCGGAAAGGTCCGGCCATGAGCGGCCGCCGCAGCGCCAATGGTTGGCAGGATTTGTACTCTCTTTAGTAGTGGCTTTGACCGCCAGTGCGATGATTCTGGACACGGTGCAGCCCGTGGTCTTTGATTCCCAATTCTAACGTTAAATAACATAGCCCAGAACATCCTCGCCCACACGCGGTGAAGTATGGGCTGCGTCCACCATGGCCGCTTCGACGAAAGAATCGCCGACCACGGCCACAAGGGGCAAAGGCGCAGCGGGGTCATAGTCCTGGTCGTTGACGAAGCCCACGCTGTTCACGCGGACACGGTTGGCCATGGTCATGTCGCCGAAGGCCGACCAGGTGCGTGTGCTGTTGGGCTCAAAATGCAGGATGGGAGACTGATCGTTCACAGGCTGCACGCGCAGCCCCTCGCTCACCGGAAGCAGGCGCAACACACCCTCAAAGACGAGCAGCAAGAACAATAACGACAGGGCGAACAGCCCCAAGTTCTTGATCCAATCGCGCATCGTCTGGAGACCTCCCGTCAACGTATGCCCAAGGGCCACAAACTGGTGGAAGGTATGCGCGACACCACCCCTGGTCAACCCCCGCCCCAGGACGCAAAAAAAGAGCCGGGCAGGCCCCCCACCTGCCCGGCAGACATGCCGGTCCAACCGACATGGCCGCCGGAAACGTTGCCGCCCGGCGCACACAAGGTCCCTATCAATATTCATTCCAACTTGCCCGCTCGCCGTCTACCCCTTGATTTGTCTCAAATTGCGGGTATTACGTACTTGCCCACTAGCAATTTCTGAGCGTTGCCGGTATGCTTTAGCCAGAATTATTCCACTTTCTCCGGAATCCCCTGTCACAAACATCCTCATGGAGCGTGTGTGGCCAAGATCCTTGTGGTCGATGACGACGAACTCATCCGCGAACTGCTCACCGACGCCGTGGGCAGGCACGGGCATACGGCCCTGTGCGCCGGCACACTGGCCGAGGCCAGGAGCATCCTGTCCCGCGAGGAACCGGACCTCGTCTACATGGACGTGCGCCTGCCCGACGGCTCGGGCATCAACGCCCTGGAGGAGATCCGCGCGGGCAAAAGCGCGCCCGAGGTCATCATCATCACCGGCCAGGGCGACCCGGACGGCGCGGAACTGGCCCTGCGCTGCGGGGCCTGGGATTACATCGAGAAGCCCTCTTCCGTTGAACGCATGGTGCTGCCGCTGCTGCGGGCCCTGGCTTTTCGCGAGGAAAAACGGCGGCGGCGCGCGCCCACTCTGGCTGCGGATTCCGGCATCGTGGGCACCAGCCCGAAGATGGCCGCCTGCCTGGCGCGCGCGGCCATGGCCGCCGCCAGCCGGGTCGACGTGTTCATCAGCGGCGAGACCGGCACAGGCAAGGAGGTCTTCGCCCAGGCCATCCACCAGAGCGGCAGCCGCGCCAAGAACCGATTCGTGGTGGTGGACTGCACCACCCTGCCCGGCAATCTGGCCGAGAGCGAGCTCTTTGGGCACGAGCGCGGCTCCTTCACCGGGGCCGACCGCCGCCAGACCGGGCTCATCGCCCAGGCCGACGGCGGCACCCTGTTCCTGGACGAGGTGGGCGAGCTGCCCTTGCCGCTGCAGATCAAGTTCCTGCGCGTGCTCCAGGAGCGGCGCTTTCGGCCCATCGGCAGCGATACCGAGATCAAGAGCGACTTCCGGCTGGTGGCCGCCACCAACCGCGATCTCTCGGCCATGGTCCGGCGCGGCGAGTTCCGCGACGACCTGCTCTACCGGCTGCGGGCTTTTCGCATCGAGCTGCCGCCCCTGCGCGAGCGCGAGGGCGACATCCAGGCCCTGGTGGCGGCCCACCTGACCAAGACCGCAGAACGCCTGGGGGGCAAGCCGCGCGAGGCCAGCCCGGAATTTCTGGAGCTCCTAGGGGCCCACGACTGGCCTGGAAATGTCCGCGAATTGCTGCAGACTGTGGACATGAGCCTGGTTTCAGCGCAAGGTAACGAGGCTCTCCTTCCGCAGCACCTGCCGCTGGATCTGCGCGTGCGGCTCATGCGCCGCAGCGTCAGCGACAAGGCGGAGGCAGGCCTCGCAGCACCCCTGGTCCAGGACGGCCGCCAAGGAGCGCAACCCGGGAAGCTCAAGCCCTGGCGCGAGCACCGCACGCAGCTCTTGGACGAGGCCGAGCGCGCCTACTTTTCGGAGTTGATGAAAATGACCGGCGCCGATGCGGCAAAAGCGGCCCAGCTCTCGGGCCTCAAGTCGGCCCGGCTGTATGAGATTCTTGCCAAGCACGACCTGCTTAAAGCCAGGCGCGGCCAGGCGCGCATTCCGGATTTCCCGGAATAGCACAAGCTCCATCGCAACGGGGAACATCAATCCCTTGTTATTGTGCCAAGTTATCTGCGCGGCGATTATTGGAACGGTTCTTGATATATGGCAATTTTGGAGCGGGCTATCACACTGATGCCTGTGAGGAGAGAATTCAATGGCCAAGATTCTCATCGCCGAGGACGACGCCCTGTCCCAGAAATTCGTGGCAACAGTCGTGGAGCGCATGGGCCACTGCGCCTTTGTCAGCCCTGATGGGCGCCACGCCTGGGAGGCCCTCTGCGCCGAAAACCATTTCGACATGCTCATCACCGACATCATGATGCCCATCATGGACGGCACCACGCTCATCCGCACCATCCGGGAAGACGCACGCTTCGCCACCATGCCCATCGTCATCATGTCCGCCTTCATAGGCGTCAAGGAAATCGCGGAACTGCTCAAGAGCGGAGCCACCTGGTTCATGGCGAAGCCCGTGGACCGGGCCATGCTGGAAGACTATCTCACCCGGGCCAAAAAATAGCGCGGCTGGCCCCCGTGCGGAGCGCCTCATGCACAGCGACCCGCCAGCGCCCCCGCGCGGGAACCGGGCCTGGACAGCCAGGCCGCGCCACGCTGCCCACAGCGGCTCTCCCTGCGCCGGAACCGCCTGCTGCCGCCTGGGTCTGCTCTTCGCATTAAGCCTTGCCCTGGGTCTCCTCCTCGGGCTCACCGACCCGGCCCTTTCGGCCAGCCGCGCCGACCCCGTCACTTCGGACCAATCCGCCGCCGCCCCGGCCCCGGCCGCCCCGCCTCAGGAGCTCCGCGCCGCCGCCCCGGCCAACCTGCCGCCGTTCTATCTTCCTGACGCCGAGGCCAACCCCAGCGGTTTCGCCGTGGAGCTGCTGCGGCGCGTAGCCACGGGCGCAGGGTACGGCCTGCGCCTTGTCCCAACGGCCGACTTGAGCGAGGCCGAGCGCCTGCTGCGCCAGGGCAAGGTCCAGGTTTTGCCGGGCCTGGGCGTCAGCCCCACCCGCAAGCGGGCCATGGGCTTCACCCGCCCCTTTGAAACCCTGCCGGTGCACATCTTCTTCCGCGCAGGCTCCCCGCCCCTGGGGGACCTCCGCGCCCTGGCCGGGAAACGGCTGGCCCTGGTGGCCGGGAGCATTCCCCTGGAGCGGCTGATGAACCGGCCAGAGCTGAACATCCGGCTCACCCAGACCCTGGCCGAAGCCATCTTCGACGTCCTCTCGGGCCAGGCCGACGCCCTGGTTTATCTCGCACCCGTTGTACAGGCCGCCGCCCGCTCCGCCGGGGTGGAGCACAAGCTCGGCCAGAGCGTCCATCCCCTGTTCGAGGTAGACCGGGCACTGGCCGTGGCCCCTGGCAATCCACAACTTCTCGCACGGCTGGACGCTGCCTTGGACGCTTTCCTCGACACCCAGGAGTTCCGGGACCTCTACCGCAAATGGCACCCCGCGCCCAAGCCGCCCAACTTCTCACCCGTAGCCCTCTGGACGATGGCCGCCCTGGCCGCAGCCCTGGCCGCCGCGCTTTTGGCCTGGCGCTCCGTCTCGTTGATGCGCCTGAACCGCAGGCTGCGGCTGACCGTCAGCCAGCGTGACCAGGCCCTGGCCGCTCAACGCCTGACCGAGGAGCGCCTGGAGGCCCTGTTCACACTGGCCCACATGGACGCCGCCAGCACCGAAGAGCTTGTAGACTTCGCCCTTGAGCAGGGCGTGCGGCTTACAGGCAGCAGCAGCGGCTACCTTCTCTTCATCGAGGGCGAGAACGCGGACCATGGCCGGGCCGTCTGGTCCAAAACGGTCAAGCAGCGCGGCTTCCTCCTGCCGGAGCAGCAGGAGAACGCAACCTTCACCATCAGCCAAGGCGGGCTCTGGGCCGAATGCCTGCGCACCGGTCAGCCGTCCATCATCAACGACTACCCCGCCCACCCCGGCCAGCGCCCCCTGCCCGAGGGCCACGCCCCCATCATGCGGCACATGGGCGTGCCCCTGGTGGAGAATGACCGGGCCCTGGTCATGTTCGGCGTGGGCGACAAGCCCGAGCCCTACGACGACACCGACGCCCGCCAACTCCAGCTCTTCCTCTCCGGGCTGTGGCGCGTGCTCAAGGCCCGCCGCGACGCCGACGCCATCCGCCAGGCCAGGGACTACGCCGAAAACCTGCTTGAGGGCGCCAACACCATGATCGTGGGCCTGGACCGCTGTGGCCGGGTCACGGCCTTCAACGCCGCCGCCGAGGCCATCACCGGCCATGCCCGCGGCGCCATGCTCGGTCGCGACTGGTTCAGCACGGTGTACCCCGGCCCGCGCGGCCAAGGCCTGGCCCAAAGCTACCGACGGATCATGGCCAGGGAGGCCCCGCTGCGCAGACAAGGCCTGGCTCCCCTGTGCACCAGCAACGGAGAGCAGCGGCTCATCTCCTGGCAGAACAGCCTGCTGCGCCAGGGCGGCGAGACCGTCGGCCTCATCGCCTTCGGCATCGACATCACCGAGAGCAGCAGAGCCGAGGAGACGCTCCAGGCCCAGAACAAGGAGATCCGGGCCCTGTTCGACAGCGTCCCGGGCCTGATCTTCTACAAGAGCCTGGACAACCGGGTCCTGCGCGCCAACGCGGCCTGGTTCAAGACCCTGGGCCTGGACGAGTCCATCCTCGGCGTCCCGTTGGAGCAAGTTTTCCCGGAATCTGTGGCTCAAAAATTCCTCCGCGACGACATGGAGGTTCTGCAAAGCGGCCAGGCCAAAATGAACATCATGGAGACTGTGGCCACACCCCAGGGGCTGCGCCGGTTCATCACCCAAAAGATGCCGCGGCTCGACGCCAAGGGCACGGTGAGCGGGCTCATCTGCATCGCCACCGACGTCACCGAACTGCACCTGGCAAAAGACGCCCTGGCCCAGAGCGAGGAGATGTTCCGCACCCTGGCCGAGGACTCTCCGGCGCTCATCTGCCGGTCACTGCCCGGCTACATCATCACTTACGTCAACAGGGCCTACCAGGACACTTTCCGCAGAAACGCCGATGAGCTCGTCGGCACCTGCTTCCTGGACTACTGGCCGCCGGAGGAGCATGAGCGCATCCGCGCCAACATCGCGGCCCTGACCCCCGAATCCCCGGTGAATTCGCACGAGCACACCCTCGTGCTGCCGGACGGACGCACCGTCTGGCAACGGTGGACCGACCGCGCCCTGTTCGACCCGGACGGCACCGTCAGGGCCTACCAGAGCGTGGGCATCGACATCACCGAACGCAAACAGGCCGAAATAGACCTGCGGCGTCTGCACCGGGCCATCGAGCAGGCCGCCGAGGGCGTGCTCATCACCGACAGGGACGGCACCATCACCTACGTCAACCCCGCCCTGGAGCGCATGACCGGGCTCTCCGGTCCGGAGGCCAGGGAGAACGGGCTGTCCGTGCAGGAGATCCGCCGTGCCGTGCTGCAGCACCAGCAGTCGGCCGTGGACATGAACGAGGGCGGCAACGTCTGGCGCGGCACCAGCTTCTTTGCCAGGCCCCACGGGCAGAACGTGGAGGTGGAGTTCACCATCTCGGCCATCCACGACCCCTCAGGCGAGGTCATCAGCTTTGTTGCCGTGTGCCGAGACGTCACCGAAAAGCGCCTGCTGGAGCGCCAGCTCTGGCAGGCACAGAAGATGGAGGCCCTGGGCACCCTGGCCGGGGGCATCGCCCATGACTTCAACAACATCCTGGCCTCCATCATGGGCTTCACCGAGCTGGCCCTGGACGACACGCCTCCCACGGGCCGGGCCAGGGGCAGCCTCACGCGCGTGCTCAAGGCCAGCAGCCGCGCCAAGGAGCTGGTGCGCCAGATCCTCACCTTCAGCCGCCGCGCCGACCGCGAGCGGCGCACCCTCCAGGCAGATGAGGTCATCGGCGAGGCCCTGCGGCTCATGAAGGCCTCCCTGCCCAAGGACATCTGCATCGAGCCCCGGATGCAGGCCCAGGGCTGCGCAATCCTGGCCGATCCCACACAGCTCCACCAGATCGTCATGAACCTGTGCACCAACGCGGCCCAGGCCATGCGCGGCGGCGGGCGCATGGATGTGCGCACCCAGGTGGTTTGCCTGGGCGAGGAAGCCCCGGCCCACGCGCACGGACTGCCCCCCGGGCAGTACCTGTCGCTCACCGTGGAGGACACCGGCCCCGGCATCGCGCCCGAAGTCCTGGGGCGCATCTTCGATCCCTTCTTCACCACCAAGGACTCCGGCGAGGGCACCGGGCTCGGCCTGGCCGTGGTCCACGGCATCGTATCGAGCCTCGGCGGCTCGGTCTTCGCCGAGAGCGAGCCCGGCTGCGGCGCGCGCCTGACGGTGCTGCTGCCCACGGCCCAGGCCTGCCCCAGTCCTCCGCCCGCGCCCCTTTCGGACCACCCCAAGGGCCACGAGCGCATCCTCCTGGTGGACGACGAGACCGAACTGCTCGACCTGGTTCGCCAGACCCTGGAGCCTCTGGGGTATCAGGTGGCCGCCCACAACCTGCCCGAGGCCGCGCTCACGGAATTTCTGGCCAGCCCCCAGGCCTTCGACCTCGTCCTCACCGACCAGAGCATGCCCAGGCTGAGCGGCCTCCAGCTGGCCGCGCGCCTGCGCGAAGTGCGCCCGGACCTGCCCATCGTCTTGTGCACCGGCTTGAGCATGGTCATCCCCCCCGACCGGCTCCAGGCCCTTGGCGAAGCCTGGCTTCTGTCCAAGCCCTTCTCCACCAGCGAGCTGGCACGCGTGGTGCGCCAGGCGCTCTCAAACACCCGGGGGGGTTGCGATGCCGCATAGGATTCTTGTCGTTGACGACGACGCGGATGTGCGCGACATGCTCTGCCGCACGCTCACGGCCAGCGGCTACGAGGCCATTCCCGCCGCAGGCGGGCGGCAGGCCGTGGAATACCTGACGCTGGGCGCCCCGGACCTCGTCATCACCGACGTGGTCATGCCCGGGGTGGACGGCTTCGAGGTGCTGCTGAAGCTCCGGCGCATGCTCCCCGGCGCGCGCGCGCTGATCATGAGCGGAGGCGGGCGGATCGAGCCGGAAGTATACCTGGACATGGCCCGCCGCCTGGGCGCACGCTGCATCCTGCGCAAGCCCTTCACCAGAGCCGAGATGCTCGATGCCGTTGAGCAGGCCCTGACCCCCTGAACCGCAAGCCACCAAGGAGTTCCCATGCCCTCGGACATGACCCCGTTGACCCAGGCCTTTGTGCACCAGTCCCTGGCCGCCGCAAAAAATCGCGTGCGCGCGAGCAAGGCCACCCAGGACGGCCAGCCGGACGCGGCCCTGACCCTGCGCGCCCTGGCCGAAGCCCAGGAGGTCCACGCCAAGAAAGCCCTGACCTTCCTGCGCGGGCGCATCGGCACCAGCGCCGAAAATCTGGCCCTGGCCCTGCAGGAGGCCCGCGAGATGGCCGTCTACGCCCTGGGCTGGACCCTGCAGTCCGAGGCCGACACGGACAGGGCCGCTGGCTCGCTTCTGACCCAGATGGCCCGCGCCGTGCAAAGCCACCTGGCCCTGCCCGGCCTCGCGCACAAGGCCCCCGACCAGGCCGGCGCCGACATGCGCTACCATGTCTGCGTCATCTGCGGGCACGTCCATATGGGCGATGCGCCGGGCCGCTGCCCCGTGTGCCACGCCGTGCCGGAAAAATTCAGCGAGGTCACGGTCTAGCCACCATGCTGGCCGAGGCCCTCAAATACGCCGCAGCGCGCCTGCGCGGCCAGAGCGACCCCTACGGGCACCTGGCCCAGCAGGTGGCCATCTGGGCACGCCACAAGCGCCACAGCGCGGTCTGGCAGCCGCACCTGACGCGTGCGAAGGCCCTTGCCCTGGCCTCGGCCCGCGCCTGCCCGGAGCAGGCCCGGCGCACAGCCCTGGTCATGGGGCCGGGCCTGCTGCTGGATGTGCCTCTTGACGAGCTCTCTGCCCTGTTTCAAACAGTGGTGCTGGCCGATATGGCTTTTGTGCCCGAAGTCCGCGCCAGGGCCGCCCGCCTGGGCAATGTGCAGACCCTGGAGGTGGACCTCACCGGGAGGCTGGGCCAACGGCCCGACGTCGTTCCGGACGCGGCCTCTGGTTTGGCCCAGGTGGCAGCAGACCTGCCGGAGCTTGATTTCGCGTACTCGGCGAACCTGCTCTCGCAACTGCCGCTGTTCGCCCTGGACGCGCTGAAGCCGGAGAGAGCGCCGGACATGGCGCCAGGCATGAAGCAGGAGCGCCGAGCAAAGCTCGCCGCAGAGCTGGTGCGCCAGCACCTGGACGGACTCAAGGCGCTGGGCTGCCCGGCCTGCCTGGTCACCGACGTGACCGAACGCGGCTTGCGCCAGGGGGTGGTCAACTACGAGGCGGATCTGCTTTTCGGAGTGCAGCCCGGTCTGACCGGCGAGAGCTGGATCTGGGACCTGGCCCCGGACGGGGAGGCCGTGCGCGGCCTGGATGTGGAGCGGGTGGTGCTTGGCGTTTCAGACGTCCGAGCCGCAACAGTCTGACCCGAGGAGAACATGAAAAGCGAAGACAGTGCACTGCAGGCAGGCGCCCGACCGGAAGAAGAGACCGCGCAGGCCCCCGTGCCGCCGCTGCCGCCAGACCCGGCCCAGTGCGTGGAGAACGACCCGGTGCGCCGCGAGGCCCTGGTCCGCCGCGCCCTTGAGAAGCTCACCGCCGCCGAGGGCTATGGTTTCAGCGCAGATGAGCTGCGCATGCTCACCGTGTTCTTCGAGCTGTCCATGGAATTCGATACGCGCCGCGACTTCCTGAGCCTGTGCATACAGCTGCCCATGGTCTTCTTCGACCAGGACTGCCGCCTGTACCTGCGCACCGGGCCCAAGGCCTGGAAGCTGGCGCGCTGCCTCACGCTGCCCGCCGCCCTGCCGGATGTCGAGCCGCCCCCGCACCCGGCCGTGCGCGGCGCTAACTTCTACGCCCCGATCCACGGCCGCAAGGACACCGCAGACGTGCTGGGCTTCGAGGTGCCCGACAATATCATGGGCTGGCTGGAGGTGACGGGGGGTGCCGGGCTGTCGCGCCACAAGCAACTGTATTTCGAGAAATACGCCGGGCGCATCGGCTTCCAGCTGCACAACCGCCTGGCGCTCTCCAAGAACCGCGAGCACCTGTCCTTCATCCAGAGCCTGGTGGAGGACATCGGCCACAACGTCATCGTGCCGAACATGGTCTTCAAGCTCTTCTTCAACCGCCTGAACGCGACCATCGGCGCCCTGGCACGCTGCGTGGCCGAGGCCCCGGCCGAGACCCCGGCGGACTTCACCGCCAGCCTGAACTTCCTCCAGGCGCGGCTGTCCGACCAGTACGCGGAGATCAGCAGCCACTACGCGCAGACCAGCCTGTTCCTGGAAACCCTGCTGCGGCGGCGGCATTTCCAGGAAGGCCGCTACGTGCTGGAGAAACGCCGCGTGAACCTGTTCAAGCAGGTGGTGGCCCCGCAGGTGGAGCGCTACCGCCCGCGCATGGAGGACCGGGGCATCGCCATCGACCTGTCCATGGGCGGCATCCCCGACGAGCCAGTGCTCCTCATGGCCGACCTGGGCCTCATCGCCCAGGTGTACGCCAACCTGTTCTCCAACGCGGTGAAGTACACGCGCACAGTCACCGGGCCCGACGGGCTGCCGCTGAAGTTCATGGCCTACGGCTGGGACATCCTGCCGAACGCCTTCCACCAGGGCCGGACAGGCGTGAAGCTCAACGTCTTCACCACCGGGACCCCCATACCCGAGACGGAACGCGAGGGGCTGTTCAAGCCCGGCTTCCGCTCCGCCACCACCCAGCGCGAGCACGGCACGGGCCAGGGCCTGGCCTTCGTGCACCAGGTGGTGGAGCTGCACGGCGGGATCGTCGGCTACGAGCCGCAGGAGTTGGGCAACAACTTCTATCTGGTGCTGCCGCTGGAAGAAGAGGAGTAGGGAAAAAGAGGACTAGCCCCGCGGCTCCTGCCGGGTCAGGCAGTGGATGGTGCCCAGGCCCCAGACCAGGTCCACGGCGTGGATGCCGACCACGGGCCGCCCATGCTTGCCGGAGAAGATCTCCGACAGGATACCCAGCGCCAGGCGGTCGTTCACGTCGTTGAAGGTGGGCACCAGCACCGCGGCATCGGTGATGAGAAAGTTGGCGTAGCTGGCGGGCAGGCGCAGCCCGTCGAAGTAGAGCGGCGCGGGCATGGGCAGGCGGATGACTTCGGGCCTCTTGCCGTCCTCCAGCCGGGCCGTTTCCAGGCGTTCGCGGTTCTCCTCCAGGATGGCGTGGTTGGCGTCTCCTGCGTCCTTCTCCTCGCAAAGCACCAAAGTCGTCGGGTTCACGAAGCGGCAGAAGTCGTCCACGTGGCCGTGGGTATCGTCGCCCGCGATGCCATTGGCCAGCCAGAGGGTGTTGGTGACGCCGAGCGCGCTTGCGAACACGGCCTCATAGTCGGCGTGCTCAAAGCCGGGGTTGCGCACCTGGATGTCGGGGTGCAGGCAGCATTCCTCAGTGGTCACCAGGGTGCCGCGCCCGTTGATGTCCAGCGCGCCGCCCTCGAAAACCACTTGCCTGCCCTTGTGCTCTACGGCCTCAAGCGGCAGGCCGGTGAGCCGGGCCACGGTCTGCGGCACCTCGGCGTCCAGTTCGAAATCCGGGTACTTGCTCCAGGCGTCGAAACCAAAGCCAGCGATGGCCAGCCCGCCGTCCTTCTCGCCTGTCCGTTCGATGAAGCAGGGGCCGCAGTCACGCATCCAGCCGCGATTCGTGGGGATGACGAGGAAATCGACGCGCGAGAGGTCCACATGAGCCTTGGCCAACTGGCCGCTGGCGCGGTGCAGCACCTCGGCCGAGCCCACGAGCACGCGCACGCGCTCGCCACTCTCGGCATTGGCTATCTTGCGGATGATCTCGGCAAAGGCCCAGGGCATGGGCTGGAACTTGCCCGGCCAGTCGCGCGGGTTCTGCGGCCAGGTGATCCAGGTGGCGGCGTGGGGCTCCCACTCCGCTGGCAGGCGGACGTCCCTTGGCTCAGGGCTCCGGGCCGCGCTCATGGCCCGCCCTACTTCTTCGCCTTGGCTGTAGTCTTGGCCGCCGGCTTGGCCTTGGCCTTCTTGGCCAGGCGGTCCTGCAGACCCTTGATGAGCAGGGGCCAGACCACGGTGGCGTCGGAGTGGACCTCGGCGAACTGGCCGCCCTCGGCCGGGGGCACGAACTTGCCCCAGGAGATGCCCTCCTGGTAGGTGCAGCCGGACAGGCCGCCCCAGTGCACGGGCTCCGGGCAGATGCGGATGGCGTAGGTGAAGCGGCGCTCGGGCAGGTCGCGCTCCAGGCGCTCGCCCATGACGTCGAAGAACGGGCCGATCTGCTGCGCCCAGTTGCGCGGCACCCCGCCGCCGATGGTGAAGATGGCCATCTTCTTGGCGCCGAACATCTTCCTGGAATAGCTGAAGAGGTCCAGGAACGGGTTGAACTGGAAGGGCAGGGCCTCGGGGCCCTTCTCGCCCAGGAGGTGGCCGAAATCCTTGGCCAGGATGGAACAGGCCACGTCCAGGGCCAGCTCCGAGTCCGTGAAGGCCGGGATGTAGACAGGCACGCCCTTCTTGTAGGCGCTCTTCAGGATGCCGGGGCCGTTGTACTTCTCGCTCAGATGCTTGCCGATGGCCTTGCAGATGAGCTCGCTGGACAGGTGCGTGACCTTTTCCACGTCCATGAGCTGGTGCATGACCTCGCGGACCACCAGCTCGGCCTGGGCGAAGTTGGCCTCAGGCTCCAGCGTGTCGTAGACGCGGTTGTACCCGGCGTCGAACAGGGACTTGTCGTTCATGCGCGCGGGCTCGTACTTGAAATGCTTGAGCCCGATGGACTCGATGAAGCCGTGGGCCATGAGCGCGCCGGTGGAGACCACCACGTCGAGCCAGCCCTCGTCGATCATCTTGATCAACAGCTTGCTCTGCTTGGCCACGGTCATGGCGCCGGAGAAGGTGCCCACCACCACGCAGTCGGGGTCCTCCACCATGGCCTGCAGCACGTCCAGGGCTTCGCCCAGGCAGCGGCCGCCAAATGCCGTGCGGCCCATGGCGGTCAAGAGCTCGTCGAAGTCGCTGATCTTGTCCGGGTCAAGGGTGGAAAGGGCGGTGAGCTTGTCCTTGACGCCGTCGTGCAGGATGCGCTTGGTGGACATGGGAGCTTCCTTAAAAAGACGGGCCTTCCGCTCCCGGGTGCGGAACGGAAGGCCCGGCCTTGGGTTCTGTTCAGGCCTGTGGTCTAGAAGATGAAAACGACCGCAGACACGGTGGTGGTCCACATGTTTCCGGTGCCGATGGCGGAAACCGGGGCAGAGATGGAGTCGATGATCTTGCCGCTCATGAGGTAGACCTCGCGGCGCTCGTCATAGCCGATCTCCGGGTCGAAATCCACGCCAAGCGTGGTGGCCAGCATGGTGGAGGCCAGGTCCTCGGCGAAATCGCCCAGTTCCTTCTCCTCCTCGCCGAAGCTGTGGTGCTCGGAGATGTAGCCGTAGTGCTGCTTGTCGGCCGGGATGGCCATGCCGCAGGCGCTGCCCACCAGGCGGCCCTTCTCGTTGGTCTGGTTGCGGGCCATGACGCAGAAGGTGATCTGGCCGGGGTGCAGGGCCTTGACGCCCTCCTCCAGGCTCACCAGCTCGCAATTGGGCGGATAGATACTCGAAACGTACACAAGATTCTGTTTTTCGATGCCGGCCTCGCGCAGCGCCAGCTCGAAGGATTGCAGCTTGTTTTTGTGGACGCCCACGCCTTTGGTGAAGAACGCGTGGGTGGGAACCATGGGATGATTGGCCATGTGGTGACCCTCCTGGGCTAATGATAGCGTCGGTGCCCCGACGAGAGACGGCATATATTTTTTTGGAAGGGCTGGCTACTATAAAATTGGCGCGGTCCTGGCAAGCTCTTTTTCAAAGCCACGCCGACCGCCCTTCCCCGGAGCCTTTCCCCGGCCCTTCCTTCCGTCCATACTACGCCACTTCTTCCGGTCCGGCCAGAAGCTTCAACTGGCCGCACGCCGCAGCGATGTCCTGGCCCATGCTGCGGCGGATGAAGGTGGTGATGCGCTTGCTGCGCAGGTATTCCTCAAAGGCCAGCACCACGCCCGGCTCCGGCGCGCGGTAGGGTGGATTCGGACTCACTTCCGGGGGCGGCGGGTTGTAGCCTATGAGATTGACCTTGCAGCGCCGCTGCCCCAAAAGCTTCACCAACTGCTTGGCGTGGACCAGGGAATCGTTCACCCCGCCGAGCATGATGTACTCGTAGGTCACGCGCTCGCGCGACTTCAGCGGATAGCTGTCCAGCGCCGCCAGAAGCTCGTCCAGAGGCACGCGCGCGGCCTTGGGCATGAGCTGTTCGCGCAGCTCCTGGGTCGGCGCGTGCAGCGAAATGGCGGGCACGGCCAGGCCGGAATCGCCCAGAATCTTCAGCGCCTGCGGAATGCCCACGCTGCTCACCGTGGCCCGGCGCGAGGCGATGGAGATGCCCTCGGCGCTGCCCAGGGTCTCCAGGCTGCGCAACAGCTCGCCCAGATTCATCAGCGGCTCGCCCATGCCCATGAACACGAGGTTGCGCACCGTGGGCAGCCCGGCTTGGGCCAAATGCTCCCGGCCCACCATGATCTGACCCAGAATTTCGCCCATGCTCATGTTGCGCGTCAGGCCGAGCTCGCCGGTGGAGCAGAAGGAGCAGGCCATGGCGCAGCCCACCTGGGTGGACAAACACTGGGTGTAGTGCTGGGCCATGGGGATGAGCACCGTCTCGATGCGTTCGCCGTCGGCCAGGCGCAGCAACAGCTTGATGGTGCCGTCGCGGCTGGTGCGGGCCACGTCCACCCCGGGCCAGGAGATCCTCGCGCGCTCCGCCAGCTTCGCCTTCAGGTCCTTGGAGAGGTTGGTCATGGCCGCGAAATCCCGCACCCCGCGCTGCCACAGCCAATGCCAAAGCTGGTCCGCGCGAAAACGCGGCAGACGCAACTCGCCCACCACAAACGCCTCAAGCTCCGAGCGCGTCAGGTTCAAAAGGTCCACTTTGGACAGCGTGGCTGCTGCATCCATCATCGTCCAAGCATGTACCAGCATGAACCCCGATAGACAAGCGGCCAAGACCGGTAGAGGCCTCTGCCCGCGCCACCCCGGCCCAGGCCCCCGGCGGGGTGCCGGGGCGGCGCCCCGACTCTTCCCTCCTTCGGTGTTTTGGCGTAGGCAGACCCCCATGGCATTCATCATCAATCCTGCTCGCGCCCAGAAGCTTGCCGCCAACTTGGCCGCCGTACGTTCCCGCATGGCCAAGGCTTGTGCGCGCGCTGGCCGCGACCCTGAAAGCGTGCGTCTGGTGGCGGTGAGCAAGTTCCACCCGGCCAGCGATGTTTTGGCCTTGGCCAATGCCGGCCAGCGCGAGTTCGCGGAGTCGTATGTCCAGGAGGCGCTGCTCAAGCAGGACGAGCTGATGGGCGAGGACGTTCTTTGGCATTTTGTGGGCGGGCTGCAGACCAAGAAGGCGAAGGCGGTGGCTGGCCGTTTCGTGCTGGTGCACAGCGTGGACAGCGAGAAGCTGGCCGTGGAGCTGGCGCGGCGCGCGGCGGATCAGGGCGTTTTGCAGAGCGTGCTCATCGAGGTCAACATGGGCGAGGAGCAGAAGGCCGGGGTGGACGAGGCCGAGCTGCCGGGCCTGGCCGAGCTGGTGATGTCCCTGCGGGAGGACGGCGTCGGCCTGGATCTGCAGGGGCTCATGTGCCTGCCGCCGATGTTCGACGCGCCCGAAGAGGCGAGGCTCTATTTCACCCGCCTGCGCGAACTGCGCGACGAGCTGTCGGCCAGCCTGGGCGTGGCTTTGCCGCATCTTTCCATGGGCATGACCGGCGATTTCGAGGCCGCCATCGAAGAAGGCGCGACCATCATTCGGGTGGGCACGTCCATTTTCGGCCCGCGCCCCCAAAAGCGCTAGGGAACCTTCCGGGAAATCAGGTCTGCCAAGGGCAGGGAGCCGCGTCCGGCCTTGCACATCGCCGGGGCGAATGCTATTCGGTCGTGTGCGCGGGCTCTTTGTGCTTTTGCCATGCGCCAACATCTGACCCTGGACAACGCCGCCCATGCAGCGCACCCGCCGCCCATCCCCGGCCGCCACAGCGGTCTACGCCCTGGCCCTTGCAACGGCCATGACCCTGTGGGCCACGACCGCGCAGGCGCAGTCCCTGGTGCTTTCCAACCTCGTGGTGGACAACAAGGCGGGCAGCCTCACGGCGCACTTCGGCGTGACGGCGGACGACGTGGCGATGCTGGCCGAGGGGCTCCGGAACGGCGGCTCCCTGGCGCTGTCCTGCAAGGCCAAGCTCAACAAGAAGAGCGGACTGTTCGGCAGCCCGCAGATCGCCGCGGCCGAGCTGACGAGCCGCCTCAAGTACGACTCCCTGACCAAGGAATACTCGCTTCAGCTGCCGGGCCGCGAGGCCCCCCTGAAGAACGCGGGCTTAAACGACCTGCTGCGCGAGGGCTGGGGCGGGCTGACGCTCGACATGGGCTCCTGGCAGTTGCTGGAGCGCGACCAGGAATACACCCTGACGCTGGACATCCGCCTCCAACAGACGGACATCCCCAACTGGTTCAAGCGCACCCTGTTCTTCTGGGCCTGGGATGTGGCGCCATCGGCCACATACCAGCTGCACTTCAAGTACTAACGCCGGGGCGCTGAGCACATGGACCAGGCCCCCGCACAAAGCCCCGGACCCGCACCAGGACCCGCGCCAGATCAGCCACCAGACCAGGCGCCAGGCCAGGCGCCCAGCCAGCACATGACGCAGGATGCCCGCGAACGGGCCCGGCGCAAGCGCGAGGTGGTCATCGCGCTCATCGGCGTGCTGCTCATCGTGGTGCTGACCTGGGTGGAGCTCAAGCTCCTGGGCGTCAACTCCTACCTCTTCCTCGGCCTGTTCAACCTGAACTTCATCCTGCTGCTGGTGGTGCTCTTCGTGGTCGCCCGCAACGGGGTCAAGCTCGTGCTGGAGCGCCGCCGCAATGTGCTCGGCTCGCGTCTGCGCTCGCGCCTGGTGCTGGCCTTCATCTTCCTGTCGCTGGTGCCCGTGGCGCTCATGTTCTACGTCTCGGCCAAGTTCGTGCAGACCAGCGTGGACTACTGGTTCAAGACCCAGGTGGAGGACTCCATGGAGCAGTCCCTGGAGATCGGCCGGGCCTTCTACCAGTCCGCCCAGGCGCGGGTGGAACAGCGCGGCCGGGAGGTCCTGGCCCAGGTGGCGGACAACCACCTGACCTGGGGCGGCAAGGCCATGGACGCCCACCTGGTGGATTCCCAGCGGGAGTACGGTCTGGCCCTCATCGGGGTCATCACGCCCGAGGGCCGCGACCAGAACAAGCACCCTCCGCAGGTTTTCGACCGCATCTGGAGCGAGGCCAGGGGCAAGATCGACCTGGAGAGCCTGAAGAAGAATCCGCACTACATCTCGGTGGTGCTCTCAAGCGCGGGCAACGATCTCATCATCGGCATCCTGCCCGTGGACGAGGGCAAGACCGGTTTTCTGGTGCTGGGCGAGAGCATCGGCAGCGGGCTGATGTACAAGCTCGACCAGGTGGTGCGCGGCCTGGACGAGTACAAGAAGCTCCGCAAGCTCAAATATCCCTGGAAGATGAACCTCTACCTGACCCTTGGCGTCATGAGCCTCTTGATCGTGCTCGGGGCCTCGTGGTTCGGCTTCCGTCTGGCCAAGGAAATCAGCGCGCCGGTGCAGGCCATGGCGCTCGGCACGGAGCGCATCGCCAAGGGCGACCTCTCCGTGCGCCTGGACGACGCGGGCGACGACGAGCTGGGAAGCCTGGTGCGCTCCTTCAACCACATGGCCGAGGACCTGGAGGCCGGGCAGGCGCGCCTGATGAACGCCAACGAGCGCATGGCCCAGCAGTATGAGGAGCTGGAGCGACGGGGCCGCTACATCGAGGCCGTGCTCGACAACATCACCTCCGGGGTCGTCTCCACCGACGCCTTTGGCCGCATCGGCACCGTGAACAAGGCCGCCGAGGCCATGCTCGGCATCCGCGCCGAGCAGATCCTGGGGCTCAAGGCCCAGCACCTGGTGCAGGGCGATTTTTCCGAGCTGCTGAAGGAGGCCCTGGTCCAGATCGCCAAGAACCCCGCGGCTCAGTGGACCAGGCAGATCGACCTGCCCCTGCAGGGTCGCAGCGCCCGCTTCCTGGTCAACGTGGTGGGACTGGCCTCCGGTCATGGACAGGCCGGGCAGGCCGAGGGCACGGGCCTGGTGGCCGTGTTCGAGGACATCACCGAGCTTGAGAAGATGCAGCGCCTGGCCGCCTGGCGCGAGGTGGCCCAGAGGATCGCCCATGAGATCAAGAACCCGCTGACGCCCATCAAGCTCTCGGCCCAGCGCCTGCTGCGCAAGTTCGGACCGGAGAACGCCGACCCCTCCTTCAACGAGTGCGGCCAGCTCATCGTGCGCGAGGTGGAGCGTCTGCAGCAGCTGGTGGCCGAGTTCTCGAACTACGCCAAGCTGCCCGAGCCGGACATGCGCAACGCCGACTTGAGCGCGCTGCTGGAAGAGGTTGTGGGCACCTTTGCCACGGCCCATCGGGACATCGCCTGGACCCTGACCCCGGACCCGGCGCTGCCGAGCTTCCCCTTCGACGCCGAGGGCCTGCGCAAGGTCTTCATGAACCTCTTGACCAACGCCGCCGAGGCCCTGGAAGGACGCGAGGACGGCACAGTGGCCGTGCGCGCCGAATTGCAGGCCGCAAGCGGACGGGTGCGGGTGACCGTGGCCGACAACGGGCCCGGCTTCAGCCAGGAGGAGCGCGCGCGCATGTTCGAGCCTTACTACTCGCGCAAGAAGTCCGGCACGGGCCTGGGGCTGACCATCGTGCGCTCCATCGTCACCGACCACAAGGGCGCGGTGCGCGTGGAGGCGGCCAAGCCCACGGGCTCGATCTTCGTGGTGGAGCTGCCGCTGGGCTAGGGCGACTTCAGGAAGGATCTGCGGCGGCGCCGGGGTTCAGCCCAGGCGCTCCAACTGTTCCGCCAGCACCCCGGCAAAGTGCCGGGCCATGCGCAGCACATGCTCCAGATAGTAGCGCAGGCCCCAGAGCTTCTCCGCCTCCGGCCCGGGCCCGAACACCGCCGCGTGGAAGCGCTGGTTGTCGAAGGCCTCGAACCGCTGCACCAAATAGGTCACGCTGCCCTGGTCGAATTGCTCCAGGGTCTTCGAGGCGGCGGCCAGAAATTCCGCCCCCTGCCTGTCCAGGATGCCCTCCACCGCCGCAGACACGGAGCGCCAAAGTCCCAGGTCGCGTTGCAGGTAGGCCCGCACGGGCTCGCGGGGGATGTCGCGGGGCCGCAGCGCCGCAGCGCCCGCCAGGCACTGGCCCAGCCGCCCCGTCTCCTGCACCGGATAGTCCGGCGCATATTCCACCCCGGGCCCGGCAATGATGCTCTCCGGCGTGATGTTGACGCACGGGATGCCCGAAATGCGTATCTCGTCGCGCAGCCAGTGCGCCGCGTCCAGAAAGTTGAGCGTGGTGTAAAGCGTCTGCCCCCCCTGGGCGGTGACCGGCACCAACTGCGGCCAGGCGTTTATGAGCGGGCGCGCGGGCACGGGCTCTTGCCCTTGCTCGGGCCGGGACTCGTCCCGGGACTCATGAATGCTCCCACGCGAATAGCCGAGCTTCCAAGGGTCCGGCGAGCAGAGCTGCGCCCCCACGAACACGCAGCGCGCGCAGCCCATGAGCCGCGCCAGGGAGAAGGCTGCGGTGATCACCGAGCCGTGCAGCCGGAGGTCCTGGCGCTTGCCGAAGAGCTCCTCCATGTACGTGCCGAAAATGTACTTGCGCCCGAACACCTGCCCGCCCAGGTCCGTCAGGCAGTGGCCCACCAGGGACACGTCGGGCAGCCGCCCCAGGCCCTCCCAGGAGCGCCCGGTGTGCACGGAGGTGTCGTTGGCCACCACGAAATGCGGCCGCACCCCGGCCGCCACCATGGGCTTGAGCGCGTTGTTCACGGCGATGACCACCGCCCGCTCGCGCACAGAGCGCAGATAGTCCAGGCGCTCGGCCAGGTCCGGCCCGGCGGCCACCAGCACCGCCGTCTCGCCCCGAAAGGCCCGCCGCAGGTGCTGGATGTCCGGCCAGCGCAGGCACTCCACGGCATTGACGTAGGCGTGCTGCTGCTGGTCGAAGAACAGCCCGCGCGTCAGCGGACGGATGGGCAGGCTGTGGAAATTGGCCTGCCCGCTGAGGACGTACACCCGATGGCGGTAGAACAAAATCTCCACCAGCTCCACCAGCCGGGCCGCCTGCTCCGTGGCGGCGAACTCCGGCAGGCCCAGAAACACCGGAAAGCCCAGGGCGAAAAGCGCTGGCGGCAGCAGGTCCGACACCGGCGGGCGGAAGGCGTCCGGGTCGCCGAGCAGGATCAGCGCGCGCCGGGCCAGCCGGGCTGCGGGAACGCTGGCGGCGAACCGGGCCAGGCGCCGGGCATCGGGCTCCAGGATGAGCAGGAACGTGTCGGGCTTCTCCAGGCAGCGGCGGAACGTCGGTGTGTCCGCCGCGCCCAGGAAAACCACCAGCCGCGTCTTGGCCAGCACCTCGTCCAGCCCCAGGTCCGGCGGCAACAGCTCAAAAACCCGGTCCTGCCCCTGCTCGGCAAAGGGATATTCGTAGTATGGGTGCTCATAGGCCCACAGCGGCGTATGCGCGTGCGGGACATGGTCAACGGCCTGGGCCTGCGGCTCCTGCTGGTCCGTGATGTTGCTGGCGCCAGGGGCCTCGAAGAGCACGCCCAGCTCGCGCAGGACGGAAAAGAGGACCTCCGGGGTCATCGCCCCGCCGGACCTGTACCAGCCGCAGAGCCGTCCACACCGCCGGGAAACAGCTTTCTGTAGGCGTGCTCCATGGGGTCCAGCCGCTCAAGGTCCGCGCCGGACAAGACGGCGTCGCGGTGCTCGCGCAGCAGCCTGGCCTGGCCCTTGAAGGCGCGGGCCATGCGCTCGTCGCCGCAGGCCTCGTAGGCCTTCGCCGCCCAGTCGTACAGGCCGGGGCACGTCGGATTCTGCTGGATTGCCAGCCGCGCCAGCTCCCTGGCCCGCCTGGGCCGTCCCTGGGCCAGGCGGATGCTTACAGCGAGGGCCACAGCCGTCGAATGCTGGCGGGTGATCTCAAACAGCGCCAGCAGCTTCTCC
>JAHIUD010000099.1 GCA_018817515.1 Pseudomonadota bacterium
AAGCCGCGCAGCATCGACGACGTGCCGGTGCTGGCCGTGAGCTTCTACGGCGACGGCTTCGACGGCCGCAGCTTGCGCCAGGTGGCGGCGGAGGCGGCGGAAGTCGTGCGCACCCTGCCCGGCGTCAGCGAGGTCACCCTCACCGGCGGGCGCACCCGCAGCATCACCGTGGACGCCGACCCGGACCGGCTGCGGGCCCTTGGCCTTGACGCCCTGGACGTGGCCGACGCCCTGCGCGCCCAGAACCAGGCCGCCCAGAGCGGGGCCTTCACCAGCAATGGCGAGAGCTTCGGCGTGCGCCTGGACAGCTTCCTCAAGACCCCGGCCGACGTGGGCCGCGTGGTGGTGGCCATGCACCAGGGCAGGCCCGTGTACCTGGGCGATGTGGCCAAGGTGCGCGACGGCTTCGAGGAGCCTGCGGATTACGTGTTCTTCGCCCCCGGGGCCAAGGCCGCGGCCAAGGGCATCAAGGAGTCGCCGGGCCGCCTGCTGCCCTCGGTGACCTTGAGCGTGGCCAAGCGCGCCGGGGTCAACGCCACCACCCTGTGCGACCAGGCCCTGAAGAAGATCGACACCCTGCGCGGCAGCGTCATCCCGGCCAGCCTGCACACCACCGTGGTGCGCGACTACGGCCAGACGGCCAAGCACAAGAGCGACGAGCTGTTGCAGCACCTCTTCATCGCGGCCATCTCCGTGGGCTGCATCGTGGCGCTGTTTCTCGGCATGCGCGCCAGCTGGGTGGTCATGATCGCCGTGCCGGTGACCCTGGCCGTGACCCTGGCCACTTACTGGTTCCTGGGCTACACGCTCAACCGCGTGACGCTCTTCGCACTGATTTTCTGCATCGGCATCCTGGTGGACGACCCCATCGTGGACGTGGAGAACATCGTGCGCCACACGCGCCTGCCAGGCTCCCAGGGCAGGCCGTTTGCGCGCGTCATCATCGAGGCCGTCAACGAAGTGCGCGCGCCGCTGGTGCTGGCCACCTTCACGGTCATCGCGGCCATCATGCCCATGGGCTTCGTGGGCGGGCTCATGGGCCCATACATGCGGCCCATGCCGGTGGGCGCCAGCGTGGCCATGCTCCTGTCCATGGCCGTGGCCTTCATCATCACGCCCTGGACCTCGCTGCACCTGCTGAAACCAGCCCAGGCCCACGAGCACGAAAAGCACGACGACCGCTTCACCCAGCTCTACCGCAAGGTCATGCGCCGGCTCATCACCGAGCCGGGCTACCGCAGGCGCTTCCTGCTCTCCGTGGGCGGCCTGCTGGTGGCCAGCATCTCGCTTTTCCCGCTCAAGGCCGTGCTGGTGAAGATGCTGCCCTTTGACAACAAGAGCGAGTTCGAGGTGGTCATCGACATGCCCGACGGCACGCCGCTGGAGGCCACGGCCAGTGCGGCGGAGCAGCTCTCCCGCGTCATCCTGGACCAGCCCGAGGTCACCGACGCCCAGCTCTACACCGGCACCGCCGCGCCCTTCTCCTTCAACGGCCTGGTGCGCCACTACTACCTGCGCAAAGGCCCCAACGTGGCCGAGATCCAGGTGAACCTGACCGAGCGCGGCAGCCGCAGCGCCTCCAGCCACACCATCGCGGGGCGCACCCGCCAGGCCATGCTGCCCATCGCAGGGAAGCTCGGCGCGCGCATCAAGGTGGTGGAGGTGCCGCCCGGACCGCCGGTGCTCCAGACCCTGGTGGCCGAGATCTACGGCCCCACCTTCGAGGGCCGCCAGCGCGTGGCCCGGCAGGTCAAGGAGGTCTTCGCCGCCACCGAGAGCGTGGTCGACGTGGACTGGTTCATGAACGACCCCAGGACCGAGACGCGCATCAACGTGGAGACGGACAAGGCGCTGAAAAACGGCGTGGACCCGGAGCGCGCGCGCCGCGTCATCGCGGCCTCCATCGGCGGAGACAAGGCCGGGCTCCTGCACGACGTGAGCGCGCGCGAGGACGTGCCCATCCTGGTGCGCCTGCCGGTGTCGCGCCGGGCCTCGGTGACGGAGCTTGCGGCCATCCCGGTGCGCGGGACGCTCCCAAATGGCGGCGGCAGCGTCGTGTCCCTGGGGCAGCTGGCCTCCCTTGAGCAGGCCCAAACCCCGCCGGACATCTACCACAAGAACATGCTGCCCGTGGTCTACGTCACCGGCGACATGGCCGGACGCGAGGAAAGCCCGGTCTACGGCATGGCGCGCATCGACAAGGCCCTGGACAAGCTCGCCGCCAAGGGCCAGGGCGCGTGGCAGTCCTCGCCCTCCGACGGCAAGACTGGCGACAAGCGCGAGCTGCCGCGCCTGCGCACCAGCATGCCGTTCTCCAGCATCGACTACAGCATGAAATGGGACGGCGAGTGGCAGATCACCTATGAGGTCTTCCGCGACATGGGCCTGGCCTTCGGCGTGGTCATGATCCTCATCTACATCCTCGTGGTGGGCTGGTTCGGCTCCTACACCACGCCCATCGCCATCATGTCG
>JAHIUD010000100.1 GCA_018817515.1 Pseudomonadota bacterium
GGCTGAGCTGAAAAAGGACAAGGCATGTTTCTAGACAACGAGCTGGATGAAATTCAGGCGGCCAAGGCGCGCCTCGTCACCCGTTGCGGCCTGCGCCGCCAGATGGTCCTGCTGGAGACGCACACGGCGTGGGCCGGCTTGCGGCGCAAGCTTTCTCTGGCAGGCTTGGGCTTAAGCCTCGGGCTCCAGGTCTCCGGACTGGCCCTTGACTACCTGAACAAGCGCAAGGCCAAAAACTCCTGACCCCTCCGTCCGCCTTGCTGGTGTGGCAATCCCCCCACGCACGCCCGACCGGGCCATTCGGTTGTGCAAATCCCTTCGCGCAAATCGGCGTTGCTGCGAGTAACTTTTCTCGTTTTATGTAGACAAGAGACCACCGCTCTGCAAAGACTTTTCTCGCGGAGTAACGAATGGGAAACGACAGGCAGATCTTCAAGCGCTTCTTCTTCATCGCCAGCCTGATCATCGGGCTTTGCATCTCCGGCGTATTCCTGGGGATTTCCCTACGCAGCAGCACCCTGCTCAAGGAGCAGGTCATCGCCCAGGCGCGCGCGCACTTCGGAGGCATCGTGCTCACGCGCAAGTGGAACGCCCTGCACGGCGGGGTGTATGTCATCAAGCGCCCAGGCATGCAGTCCAACCCGTATCTGGAAAGCCCGGACCTCAAGACCGCAGACGGGCAGACGCTGACCAAAAAGAACCCGGCCCTCATGACTCGGGAGATCTCCGAGCTGGCCAGCGACAAGGACACATTCACCTTCCACATCACCAGCCTCAGGCCACTCAATCCGCACAACACGGCGGACGCCTTCGAGGCCCAGGCCTTGCGCAGCTTCGAGGCCGGGGGGAAGGAGTCCTTCATCATGGAGGACAAGGCCGAGGGCGCGAGATTCCGCTACATGGCTCCGCTCATGGTGGAGCAGTCGTGCCTGACCTGCCACGCCAAGCAGGGCTACAGCGTGGGCCAGGTTCGCGGCGGCATCAGCGTCAATTTCAACATCGACGAGCTGAACAGGACGCTGCGCAAGAACCACCTCGTCGTCGCCGCTCAGGGCGGCTTCACCCTTGCGCTGCTGCTGCTCACCCTTTGGTACTTCTTCCGCCAGATGCAGCAACGCCTGGACGAATCGCAGGCGCTGTTGCGGCGTATGGCCACCATCGACATGCTGACCAACGTGGCCAACCGCGCCTCGGTCATGGACCGCTTCAGCGAGGGCTTCGCCCGCCAGCGCAGAAACCTGTCCCATTTGGGCTGCCTGATGATCGACGTGGACCACTTCAAGGACGTCAACGACCGCTTTGGCCACCAACAGGGCGATGTGGTCCTGCGCGAGCTGGCCGCCCTCATCGCAGGCACCCTGCGCCAGTACGACACTTTTGGCCGCTACGGGGGCGAGGAATTCCTCATGGTGCTCGACGGAGTGGATGCGCAGCGCCTGGCCGAGATCGCCGAGCGCACCCGCGCATTGATCGAGTCCAGGCTGAACGCCCAGTCCGGGCTGACCGAGCCCGTGACCATCAGTCTGGGCGGCACCCTGGTGATAGCCGAGGACCAGAGCATCGACGATGTCATCCGCCGGGCCGACGAGGCCCTCTACGTGGCCAAGAGCCAGGGCCGCAACCGCGTGGTGCTGCTGGGCCTGGACCTCGCCCAGCCGGGGTCGAGGCCGGAGGTCAAGCCAACGGGTTCCGGCGGCTGATGAGCCGCACGCAGCGCTCGGACCAAAAGTAGTCCACGGCCCAGTTGGCCAGGACAAAGAGCCGGTTGCGGAAGCCGATGAGATAGGTCAGGTGCACCGCCAGCCACAAAAGCCAGGCAGGCAGCCCCTGAAACGAGAACCTGCCCAGGCGCACCACCGCCGCCTTCTTGCCGATGGTGGCCATCATGCCCTTGTCGAAATAGCGGAACGGCTGCGGCTCCCGGCCGCCCAGCAGGCGCAGAATGCCCCGCGCCGCATGTCGCCCCTCCTGGATGGCCGGGGGCGCGAACATGGGCAGCGGCCGCCCGGCGTATTCCGCCCGGCAGATGTCGCCCGCCAGAAAGACCTCCGGCCGCTCCGCGCTCTGCAAGGTGGGCCGCGCCAGCACCTGGCCGTTTGGCGCCACAGCCAGCCCCAGGCGCGCCGCCACGGGCTCGCCCTTGACCCCGGCCGTCCAGACCACCGTGGCCGCCCGGTGCGCCCCACCATCCTTGAGGAACGCCCCCTCGGGGGTCACGCGCTCCACCACCGCGCCCACGCGCACGTCCACGCCCAGGCTCTCAAGCTTCCGCTTCGCATAGGCCCGCAGGGACTCCGGGAAGCCGGGCAGGAGCCCGTCGCCCGCCTCAAGCAAGGTCACGCAGGGCCGGGAAAGCCCCAGCTTCGGGAAATCGCGCGTCAGCGCCCCGGCCATAAGCTCGGCCATGGCCCCGGCCAGCTCCACCCCGGTGGGCCCGCCGCCCACCACCACGAAACAGAGCCTGTGCTGGCGCTGCCCCTCGTCGGCCATCCAGGCCGCGGCCTCGAAGCTGCGCAGGATGTGATTGCGCAGGCGCACGGCCTCCTCCAGGTTCTTCAGCGAATAGGCGTGCTCGTCCACCCCGGGCGTGCCGAAGGTGTTGGTGACGCTGCCGGGCGCCAGCAAAAGGTAGTCGTAGGGCAGCTCAAGGCTCACGCCGTCCTGGCCCTCGGCCAGCACCAGGCGCTGGTCGAAATCCACGCTGCGCACCTCGGCCATGCAGAAGTCCAGGTTGGCGGCACGGGCCCCCATGTTGCGGATGATGCCGCGCACGGGCGCGGCGATGTGCTCGCTCTCCACGGCGGAGGTGGCCACCTGATAGAGCAGGGGCAAAAATGCGTGGGCGTTGCTGCGGTCAATGATGAGCACGTCGCAGACGGCCCCGGCCAGCTCGCGCGCGGCAAAAATCCCGGCGAACCCGGCCCCGACGATGATGACGCGCGGTCTATGTTGCGAGATGGACTGCGAGATGGGCTGCGGCATTGGACCTCCAGGGGCGGGCCAATAGCGCCCGCTATTGGAGTACATCCTGCCGGGGGTGCTGGCAATGGGGGGATACTGGCGCGGCTGAGCGAGCGACGTTACTTTCCCGCGCACGTTGTTGCCGCCAAAAGGCCTGCCCCCGCGCTAGAGGTCGTAAAGTTTGCGCACCTCAAAACAACTCACGCGACCCCTTGCAAACCATACCATAATAATACGCTCATCTCCCCCCGGCTTGCTCTCAACGTCCTTTGGCCAATGCCAGCGGTTGATGAGGAACGCCGGTGAGAACTGAACATCTTTGAGCGCGGCATAGTAATAGACGTTTTTCTCCTTCCAAACCGGCTTGCCCAGCACCACCTCCACTTCGGCGGGCGTCAGGCCCAGCTTCAGACCGCTCTGCGTGGCGACATCAGCGTGAATGCCCGCTGAGGGGACAAAGTGCTTGAGGTGCGGGCGGTACTCCTTGGGCAGGGCCGCAACGTTGAACCCAATGAGAATACTCGCGATGTGTTCGGGATTGTCCAGGCAGGGGTCGCCCATATCCACCAGAGCAACGGTGCTGTCGCCTGGGCGCTGCGTGACGTAGCCAAAGGTGTATTCACATCTGTGCCCGTTCGGAAGGCGTTTGGCAGGGCCGAGGACAGCGAACAGCGCCGCCCTGGTGCCATCCCCGACCAGAAGGGTGGCGTTATCCGTCTCGCCAAGGCCCCTTACCACCATGTGCGCAGGGTTGAAAAGCCTCTCCAAAAGCGCCTTGCCTTCAGCAGGTGGAAGCCGACCATCCGGAAGGTTCGTACCCGCAGGGTATGAACACCAATACTCGCCATTGCGGGAGTACACATATGCTTTTGCTGCAAGGGCCTCATCCAGCATACCGGAAAAGCAGAACGCCATAAGCCAAACAAGTGGCGAGACACTACCTTTCCACACGTATCCACCTCTTTTCGTATGATTTCAATTTGTCCCGTTCCGCCTTGTCGAGTGCTATACACCCCCATGACTCCCGGCCCCGGCTCTCCGGATTTCTTGCCTTGGCATGGATGTAAAAGCTGTCAGGGTCGCGTCCCAGCGCCTCAACACGCTTGCGAGTCTCTTCGTCAGGAGTAAGCTTGTACGAACGGTCAGGCCATTTCGTGGTTTTATACTCCTCCACCCGCCAGTTGCCTTGGGGAAGAGGGCCCACGCCCTTGATGCCCTCTGCATCCGGGTTGTTCTGCCCGCCACCGCGACCAGCGTAGCCCGTTGCCAGAGGCTTCCCGTCGGGACCAGCCATCTCACCCGTGCTCTGGCTGTAGATCAAATGCGGCTGCCTGGGCGCTGGCGGCGGCGGCGGAACAACCTTGCCCTTCTGCGCAGGCGGCGCAACTGTCCCGCGCACCTCATTGGGCAGCGTGACCTTGCCCCGGCACACCGGGCCGTTTGATGCACCGCCGCCCGTTTCGCCGTAGTATCCGTGCCAGCCATACGGCTGGGGCTTCCCCCCAGCGCCGGTCTTGGTGCCGCTAGCCGAGCCGCCATCCGAGCCCAGGCTCATCCCGGCGGCGGCCGACTTGCCGTCCCCGCTCACCCGCGTCCAAATTCTATTGTCCGTGCTTCTGTTTTCCATATCCGACCTCCTATGGCCTTTCAATGGAATATAGCATGGGCTTTTGGGCCAGGACAAAATTCACCCGTTTATGGCCGTAAAAAGGACTACAATTCCTGGTTGACAGGGTTTTGGCCCAACAAAGCCGAAAGGGCTGTTTCAGGTTCCTCCTGAAACAGCCCTTTCGGCAAAAGTGGGGGGGTCTGGGGGGCCTCAGGCCCCACAGCCTGCGGAGCATATTCTCTTCGCCTACTCCCCCAGCCCCATCTCCCGCAGGAAAGCGGTGTCCTCGGTCCAGTCCTCGCGCACGCGCACCCAGAGTTCCAGGTGCACCGGGCGTTCGAGCATGACTTCCAGCTCGATGCGCGCGGCGGTGCCGATCTTCTTCAAAAGCTGGCCGCCCTTGCCGATGACCATGCCCTTGTGCCCGGAGCGGGCCACGTGGATGGCGGCGTTGATGCGCACCGGGCCTTCCTTCCCGTCAATTTTCCCATCAATTTTCCCATCAATGGGTTCCGGCTCCTCCCACTGCTCGATCTCCACAATGGTGTTGTACGGCAGCTCCTGCTCCAGCTCCAGGAAGAGCTTCTCGCGGATGGTCTCGGCAGCCAGGAAGCGCATGGACGCGGTGGAGAGCTGGTCCTCGGGATAGCGCGCCTCGCCCACGGGCAGGATCTTGATGAGCTCGCCGAGCAGGATGTCCACGCCGTCGCCCGTGGCTGCGGACAGGGGGAATATCTCCGCGCCGGGGAAGCTTTGGCCCACGCGCATGAGAAACGGCAGCAGCTTCTCCTTGGGGCGCACCCGGTCGGTCTTGTTCACGGCGATGAACAGGGGCCGCTCGACCCGTTGCACGGGGTCGGCCAGGGGCTTGATCTCGCGGTCGAAGAGGTGCGGCTTCTTGGAGTAGAGCTCGGCGTCGAGGATGAGCACCACGGCGTTGGCCTGGTGCAGCGCGCCCCAGGCGGCCTCCAGCAGCATGCGGTTCATGCGCCCTGCCATACGGTGCACGCCCGGGGTGTCGAGGAACACCACCTGGGCCGCAGCGCTGGTGAGGATGCCGCTGATGGCGTTTCTCGTGGTCTGCGGCTTGGGCGAGACGATGGCCAGCTTCTGCCCCAGCAAGTGGTTCAAAAGCGTGCTCTTGCCGGCGTTGGGCGGCCCCATGAGGGCCACGTGGCCGAAGCGGTAGTCGGTGGTCATGCAAATTCCTTGGTGTGATTATACTATGTTGCGGCAGCGTGAGGCTGCGCGTGGCCGTGTGGCGCGGGCGGATGATAGCAGAGCTTTGCGCGGGCGTCGACGTAGGCGAGCCCCAGCTCCCTGACAGGCGCGGGCGGCGCCCGTTTCAGGGGCGGGCTTCGCCCGTTTCATTGGGCCTTATTGCCGTCGACACCCCTGGAGGTTTTCAGAATCCTTTCTTCTCGGGCCTGATTCCAAAAGATGGTTGTTCCCTGGCGAGGAAAGAGTCGCCCCCTTCGGGGTTTTCGAGGGGATGTTGCCGCAGCCTGAATGTTTATTGCTTTCGATCGGCTCACGACGATGTCCAGGGGGCAAAAGACACTTTTAGAAACTGGCCCTGGAGGGCCTTGCAGCCGTCGGCCATGTTAGAGGGCTCTACAGCCCTCTTCCGTCACCACCACCATGTACTCCCACCGCACGCCGCCCCAGGCCGGGTCGTACAGGCCGGGCTCCACGGTGATGACCATGCCGGGCTTGAACTCGCCCTCGGTGCGCGGCGCAAGGCTCGGCCCCTCGTGGGTCTCCAGCCCGATGCCGTGGCCAAGGGAGTGCGTGAACTGCTCGGCCACGCCCGCTTCCTCGAAGACCCGGCGCGCGGCGTGGTAGGCCTCGGCCATCTTGACGCCGGGCTTGATGACCTCCATGGCCGCCTTCTGCGCGTTGACCACCAGGCGCTTGGTGTCCTGGAAGCGCTCGCTGGGCTCGCGGCCCACCCAGAAGGTGCGCGTCTGGTCCGAGCAGTAGCCGGAGAGACGGCAGCCGGTGTCCACCAGTACCAGGCAGTCCCTGGAGATCTTGGTGTCGCCGGGGATGGCGTGGGGCAGGGCCGCGTTCTTGTCCACACCCACGATGGACGGAAAGGAGAGGCCCTCGGCCCCGGCCTCGCGGAACAGGCGCTCGATCTGCCAGGCGGCATCGGCCTCGCTCATGCCGGGCACCAGCACATCGGGCAGTGCGCGCATGATGCGATGGTTCAGGCCGCAGGCCGCGCGCAGAAGCTCGATCTCGCCGGGCTCCTTGATGAGTCGAAGGCGCTCCACCAGCCCGCCCGCCGGGGTCAGCTCGAAATGCTCGCGCAGGCTCTCATGATCGTAGACGCTCATGGCCTTGGGGTCGAAGCCCAGCGCTGTCACGCCCCGGTCCTTGAGGAAGGCGGCCATGGCCGCGTGCTTGCCCGCGCCGTAGACGCACAGGTCTTCCTCGGGCCACAGGCGCAGGGCGGCTTCGGTGAAGCGCGCGTCGGTGAACAGGGCGTCCGGCCCCTTGGCCGTGACCACCAGCCAGCCCACGGACTCGTTGCACTGGGAGTCGTGCTGCTCGAACCCGGAAAGATAATAGCGGTTGGCGGGGTAGCTCACCAGAAGGGCGGGAACACCCTCGGCGGCAAGGAGCGCCTTGAGGCGCTCGCGACGATTCTCGAACAGGGGGCGGTCAATGGTGCTTACTTCCACGTGTAGGTCTTCTCCGGTTGTTTCTGCACCATGCGTTCGGCCCATTCCACGCCCTGCATGACGCTGTGATCCATGTTCCCGACCTCGTACTTCCAGCCGCCAAAGCGCCCGCGCGAGTATATCTCCCGGCCTTCCAGCCAGGGCTGGACGGTGCGCAGGGCCAGGTCGCGCTCCAGACAGGGCACGGGGTAGCCGTAATCAACCGAGAGCTCAAACCGGCTCTCGATCTTGGCCCGCGCCGCCTCGGGCAGCAGGTCCACGTTGCCCAGGCCCTCCACCGTGCGCTCCATGAGCGTGGACAGGTCCTCGGGCTTGTGGCCGGAGAAGCTCGTCTCGCACAAAAAGGCGGCCTTGGCCGTGTCGCTGCCGGGCACGTTGGCGGGCGCGTAGTTGTGGAAATTGGTCACGCGGTAGAACGGGCAGTCGTCCTCCGGGAAATACATCCAGCAGCGCTTGTCGCGCTTGCCCTCGTGGAGCGGCCGCGCGCCCACGCCCACGCCCGCCACAAAAACCCCGTTGTGCTTCAGGAGCCCGGCGGCCTCCACGCAGTCGTCCGGGGCCTGGGCCAGCTGCTCCGTAATCAGCAGGTCCAGCGGGCCGGTGTTGAGGAGCGCACCAAAGGTGATTGTCTCGCCCGAGGCCGTGGTCAGGGTCTTTTTTGCCGCGTCGATGCTGGCCACGCCGTCGCCGTAGCGAATATGGCCGGAAAGGGGCGCGGCCATGCGCCGGAAGATCTCTCCCGTGCCGCCGTGCGAGGGGAAGGTGAAGGCGTTGTTGGGGCCCCAGCCCACCTCGTCCAACTCCAGGATGATGTTCTTGAGCACGCCCTCCAGGCCCACGATGCTCACGCGCTCGCCCACCCAGGAGGCCGACATCTGCTCGGGCGGAATGGCCCAGACCTTGAAGTTGTATGGCCAGAGGAACACGTTGCCGATGCCCTCGCCGAACACGCAGTGGATCCACTCGTGGAAGTTCTGCGGCGTTTTCTCCGGGCGCTTGCCGGGCAGAAGCCCGCTTACGCACTCCCAGCGCGCCGGGCGCGGCAGGTGGCGGATGTTGTTCTGGAAGGGATAGGGCACCCAGGCCCCGCGGGCGCGGATGAAGGCCCGGCGCTCGTGTTTCAGCTGGTCCGCGCCCAAAAGCTCGGCCAGCATCTTGTCGAAATATTCGTAGTGCGAGAACACCACATGCCCGCCAATGTCCCAGGTATAGCCCTGTGGGTCCTTGAAACTAGCGGCCAGACCGCCGGGGTGGGCATTTTTTTCCAGCACAACGAAATTGGCGGCGCCCAGCTCAGCCAGCCTGCGCGCGGCCCCCAGACCCGTTGGCCCGGCCCCGATGATGGCATAATCGACCTGCATGGCAGTCCCCTTGAGGTGGCGCGCACGATTTGGCGACGGGTCAAATTTGCCGCTTGCGCACCACGCGCAGGTGTCCTATCACGGATCATGCCGGAACCTTGGCCGGGCGCCTTCACTTTGCGTCACCCACCTTTCTCCCGGCCGTCACACAACCGTCACATGGCGTGGGTAGATCATGCCTCGTGCAAGCGTGAACATCAACCCTTTCGGAGGCTCATCCATGAAACGTCTTCTCTCTGCCGCACTCGTCACCCTGTCCATCCTCGGCATGACCGCCGTGTCCTTTGCCGGCGATCTCCCGGTCAAGGGCTCCACCACTGTCCAGCCCATCATGCAGAAGGCCGTCGAAGCCTTCATGGCCAAGAACAAAGGCGTCAGCATCTCCATCTCCGCCTCGGGCTCCGGCGACGGCGCCAAGGCCCTCATCGACGGCAGCACGCCCCTGGCCATGATGAGCCGCGAGATGAAGGAGTCCGAGATCAAGCAGGCCAAGGAAAAAGGCGTCAACCCCAAGCAGATCGTCATCGCCTATGACTGCCTGACCCCCATCGTGCACCCCTCCAATCCGGTCAACAACCTGACCCAGGCCCAGTTGAAGGACATCTACACCGGCAAGATCACTGACTGGAAGGACGTGGGCGGCGCCGCCGGCCCCATCTCCGTGGTCTCCCGCGACTCCTCCTCCGGCACCTTCGAGTACTGGAACGAGCACATCCTGAAGAAGGAGCGCGTTTTCGCCCGCGCCCAGATGCAGGCCTCTAACGGCGCCGTGGCCCAGACCGTGTCCAAGCAGAAGTCGGCCATCGGTTACGTGGGCCTGGCCTACACCGACAACAAGGGCCTCAAGGCCCTCACCGTTGATGGCGTCGGCGGCAGCGTCGAGAACACGCTCAACGGCACCTACCCCGTCTCCCGCGGCCTCTACCTCTACACCAACGGCGAGCCCACCGGCGACGTGGCCAAGCTCGTGAACTTCATCCTCTCCGACGCCGGCCAGAAGATCGTTGCCGATGTGGACTACGTGCCCCTCAAGGTCACCAAGAAGGCCAAGAAGTAGCACCACTTCCCCGCGCCAAGACAGCTTACGCATCCTTCCTTTGACACCCCTCGCCACCTGCCCGGCCCGGCTCAGCCGCAGCCAGGCAGGTGGCGGGGGGCCACAACGTAGAGCCGAGGAGAGCCTGCATGCACCGCAGCACCAAGGAAACACTCATCAAGCAGGCCTTTCTGGCCACGGCTGTCACCTCGCTGGCGGTGCTGGCGCTGATCATGGTCTTTCTCTTCATGGAGGGGCTGCCCACCTTCGGCTTCGTCAGCGTGGACGACTTCCTCTTCGGCCTGGAGTGGTACCCCACGGACGAGGCCCGGCCCGACTACGGCATCCTGCCGCTCATCGTGGCCAGCGGCTCGGTGACGCTTTTGTCCTCGCTTCTGGCCATCCCGCTCGGCGTCATGACCGCAGTTTACCTGGCCGAAATCGCCAGCCCGCGCGTGCGCGCCGTGGTCAAGCCTGTGGTGGAGATGCTCGCCAGCCTGCCCTCGGTGGTCATCGGCTTCTTCGGCATGGTCATCATGGCCCCTTTCCTCCAGGATTTTTTTGACATTCCGGTGGGCTTGAACCTGGCCAACGCCGCGCTCATGCTGGCCTTCATGAGCGTGCCCACCATCGCCAGCGTCAGCGAGGACGCCATCTACGCCGTGCCGCGCGACCTCAAGGAGGCCAGCTTCGCCCTTGGCGCCACGCACCTGGAGACTCTGGCGCGCGTGACCCTGCCTGCCGCGCTCTCCGGCATCGGCACCGCCGTCATCCTGGGCATGAGCCGGGCCATCGGCGAGACCATGGTGGTGCTCATGGTGGCGGGCGGCGCGGCGGTCATCCCGGACTCGATATGGAGCCCGGTGCGGCCCATGCCCGCCAGCATCGCAGCGGAAATGGCCGAGGCGCCCTTTCGCGGCCACCACTACCACGCGCTCTTCGCCACGGCCATGATACTGTTCCTGGTGACGCTGCTCTTCAACGTCCTGGCCGACTACATCTCCCACAAGCACCAGCAGACCGGCTCCGCCAGCCTGTAACGCAAGCGAGACGAACCATGAGCGCCGAAGCTATTCTGAACAACCCCACCCCGCCCCGCCAGTCCCTGTCCATCACCACGGGCCGCGACCGCGGCCGCAAGGCCAAGCAGTGGCTGGCCTTCATGCTGCTGCGCGGGGCCATATTGATCGTGGCGGCGGCCCTGGCCGTCATCGTGGGCTTTTTGCTGTCCAACGGCTACTCCGTCATCTCCTGGGACTTTTTGACCCAGCCGCCGCGCAACTACATGACCGAGGGCGGCGTCTGGCCGTGCATCGTGGGCACGCTGCTGCTCTCCGTCGGCGCCATGGTCGTGGCCCTGCCGCTGGGCGTGGCCAGCGCCATCTATCTGCACGAGTACGCCCTGCCGGGCAGGCTCATGCGCGTCATCCGCCTCGGAGTGAACAATCTCGCGGGCGTGCCCTCGGTGGTTTTCGGCCTGTTCGGGCTGGGGCTTTTCGTCACGGCCATGGGCCTGGGAGTGTCGCTCCTGGCTGGCTGGCTCACCCTTGGCGTGCTCTGCCTGCCGGTGATCATCGGCACCACGGAGGAGGCCCTGCGCAGCGTGCCCGCCACCTACCGCGAGGCCTCCCTGGCCCTTGGCGGCACCAAATGGCAGACCATCTGGCGGGTGGTGCTGCCCAGCGCCCTGCCCGGCATCCTCACGGGCTCGATCCTGGGCATCAGCCGCGCGGCGGGCGAGACAGCGGCCATCATGTTCACGGCGGCGGTGTTCTATACGCCGAAGATGCCGAATTCGATCTTCTCCGACGTCATGGCCCTGCCCTACCACATCTACGTGCTGGCCACGGCGGGCACGGAGATCGAAAAGACCCGGCCCATCCAGTACGGCACCGCGCTGGTGCTCATCGCACTTGTGCTGGGCATGAACCTCTTCGCCATCCTCCTGCGCGCCTGGCTGCAACGCCGGGGCAAGCGCTAGCCACGCCCGCCGGGACAAAAGAGAAAGGGGCCGCAAGGCCCCTTTTCTGTTTCGCGAAACTCCAGCGCGCTACTTCTTGATGCGCTTTTCCCAGAGCTTCATGTCCTTCATCTTGTTGCGGCGCTGGCGCTGCAGCTCCTTGCACACAAGCGGGGTCTTCTTGGCGTAGCCCCACTTCGCGCGGTACTCGTCCGGGGTCAGGCCGAACTTCGCCAGGTGGCGCTTGGTCAACACCTTGAAGCTCTTGCCGGATTCCAGGCAGATGATGCTCTTCTCGCGGATGGCCTTCTTGGGATCGGCCACAGGCGCGCTGGCCTCTTCCTCTTCGCCCGCGCCCGCCGAACCAATGCTGCGGATACCAGCCTGCAGGGTTTTGACCATGGAAAGGATCTCTTCCTCCGTCATGGTCCGCACCGTTGCCTGAGCTTTGACTATATCAAGGGCCTCTTTCAAAAAATCGTCCATCGCGTCCTCCTTGGGGGGGGGTCATCCGCTTGGGCGCGTGGTGCAACAGTGCACGTTCTTCAGCGGTTTACGAGCGTGAAAATACGAAATCGCCCGACGGAAGTAAAGTTGGAATCCATAGAATTATGCACTAAGATATACGTATGTTCAAAGGAGGAGTAGCCAACGTCACCAGACATGTCATTTTAGAGGCAGGGGGTTGCGCTTTATGCTCAGAAGCTTATGTTTGACTTGGAGGAGCGAAACAGGCCAGACTGCTGGCAGGAACACCACAAGGAGGTCGACATGGACACAAAGCGCTTCGACCCCGAACTGCTCTACGTGGAATGCGCTCGCTGCGGCCAGCCTGTACTCTGGAGCTCGGGAGACACCACGAACATCCTGGCCTGGGCGGGCATCGACGCAAGCGCCCTGGACGCGAAGTGCATGATCGTCTCCGACGGCTGCCCCACCTGCATGCCCGGCCAGGGCAGCTTCAGCACCCAGGTGGTGCGCCTGCGCAAGACCCCGGAGGGGCGCAACCGCTCCCAGGGAGCACCCGTCAACTAGCCGAGCCCCCATAGTCGTGCCAGGGGGCCCCGCAGCCCCTGAGAAACCCCACCAGCTTAGCCACGCGCCGGAACCGGGACGATGGAGACCGACTCCACCCTGTTCCGGCCGTTGTTTTTGGCCTCGTAGAGGGCGTCATCCGCCGCCGCCATGAGCGACTCCAGTCCATTGCGCTGACCTGAAGGGCGGCTTGCGCCCGGCTCCGCGCCCAGGGTCGCCGTGCCGATGCTCACCGTGATGGTCAACGTCTGCTCGCCAAAGCCCACCCGAAGCGCGCCCACCGCAACGCGGATGCGCTCGGCCAGCTCGTGGGCTGCGGCCTGGCCGGCATTGGGCGCCAGCACGACGAACTCCTCCCCGCCCACCCGGGCGAAGATGTCCGACGCGCGCACCTGCTGTTCCAGTAGACTGGCGAAGGCCGTGAGCACGGCATCTCCCGCCGCGTGGCCGTGGGTGTCGTTGACGGTCTTGAAATGGTCCAGATCAAGCATGAGCAGGCTCACCGGCATGCCCGCGCGCAGGTCGGCGTCGATGAGGCGCGGGCCTTCCTGGAACAATAGCTTGCGGTTGGCCGAGCCGGTCAGGTGGTCGGTCAGGCTGGCCTGGCGGAGGGTGTCCAGGGTGTCGCGCACGCGCTCAACCATGAGGCAGTAGGCCACGTTGAGCCGCCGTATCTCCATGGGGTCGCTCGCCGTCGGCTCCGGGTCGCACTCAACGTCGAAATCGCCGCCCTCGATCTTCCGGGAGTGTTCCTCCAGGCGGCGCACCGGCTCCTCCAGGGACCGCGCCAGGCGCAGGGCCATGGGGCCGAAGAGCAGAAAGAGCAGGGTCGCGCCAAGAAGCGGCACCCCCAGGATGCCCGCGTGCAGCAGCATGATCTCTGATTCAGGCTTCTCGCCCACCAGCAGCCAGCGCTCGCCACGCACCCAGCTATAGGCGCCCACAACGCGATCGCCGTTGTGGTTTCTGTAGATGCCCGAAGACACGGCCCCGGCCTTGGCCCGGTCAAAGACCACGTCCCCGGCGTGCAGACTGCGCAAGGGCTTTTCATCAGGCTTGCCCGGATTGACTGCGGGACTGAGGAGCACGCCCTTGGCGTCAAGCAGGAAGGTTCTGCTGCTGGTTTTGGAGTACATGCCCTGCAAAAGGTCAAGCAGGGTGTCCAGGCGCACTGAGCCAAAGACCAGTCCCCGGAAGCGCCCCTCGGCATCCTGCACCCGCGAGGCCACCGCAATGATCTTGGCCCCGGTGGTGCGGCTGGTGATGACATCAGAGACGTACCCCTGGCCGCGCCTGGTCACCTGGAAGTACTCCCGGTCCGACACGTCCACCCCGGCCGGGTGCTTGGCGTCAGCCTTGGTGAGTCCGTTCTCGTCCACGTAGACAAGGTCGTCAAAAAACGGAGTAGCCCGCTGCAGGCCGTGGAGCATGTCGCGAAGGCTGTCCGGGGGAAGGGTGAGCATGCGCGGGTCGCTGGCCAGATAGGCCACGTCCTGGGCGCGCTCGCCCACCCAGTATTCGATGAACTGCCGCTGCAGGGACAGCGTGGCCGTCAGATCCCGGTGGGTTTCCTTTTGCAGGGCGCTGCTGGAGTAAAGCAGGAAGAACGCCACGCCCGCCAGCAGGGGCACCAGGAACATGGCCCAAAGGATGCCCCGAAGCCGCCGCACAAGACTATAGGACTGATTTGGTTTTGCCATAAATTCCAACGTAAGCATCCGCTCACCGTTGGCAAGAGAAAGGCTCCGAGAATCTCTAGCCGCCGATGGCCGACATGGCCGTGCCGCACACGCCCTGGCCCGCGCGCCGGGCGGCCAGGAGCTCGAAGCCCAGCGGCTTGACCTGGCTGGCCAGGCGCAGGATGCGCTCCACTGCAGGCAGGCCGAGCTTGGGGTGGCGCAGCGCCCCGCGCAGGCGGTACACGCGGTCGGAGAACAGGCAGGTGCGCAGCACGCCGCCGCTGGTGATGCGCAGACGGTTGCAGGAGCCGCAGAAATGGTTGGAGAGCGGCGTGATGAGCCCGAACCGCCCGGCACCGCCCTGGATGGCGTACATCTGCGCCGGACCGGAATCGCCGCCGTCGCGCTCGATGGGAACGAGCTCGGCCAGGGTCTTGGCCTCGGCCAGAATGTCCGTGGCCCGCCAGACCTGCTCGGGCTTCCACTCGCTGCCGCCCATGGGCATGTATTCGATGAAGCGCACGTCGATGGGCAGCTCACGCGCCAGGCCGAGGAACCCGGCCAATTCGCCGTCGTTGACCCCGCGCATGGCCACGGCGTTCAGCTTCACGCGGATGCCCGCAGCCAGGCAGGCGTCGATGCCGCGGCGCACCTCGGCGTACAGGTCCTGCCCGGTGACCCGGGCGAAGGTGGCGGGGTCGAGGGTGTCCAGCGAGATGTTGATGCGCGCCACGCCCGCAGCGGCAAGGCGCTGGGCGAAGGGGGCGATCAAGGTGGCGTTGCTGGTCAGGCGCAGGTCAAGGGCCGGAAAACGCGCGCGCGCAGCCTCGATGAACTCCATGAAGCCCCTGCGGGCAAAGGGCTCGCCGCCGGTGAGGCGCACCTTGCCAATGCCCAGCCGCACACCCAGGCCCATGAGATCCAGGAACTCCTCGTAGCGCAGCACCTGGTCGTGGCTGAGCCACTGGCGCATGCGGCTGTCGCAATACAGGCAGCGCAGGTTGCAGCGGTCGGTGACGGACAGCCGCAGATAGCTGACGCTGCGCCCCCTGGTGTCGGTGAGAGACCGCGCGGCGGGGGGAGCTTCGGCCCCGGTCCCTTGGGGCGGGCTATTTTGCGCGCCGTTCGGCATCCGCCGCCTCCACCTTGGCCGCGCCCGCTTCAACGGCCTTGATGAACCCGGCGCGCTCGGCCTTCAGGCGCTCGGCCAGGGCGGGATCGGACAGGGCCAGGATCTGGGCGGCCAGCCAGGCTGCGTTCTTGGCCCCGGCCTTGTCCAGCGCGAGCGTGCCCACGGGGAAGCCCGGAGGCATCTGCACCGTGGCGAAGAGCGCGTCCATGCCGCCAAGGGGCGTGACAGCCAGGGGCACGCCGAGCACCGGCTTGGTGGTGCGCGCGCTCACAGCCCCGGCCAAGTGCGCGGCCATGCCCGCCGCGCAGATGAACACCTGGCAGCCCCCGGCCTCAAGCTCGGTGACCAGGCGCTCGGTGCGCTCCGGGGTGCGGTGGGCGCTGGTGACGGTGAACGCATAGTCAATGCCAAGCTTCTGCAGAACTTCGGTGCAGGGCTTCATCAGGTCCTCGTCGGACGCGCTGCCCATGAACACGGCAACCTTCGCCATGATTTCGTCTCCTTGCTGTTTGCTGCTGCTCTATTTGCTACGGGCGATGCCCTTGTCTCCGATGTCGCGGCGGAAATAACAGCCATCAAAGCCAACCTTGGCCACGGCCTCGTAAGCCCTGGCCTTGGCCTCGGAGAGCGTCGCCCCCAGGGCCGTGACGCCCAGCACGCGGCCGCCGCTGGTGACGGTCTTGCCGCCCTCAACCTTCGTGCCCGCCTGGAAGACCTTGACACCCGGCAGGGCGTCGGCTTCATCGAGCCCGGTGATGGCCATGCCCTTGGGATAGCTGCCGGGGTAGCCCGGCGCGGCCAGGACCACGCAGATGGCGGTCTCGGGCCTTACCCGCACCAGGTCCGGGGTCAGGCGGCCCTCGGCGCAGGCGAACATGATCTCCACCAGGTCGGCGTCCAGGCGCATCAGAAGCGGCTGGCATTCGGGATCGCCGAAGCGCACGTTGTATTCGAGCACCATGGGGCCGCGCGCGGTGAACATCAGCCCGGCGTAGAGCACGCCCTTGAACGGATGGCCCGCGGCGGCGAGGTGCTTAAGGATGGGCCGGATGCACAACTCGGCGGTCTCGGCGTATTTCTCCTGGGGCAGCACCGGGGCCGGGCTGTACGCGCCCATGCCGCCGGTATTGGGGCCGGTGTCGCCCTCGCCCACGGCCTTGTGGTCCTGGGCGGAAGGCAGCAGCGCAAAGTTCTCGCCATCGCAGAAGGCCAGAAAGCTCGCCTCCTCGCCAGCCAGCGCCTCTTCCACCACCACGCGCGCGCCCGCCGCGCCAAAGCTCTGGGCGACCATCATGTCGTCGATGGCGGCCAGCGCCTCGTCCACGGTCTTGGCCACCACCACGCCCTTGCCCGCAGCCAGGCCGTCGGCCTTGACCACGAGCGGAGCGCCTTTTTGGCGTATATAGGCCCGCGCGGCCTCGGGATCGTCAAAGACCGCGAAGTCGGCTGTGGGCACGCCAGCCGCACGCATGACGTTCTTGGCGAAGGCCTTGCTGCCTTCAAGCTGGGCAGCATAGGCCGAGGGGCCGAAGCAGGGGATGCCCTCGGCGGCCAGGGCGTCGGCCAGGCCCAGCACCAGCGGGGCCTCGGGCCCGACAACCACCAGGCCGACCTTTTCGGCCTTGGCCAGGGCAATGAGCCCCTTGATGTCATCGTCCTTCACGGCCACGTTGGTGGCCTCGCGCGCGGTGCCGCCATTGCCTGGCGCGGCCAGCACGCGGTCTACCTTTGCGGAATCATTGAGCTTCCAGCACAGGGCATGTTCCCTGCCGCCGGCGCCCACAACTAGCACGTTCATTCTCTGCTCCAGATGGGTCGGTTGGTGCCACAGGGATAGTGAAATCGGCGCGGATTTGCAAGGCGGCCAGCGGCAGCGCATATTTGGCACAAGCTGCAGATTCTGCTTGCGCTGTGCCGTCAAAGACATAATATATGAATTGTATTTCCGCTAACGCCTTGCACCACGTAACGCTTGAGGAGGTCGGTGATGAGCACGAAGAAGACGCAAGCCGCCAAGGCTCCAGCAAAAACGACAGCCAAGGCTCCGGCCAAGGCGGTCAAGGCCCCGGCAAAAGCTCCTGCAAAAGCTGCCGCCAAGGCCCCGGTAAAAGCTGCGGCCAAGCTCCCGGCAAAGGCCATGACCAAGGCCGTGGCCAAGACTCCGGCCAAGAAGAGCAACCAGGAGGCCATGCTGGCGCGGGTCGAGGCCGTGCGCCTGTCGCAACGCGAGGAAGGCCACTTCGACTGCTTCGGCCGGGCCAATGAAGGCTACTGCGACCAGGGCGACTGCTCCTATCATGCCGAGTGCCTGAGCGTTTCGCGGATGCTCCACTCCATGTAGGGACCGGTCCGGGCGCTTCCCCTGTCCCACCGCCCCCCTGCGGTGCAGGCTGGGTATCGTCACGCCGCTTACGGCGCACTTCCCCTGCGCGGGCATATCCCGTACACTGCCGCCCATGACAAACGAAAGCGCCTCCAGCCTGCGCCATCGCCTCCGGGGCTTCTTCTTCACCGTGCCCTGGAACCTGCTCTTGCTCACGGCCGGGGCCCTCATGGTGGCCTTTGCCGTGAAGGCCGTGGCCGTGCCGCACGGGCTTTTGACCGGCGGGGTGGCGGGCCTGGCCCTGTTGTGCTTCTACCAGCTGCCCGCGCTTGATGCCGGCCTCTGGTTCTTCCTGCTCAACGTGCCCATCATGCTGCTGGGCCTCAAGATGGTCAGCCGCCGCTTCGTGCTCTACAGCCTGTATGGCATGGCCGCCACCAGCCTGCTCATCGACCATGTCACCTACGTCCTGCCCGTGGCCGACCCCTGGCTGGCGGTCATCGCCTGCGGCGTGACGCTGGGCGCGGGCATCGGCGTGGCCCTGCGCTCCCTTGGCTCCACCGGCGGCGCGGACATCCTGGCCGTCATCGTGCGCGAGCGCTACAGCATGCCTGTCGGCCAGTTCGAGTTCCTGTTCAACCTCCTTGTCTTCGCCCTGGGGCTGGCCTTCCTGAAGCTGGAGATCGTGCTCTACTCCGTGGCCATGAACTTCCTGGTCAGCTGGGTGGCCGACGCCTGCATCTCGCTCTTCAGCGAGCGGCGCATGGCCCTGGTCATCTCCCAGCACCCGGAGGCCATTGTCCAGGCCGTGCTGAACACCCTGGGGCGCGGGGCCACTGTGCTCGACGCGCGCGGCGGCTGGAGCGGCGAGGACCGCAAAGTGGTTCTGACCATGCTGAACAACCTGGAAATGAAACGCCTGGAGGAGTTGATCTACAACATCGACCCCGACGCATTCACCATCATGGGCTCAGGCTTCCACGTCCTGGGCCAGGGCTTCTCCAAAAGGAAGGTGTACTGACATGCGAGCCATCGCCCTACTCACCGACTTCGGCCTCACCGACCCCTACGTGGGCCAGCTGCACGCCGCGCTCATCCGGCTTGCGCCCGGCGCACCGCTCATCGACATCAGCCATCAGGTGGAGCCCTTCGGCACGGCCCAGGCGTCCTTCTTTCTGGCCGCCAGCGCCCCGCACTTCCCCCGGGACACGGTCTTCATGTGCGTGGTGGACCCCCGCGTGGGCACCAGCCGCAGGATCCTGGGCGTCCAGGCCGGATCCCAGAGCTTCCTGGCCCCGGACGGCGGCCTGCTGGACCTCCTGCTGGACACCCCCGGCCTGCCCCCGGCGAGCATCTTCGACCTGACGGCCGCGGCAACGGACTACGGGCTCTCTGCCACTTTCCACGGCCGGGACATCTTCGCGCCCCTGGCGGCCAAGCTTTCCGCCGGCGAGGCCATGGACGCGCTGGGCACGCCCCTGACCCGCGAGGACGTGCTGCGCCAGACCTGGGCCAAGCCCCAGATTGAGGAGGGCGGCGTGCTGGCCCATGTGCTGCACGTGGACCACTTCGGCAACTGCGTGCTCTCCCTGCGCCAGGGCTTCCCCTTTGCGGGCGCCGTGGCCGGGCTGTCCCTGGAACCGGGCGAGAGCATGCCCCTGCGCCGGGTGCGCACCTACGCCGAGCTCAGCCCGGGCGAGCCGGGCCTGCTGCTGGGCAGCCAGGGCTTCTACGAGCTGGCCTCCTTCCAGGACTCCGCCGCCTCTCGGCTGACCTTGAGCCCCGGCGACCCGCTGCGCATCCTGTACCCCGAGGGCATGGAGCGCAGTTCCCAGTGAGCGCTCCCGCCCGCTTCCTTGCCACCCTGGGCTTCCTCTCGCGGCTGGCGCCCGCGCGCGTGCTGCCCGAGGACAACCTGCGGCGCATGATGTTCCACCTGCCGCTGTGCGGGCTGGTCATCGGCGCTGTCATCGCAGCCCCGGCGGCGCTGGGACTGCTGCACGGCAGGCCGCAGGTCCAGGCCTGGCTGGCCGTGGCGCTGCTGGCATACGTCACGCGCGGGCTGCATCTGGACGGCCTGGCCGATGTGGCCGACGGCGCCGCCGCCCATGTGGAGCCGGAGCGCTTCTGGGCCATCATCAAGGACAGCCGCTCCGGGGCCTTTGGCGTGACGGCGCTGATCCTGGCCCTGGGCGGGCAGGGCATGCTCTTTGCCGAGATGCTGAAGGACGGCCAGTGGTGGGCCGTCATCTGGGCCGTTGTTTTTGGCCGCGCCTGCGCCGTGGTCTTCGGCTTTTGCTCGCGAACCTACGTCCGGCCCGGCCTGGGCGGGCTTTTCCTGACC
>JAHIUD010000101.1 GCA_018817515.1 Pseudomonadota bacterium
CGACATAGAAGCGCACGATGGTCAGGGCCTTGCCGTCCATGGCCTGGGAGTAGACGTACTCGACGCCAGGAATCTCCCAGAGCAGCTTCTCCATGGGCCCGACCACGCGGGTCTCGATCTCCTTTGGCGTGGCGCCGGGCATCTCCACCATGACGTCGATCATGGGCACGATGATCTGCGGCTCCTCCTCGCTTGGGGTGCGCAGCACGGCGAACACGCCGAGCAGCAGCGAGCCCAGGATGATCAGCGGCACCAGCTTGGAATTGACGAAACTTGCGGTGATGCGCGACATGAGCGCGTGGTCGCGCGGGCCACCTTCGGGGGATTCCTGGGTCTTGTGGCCCAGTTCGGGGGCTTTCGATTCCAGGGGACTGGATTCGCTGGCTTCCGGGCCGCCGGGCGTGTTTGGCGTGTCGCTCATGGCCTGGGTCCTACTGCTTCACAGCGAGGCGGTCGCCCTCGCGCAGGGTTTCCGGGCCGCCGTTGACCACGATCTCGCCTTCAGTGAGGCCGGAGAGCACCTCCACCATGACGCCGGGCTCGCCCGCGCCATCTGTCAGGGCCTCGCTCTGGGCCTGGACGATGTAGCTCTGGCCGTCCAGCTCGGCCTTGAGGTAGGCCCCGCCGATCTTGACCAGGCGCAGGCGCAGCACGCCGTTTTCGTCCACCGCCAGGGCCGTGGTCAGCTCGCCGCGCTGGCGCACCGCGCTGGCCGGGATGAGCAGCTTCTTGGTCTTGGCCACGGGCACGCAGACCTTGCCGAACATGCCCGCGCGGGGATGATTGGCCTGCGTGGCGGCTTGTGCGGAAGCCTGATCTGCGGCCTGGGTCGCGTTGGCCTGGGCGCCGTTGGCCTGGGCTGGCGCGGGGGCCTTGTAGTCGGCCCGGACCTTGAAGGTGCGCGTGGCCGGGTCCACCCGGCCCACAACGGTGGTCAGCCGCGTGATGAAGGGCGTGTGCGAAAGCGAGGGCACCAGCCCCAGCACCTGCATGCCCACGCTGACCAGGGGCAGCATGCTCTCGTCGGCCTGGGCCTCCAGCTCGTAGCCGCTCTTGTCTCCACCCTTGTCCCCGGCCTTGCCCGAAGCAGCGGTGTCCATGGCGTCCACGGCGGCCAGCGGCGCGCCCGCGTTCACAAAGGCCCCCTGGTCCACGTAGCGGCGCGAGAGCACGCCCCGGAAGGGCGCGGTGATGAGGCTGTAGCCCAGCAGGCTCTTGGCCTCGGCCCCCATGTGCCCGGCGGAGGCGGCGCTGGCGGCCATGGCCTGCTCCTGCTTCTTCAGGGCCTGATATTCGGTGCGCGCGCGGTCCATCTCGTCCTGGCTGATGGCTTGCTGGGCATAGAGCTTCTGCATGCGCTCCATGTTGACCTTGGCCAGGGCCGAGCGCGCGGTGAGGGCCTGGCGCTCCAGACCGGCCTGCTGGGCCGTGGACTGGACGGCCTGCACGCGCTGCTTGAGCTCGCTGTCGTCGATGCGCAGGATGCTTTGCCCCTTCTCCACCACGTCGCCCTCGGCGGCCATGACCTCGACCACGGTGCCGGAAATCTTGCTGGCGAGCACCACGCTGTTCTGGGAGCGCACCTCGCCGGGCAGGCTGCGGCATTCGCGGGCGTCGAACAGGGCCACGCGCACCGTGGGCGCGCTGACGGTCTTGGCCTCGGCGGGTTTGTCGCCGCCGCCGCCGCAGGCGGAGAGCAGCAGCCCGGCAGCCAGGAGAAGGGGCGGGGCGAAAATCGGACGCCAGGGGGTTCGGGGCTGGGCCTGTGGCAAGAACTGGGGCATGGGCGCTGGCCCTCCTCGCTTCGTGTTCGACGAAAAACGCAAGTCTAAACAACCAGAAATAGCGGACCTTACGTATTTCTACTCAGGCGGGGGGCAGCCGTCAAGGACACGGCGAAAAAAGGCGCGCCGGTGCCAGAGAAAGGGCCAGGGAAAGGGCCAGGAAAAGAGAAGGTGAGGGAAGGTGAGGTGCGGCAAAACCCCCGGACCGGCACCCGTGTTTCGGATGCGCGGCCCGGGGGGCGTGTCTGCGGCTAGATCATGAACCAGGTGGCCACCAGTCCGGCCAGGGTCATGGTTATGGTGTAGGGCAGGGCCAGCACCACCATGCGTCCGTAGGACAGCCGGATCACCGGGGCCAGGCTCGAGGTCAGCAGGAACAGGAACGCGGCCTGGCCGTTGGGCGTGGCCACGCTGGGGATGTTGGTGCCGGTGTTGATGGCCACGGCCAGAAGCTCGAACTGCTCGCGGGTCATGCCCGAGAGCCCGGCGTCAAAGACCTTCTTGGTCTCGGAGATGTACACCGTGGCCACGAACACGTTGTCGCTGATGGAGGACAGCAGGCCGTTGGCCAGGTAGTAGGCCGCCAACTGCTCGCGGCCCTTGAGGGCCAGCACCAGGTCGATGATGGGCTTGAACAGGTGCTGCTCGTGGATCACGGCCACCACGCCGAAGAACACCACCAAAAGCGCGGTGAAGGGCAGGGCCTCCTTGAAGGCGTTGCCGATGCGGTGCTCGTCGGTGACGCCGTTGAAGGCCGTGAGCAGGATGATCACCGACAGGCCGATGAGCCCCACCTCGGCCAGGTGGAAGCCCAGGGCCACCACCAGCCAGATGCCCGCCACAGCCTGCACCAGCAGGGCGAGCCTGCCGCGCTCGTCCATCTTGGCGTCGCGCTTGGCGGCCTCATCCACCAGCACCACGCGCACGGACAGCGGCATCTCCACGCCGTAGCCGAAGAGCTTGAAGCGCTCCACCACGACGCAGGTGGTAAGCCCCACCGCCAGCACCGGCAGGGAAACCGGGGCCACGTGCAGGAAGAACTGGACGAAGTTCCAGCCCATCTCGCTGCCCACCAGCAGGTTCTGGGGCTCGCCCACCAGGGTGCACACGCCGCCGAGAGCCGTGCCCACCGCGCCGTGCATCATGATGTTGCGCAAGAAGCCGCGGAACTTCATGAGTTCGTCGCGGGAGGACTGGTTGAAGGCCGCCTCCTCCAGCAGGTTGCGTTTCTCGGCCGCGCCGGAGATGTGGCGGTGGTACAGGTCGTAGAAGCCGTAGGCCACGGTGATGATCACCGCCACCACGGTGAGCGCGTCGAGGAAGGCCGAGAGCACGGCCCCGGCAACGCAGAACATGAGCGAGATGAGCACCTTGGAGCGTATGCGCACCAGGATCTTGGTGAACACGTAGCGCAGCATGTCCTGCATGAAGTAGATGCCCGCCACCATGAACATCAACAGCAGGATCACCGGAAAGTTGTGCAGGGTCTCGTTGTATACGGCCTGGGGGCTGGCCATGCCCAGGGCCACGGCCTCCAGGGTCAAGAGGCCGCCAGCGGGCAGGGGGTAGCATTTGAGCGCCATGGCCAGGGTGAAGATGAACTCCAGGATCAGCGCCCAGCCCGCGATGAACGGTCCGGCGGTGTGGAGTAGCAGGGGGTTCAACACGAGAAAGGCGAGGATGGAGAGCTTGTACCAGCGTGGCGCGTTGCCCAGCAGGTTGGCCTCGAAGGCCTGGCTCATGGTGCGTTGCATTGTTGATCTCCGGGGTGTTTGGGGTGGCGGGGAAGTCCTGCCTAGCGCAGGCAGGAATGCAACTGTAGCACAAGATAAAAAGAACCTCATCCTCCGAAGCCCTCAGGCCCGCGCGCAGGGGCAAGGCCCCTGGGGTCTCGGCATGCTGGCCCTGGCCATTGGTGTGGTCTTGTGTGCGGAGGAGAACCGCTGGCGCGCGGACTGTTGCTGGGGCCGCGCGCCAGCGGCGGGGGATGAGGCGACCGCTCGTGCCGGCGAGCGGGACCTCAACGGGAGGAGATATGGCCGGGCTTGTCCTTGTCGGCGGAACTGGGGCGCACCAGGCGCAGCCCGTAGAAGGCCGTGTGCAGGTCGGGCCAGCCACGGCTGCGGTTGGCCGAGCGCAGGGTCGAGGCCTTGGTCACCCAGGAGCCGCCGCGCAGCACGCGCGACACCCCTTCGCCGGTGTTCAGCGGGTTCACGCGCGGGGAGCGGGCGTAGTAGTGCGCGTCGTAGACGTCCTCGCACCATTCCCAGGTGTTGCCGTGCATGTCGTACAGGCCGAAGGCGTTGGGCTGGAAGCTGGCCACCACGTTGGTGTGCATGTTGGGCCAGGTTCTGACCTTGTACTTCACCGCCTTGCGGCGCGACTTGCGCGAGGAGCGCTTGGTCACGGCCCGCTCTGCGGGCAGGCTGTAGCGCTTTTCGAAGCTGGCCTGTTCCTGGCTGATGGTCTCGCCGAAGGCGTAGGGCGTGAGGGTGCCCGCCCGGGCGGCGTATTCCCATTCGGCCTCGGTGGGCAGGCGGAAGCTCCCGCCGCTCTTTTTGCCCAGCGCCGCGGCGTAGCTTTTGGCCATGTCCCAGGAGATCATGTCCACGGGGTAGTCGTCGCCATTGGCGATGAGCGAGGGGTTCTTGCCGGTGACGGCCTTCCACTGGCCCTGGGTGACCTCGGTCTTGCCCAGCCAGAAGCCGGATACGCAGACCTCGTGCTGCGGCCCTTCGTCCAGGTTGCGGCCGGGTTCGGTGGCGGGGCTGCCCATGACGAAGCAGCCCGAGGGCACCCAGAGAAAGGCCATGCCGGTCTTGGGCTCGGTCCAGGTGGTTCCGGCCGGGGGCTCGCCCGGCGCGGAGCGGAACTCCTGGACCTGGGCTGCGGAAATGCTGGCGTTGGCCTGCGGGATGTTGTCGGCAGTGGCGTTGCCCGCGTCCTGGCACAGGCCCGAAGCCGCCAGGCCCAGGGTCGCGCACAGGGCCAGCAGCAGGCAAGGCAGCAGGGGCTGCCCAGGTCTGGCCTTCAGGCGGGGCATGGCGTGCGCGGTCCCCATCAGCGTCCACCTGCCGCGGGCGGATTCTTGGGCAGCAGCACGGTCACCGACGTCTGGCCGGGCGTGGAGCAGTCCAGGCTGACGCCGCCGCCGTGGAACTCGGCTATGCGCCGGGCCGAGTAAGTGCCCAGGCCCGTGCCGTTATGCTTCCCGGCGGTGACGAACTTCTCGAAAAAACGCTCGCGGATGGCCTGGGGCACTTCGCCCTTGTTCTGGACGGAGATGCGGACGGCCTCGCCGGTCTCTGTCAGGTCGACCATGACGACGCCGCCCTCAGGCGAGGCCTCCAGCGCGTTCTTCAGGAGATTGGCGAGCATGGTCGAGCAGAGGGTCTCCTCGCAGGCGATGCCGAGGGCCGCGCCGGGCGGAAGCTGCGCGCCCTCCAGGGTCAGCAGCACGTGCCGGTCCTTGAGCTTGGGGTCCAGCGCCAGGGTTTCGCGCACGTCCAGCACCAGAGCAACGAGGTCGGCCTGGACCGGTTCGAGATTCAGGCTGCCGCGCTCGATGCGCGAGAGCTTGAGGTAGGCGTCGATGATGCGCAGCATGTTCGAGGCCGAGGCCCCAAGCCTGGTGACCCAGCCGCGCTGTTCGTCGGTGAGGTTCGGCTGCGCCAGCAGCAGTTGCGGCAGGCTGATGAAGCCCACCAGCGGGCTGCGCAGGTCGTGGCGCATGATGTGCTCCACGCTGTCCCTGGCCTGCTCGCGCTGGGTGCGCTCGGTGATGTCCTCCAGCACGAC
>JAHIUD010000102.1 GCA_018817515.1 Pseudomonadota bacterium
GATTCGCTCATGAGCACCCAGGATTTTGCCGAACTGCAACTGTTCATCACCGGCCCGACCTTCATTCGTTCCGAGGTCCGCCAGGCGGGCCTGCTGCCCGAATTCGGGCACCGCGACTCCGAGAACAACAAGCGCTTCAAGCCCGTCATGGAGAACCTGAAGAAGCTTGCGGGCTGTACCGACGACTACCACGTCATCATCTTCAACGGCTCCGGCTCCAGCGCCATGGAGGCCACCGTGCGCTCGCTCGTGGCCGACGACGAGACCGTGCTGAACGTGTCCGTGGGCGCCTTTGGCGACCTGTACCACAAGATGGCCGTGGTCAACGGCAAAAAGGCCGTGCAGCTCAAGTTCGCCGCAGGCTGCGCCATCGACCTGGGCAAGCTTGAGGCCGCCCTGGTGGAGCACAAGCCCGCTTGCGTCACCTTCACCCATAACGAGACCAGCACCGGCGTGACCAACGACATGAAGGCCGTGTGCGCGCTCATCCGCAAACACGGCGCACTGCCGCTCGTCGACGGCGTGAGCATCTACGGCGGCGCGGCCATTGACCTCACCGGCTCCGGCGCGGCCACTTACGCCACCAGCACCCAGAAGTCCCTGGCCCTGCCCGCCGGTTTCGGCCTGCTGTTCGCTTCCGAGGAAGCCATCGAGAAGGCCAAGACCGTCAAGAACAAGGGCTTCGCCACGGACATCGTCGCCCAGCTTGGCCGGGCCTCGAAGAACCAGACCCTGACCACCCCCAACTGCACCCTGGCCAACCAGATGTTTGTGCAGCTGGACTACATCGTCAACACCGAGGGCATTGCCAACCGCTTCGCCCGCCACGAGAAAATGCGCGGCATGGTGGCGGAATTCGTGAAGAGCCTGCCCGGCTTCGAGCTCTTGGCCCCGGAAGGCCACCGCTCGCCCACGCTGACCGCAGTGCGCGTGCCTGCGGGCGTCACCGTGGCAGAGCTCAAGAAGGTCAAGGAGGCCATGCGCGCCAAGGGCTACCTGTTTGACCCCGGCTACGGCAAGCTCAACACCGAGCTTGAGGAAAAGGGCCAGCGCGTGCTCATCCGCCTCGGCCACATGGGCGACATCACACCGGAGATGCTCGCCAAGTACCTTGAGGCGCTCAAGCCTGAACTGGTTAAATAGGGGAGAGAACACATGCGTATTCTTGCCAATGACGGACTGAACGAGGAAGCCATCGCCCTGCTCAAGAAGGAAGGCTTCAGCGTCGAGACGGAAAAACGCAGCACCGAAGACCTGCTCGGCGAGATCAGCGACTTCGACGCCCTGCTCGTGCGCAGCGCCACCAAGGTCACCCGCGCGGTCATCGAGGCCGGCACCAAGAATGGCGGCAAGCTCAAGATCGTGGGCCGCGGCGGCGTGGGCACGGACAACATCGACCTGGAGGCCGCCAAGGAATGCGGCGTCATCGTCAAGTTCGCGCCCAACGGCAACACCAACGCCACCGCCGAGCACGCGCTCGGCCTGATGTTCGCGGTTGCGCGCCGGGTGCCCATGGCCCACCACTGCCTCAAAAACGGCGTGTGGCACAAAAAGCGCTTCGCCGGCAACGAACTGCACGGCAAGACGCTGGGCGTCATCGGCTGCGGCCGCATCGGCCAGTCCCTGGCAGGCAAGGCGCTGGGCATCGGCATGAAGGTCGTCGGCTTCGACTTGTACCGCATGCAGGACTCCAACGTGGAGTACCTGGACAGCATCGACGAGGTGCTGAAGGTTTCCGACTTCATCAGCCTGCACACCGGCGGCAAAAACGCCATCATCACCGAGCGCGAATTCGCGCTCATGAAGCCCACGGCGTACCTCATCAACGCCTCGCGCGGCAGCAACGTCAGCGAGGCCGCGCTGTACAACGCGCTGAAGAACGGCGTCATCGCGGGTGCGGCGCTGGACTGCTACGAGAAGGAGCCCAAGCTTGAGGGCGAGGCCTTTGCCTGCTCGCTGCACGAGCTGGACAACATCGTCATGAGCGCGCACCTGGGCGCCAGCACCAAGAACGCCGTGCGCAAGACGGGCCTGGAGATCGCCGAGGTGGTCACCAAGTACCTGCGCCGCGGCGACTTCGGCAACTCGGTGAACGTGGGCGAGACGGTGGAGGAAGAAGGCAAGCGCATCTACTCGCTGTTCATCACCCACGAGGACAAGCCGGGCATGTTCGGCAAGTTCGGCACCGCGCTGGGCGATCTGGGCGTCAACATCCGCGAGAACAACTCCCGCTTCCTGTCCGACTCCGTGCAGACCGTGTACGTGGTGCACCAGGAGCCCACCGAGGCCGTGCGCGAGAAGCTCATGGCCATCCCCGGCGTGAAGCGCGTGACCTTCTAGGCCAGCCAAGACGGCAAAACGACGAAGCCCCCGTTCCGGTTCGCCGGGCGGGGGCTTTTTTGTGCAAAAGAGTACGCCTGACTACTGCTTGGCGTCGTGCTTCCCGACGTCAGGACCGGCAGCGCCCTGCTGGGTCTTGGCCATCTCCTCTTTGCCCTGCATCATCATCTTCATGCCGTCCATCATCATCTTCTTGCCCTGCATCATCTTCTTGTCGGCGGCCAGCATCTTCATCTTCTGCTTGCCATCCATCTTCTTCATGCCCTTCATGCCTTCCATCAACTTGGCATGGCCCTCGCCCATCATCATGGCGCCCTTGTCCATGTCCATTTTCATCATGTCGCAACCGTCCATCATCATTTTCGCCCCTTCCTGGGCCTTGGCGGCGTGGGCGTCATGCTCGGAGGCTTTGTCCTGGCCCAAGGCGGTACCGGTGAAAGCCAGGGAGGCGAACAAAAGCGTTACAGCCAGGGTGCGAAATACTCTTGTCATGTTCATTAAGCGCTCCTTGCGTTGATGGTCGTTCAATGACGCGGATGATCCGCAGGACTGTCTTCCACCATACACCGCTCCTGGTTCTGGATACAAGTATTTATTGCTTCTGCTCCGGCCATCCAAGACGACAACAGGCCTTGACCTTTTCACCAGTGCTCATATCATGAAAGGGTGAGCCCTGCCCCCCATGGAGGAAGAATCATGACGCAGACCCGCAGACAGTTCCTCACCCTGGCCGCCAAGGCCTCGGCCCTGGCCCTTGTGGCCGCGCCCCTGGCCGGGCTGCTGCCCAAAACCGCCCGCGCGGCCAAACCGGCCTCCAGTCCGCACATGTCCGGCGGGTCACTGCCCCTGTGACCTGCCGGGTTTCTTCGGACCACTCAATTCTTGAGGGTGGCCTCCCGGTTGGTGTTGGCCTGGGCGATGCGGCTATATGCCGCTGGCGTCATGTTGCCCAGGCTTGAATGTGGCCGCACCGAGTTGTAGTGCTGCC
>JAHIUD010000103.1 GCA_018817515.1 Pseudomonadota bacterium
CAAGGGCCCGCTCATCGCCTGGATCATCGCATTGTTCACCGGAATTTTCGGCAACACAGAGCTCGGCGTACGCATGGGCTCCATCGTTGGCGCAGCGCTGTTCCCCCTGCTCTTGTGGTGGCTCCTAGCCGGGTTGTGGAAGCGCCCTGTGCTGGCCGTGCTTGCCGTGTTTCTGGCTGCCGTGTCCCCGCTTTTCCAGGCGCTGGGCATTCTCATGACCACGGACAATTCCTTTGTGCTCTGCTGGACCCTCTCCATGATCGCCCTTTACGCTGCAGCCACCCCGGACGATTCCGGGCGGGAACGCACGGTTTGGCCGTACCTTCTCCTGGCTTTGGCTTATGCAGTGGGCATTCTGGCCAAGTACACCATGCTCGGCATGGCTGGTCTGGCTCTGGGCTACGGCCTTGTTTTGCAGCGCGGCGGCGTTCTTCCTGCTCGTTTCTGGCCAAAGCTCATCCTGGCTTTGGCCATTGGCGTCATTGTCGGCTTTTTGCCCACCTTCATCTGGAACATGCACAACGGCTTTGTGGGCTACAAGCATGTTTTCTACCTCATCGGCGTTTCCGGCGAGGGCGCCAAGACCATGTTCCGGCTGTCCCGCGTGCCCGAATATTTGGGCGCACAGCTTGGCTTTGCCCTGCCGTGGTGGTTCTGGCTGATGCTCGTGGCTGGCCTGGCCACTGCCCGCCAGGTCTGGTTTGCTGTGTCCAGGCAGGGAACTGTAACCGTCCACAACGAGGTCGGTTCCCCTCTCCACGGCTCTGACGCTGCGTTGAGCAGTGGCACAGGCGTCAGTCTTGCCCAGTCGGCCTTGCTGGTGCTGTTCTTCTGGCCCATGACGCTGTTTTTCCTTGCCTGGAGCTTTCATACCAAGGTGCTTGCCAACTGGAACACCGTGAGCTTCGTGGCCGGTAGCATTTTGGGTGCGCTTGAGCTGGAGCGCATCATGCGGGCAAGCCCCACGCGTCGCACCTCGCGTCTGGTGGTGTCCGGCGCGGTGGCCAGCGTGTTGCTCATGCTTCTGTTGCATCTGCACCAACTCTTGCCCATCCCGGCCTCCCTCAACCCAGCGCATCGGCTCAAGGGTTGGGAGGATATGGGCGCACGCATGGGGCAGGTGGCGCAGCAGCGCTTCGATGACCCCAACCGCGTGTTTTTCATGAGCGATGTCTACGACATCACGGCCTCCTTGGCCTTTTATCTGCCCAGCCAGCCGCGCACTTATTGCCTCTGGTGGGACAACCGCCGCATGAACCAGTACGACCTCTGGGGCGGGCCTCAGGACAAGCTCGGCTGGAACGCGGTACTTGTGCTCAAGGGCGACGCCGCAGGCATGCCCCCTGTGCTTACGGACATGTTCTCCAGCGTGGCCGGTCCCTACCGCTATGTGGCGAGCTACCGGGGTGAACCTGTGCGGCCCTTCTACTACTATCTCTGCTACGGTTACAGAGGCCTTTGGCCGCATCACGAGAGCGGCTCCTTCTAGGTCGCTTATCTCCGCCTTCATTTAAATTTGCAGAGAGTTTCGCCAAATTTTGGGGTGTTTCTCTGCTTTTTAATGACATCCGTTGACATTCTTTGACAACGAGTGCATAAACGAATACATCGGTGTCATATGGTAGACAACGATGTTCACGCGCAAGATTCAGCCCCGGTGTTGCCACGACTTCTGACGTTGAAGGAGGTCGCCAACATCTTGCGCATCCACCCCAGAACAGCGTATAGGCTGGTCAAGGACAGCACGCTGGTCGCGATACGGGTGGGAACGCAGTGGCGCGTTACCGAGGAAGCGCTGCACGAGTATGTTTCGCGCGGTTGGCGGCACTGGCGGCCAGAGCCATCCAGAGCCAAGACGCGGCAGTATGATCTGCCGTTTGGAGATGAGGAATGAGCATGAACCAGACGCCCGTGGGATTCACCGGACTGCCGACCTCGGCCCGCCCAGTCTCGCTGCCCAACGACTTCGGAAACCCCATCGCCCTGACGGCGAGCCTGGTGGCCGAGGACATTCATTTCAGCACCTCCACGGGCCTGCTTACGGTGGAGAAGCTCTATCGGACGGCGCAGGGCCGCGTGGGCTACGGCATCATCGCCGCCTCGGGCGAGTCGCGCGAGCGTCGGGCCTACACGCTGGATGAGCAGGGCGAAACGGTTGTGTGCGACAATGGCGCCTACGCAGTCGAGTTGCCGGTGAGCGATCTGCACGAGCTTCTGTGCATGGCGCTGCAGGCCGAGGATGCCCTCAAGACCGTGGGTGAACATGCCCAGTTTTCAGCGGCCGTCAACGAAGACTAGCTCTGGCCTTTTCCTGCAAATGTTAAGCGCCCGGTTTTCCGGGCGCTTTTTTGTTGCTGAGCTTTTGTGATGAAGGCGTCGACTTAATCTTCCTTATTATCGCAATACTGCACGGCATGCGCCCCGAAGTCTTCCTGGCCTGTGGATTCCACAACCGCGCGCCAGTAGTCGGAGTCGATGTTGAGCATTTTGCGCTTGCTGGTGACGAGCTCCAGCGGCACGTGAACGTAGCGCGATTGCAGTCGGCTCACCACCATGCCAGTCTTGCCGGCCATGGCCGCATGTACGGCGTTCTGGCCCAGGAAGCCGGAGTACACGCGATCATTGGCGTTGGCCGGAACCGAGCGGATGATGTAGCTCGGGTCGATGAACTTGATGGTGGCCTCCATCCCGCGGGCCTTGAAGTATTCCTTGATGCGCGTGATGAGGATGGAGCAGATGTCGCAGAGCACAGGATTGCCGGAGGCATCGGTCCTGCCGCTGGCTTCGCAGAGGTGCTGCCCGGCGCCCTCGGCCACGACGATGACTGCGTGGCGGCGCTTGCGCAGGCGCTGCTCCAGCTGGATCAGCAGCCCGTCCGGGCCATCCAGGCTGAAACGGCTCTCCGGCACCAGCACAAAGTTCACTTCCTTCAGCGCCAGGGTGGCCTGCGCGGCGATGAAACCGGACTCGCGGCCCATGAGCTTGACGATGCCGATGCCGTTGTATGCCCCCACAGCCTCGACATGGGCGCAGGCGATGGCCTCGGTGGCCTTTTCCACGGCCGTGTCGAAGCCGAAAGACTTGCCCACGAAGTTAATGTCGTTGTCGATGGTCTTAGGGATGCCGATGATGCTGATGCGCGAGTTGCGCGCCTTGATTTCCTTCACGATGTTGGCGGCGGCCTTCATGGTTCCGTCGCCGCCGATCATGAACAGCACGTTGATGTTCATACGCTCCAGCGCATCCACGATCTCGTCCGCTGCCTGGGGCCCCCGCGAGGAACCGAGCTCCGTGCCGCCGAACACGTGGAAGCTGCTAACCTTGTCCGGCGTGAGCTCCATGATGTCGTGTCCGTACTTGGGGATGAAGCCCTGCAACCCGTAGCGGATGCCTATGACCGAGGCCACGTGGTAGTGGTGGTAGGCGTCCATGACGATGGCCCTGATGACGTCGTTGATGCCTGGGCACAAGCCTCCACAGGTGACGATGGCGCATTTGACCTTGGATGAATCGAAGTACAGTTTGCCTCGCGGTCCGGCCTTTTCGAAGCGCATGGGCCCGCGCACAGCGCCCAGGAGGTCTGCCTCCTCCTCGGTCAGGCTCAGCTCGAGCTCCTCTTCCTGGCCGATGTAGCGGCAGTAGTGCAGTGGCGTGGGGATCTTGGGCACGCCAAGCACCTGTATGGTGGTGTTCAGGCCAGATTTCTTGGAGCCAGCGCTCTTGGTCATGGGGACCTCCTGTGGCCGGATGCGGCATATATACTATTTCTCTATCCAATACTCGCCGTGTCGTAAACTCCCGTCATGCGGAATCCTAGGATATCATTGCAATGGCAGAAGCTGAACCGTGGCGTCGGCTGCGATGCCTTGCCGCAACGGCACGGATATCGGCTTCATTGTGGGAGCAAACGGACTTTCCACAATCTGCAACAATGATTTGCCTGTGGACCCCGGCGCTGCCTCAATGCTCAAATCAAGACGCGGCGCGTTGTCGGTCCACAGCACAACATGGCTATCGGAAATGGCCCGCACGTTGACTTTGCTGTCGCTGCCGGTACCGGTAAGGTGGTCAAAGATGCGCAGGCGGAGCCCTGCCACCTGGGCAGTGCCATCGTCCTGTATGGCTATGGAGGTCCAATCATCCGCAAAGCACTGCGAATGCACCTGCCCGGTGTGCGCGTTGAAATAGCGCACCACACCGTCCACATCAGAGAGGCGCAGGCAGTCGGCCTGCCTTGAATGGCTGAGTAACGGGAGCTGCGGCTCGTAGACAGGAACAGGAAGCCAGGTCAGCCCTGGGCGCGTGTAATAGAGGTTTGTGCCACGCAGCTCCAGCCATCCGTCTTTGTGCGCTGAGAGGGCCTCTACAGGCTCTTTTAGGGGTCCAGCGGCGCGGTCATGCAGCACGTCCCACCGCACAAGCCGTCCGTCCCTGGTCCAAAGGCGGGCCTCAGCGCCTTGAAAGTCCCCATCGACAAAGGGGCCTCCTGGGACATTCAGGCCGTGCAGCAGCTTGCCATTGCGAGGGTTCCAGGATCCCCCGCGGCCGTGGGCGTCTATTGCCAGCAGCACCCCCTCCCCATCCGAGAAGCCAAGGGCCACAGCCGGGCCGGACAGCGTCGTCACCACTCGCAGTCCACTCCCGCGCGGTCCGACCCAGAGACGTCCGCCTTCATCCTGGGCCGCCAAAAACGCTCCAGAGATGCTGAGGCTCAGGCTTAACTGCCCACGCATGGCGGACTCGCTTGACGTCGCCGGACACCCTTGCGCAGCGAGGTCGAAGAACACCAGCCGGTTGACGCCCTGAGCCCAGGCCGCAAGGCCCGCGCCATCACGTGCCAGGGCAAGTGCGTAGGCCGGGTCGCCTCCCGGCATGGAGACACTGGTGCAGTTCCCGACCCCGAACAACTGTATGCTCCCATCGGTGTGGCTTGCTGCGGCCCTGGAATCACCGGCGCTGGCGATGACGTTGGTGCTCAACAGTACGCTGGCCCGCTCAAGGCGCAGGCTCAAACCCTGTGCGCCTGCCCAGATCTTGGTGGATGGGTCCAGTACCCCGTTGAGTCTCGGGAGAAACTGGCCTTGGCGCATTTGTAGCGCCTTGGCTGCTTCATGCCGCAATTTTTCCTCTGCAACTTGGTTGAGGATGTAGGCTTCTCCAACGCTGGCGTGCAGGGCCTCAGCAGCAATGGCCCAAGCTGCTCCAAACAGGAGCAAAGTGCAGGCAAGGGCCGTATACAGCACACTGCGGAGCGTCGTATGCCTGTTGCCGAGGCCCCGGTCAGCCCGCCTTGATGCTGCTCCGAGCGGATTACAGAGCGTTGCGGACTGCTTACGGATGAGATTGCGCATGGCGGCGTGGTATCTGCTTCCCGTGGCGAGTCAGCCAAGGGCCGGAAGAGCCTCGATGTCCAGCTCGGGATGGTCGGCGATGGCCTCGCGCAGGCCCTCGGGTGAGGCGGTTGCTGCACCGACCTGGGCCACGACGATGCCTGCGGCGTGATTGGCCAGCACGGCAGAAGAGAGCAGATCGCCACCAGCGGCCAGGCTCAGTGCCAGGGTGGCGATAACCGTGTCCCCCGCGCCGGTGACGTCAAAGACCTTGCGCGCAAAGGTAGGAATTCGCTGACCATTCTCTGGACCTTGGAACAGCGCCATGCCTTGCGCCCCCAGGGTGATGAGCAGCTGACCGCAGCCCAGGCGTTCGAACAGGGCCTTTGCAACTGCCGTGGGGCCCCCCGGTCCGGTGACAGGCAGGCCAGCGCCTTCAGAGGCTTCCTTGGCGTTGGGGGTCAGGAGGTCCACACCGTTGTAGAGGTCGTAGTTGCAGGGCTTTGGATCAACGAGGATGCGCGGCCGCGCGCCTGATTGGCCCGTGAGCGTCTGCAATCCATCCATGAGCGCCCTGGTGACGACGCCTTTCCCGTAGTCAGAAACAATAATTATGTCATGGCGTTGTGCGTGATCAGCGAGTTTCTCCAGCAGGGCACCAACCACAGTCTTGGAGAGCTCGCCGGTATGCTCGCGGTCGACCCTGACGATCTGCTGATTTTGGGCGATGATCCTGGTCTTTCTCGTTGTGCGGCGGCGATCATCGTGAACCAGGTCCGTCTGGACGCCTGCCTCTGCCAAGAGGGTGGTGAGCGTCTGGCCATCCTGATCGGTCCCGATCACTCCGATCATCAGCGACTGACCACCAAGGGCCACGATGTTTCGAGCGACGTTCCCAGCCCCGCCAAGCCGGTACTGCTCGTCAGACACTTGCAGGACGGGCACTGGCGCCTCTGGTGATATTCTCGTGACCGAGCCGAAGGTGTAGTGATCAAGCATGACATCGCCAACGATCATCACGCGCCGACCCGCCAAGCGATCAATCAATGAGAGCATGTCCGTTGTGATCATCAGACCTCTGCAAAGCGGTTGAAACCCGCCTGTTGTTCACGAAATGTTCTGGTTATTTAATGTGTTACCTGTGATGATGATCTGGTGATTACCGTAATCGAAGAGGGCTAGACGCCAAGCTTTTGCGCCAGATCCATAAGCTGCTCAAGGGACGTATAGGTAAGAGCCAGGACGCCTTTTTCTTGCGAGCCCGTGATCTTTGCTGTGATTCCAAGGGCTTCAGACAGCCGTGACTGGACGTCGCGCAAGGTCTCATCCGCCTTCTCGGCAGCTTTCTGTACACTACGTGAGCCGCGCACAGCCTTGCCCCGAGGCTTCACGCTGCCGTATAGTTCCTCGGGCTCGGCCAAGCGGCCATGCTCCTTGAAGAAGCTGGCCTCGGCCTCGGCCTGGCGCACGGAGAGGTTGAATTCCTTGATGCGCTCAAACAACCCGTGAGCAGAATCGCCATCAACGGCCATGATTGCGCGGCCATGTCCGGCAGTGAGCACACCGGATTGAATGTCGTTTTGGATCACTTCAGGAAGGTTGAGCAGACGCAGTGAGTTGGCCAGAGCAGAGCGGCTCTTGCCGACCTGGCGGGCGAGCTCTTCCTGGTTCAGGCCGAAATCTTTGAGCAGCTGCTGAAAGCCGCGAGCCTCTTCAATGGCGTTCAGGTCCTCGCGCTGCAAGTTTTCGATGAGCGCGATGGCCAGGGTTTCCATGTCCGTAAGCGTACGGACCAGCGCCGGAATCTCTTTCAGACCCGCCATCTTGGAGGCTCTGGTGCGGCGCTCGCCAGCCACCAGCTCGTAACCTTCCTTGCCGTCGGGCAGGGGGCGCACCAGGATGGGCGAGAGCACGCCCTGCACCTTGATTGAGGCCGACAGGTCCTCCAGCGCCTGGGGGTCGAACTCCTTGCGCGGCTGATGCGGGTTCGGCACGATGGAGGAGATGGGGATGAGCCGCACCTCCGCAGTGTTCACCGATTCGGGGCGGATGCTCCCGAGCAGTGCGTCCAGTCCGCGTCCAAGTCCTCTTTGCCCTATGGCCATGCCCTCTCCTCCGAGTAATCAGCCGCTGCGCCCTGCATTACATGCTGGCTGCGCAGCGTATTGTCGTTTGTTCCTTGCCATGTCCGCGCGCGACCTCTATAAGGTGCACACACCAACGCCAAGGAGTACCAGTCATGAGCCAGACCCACGACATCCCCGGCTTCCAGGAAATTTTCGATGCCCAGGGCCAACCCCTCGGCGCAATTTTAGGCCCAGAGGCCTGGGCCAGTGTCCGCGATGTCGTCTTGCAGCATTTCTCCGCACCCGCGCCTGAACCCGAGATCTTCGAACCTCTGGATGACTGGAGGACGCTGGTCAAGAACTGGGACTTCAAGTACCCGGTGGACCTCGATGTTGCCTGCCCGCTCTGCGGCAACGAGTCCGCTGACTGGGAGCGCGACACCCCACGCAAGTTCATGCTCAACGCCGCGAACATGGGCGGCCTTGTCTCCTTCCGCTGCCTGTCCTGCCAAGCCCGCATCATCAAGCGCCACTTCTACGACAAGATCAAGGTCGATGCCACGCCCTACATGCCCGAGAAGAGCATCCGCAACAAAGGCCGCGCTTCGTAAACCAGCCTTTTTCCGCTAATCCCGAACCTTGCTGCGCGCGACCTCCTGGGCCAGCGCCATGTAGGCTTCAGCGCCGCTGGAGCGGATGTCGTAGGTGATCACGGGCTTGCCGAAGCTCGGAGCCTCGCTCAGGCGAACGTTACGCGGGATGATGACCTCGAACAGGTGCTGGGGCAGGGCCTTGCGCACCTCGTTCTTGACCTGCCAGGAGAGCTTATTGCGCTGATCGTACATGGTCAGCACAACCCCAAGCACCCGTAGGTCCGGGTTCAGGCGCTTCTTCACCAGCTCAAAGGTCATGAGCAGCTGCGAAAGACCTTCCAGCGCGTAGTACTCGCACTGCAGCGGCACCAGCAACTCACGCGCGGCGCACAGGGCGTTCACGGTGAGGATGCCCAGCGACGGCGGGCAGTCTATGATGATGTAATCGTATTCATCTTCCACCGGGTCAAGCAGGTCGCGCACGTAGTATTCGCGTCCGAGTTTGTCCGCCAACTCGATTTCCGCCCCCACCAGGTCCTGTGTGCCAGGCACGAGGGATAGGAACGGAATGGCCGTCTGCACAATGGAGGCCCGTATTTTTTCCGGCTCAAACAGCGCTGTGTAGATGTTCGCTCGGTCGTCCCCAGGGTAGAAGCCCAGGCCGCTGGAGGCGTTGCCCTGAGGGTCGCAATCCACCAGCAGCACCTTCTTCTCCATGACCGCCAGAGAAGCGCTGAGATTCACGGCGGTGGTGGTTTTGCCAACGCCGCCCTTCTGATTCGCCACAACAATTCTACGTGCCACTTTGGCCTCCGGGGGTGTCTCTGTGTGTTTCACGTGAAACACCAGGCGCCAGCCCGGTGTTGTCATGTCGGTGGAACGACTGAAAGCAGAGCCTACGTCCCGCTGACGGGAAAATCAAGGCGCGAGTGTGGATGGCGGCAAGAAAAAGCGCGTATTAGGCGGTGAAGTACGAGCGGTACCACTCGACGAAGCGGGCGATGCCATCCTCGATGCGTGTTCCGGGCTTGAAACCGACGTCGCGAACAAGGTCGTCGACGTCGGCGATGGTGGCGGGAACATCGCCCATCTGCATGGGCAGGTATTCCTTGATGGCCTTCTTGCCCAGACATTCCTCGAGGACTTCGATGTAGTGGGAGAGCTCGACAACGCTGTTGTTGCCGATGTTGTAGATGCGGAATGGGCCGTTGCTGGTGGCCGGGTCAGGCTTGGCTCCGGTCCAGTCGGGATTGGGTTCGGCCGTGTGCATAGTCACGCGAACGACGCCCTCGACGATGTCGTCGATGTAGGTGAAGTCGCGCTTCATCTTGCCGTGGTTGAAGACCTTGATGGGCTCGCCTGCGAGGATGGCCTTGGTGAACAGGAACAGCGCCATGTCCGGTCGGCCCCAGGGGCCGTAGACCGTGAAGAAGCGCAGGCCCGTGGTGGGCAGGCCGTAAAGGTGGCTGTACGTGTGGGCCATGAGTTCGTTGGACTTCTTCGTGGCGGCATAGAGGCTCATGGGGTGGTCGACGTTGTCGTGGACGCTGAGCGGCATGGTGGTATTCATGCCATACACCGACGAGGACGAGGCGTAGGCCAGGTGGCTCACCTTGTTGTGGCGGCAGCCTTCAAGGATGTTCAGGAAGCCGACGATGTTGGAGTCGATGTACGCGCGAGGGTTCTCGATGGAGTAGCGCACACCGGCCTGGGCTGCCAGGTTCACCACGTGGGTGAATCCGTGATCCTTGAACAGCTTGGCCATGGCGTCCGCGTCGGCCAGGTCGAGCTTGGCGAAAGTAAACTTCGGGTCCGGCGTCAGCATGGCCAGACGTGCGTGCTTGATCTCAACGGAATAATAGTCGTTGATGCAGTCCAGGCCGACAACCTCATGGCCCATGGAGAGCAGGCGACGAGAAAGGTGAAATCCGATGAATCCTGCGGCGCCGGTGACAAGAATCTTCATGGTGTGCATCCTGTGTGTCGTTAATTTTGATTTGAAGGGGCAGATGTACCCGGAGCAGTGAGCAAAGGCAAGGCTCACTCGAACGGCAAGGCCTTGAGAACCGCCACGGCGCGGTGCATCTCGTGTGGTAACAAACCAAGGAGCTCCTCCGGCGCGGGCAGGGTCAAAACCCGGACCTCAGGGTCGCCTGAGCCTGGAGGGAACAAGGCCGCGCCGATGTGCGCCGCCTCTGCACCGAAACAGGCGATGTGCGAGACGCCGAAGCTGAGCGTGCCGTTGAGAAAGACGTTGCGAGCCAGGCCAGGTGAGGTCGAGGTCTCCGGCACGTCCGTGCAGGGCCAGAACAGGCTCGTGCCCTGGGGCCAACCCATGTAGGCCAGGATGGACTGGAAGAGCTTGCGCCGGGCCGGGTCGGCCTTGCCCGTGACATCGGCCATGAGCGATGCATAGGTGATGATGATCTGAGGCTTGGTGCGCACGCGCGCGGCGATGGCGCGCCAAGGCTCAGGCCAGTCAAGGTCCGGCGCGGCAGTAAGAGATTCAGGCGAAGCGCAATGAACAGCGTGGTCTTGCGGTGCCGTCAGGGCGTGAGCGTCGGCCTCTCGCACGGGCGTGGTGCCAGCCGCGGGCTCTGGCAGTCCGCCAGGCAAGAACAGGGCGTCCAGGCCGGCCGCGCGCCAGGGGCGCAGATGATCGGGCAGGTCTACAGGTGCCGCAAAAGATCCCAGACGCGCCACGCGACCTCCGTCTTGGGCAGTTCCGGCCATTGCTCCATGCGCCCAGTGCGGTCGAGAACCGTCACAGTGTTGGTGTCGGAGTCAAAGCCGCTGCCAGGAACGCCCACCAGGTTGGCCACGATGAGGTCCAGGTTCTTTTCGGCAAGCTTGAGACGGGCCTGACCTGCAAGATCCTCGGTCTCGGCGGCGAAGCCTATGAGCACCTGGTCGGCGCGCTTCTGCTCGCCCAGGGTGCGCAGGATGTCCGGGTTCTCTGTAAGGCGCAGCAGGAGTTCGCCGGTGGCCATGTCGCGTTTCTTGAGCTTGCGTGCGGGATCAACGCTCTCGGGCAGATGCGGGCGGAAATCACACACCGCGGCGGTGCAGCAGGCCAGATCGGTATCGGACCAGAGGTCCTGGCAGGCGTCGAGCATTTCCCTCGCGCTGGTGACGGGGATGACCTCAATGCCCGGCGGGAAGTCGAGTTCCGTCGGCCCGGCCACAACGCGAACACGCGCCCCGCGCATCCAGGCCGCAGTGGCCAGGCACGCACCCATAAGGCCGCTGGAGGGGTTGGAGATGTAGCGCACCGCGTCCCATTTCTCGCGGGTGGGGCCAAGGGTGACCAGCACGGTCTTGCCGTCCAGATCTTTGGGGGAGAGCGCGCGCAGCACATTGGCGAATATATGCTCCACCGGCGAGAGCTTGCCCTGTCCGGTGTCACCGCAGGCAACCCCGCCCACTGCAGGGCCGATGCCGATGGCGCCGCGTTTGAGAAGGGTCTGCCAGTTGGCTTGGGTGGCCGGGGCATTCCACATGGCGGGATTCATGGCCGGTGCGAGCAGGAGCGGGCCGCCAAAGGCCAAAGCCTGGGTGGAAAGCAGATCGTCGGCAAGGCCATGTGCGAGCTTGGCCAGGATGCTGGCCGTTGCCGGGGCGATGACCAAAGCGCTGGCGCTTTGCCCAGGCGCGAGGTGCGCAAAGGGAGTATCGCCCGCGCCCGCGCCGAACATGCTTGTGGTTACCGGGTCGGCCCCCAGGGCACGGAAGCTCTCGGCACCCACAAAGTGTTGAGCCGAGTCGGTGAGAGTGGCGCTGACAGCGACCTGGCACTGGCGCAGCAAACGAAGCAATTCAAGGCTTTTGTATGCGGCAATGCTGCCGGTCACGCCCAGGTGGACGCGCCTGCCCAGGAAGCAGGAGAACTGCAGGTGCGTTGTGGTCAATTGCTGATGTCCTTCTCGTTGAAGGAGCCGCCCTGCGAAGCTGAGGAGCTGGTGGAGCCTGCTGGCGCCTTGGCCGTGCCGGGGCGGTTGCGCGTGTTGCTGCGTGTGGAATAGGCACCACCCTTATATTCGAAGGCGAAGACCGTGGCCTTGGCCTTGTACCCGTCGTTCAGTTCGATGATGGCCGCCTTGTTGGCCTTCTCAAAGATGAGGATGCTCTTCTTGGAGCGTACGGCCGAGACCTTCTTCCAGCCGTCCTTCACCATGTTGTTCAGGAAAAAATTGATGAGGTCGTCGTAGACCACGCGGCCCTGGAAGATCTGGATGCCAGCCTTGAACTGCTGCGTGTCGAAGGAGAAGTCGTCGTCAGCGGTGTGCTCCATGCCGTTGGGAATCAGGATGTCGTCAAAGAGATAATAGTAGTTGGGATTGTCGTAGGTTTCCGCCTGGGAGCCGTTGCCTGCGGGCACCGTGTCCGCAGAGGATTTGGTGGTCAGCCCGGTGCAGGCGCTCATAACCAGGACAAGGGTGAGGCAGAGCAGTGATTTTGAAAAATATGAGTGCATGGGGGTGACCTCCAATATTTCGACGTGCGGTTCACAGCGATATTCAGTGCGCTTATCAAGTCATCATGGACAGGCATATATGAAGATGTGGGGAATCTCAATGCGGCGCGGAACCACAAGGCGGCAAAAAATGGGGGCAAAAGATCAGGACGGCAGGCCGCTGATGTTCTTGAGAATGTTCTCCAGGCGCTGGCGGTCTTCGCGCAGGCGCTGCAATTCCACTTCCTGGGCCGAAAGCCTGGCTTTGAGGTCTGCATTGTCGCTGGTCAGGGTCAGGGTTATCTCTTCCATCACCGCGAGCTTGGGCTCCAGGTTGCGCATGCGGTCCTGGATGCGGGTAATGGCCGACACGGTATCCGCCTGATCGCGCTTGGCCAGGCGCTTGAGGTTGCGCGCCAGCAGCACAAAGCCGTTTTTGAGCTTGGTGATGTCGGATTGCTGGATGTCCAGGCTGGATTTCTGGTCGGCCAAGGTCTCCAGGGTTTCGCCGAAGCGGTCCAGGGAAGCGGAAAGGGCCTCGGACAAGGCATCGGAAAGGGCCTCGCTCAATACCTCCGTGAGGTTGGCGGGCAGCATGGCCGCAACTTCAGGGGGCACAGCGGGCAGGGCCATCTGTTCCGAGGCGGGGCCCACCTCGATGGTGCGGGGAAACTCGCGGCGCAGGATCTCTTCGATCTCGGCAGTGATGCGCCCCTGACCGTAAAGTTCGCTGACGCGTAAAAAAACCGGCACCGCTTCCTCGGGGTAGCGCGTCATGCGCCCGAGGCGACGGCCTTGGAAAAAGTCCTTGAACAGGGCTGCATAGCGGCGGGCAGTGGGAGCTGGTATGCCGGTGCGTCGCGCAATGTCACTTAATGCCATGAGTTCCATACCCTCGACATACCAGGATTGATGCCAAGATCAAGGGAAAATTACCGCAGGCTGCCGATCCGCCATCCAGTGATCACGCAACCGGGAAGATCATCGATGCATGACGCGCAGTGAGCGGGTGATGAGCCTGTGATGCGCGGAACAGGCGGGAAGGGGGGCGTTGGCGTGTTGGGGATGGGCGTATACGACGAAATATGGCTGTCAAAATGAGAGCGCGCGAAAGTGAGGGGAGCTTGCATTGACCGGATGATTACGTAAGAATGATTGCAGCCATGATGACACCCCCCAAGGACATTCCACCTGATTTTGCGCTCAGCAGCTATGTCTATGAGCTGCCGCCCGAGCGCATCGCCCGCAGACCGGCGGACGCCCGCGACGCCTCAAGGTTGCTGGTGCTCGACCGCAGCGCCGGACCTGCGCAGACGGGCCTGCACTTTACCGATCTGCCCGAGCTCTTGGCCCGGAGATTCCCGCAGGGGGCGCTCATTATCGCCAACAATTCCAGGGTGTTTCCGGCGCGCGTGTTCGGTCGGCGCAAGACCGGCGGGCGCGTGGAGCTGCTGCTGCTGACGCCGTTGCCGCTGCTCGATGTTACGCCCTGTGAGCACAGCCCTGGCTGGCTTTGTGCCGAGGCCGAGGGCCTGGTGCGCACAGCCAAGCGCATGAAGGAGGGCGAGGCGGCGGAGTTCGACGCGCCCTTGCGCGCTATTCTGCTGGAGCGCGGGGAATATGGCCGTTGCCGTCTGCGCTTGGAATGGCAAGGCGAAATTGAAGAGATATTGAATGATATAGGGCATATGCCCTTGCCGCCTTATCTGGAGCGAGAGGACGACGCAGGGGACCGCGAGCGTTACCAGACCACCTACGCCGACAGCCACAAGGCGGGCAGCGTGGCCGCGCCCACAGCGGGCCTGCACTTCACGCCAGAGGTGCGCGGACAGCTCATGGCCAAGGGATTCGATTGGGCTGAGGTGACTCTCTACGTGGGCTATGGAACCTTCAGCCCGGTGCGTGCAGAGGACATCCGCGAGCACGTCATGCACGCCGAGCACGTGGAGGTTCCCGACGAAACAGCACGCGCCATCCGCGAGGCCAAGGCGCAGGGCAGGGCGGTGGTCTGCGTGGGCACCACCAGCGCGCGCAGCCTGGAGGGCATGCACCAGGCCCTGGGCAAGGTTGCGGCCTTTGCCGGAGACACGTCGATTTATATCACTCCTGGCTACGAATTTCAGGTTGTCGACGCGCTGATCACCAATTTTCATTTGCCAGAATCAAGTCTGCTGATTATGGTCTCGGCCCTAGCGGGCCGTGAATTAATCATGGCTGCATACGCCGATGCGCTGGCCCGGGAGTACCGGTTCTTCTCCTACGGCGACGCCATGCTCATTGTCTGATAAAGCAGGACTGGCGCGGGTTTCCCGCCAGCGAAGGGGTCTTACGATGTCCCGCATTTTGGTCACGGAAGAGCGCTGCAAGGGCTGCCTGCTCTGCACCACGGTTTGCCCGGTTTCCATCATCAGGCAGAGCGAGCGCATCAACCAGCAAGGGTACAAGGTCGCCGAGGTGGGCGCGGACGACATGGGCAAGTGCACCGGATGCACCTCCTGCGCCACCATCTGCCCGGACATGGCCATCGAAGTCTGGCGCAGCAAAAAGCAAAAGAAGGTGGCGTAACATGGCAGGCAAGAACGAACGCATCTTCGTCAAGGGCAACGAGGCCATCGCCATGGGCGCCATGGACGCGGGCTGCCGCTGCTTCTTTGGCTATCCCATCACCCCGCAGAACGACATCCCGGAGTTCATGTCCAAGGCCATGCCCGCCTCCGGTGGAGAGTTCGTGCAGGCCGAGAGCGAGGTGGCCGCAGCCAACATGCTGCTCGGCGCCGGGGCCTGCGGCGTGCGCGCCATGACCTCCTCCTCGTCCCCGGGCATGAGCCTGAAGCAGGAGGCCATCAGCTACATGGCCGGCAGCGACATCCCGGCGGTCATCGTGAACATGAACCGCGGCGGCCCAGGCCTGGGCGACATCGGCCCCAGCCAGGGAGACTACTACCAGTCCACGCGCGGCGGCGGCCATGGCGACTACCGCCTGCTGGTGCTGGCGCCCTCAAGCGCCCAGGAAGCCTACGACATGACCCACCAGGCCTTTGACCTGGCCTTCGCCTACCGCAGCCCGGTGCTCATCCTGGGCGACGCCATCATCGGCCAGATGAAGGAGCCCATCGTCCGCTGCGCGCCCACCCTGGCCGATCCGGCCGAGGGCAAGGAGTGGCGGCTTGAGGGCACCGCGGCAGGGCTGAAGGCCAAGCAGAAGCCCCGCGCCCACCGCATCATCAAGTCGCTGTTCCTCATGGACGGCGAGCTGGCCGGGCAGAACATGAAGCTGCAGGCCAAGTACAATCACTGGAAGAACCTGGTGGAGTTCGAGACCTTCGAGGTCAAGGACGCCGAGCTGGTGGTGGTGGCCTTCGGGTCCATCGGCCGCATCGCCAAGAACGCCGTGCGCCAACTGCGCAAGCAGGGCAAAAAGGTCGGCCTGTTCCGGCCCAAGACGCTGTACCCCTTCCCGGAAAAGGCCCTGGCCAAGCTGGCGAAAGAGGGCAAGCGCTTTTTGACCATCGAGCACAACCTGGGCCAGATGGTGGACGACGTGCGCCTGGCCGTGCGTCGCGACGCCGACTCTGACCTGTTCTGCGTCTACCCCGGCAACATGCCCAGCCCAGACGACTTTGTGGCGCCCATCCTGCGCGCGCTGGGGAGGAAATAACCATGGCCAAGGCTAAAACCGCGCCCAAGGCGGCCCCGGCGGCCACGGCTGCTGCCAAGAAAACCGCCGCCAGGAAGGCTGCCGCCCCCAAAACGGCTGCCCAAAAAGCTGCTGGTCAGAAAGCTGCTGGCCAGAAAACTGCAGGTGACGAAGAGCTGGTCTTCACCCGGCCCGACTCCCTGGTCGACCGCGCCACCCACTACTGCCCGGGCTGCCACCACGGCATCGCGCACCGCATGGTGGCCGAGCTGCTGGACGAGATGGATCTGGCAGGCAGGACCGTGGCGGCCAGCTCCATCGGCTGCTCCGTGTTCTTGTACAACTACATCAAGGCCGACACCGTGGAATCCCCGCATGGCCGCGCCCCGGCAGTGGCCACGGGCATCAAGCGCGCCCGCCCCGACAAGTTCGTCTTCACCTATCAGGGCGACGGCGACCTGGCCTCCATCGGCATGGCCGAGATCATGCACGCGGCCAACCGCGGCGAGCGCATCACCGTGGTCTTCGTCAACAACACAGTGTACGGCATGACCGGCGGCCAGATGGCCCCGACAACGCTCATCGGGCAGAAGACCACCACCTGCCCCGGCGGGCGCTGCAAGGACAACGAGGGCTCGCCCATCCGCATGGCCGAGATCATCAGTCAGCTTGGCGGCACGGCGTTCTGCGCGCGCGGCAGCCTGGACTCGGTGAAGAACATCCGCCAGGCCAAGAAGTACATGCGCCAGGCCTTCGAGGCCCAGACCAAGGGCTTGGGCTTCGGTTTCGTGGAGCTCTTGTCCGGCTGCCCCACCAACTGGCGCTTAAGCCCGGTGGCGGCCAACAAGCGTATCACCGACGAGATGATCCCGTACTTCCCGCTGGGCGTGTATAAGGAGCTTGAGGGCGACGGCACCTGCGGTTCGCTCATTGCGCCGGGCACAGCCTCTGGCGGCGCAGGAGAAGGCAAATGAGCAGATATCTCGACGTGATCATGGCCGGTTTCGGCGGCCAGGGCGTGCTTTTGATCGGCAACCTGCTGGCCTACGCGGGCATGCGCGAGAAGCTGCACGTGACCTACATCCCGGTCTACGGGGTGGAGATGCGCGGCGGCACGGCCAACTGCACCGTTGTGCTCTCCGACGAGGAGATCGGCTCGCCCATCATCAACTTCCCCAAAAGTCTCATCATCATGAACCGCCCCAGCCTGGACAAGTTCCAGCCCAGGCTCGCGGACGGCGGCATCCAGATCGTCAACTCCTCCCTTGTGGACAAGGGGCTGGTGGAGAGCGGCGGTCGCATCAAGAGTGTGCTTGTTCCGGCCAATGAACTGGCCGACAAGGTCGGCAATCCGCGTGCGGTGAATACGATTATGCTCGGGGCGTTTGTGGCCGCCACGGGCATGGTACGTCTGTCAACCGTGGAGGCTTGTCTGGCAGAGGTGATGGCAGCCAAGATCGTTGCAATCAACGTCACAGCACTGCGCACTGGCGCGGAGTACGCGATGAAGCAGCTCGAAAAGGCCAAGAAGACCGCACCAGCCAAGAAAGCTCCGGCCAAGGCTCCTGCCAAGGCTCCTGCCAAGGCACCCGCCAAGGCACCCGCCAAGGCACCCGCCAAGGCACCCGCCAAGGCTCCTGCCAAGGCACCCGCCAAGGCTCCTGCCAAGGCACCCGCCAAGGCCCCGGCCAAGGCTCCGGCCAAGGCTCCGGCCAAGGCTCCGGCCAAAGCTCCGGCCAAGGCTCCGGCCAAAGCTCCGGCCAAAGCTCCGGCCAAAGCACCCGCCAAGGCACCGGTGAAGAAAGCTCCTGCCAAGGCTCCGGCGAAGGCCCCTGCAAAGGCACCCGCCAAGGCTCCGGCCAAGGCACCTGCCAAGGCTCCGGCGAAGGCACCCGCCAAGGCTCCGGCCAAGCCCGCCGCCAAGAAGCCTGCTGCCAAGAAGCCCGCAGCGCCCAAGAAGAAGTAGAGGTTTCGTGCCTGCATCATACGGGATCATCGGCTGGCCCCTGGGCCACAGCAAGAGTCCTCTCTTGCACAACTGGGGGCTGCGTACGAGCGGGTTGCCGGGCAAGTACGAGGCCTGGCCGACCGAACCCAAGAAGCTCAAGGCCTTTATGGCCGAGGTTCGCGCGCGCCGCATCAAGGGCGTGAGCGTCACCATCCCGCACAAGCAGGCTGTCATGCCCTACCTGGACGGACTCACCGAACGCGCCACACGCGTGGGCGCGGTGAACACACTGTTCTGGGCCGAGGGCAAGCTCATGGGTGACAACACCGACGTTGCAGGCATTGTGGCCCCGCTCGCGCCTTACAAGGAGCGCCTCCAAAGCGCCCTGGTGCTGGGGGCGGGCGGGGCTGCGCGAGCTGCCTGCGCCGCGTTGCAGGAGCTCGGCGTGGCCGAGATCTGCGTGGCCAACCGCACCGAGGCCAAGGCCCAAGCCCTGGCCAAGGACTTCGGACTTGCGTCCGTTTCGTGGGAGGGGCGCGCCGCACGCCCCTGGTCGCTCATCGTGAACACCACGCCGCTGGGCATGAAGGGCGAGCACCAGGGCACGTCTCCCTGGCCCGCCAACGGTTTCGAGGGCGTGGGCCTGGTCTTTGACCTGGTCTACAACCCCGTGCGCACGGTGCTCCTGGGCGATGCCAAGAAGGCCGGCGTCGAGGTGCTCTCGGGCCTGCAGATGTTTTTGCAGCAGGGCCTGGCTCAGTTCGAGATCTGGACGGGCGTTGCGCTCGAAGAAAAGGGCGCGCGCCAGCTTTTGATGATGGACCTGCTGGCCACGGGCGGGTAAGGGGCATCAGCCATATTTCATGACCCAGGGGCAGGACTCTCTGCCCCTGGCATCACTTGTCCTCGCCCTTTCCCCAAATGGGAGGCGGCCGCTATCCCTGGGGTGCCTGTTTGGCGTATCCCTGTCGGCGATACAAAATAAGCGTTGCAAAACGAGCATGACCTGATATGCGCATCCCAAAGGGCCCCGCGTGGCGGAAGGAACCTTTGGGCGCGGCGCGTCCGCGCAACCGTACGCCCAGGCAAGGGCGGCTGGGGGTGTGTATGCGTCCTGTTGTGTTGCTGGCGTTGCTTGTAGCCTTGGCTGGGTGTTCAAAGAGCTACCTGGAATACAAATACGGGACTGCAGAGCCGCAGGTGCTCATCAAGCAGGTGTCCGTGGCAGGGATGAAGGCTAAGGTCATCTATGCCTGGAGTCCCTACAACAGCATCATGATCGGCAACCCGGACTCCGGCGAGGTTTGCCTGCTTCCGGCGGACGGGGCCAAGGTGGCCAAGAGCGACAGGAGCCTGAACCTTGGGATCACCGGGGCTGCGGGGTCCTTCGCTGGAGCGAGCGTAGGCGGATCATCCAAGCGTGAAGACAATTTTGAACCCATCGCCGTGGAGGACGCAAAGGCTGCAGCCGCGGAAAATTCACTTTCGGTATTGTGCCTGTTCCGTCTCAACAACTGGCTGGACCCCAAGGATCTCAAGGACATGTACCTGAAGACCCTGGAGACGACCCTGGCCACGGCAAAGCCCGAGGCGGCAAAGCCCGCACAAGCTGCGGCAACCGCGACGGAGACGACGGAAACCGATAAGACCATCAAGACCACCACCACGACCAAGACGAAAAAGGGCGGCTAGGTTCCGCCCGCCCCTGCCTGCCGGGGACCGGCCCGCAGTCGGCCCCCGGCCCTCCCCGCCTCCCGCACTTGACCTTTGCCGCCATCTGGGGGATGGTTCCGCGATTTTTCGGCCACAACGCAGACCTCTGCGTCAGGCCATATCCGGAGCAAACGTGACAGACCCCGCATTTGAAAAAGACCTCGCCCGCGAGACGGCAAGACGCCGTACTTTCGGCATCATCAGCCACCCGGACGCAGGCAAGACCACCCTCACCGAGAAGCTTCTGCTCTTTGGCGGCGCCATCCAGATGGCGGGCACCGTCAAGGCCCGCAAGGCCGCGCGCTACGCCACCAGCGACTGGATGGCCATGGAGCGCGAACGCGGCATCTCCGTCACCAGCTCGGTGATGCAGTTCGAGTACGAAGGCTACGCCATCAACCTGCTGGACACCCCCGGCCACCAGGACTTCTCCGAGGACACCTACCGCGTGCTCACCGCCGTCGATTCCGCCGTCATGGTCATCGACTCGGCCAAGGGCGTGGAGACCCAGACCAAGAAGCTCATGGAAGTCTGCCGCCTGCGCGATACGCCCATCATCACGTTCATCAACAAGATGGACCGCGAGGGCCGCGAGCCGTTGGACCTGCTCACCGACATCGAGGAGAGCCTCGGCATCGAGTGTGCGGCCATGACCTGGCCCATCGGCATGGGCAAGGGCTTCAAGGGCACCTGGAACATCCAGAAGAACGAGCTGCACCTGTTCTCCGCCACCCACGGCGGCAAGATCCAGGCGGGCCTTGTCATCAAGGGCCTGGACGACCCCCAGCTCGACAAGCTGCTGGGCTCCCAGGCCGATGACCTGCGCCGCGACATGGAACTCATCGAAGGCGCGGGCTATCCTTTTGACCGCGAGCGCTACCTGGCGGGCAAGCAGACCCCGGTATTCTTCGGCAGCGCCATCAACAACTTCGGCGTGCAGGAGATGCTCGGCGCCTTCGTGGCCCTGGCCCCGCAGCCCCGGCCGCGCGTGGCCATCACCAGCGCCCCCGAAACCAAGACCGAAACCAGGGAAGTTGAGCCCACGGAACCGGAGTTCTCCGGTGTGGTCTTCAAGATCCAGGCGAACATGGACCCCGCCCACCGCGACCGCATCGCCTTCCTGCGCATCTGCTCGGGCCGCTTCACGCGCGGCATGAAGCTCCGCCACCACCGCATCGGCAAGGACGTCACCGTCTCCAACGCCACCATCTTCATGGCCCAGGACCGCACCAACGTCGACGACGCCTGGCCCGGCGACATCATCGGCCTGCACAACCACGGCACCATCAAGATCGGTGACACCTTCAGCGAAAAAGAGCCGCTCAAGTTCACCGGCATCCCCAGCTTCGCGCCAGAGCACTTCCGCCGCGTGATCCTGAAAAGCCCGCTCAAGGCCAAGCAGCTCCAGAAGGGCCTGGCCCAGCTTGCCGAAGAAGGCGCTGTGCAGGTCTTCCGTCCGCTCATGGGCAACGACTACATCCTGGGCGCCGTGGGCGTTCTCCAGTTCGACGTCATCATGGCGCGGCTGAAGGACGAATACGGCGTGGAGGCGCTCTACGAGCCCGCACAGTACAACTGCGCGCGGTTCATCACGGCAGACGACAAGCGCAAGCTCGGCGACTTCGAGCGCGCCCTGCACGGTTCACTCGCCAAGGACGCCGAGGACAACCTGGCCTACCTCGCGCCCAGCCAGTGGCGGCTGGAGGATACCCAGGAAAAGTGGCCGGACATAGCCTTCAACACCACACGCGAACATGAGTAACACCGAATATACCCCTGAGAACGCGGCCGCAGCCGCCTCTGAAGGCGCAGCCGAAGCCGCCTCCGAGTGCAAGCCGGCCTCCAGGTCCGGCTCCAGGCCGAGCAGACGCACGCGCCAGCCAAAAACCCCCAAGCCTGTGGTCATCCCGCTGGCACCCGTGCGCGAAGGCGCGGAAATGCCAGAGGAATACCTGCGCAGCTTCACCACCGAGGAAATCGGCGTGATGCCGCTCACGGCCTTTGTGGGCAAGATCATCTTCGTGGAGTGCGACCGCCAACTGCACCAGGCCATGAAGGTGCTGCTCGACGAGGAACTCCTCGGCTTCGACACCGAGACCCGCCCCATCTTCCGCAAAGGTGCCATCCCGCCGCCCGCGCTGCTGCAGCTTTGCGGACACAAGAACGTCTACATCTTCCAGCTGGCCAAGCTCCAGGACAAGGCCGTGCTGGCCGAACTCCTGGCCGCCAAGCACATCATCAAGACCGGCGTCTCCGTGCGCGACGACCTCAAAGGTCTCAAAGAGCACTTCGAGTTCATCGAGCACGGGTTCGTGGACCTGGGCGACGTGGCCAAAAAAATGAACATGTTCACCCACGGCCTGCGCAACCTTACCGCCAACCTCATGGGCCTGCGCATCAGCAAAGGCGCGCAATGCTCCAACTGGGCGCGCGAAGCACTCAGCACCAAGCAGATCGTCTACGCCGCCACCGATGCCTGGATCAGCCGCGAGCTGTACCTTAAGTTCGTGGACCTCGGCATACTGTAGAGAACAGAGAGCTGCCTCCGGCGGCTGTGGGGCCTGAGGCCCCCCAGACCCCCCCCAGTACGCCGAAAGGGCTGTTTCAGGAGGAACCTGAAACAGCCCTTTCGGCTTGTGTGGGAATCACGGGAGAGCGACTTTCTGCAGGTCTTCGGTCTCCCTCCCAAAAGGGGCCAACCGTGCGCAGGTATTTCGGCGTCTTCGCCGAAAACCTGCGCACATTGCCAGGGCCAAGCCCAGCCAATGCCTCTGCCCCAATCGCCCTGGCCCAAGCCATGCGGGGGGTCCGGGGGGACTCGTTCCCCCGGCGGGGTGCAGGGGCGGAGCCCCTGGCGGGGATGCTGAGTCTATGACGACAGCACGTCGAGGATTTCGATGCGTGCGGCTTGTCGGGCGGGGTAGGACCCGGCGGCGAGTCCGAGCAGCACGGACCCGGCAAGGGTGCCCAGGGTCAGCACGGGTTCAAAGACGTAGGGAAAGGACGCCAGTGCGCAGACGATCTGGACGAGTCCGATGCTAGCGGCGGCTCCCAGGGCTCCGCCGACTCCGGCCATGAGCCCGGCCTCCAGCAGGAACTGGCGCACGATGTCGCGTCGGCTGCCGCCCACGGCTCGGCGGATGCCGATTTCCATGCGTCGTGCCTGGACCATGAGCACCATGATGGACAGGATGCCCATGCCGCCCACGGCGAAGGAGATGGTGGAGGTGATGACGCCGAGGGTCTGCACCAGATCCAGGGCTTCGCGCCGCAGTTGCATGGAGTCTGCCGCGGTGAGCAGGCTGAAGTCGTCTTTTTTGCCGTCCAGGTGGTGCCGCTGGCGCAGGATGTCTGCCGAGGCGGCGCGCACCTGCTCCAAATCCACGCCATCGGCCAGGTGCAGGTAGACGCCGCTGATGAACGTCTGGTTGGCGGCCCGGCGCATGAAGGTGGACAGGGGCAGAAAGGTCTGCTCGTCCTGGTCTGCGCCGGTAAGGTCGCGGCCCTTGGCCTCCATGACCCCGACCACCTTGAACCGCGCCCGGAAGATGTGCACCTCCTGGCCCACAGCGGTCTCTGGCCTGCCGAACAGGCGCTCGGCGATCTTGCGGCCCAGCACCACCACCTTGTCCATGTCGTCCACGTCCTGTTGGGTGATGAAGCGGCCCAGGTCCGGCTTGAAGCTGCGGATGCCGACGTAGGCTGGCCAGGTGGCCAGGATCTGCGTGGTCACCGTGGTGGCCCCGAAACGGATGGGCATGGTCCCGGTGTAGTAGGGGGCGAAGTCCAGCACGCCAGGCACGCCCCCGGCCAAGGCCTCGGCGTCGGGCACGGTGAAGTTGCGCACAAACCCGGAAAACCGCGCCGAACCGCCGCCCTTGCTGAAGCGACCCTGCCCGGCCATGGCCGCGAACAGGTTTGGCCCGAGTTTTTCGGCCTCGGCCTCGGCGTTCTTGTACATGGCCTCGGCCACGTGCTGCACGCCGTTGAAGGACAAGGCTCCCAGGAAAACGCCAAGCATGGCCAGCACCGCGCGCAGCTTGTGCGCGGACAGCGAGGCCAGGGCGATCTTCAGGTCGAGCAACATGCGCCGACCCTAGCCCCGCTCGCCTGACGAGGCAAGAGATGGAAACAGAGGGGGAGTGTGGGGTACGGCTCGCGCCCCTCTCCATTGGCCTGGGCCGGGGTGGCTTGGGCGCATGCCTCGGCTTGGCGGGCCTGTTGTAGAGCCTTGGTGAAACAACTGAGATGTTTTTCTTCAACTCACACAAGCCGAAAGGGCTGTTTCAGGTTCCTCCTGAAACAGCCCTTTCGGCGCTCTGGGGAGTCCAGAGGGCCTCAGGCCCTTTGGCGGGGGTTCAAGGGGGCAACGCCCCCTTGCGCTACCTCGTGCCTGGTTTTTTCGCTTTGAAGCTGACCACGCGGGCATTGAGGGTTTCGAGCTGGCTATGCGACAGTTCCTTGGCGGCCTGGTCGCGCAGGGCTGGTGCTTCGGGCTGGCCGTGGCGCGCGGCCAGTGCCAGCCAGTAGTAGGCCTGCTCAGGGTTTTTGGTCAGCTCACGGCCATCGAGCAGCAGCACGCCCAGGTTGTATTGTGCCTTGGGGTCGCCCAGTTCCGCGGCTCGTGTGAGCAGGTGTTGGGCTTCGGTGGGGTCTTTGTGGTCGTTGTTGTTGTCGAGCATGATCAGGGCGAGGTTGCACATGGCCCCGGTGTGGTTTCTGCTGGCGGCCTCGCGGTACCAGTGCAGGGCGGCCTCGGGGTCCTGGGGGGTGCCTTTGCCTTGCTGGCAGTGCAGGGCGTAGGAGTATTGCGCTCTGGCGTGTCCGGCTTTGGCGGCTTTTTGCAGCCAGTGTGCGCTTTTGCTGGTGTCCTTGCGCACGCCAATTCCCTGGGCGTACATCTGGGCCATGAGGTATTCTGCGCGCGGGTGGCCTGCCTCGGCGGCCTTGAGCATCCAGTGTGCGGCCTTGGCGTCGTCGCGTTCGAGCCCTTGTCCGCGTGCGTGGGCCAGGGCGAGGTTGTACATGGACTTGACGTGGCCTTGGTTTGCGGCGTTTTCGTAGAGCTTGGCGGCCTGGGCCAGGTTCATGGGCACGGAGTGGCCGGAGCCCAGCAGTCCGGCCAGGTTGTACATGGCTGCGACGTTGCCGCTGTTGGCGGCCTTTTCGTACCAGGAGGCGGCCAGAGTGGCGTTTTGCGGCGCCAGTTTTCCCTGGTCGTAGGCCAAGCCGAGGTTGAACTGCGCTTCGGCGAGGCCCTTCTCGGCGGCCAGCGTCCACCAGCGCACGGCCTCACCCGGCGATTTGGGTGCGTCTTTGCCTATGGCCAGGGCCAAGGCCAGGGCGTTCTGGGCATGGGGGTCGCCTTTTTGGGCCTTGGTCTGCAGGTCGCGCATTTTCGGGGAGAGGGCGTTCTCGTCCGCCTCAAGCACTGAGGGCTGTGCTGGATTGGCCTTGCTGGCCTGAGCCGGAGCAGGGGAAAGGCTGGCAAGGGCAATGGCCAAGGCGATGCATGCCGCGCGTATTCTTCTATTTTTGGGGGGGGCGAAACGGGTCACGTACGGAGAACCTCCTGGAGAATGGGGAAGGCGGCGGCGGGTGGACGCCGGACAGCACACTCATTGTAGGCTCGCCAGCAACGGATGTCCACTCCCGGTGGTGCTGGCGGGAGAGTCTTGCTGGGAGGGGAAGCAATGGTGCTTGCAAGGTTGTCCATTGCATTATCAGCCTAAAGCGTAACCTTAAAAGGTAGAAATATTGAGCACAGAACGCAAATAGGCAATCCTATACATGTTAATTTGAAATAGTTCTGGACTCCGCAGCGCTAGTGGTAATAGATATGCCTCCAACTATTCCACAGGGACTGCTTTTGCAATCCCGAGAGCACGGAGGAGCGTCATGCATTGCATTCTTTTGCTTCCTGATGCCGCAGGGCGGGTGCCCACGGCCAAGGAGTTGCGGCGGCGAGGGTTCGCGGTTTCAGAGGCTGTGGAGCGGCCTGGGGCACGTCTGACGAGCGGAGACGCACTGGCCGGAAAGGGGCGCTACGCAAAGTATGCCGAGGCCGAACGACAGGCGCCAGGCTTGGGCCAGGCCGCCGAGGAGCAGGCGTGTTATGGCGAGCCGCACGCGCAAAAGCCTTGACCCGGCCGGAGCCAAAGCGGGAGGGGCTCCCCCGGCACTTTCGTCCAGGGGAGCCCCTGCTCATGTCGCGTCCCCTGGGGCCGCGCGTCTAGGCTGTCTGCACCGGAATGCGGCGCGGGGCCAGCTTTTCCATGCGCGGCAGGTGCAGGGTGAGCACCCCGTCCTTCAGGCTGGCCTTGATGCGTTCGCGGTCCACCCGGTCGGAGAGGGACACGGCGCGCACGTACTCGCCGGGCCCGAATTGCACCTCAAGGAAGGATTCCTTGTCGGAGGCGCCTTGCAGCGCGCGACCGGTTACGGTGATCTCGTTCTCGTTGATGTCGATGCTCAGGTCCTCGCGGCGCACGCCGGGCAGGTCCATGAACACGTAGAAGCCGTCCTCGCGCTCCAGGATGTCCGTGGCCGGGCTGACGCGCGGCAGGGTCTTGGCCTCGTTGCTGTTTGCGGTGTTCTCGCTCATTTGCTGTCCTCCTGCTGGCGCGGCCTTAGGCCACGTCGATGCTGATCTTCCTGGGGATGCAGCCCTCGCACTTGGGCAGAACCACGGTGAGCACGCCATCGGCCAGGGTGGCGCGCACCTTGTCGCGGTCCACGGGCACGTTCAGGGCCACCACGCGCTGGAAGAACCCTGCAGGGCGCTCCTGCCGGTAGTACTTGCCCTGCTCCGTGGGTCTCTCGCCCCGGATGACCAGGCTCTTTTCCGTCAGGGTCAGCTCCACGGCGTCCAGCGCCATGCCGGGCACCTCGGAGCGTATGTAATAGTTGGCCTCGTCCTCGCTCACGTTGAGCGGTGGAAAGGCCATTCTGCGTCCTTCTCCGGGCTGGGGCCTGAAGAAGTCCTCGATGAGCCGCTCAAAACGGCCGGGGTAGTAAATTGTGTTGAAGTCGAGCACCATGATGCCAGCCTCCTTATCTTGAATTGTGCCGAAAAAATAAATCGGGCGGAGCGGCAGTCAAGAGGCTGCCACGCAAGTTCTTAACATGATGCGGCGACCTGTGGAGAAAAGCGGAAATCAGGGAGGGGGAAATGCTGCGGCTGTGGAGATCGCGGCTTTGACGGACGGCTTGTGGAGTGGCTTGGCGGGGCTGGGCCCAAAGTTGTGCGCCGCTTCCCGGTTCTCCCGGGTGGACCTAGACCCTCTTTTGTCCGGGCCTGCTGGTCACTCTTGCGGCGCGTGCGCTCTTTCTTGGCGTGGGGCGGCTCAATCCGCCATTCTGTCATAAGGTGCTGGGGGTCTATTCGTGCACACCCTCCGTTGCGGGTTCGCCCGAGAACCGATCCCTGGACCTTCCAGAGGAGTCCTTGGTTCAAATACTAGCCATGAGCCGGGGAAAGTAAAGTGGTATTTTGCGCGCCAGCCAAGCCGGGCTGCCAACCCAGCCTCCGGGCGGCACATTTTTCTTGCAAGCCGTCGGCAGATGCGGGAGAAGTGGGCATGCAAAAGGCCCAGGAGGTCTGCCGTCCATGCCGAGCCGTTCCATCTTCACCCGCAAGGGTCTGGCCCCTGCCGCGCTCTTTACCCTGGCGTTCACCCTGAGCCTGTTGTGTCTGCCGGGCCCGGCCTTGGCCGTGAGCGCCGACTGCCCGGCCCTGTTCGAGCTCTACCGCGCCTGCAACGCCGAGGGGCAGCAAACCGACCACAGCAAGGCCTGCCTGGAGGCCAGCTCCGAGGCCATGGCCCGCGCCCTGGTCAAAACAGTCCGCAAAAGCCCCCAGACCGCCCGCGCCCTGGTGGAACTGGTCTGCAACACCGGCTGCGACGACGCCCTGACCCGCCAGCCGCCAGCCACCCGGCAGGAGTTCAGCGAGGCCTTCTGCGACTGAGCCTGTCCACCGCAAACATCAAGGAGTCCACCATGGCCAGCAAAGTCTACTTCTGGAATCTGCGCGCCAGCATGAAGGCCCCCTACGACCAGCGCATCCATCGCCTGCTCGAGCGCACAGGCTTTGCCGGGCACGTGGCCAGCGGCGAGCTCGCGGCGGTAAAAATCCACTTCGGCGAGCGCGGGGTGACCGGCCACGTGCAGCCACTCATGGTCCGGCCCATCCTGGCGGAGCTCACCCGCGCCGGGGCCAGGCCCTTCTTGACCGACGCCAGCACCCTCTACGTGGGCCAGCGCGGCGAGGCCGTGAGCCACGCCATGCAGGCCGCCCTGCACGGCTACGACCCGCTGCTGATGGGCGCGCCGGTGATCATCGCCGACGGGCTCAAGGGCGCCTCCCAGGTGGCCCTGCCCGTGCACGGCGGCAAGCACTTCAAGGAAGCCTTCATCGCGGCGGATATCGCCGAGGCCGACCTGCTCGTGTCCATCAACCACCTGAAGGGCCACGAACTGGCGGGCTTTGGCGGCGCGCTGAAAAACATCGGCATGGGCGCGGCCAGCAAGCAGGGCAAGATGCAGCAGCACGTCACCACCGGCCCCCTGGTGGACGAGGCGGCCTGCAAGGGCTGCGGCGCCTGCGTCGGCATCTGCGCGGCCCAGGCCTTGGCTCTGCTGGATGGCCTGGACGGCAAACCGCATGTGTTGCTGAACCTCGACGCCTGCCGTGGCTGCGGCGCCTGCTTCCTGGCCTGCAAGAACGGCGGGCTCACCATCAACTGGCAGACCGACGTGGCGGAATTCCTGGAGCGCATGATGGAGTACGCGGCGGCGGTCCTGCTCTCGCGCCCCAAGCCCAGCCTGCACATCTCCTTTGTCACCAACGTCACCCCGGACTGCGACTGCATGGGCTTTTCCGACGCGCCCATCTGCCCGGACATCGGCGTCCTGGCCTCCCTTGACCCCGTGGCCATCGACCAGGCCGGTATCGACCTGGTGAACAAGGCCGAACCCCTGTGGCCCAGCCACCTGCCCAAGGGCCTCAAGGCCGGGCAGGACAAGTTTCTGGCGATGCGGCCCAACCTGCCCCCGGCCATGGGGCTGGATTATGCCGAGGACCTGGGCCTGGGCAGCCGGGAATACGAACTGGTGGCCCTGTAACCACACCCGAGCGCCAAGCAAAGCCCGGGTCGGCCCCTTGACGCGTTTGGTCAGCGGGCGCACAATAAACGCACAACCGCCTCCCCTGGCGCGGTCCCTAACCCTGGAGGTGCCGCCATGCGTATCGAACAGATCATGCGCCACGACCCCACCCGCGTCGGCCCGGACGAGCCCGTATCCCGGATCATCGAATGGTACGCCAACCCCGGCAACCGCTCACGCTACACCTACGTTGTCGACACGCAGGGCATGCTCGTCGGCGTTGTCACCATGCTGGAGCTGCTGGGGCTGTTCTTCACCCCGGAGATGGTGGACGGGCACGAGGGCGGCAAGATCAGCGAGGTCGAGGTGGTGCGCAAGCTCCAACATTCCCTCAAGGCCAACAAGGACAAGCCCGTGCGCGAGATCATGCGCACCGACCTGCCTACCGTGCGCGCCTCGGACTTCATCCTGAACGCCCGCCAGCTCCTGCGCGAACGCAAGATCCGCGCACTGCCCGTTGTCGACGGCCAAGGCGTGCTCGTGGGCGAAGTGACCCGGCGCGTGCTCGTGCGCCTGCTGGACAACCTCCTGCGCGACCCGGACCTGTTCAACATCAAGAAGGACAGCAAGAAGCTCTTCGAAACCACCAGCGAGTTCTTCATCGGGTAAGCCACCAGTCAGGGGCGCTGCGCCTCCGGCGGCTGTGGGGCCTGAGGCCCCCCAGACCCCCCCATTAAGCCGAAAGGGCTGTTTCAGGAGGAACCTGAAACAGCCCTTTCGGCTTGTGTGAGTCATGGGAGAACTTTCTGGTGTCTTTGCCAAGGCTCAAAAAGGGGCCAACCGTGTTCGGATTTCCGAGGGTCTCCCCTCGAAAATCCGAACACATTGTTTGCGGCCAGCCAAGTCTTGCCCTCTGCCCCGGCCACCCCTGGCCTAGGCCAATGGGGGGGCCGGGGGCAGCGCCCCTGGCGGCCAAAGGTCTAGCCCAGCAGGCTGCCGGGCCGTGTGAGGCCGAGGGTCTGGTACACGCGTTTCATGTCCAGGTGTTGGCGCAGGGCAGCGGCGAGGCGTTCCAGGGCGGGTTCCAGGCCGAAGCGGGTCTGCGGGTCGCGCAGGGGTTTGAGTCCTTTGGCTTGGCGCAGGTCGTCGAGGAAGGCGCGCCGGAAGGCGTCCTCGTCGAAGACGCCGTGCAGGTAGGTGCCCCATATTCGCGGCAGGGAGCGCGGCAAGCCGCTTGGGGCCTCGAGGCCGAAGGAGAGCGGCCGGCCTGTGGAGTCCTGGGCCAGGGGCAGGGCTTGCTGTCCGGGCGTGTCGACGATCTCGGTCTGGCCGTGGTGGATCTCGTAGCCGGTGAGGGTTTGGCTGGTGCGCAGGCAGGTGGCGCTCATGCGTGTGAGGGTCTTGTCGCGTTCGAGGGTGGTGACGAGCGGCAGCAGGCCGAATCCGTCGGCGCTTTTCTGGCTGGATTCGAGGCCGAGCGGGTCGTCCACGCGCAGGCCGAGCATTTGCAGGCCCGCGCAGATGCCGATGATGCTGGTGGAGTCCGGCAGCCCGCGCAGTGCGGCGGCAAAGCCAGCGCCGCGCAGGGCCCGCATGTCCTCGATGGTGTTTTTGCTGCCGGGCAGGATCACGGCGTCCGGGGTCTTTCCGTCGGGGGCGAGTTCGCGCACATCGTGGACGAGGCGCAGGCGCACGTCGGGTTCTGCGGCCAGGGGGTCCAGGTCGTTGAAGTTGGAGATGCGCTGCGGGACCACAACCGCGATATCAAGTGAATCTGGATGCTTGCTGTTTTTGTCTGCAACGGTGTTGCGGATGCCGAGGGAGTCCTCCTCGGGCAGGGCCAGGTCGTGCAGGTAGGGCACCACGCCGAGCACGGGCCGCCCGGTGCGGCGGTAGAGGAAATCCAGGGCGGGCGTGAGGATGCTGGCGTCGCCCCGGAACTTGTTCAGCACATGGCCCACGACCAGGGCGCGCTCCTCGGGGTCCAGGATGTCGAAGGTGCCGGAGAGCGCGGCAAAGACCCCGCCCCGGTCGATGTCGCCCACGAGGAGCACCTTGGCGCCCGCGTGCCGGGCCATGGCCATGTTCACGATGTCCTGGTGCTTCAGGTTGACCTCGGCGGGCGAGCCCGCGCCCTCCAGCACCATGAGCCCGTGCTCCGCCGCGAGGGAGTCGTAGGCGCTCGTGGCGGCGCGCCAGGCCTCGGGCTTGTAGGCGTGGTACTCTTGCACGTTCATCTGGCCCACGGGGCGGCCCAGGATGACCACCTGGGAGCCGGTGTCGCCGGTGGGCTTGAGAAGCACCGGGTTCATGCGCACGTCCGGGGTGAGGCGGCAGGCCTGGGCCTGGGTGGCCTGAGCCCGGCCTATCTCGCCTCCCCCTGCGCCCTTGTCAGGCGTTACGGCGGAGTTGTTGGACATGTTCTGGGCCTTGAAGGGCGCGACGTCGAAGCCGTCCTCCAGGAGGATGCGGCACAGGCCCGCGGCCAGCACGCTTTTCCCTGCGTTGGAGCAGGTGCCCTGGATCATCACCGCCGGGGTCCTTCGGACCTTTATGGGGGAGGGCGCCTTGATGACGCCGGAGAAGCGCCCCAGGGCGTCCACCAGCCGGACGTTTTCGTCCTTTGTGCGCACGGCGATGCGGAAATAGCTGTCGTCCAGGCCTTCGAAGTTGGCGCACAGGCGCAGGGCCAGGCCTTCGGAGAGCAGGCGCTCGAACAGGGGCTGAGCGGTCATGCCCACGCGGTCCAGGCGGCAGAGCAGGAAGTTGGCGTTGCCCGGGAACACCCGCAGGCCGGGAATCTCGCGCAGCTCCTTGGTGAGCGCCTCGCGCAGGGAGGCCACCTCGCGCACGGTGCGCTGCTGGTAGTCCAGGTCGCGCAGGGCCCGCGCGCCCACGCGCTGGGCCAGGGTGCCGACGTTCCAGGCGGGCAGCCTGCGGCGCAGGCGGGCGATGGTCTCCGGCGCGCCGAAGCACAGGCCCAGGCGCAGGCCCGGCAGGGCGTAGAATTTCGTCAGCGACGACAGCACGATGACGTTGTCCGGCCGCAGGCGCACCAGCCTGCCAGCCCCGACAGCAGCGCCGGGCTCGCGGCCCGTGCCCTCGTTTTCAATGCCCGGCACGAAATCGGCGAAGCTCTCGTCCACCACGAACAGGCTGGCCGGAAAGGCCTTGGCCAGGTCGCGCACGTGGCGCGCGGGGATGACCACGCCCGTGGGGTTGTTGGGGCTGGTGAGCATGACCACTGCCGGGGCGGCGGGCGTGAGCATCCCGGCCAGGCGCTCCAGGTCCGGCGCGAAGAGGTCCTGGGCGCGGCAGGCCAGCGTCTCGACAGTCAGCCCGGCCAGGCGGCAGCAGCGGTCCACGTCCACGTAGGCGGGCACCGGAATGATGGCCCGCTTGAGACCCATGCGCGCGGCCAGGTTGCAGACCGCGGGCAGGAGTTCGGAGGCGCCGTTTCCGGCCAGGGCCTGGGTGGGCCAAACCTTGTAACGCTCGCAGGCGGCCAGGGTCAGGTCCGCGGCCTCGGGGTCCGGGTAGTGGACCACATCCGTCAGGGAGCTGGCGATCTCCTCGGCCAGCCAGGACGGCGGGCCAAGGGGGTTGATGCTGGCGGAGAAGTCCACCAGTTCGCCGGGCCGGACGCCTGCGCGTTCGGTGAGCTTGTGCACGTTGCCGCCGTGGGCGTAGCGGTCGGTCTCGGTCTGCTGGCGCTGGCCTGCGGAAGGGGCCAGGCCGCTCAGGGTATTCTGGCGCATGGGCGCTCCTTGGCGAAGTTGGTGGCAAAGGTGTGGACGCTGCCTGCATGATGTAGCCCGGATGCGGCGTGTGGGCAAGGCGGACGAAAACCGTGCGCCCGCAGGCGGCAAGTTGCAGGCGGCTACCCGAAGGCGGCCACAGGCTGCGGTGAGCAGGCGGGCTGCCTGCTCCCGCACCAGGTGGGGGGCGGGTCGCCTGCCAGGGCGGCGGCCATGCCCTGGCGCTGGGCGGCAAGGGCGCGCACCAGGGGCTCGTTGTCGCCGTCATGCTGGATGTCCGGCAACTGCGAGGGGTCAAGCTCCAGGGACACCGTCCCCGTGTATCGCGCCTGGCCAAGCCGGGCCAGGAACGGGCCCAGCGGAAGCACGCCCTGGCCGGGCGGCAGGTGCTCGGTGTAGCCCGAGGCGTCGGAAAAGTGCACATGCCTGAACAGCCCCGGCGGGACCTTGTCCAGGTCCGTCAGCACGTCTCGGTCGGACACCCCCAGGTGGCAGACGTCGAGCGTCAGGCCCAGGCCCTTGGCCCGACACTCCGCCAGGAGCTCGGCGAGGTTGTCCTTGGCGAACAGCCCGCCGCCCCCGAGGTTGGACGACCAGGGCAGGTTCTCCAGGGAAAGGCTGACGCCCGGGGCCACATCCAGCAGGCGGGGCAGGTCCACGGCGCGGGAGAACCAGCGGGTCTGGATGGCGTCGCGGATGGTCCCGGCGGGCGGGTGCAGGGTCACATGGACGTTGTGGCCGTTCTCGGCGCAGACCAGCCCGCCCGCAAGATCAACGGCGGCGCGCCAGGCGTTCAGGTGCCCGCCCCAGGCGCTCCAGTTGCGAAAGGGCGCATGCACCACGCGCACCGGGCAGATGGCGTGGGCGGCCTCAACCTCCGCGCCGGGCGCGATCTTCGGCGAACCCATGACCAGGTCCAGCCCGGCAAAGCCCGCAGCGCGGGCAATGGCGGCAATCTGCGGCAGGGGCAGATGGAACAGGCAGCCCGTGGACATGACGACCAGCGGGAGCGGCCTGTCCTGTGCTGGCCTGTCGTGAGAGGCTGCCTGGGTGTGCGCGGGCTCGTCCATGCTCCGGTTTAGGCACCACGCGGGTCAAGTCTCAACGCAAATCCGGGGAACGGCGGACAGGCGTTGGTGAACGGCGGCCCGTTGCGGCGAGCGTTATCGGGCCGAGGCAAAGACCCTGGGCAGCGGCCACGCCCGGCACACTGCCCGGGCCTCCGGGTTGACAAAACCCGCAGGCACGCGAATATTTCCAGAGTCAGCGCACACAGCGGCCCAAGCGGCCGGGGAGGTTACACAATGGCCGGAAAATGGCGACTCACCGTGGACGAGGCCTTCTGCGCCTCGCACCAGCTGCGCAACTACAACGGCAAGTGCGAGCACCTGCACGGGCACAACTTCGGCGTCACCGTCGAGGTGGAGGGCGGCGACCTCGATCCCGCCGTGGAGATCCTGGTGGACTTCGGCGAGCTCAAGCGTCTCACGCGGGAGGCCGTCGGCGCGCTGGACCACAGCCACCTGAACGACCTGCCCGCCTTTTCTGAGCGCAACCCCTCCAGCGAGAACCTGGCCCGGCATCTGTACCAGGAGATCAAGGACAGGCTGGTGGTGGCCGCGCCGCACGTGCGCCTCGCCAGCGTCAGCGTGTCCGAGAAGGGCACCTCGCGCGCGACGTACATGGAGGACTGATGCGGCTCTTGCTCCAGCGCGTGAGCCGCGCCCGAGTGGATGTGGCAGGCGCCGCCGGGCCTGTGGCGGCGGGCGGGATAGGTCCCGGCCTGCTGGTGCTGGCCGGGTTCGGCAAGGCCGACACCCTGGACCTGCCCGGCACGCGTCTGTGGACCACCCTGTGCGCCAAGCTCCTCGACCTGCGCATCTTCCCCGATGACGCGGACAAGCTGAACCTGAGCCTCAGGGACACGGGCGGCGGGCTGTTGCTGGTGTCGCAGTTCACGCTCTACGCCGACACGCGCCGGGGCCGCAGGCCGAGCTTCAGCGCTGCCGCAGCGCCGGAGTTGGCCCGCGCGCTCTATGACCGCCTGGCGGCGGACCTGGCCGCAAGCGCACCCGGAGACTTCGCCCAAGGCGTGTTCGCAGCCGAGATGTGGCTTGATTTCGTGAACTGGGGGCCGGTGAGCATCCTGCTCGACTCGGCTGACTACGCGGACTAGGCTGCCGACGAAAACGGGGCTTACACTCAGCGGGCCAGGCGCACCGGGGGCCAGGGGGCGCTCTCCGCCACCCTCTTGTTCGCCTCGCGCAGGCGTTCGGCCATGTTCTCGGCGATGGTCTGGTTGAAGGCGTTCTTCAGGGCGACCCGGTTGGACTCTTCCATGCGGTTGAACAGCGACGCATCCAGGGCCAGGCAGAGGGACGGGGTGCGGGCCTTGACCGTGGCCGAACGTGGCCCGCCGTCGATGAGGCCCATCTCGCCGAACATGTCTCCGAAACGGTTCAGCCGGTGCACCGGGATGCCCTGGTGGTTCACCTCAAGTTCGCCATGCACCATAAAGTATATCCAGGGATCGCTGGAACCCTCCAGGATGATGATCTCATCCTTCTCATATTTACGGATTTTGGACATGCGCACCACCTCGGCCAAGAGCTCGTCCGGCAAGTGGGCCATGGTCGGAATGCTGCGCATTTGTGCTATGATTTCAGCATTTGATGGATCGAATTTGATTTCCTTCATGGCATTCCCCGCAAAAATATCTACACCACGATTTGTTATACATCGAGAAGTTGGCGCTGGCAAGCCGCCCGGAAATAATCTCGGCCACGCCTCCTGAGGCCTTGCGCCCGGTCGCGCCATGCTTATCCTTTTGGCCATGAAACACCTCATCTGTCCCACCTGTCATGCCGTGAACCGTGCTGATGAAACACGCCTCAACCTGGCCGTGTGCGGCAAATGCGCCCGCCCCCTGGCCGGTGTGGAGGTGCTGCACCTGGACGCGCCCCTGCTGGACCGCCTGCTGGCCAAGGACGAGCTGCCGCTCCTGGTGGACTTCTGGGCGCCGTGGTGCGGCCCGTGCAAGATGATGGCTCCGGCCTTTGAGGAGGCGGCGCGGCTGCTCGGCCCGGGCGTGCGCCTGGGCAAGGTGGACACCCAGCAGCACCAGGCGCTGGGCGCGCGCTTCCAGGTCCAGTCCATCCCCACCCTGGCGCTGTTCCGGGGCGGGCGCGAGGTGGACCGCATGTCCGGGGCCATGCCCGCCAAGGACATCGTGGCCTGGACGCGGGGTCGGCTGGGCTAGGCGGGTTTTAGGCCCCAGGCGGCCAGGGGCGGAACCTGGGATGCCTCCGGCGGCCTGAGCCTGGGATGCCTCCGGCGGCCTGAGCCTGGGATGCCTCCGGCGGCCTGGGGCCTGAGGCCCATCTATGCTGTCGACAGCCGTAAGATTCGCGGAAAGACCGCTCATCATAACGGCTGACGCCCGGACCCCCCATTGGCCTGGGCCGGGGTGGAGCGGGCAGAGGCGTTGGCCGGGCTGGCCCTGGCAATGTGTACGGATTTTCAAGGGGGGACCCTCGAAAATCCGTACACGGTTGGCCCCTTTTTGAAGCGAAACGAAGACCTACAGAAAGTCGCTCTCCCGTGACTTCCTCAAGGAAAGCCGAAAGGGCTGTTTCAGGTTCCTCCTGAAACAGCCCTTTCGGCGCAATGTGGGGGTCTGGGGGACTTCAAGTCCCCCAGCCGCCGGAGGCTCTGCTCTTATTCCAGCACCGCCCCTTGCGCCGCGCTGCTCACACGGGCGGCGTAGCGTTTGAGGAAGGGCGAGTTGATCTTCTTGCGCTTGGGCTTGAAGGCGGCCTTGCGCCGCGCCAGTTCGGCCTCGTCCACCAGCAGGTTCAGCTTGCGGTCCGGGATGTCGATCTCGATGATATCCCCGTCCTGCACCAGGCCGATGATGCCGCCGCTGGCCGCCTCGGGCGAGACGTGCCCGATGGCCGCCCCGCGCGAGCCGCCGGAGAAGCGCCCGTCGGTGATGAGGGCCACGCTTTCGCCCAGGCCCATGCCCATGATGGTGCTGGTGGGGGTGAGCATTTCGCGCATGCCGGGCCCGCCCTTGGGGCCTTCGTAGCGGATGACCACGGCGTCGCCGGGCTTGATGGCCCCGGCCAGGATGGCCTGGCAGGCCTCCTCCTCGGAGTCGAAGGGCCGGGCGACGGCCTTGCGGCGCATCATCTCGGGCACCACGGCGGACTGCTTGACCACCGCACCCTGGGGCGCGAGGTTGCCCCGCAGCACGGCGATGCCGCCTTCGTGCGCGTAGGGCTCGCCCACGGGCCGGATGATTTCGTAGTCGCGCACGCGGGACTTGTTCTCGCTCAAGTTCTCGCCCACGGTCTTGCCGGTGCAGGTCATGGCCCCGGTCTCGATGCGCCCGGCGGATGCCAGCTCGGCCATGACGGCCTGGATGCCGCCTGCGGCGTGCAGGTCCTGGATGTAGTGCTGCCCTGCGGGAGACAGACGGCACAGGTTCGGCGTGTTGCGGCTGACCTCGTCGAAGATGGTCAGGTCGAGGCTTAAGCCCGCCTCGCGGAAGATGGCCGGCAGGTGCAGCACAGTGTTGGTGGAGCAGCCAAGGGCCATGTCGAGCGTCACGGCGTTCTTCACGCTCTTTTCGGTGACGATGTCGCGCGGACGGATGTCGCGCTTCAGGAGTTCCATGATCTGCATGCCGGCCTCTTTGGCCAGGCGCGTGCGCGCGGCGTGCACGGCGGGGATGGTGCCGTTGCCCGGCAGAGCCAGG
>JAHIUD010000104.1 GCA_018817515.1 Pseudomonadota bacterium
CATGATCCGCGAGAACGTGCGGCGCATCGGGGCCTGGCTGGTGGACACCGTCACCGGCGAGATGCCCGACTGCCTGGCCGCCCTGCCGGACCCGGACCGCGTGTTCATCGGCGGCGGCCTGGGGCAGAACACCCGCGCACTGGCCCATGCCTGCCTGCGGCTCAAGCCCGGCGGGCGGCTGGTCATCCACGCCATCCTGCTGGACACGCTCATGCGCGTGAAGGACTATTTCCAGGCCCAGAACTGGAACTTCGGCATCACCCAGATCCAGGCCTCCACCGCTGACCGCCTGGCCGGAGACCTGCGCCTGCGCGCCCAGAACCCGGTATTCATCATCTGGGCGGACAAGGCGTGAGCACGCTAAAGGCGTGCAACGCGTGAACACGGCCCTGTATGCCCTGAGCGCCCAGGGCCTGGCCCTGGCGCTGCGCCTGGCCGGGAGCCTCGCGGCGGACGTGTACGCCCCGGAGCGCCTGGCGGGGCAGGGGGGCGAGCCTTTCTCCAGCATCCACGACCTGCTGGCCCGGACCTTCTCCGGCTACCGGCGCCATGTGTTCATCGGCGCAGCGGGCATCGCCGTGCGCGCCATCGCCCCGCTGCTGCGCGGCAAGGACGTGGACCCGGCCGTGGCCGTGCTCGACCAGGAGGCGCGCTTCGCCATCAGCCTCGTGTCCGGCCACATCGGCGGGGCCAACGAGCTGGCGCGCGAGCTGGCGCGGCTCACCGGCGCAACGGCGGTCATCACCACCGGCACGGATGTCGCGGGTGTGCCCGCCGTGGACGAACTGGCCCGCGTGCGCGGCATGGCCATGGACAACCTGCCTGCGGCCAAGGCCGTGAGCGCAGCGCTGCTGGAAGGCCGCCCGGTACAGATCTTTGATCCCGAAGGGCGGCTTTTGGACGGGGAGGATTTATCCGGGCTCTTTGTGCCCACAACCCCGTCAGACTGGCTGGCCGACGCGCCGGGGGTCTGGTGCGATTGGCGCGCGGGCGGGGAGTTCGCGGCCACCTTTCGGGTGTATCCGCGCTGCCTGTGCCTGGGTCTGGGCAGCCGCAAAAATGTGCCGGAAAGTGAAATCCTTGCGCACATTGCGACCGTGTTTGCGCAGCAGGGCCTTTGCCCGCAGAGCGTGGCACGGGTCGGCACCGCGAGCATTAAGCGTGACGATCCGGAACTTTGCGCCGCTGCGGCGGCCCTTGGCCCGGAAGTTGTATACTATGAACTGGAAGCCCTGGCGGCGGTTGCCTCCGCCGGGCAGTCCGAGACGGTCAAACGCCGTACCGGCACCGGCAGCGTGAGCGAGGCTGCGGCCCTGCTGCTCGCAGACGGCGGGGAGCTGGTCTCGCCCAAGTCCAAGACCGGGCGCGTCACCTGTGCGGTGGCGCTTGCGGCGCACAAGGGAGCATGAGTTGAACGGACGCATCACTGTAGTAGGACTCGGGCCGGGCGACGCGGCCCTGCTGCCACCGCTGGCTCGGGCCGCGCTACTGCGCGCGCAGGCCATCGTGGGCTACAAGGGCTACATCGAGCTTCTGGAGCCGGAGGTCCTGGCCGGACGCCAGGTCCTGTCCACAGGCATGACCGGCGAGGTTGAGCGCTGCAATGCGGCCATCGACCTGGCGCGCTCCGGGGTCGAGACGGTGGTGGTCTCAAGCGGCGACGCGGGCGTGTACGCCATGGCCGGCCTGGTGCTGGAGCTGGTGGAGACGCGCGGCTTGGCGCTTGAGCTCGAGGTCGAGGTGGTGCCGGGCATTCCGGCCCTGTGCGCGGCGGCGGCGCTTCTGGGCGCTCCGCTCATGCACGACTTCGCCGTCATCAGCCTGAGCGACCTGCTCACGCCCTGGGAGGTCATCCTGCGGCGGGTGAAGGCTGCGGCCGGGGCCGACTTCGTCATCGTGCTCTACAACCCGCGCTCTGTGCGTCGCAAGGACCAGCTGCCGTTGGCCCTGGCGGCCATAGCCGCAGAGCGTCCGGGCACGACGACCCCTGTGGGGCTGGTGAAGCGCGCGTACAGGCCCGGCCAGGAAGTCCTGGTGACCAGCCTGGGCGGGCTTGAGCCGGAGTTGGTGGACATGCAGAGCATCCTGGTGGTGGGCAACAGCGCCACGCGGCTGGTTGCCGCGTCGCAGGGGCCGCGCATGCTGACCCCGCGCGGATATGCCGGGAAATACGGGCTTTAGGGCGGGGATAACCCTGCAGGCTCGTGAAAAAAATCCCGGAAAAGTGTGCCGCCTCCCTTGCCAGGAAGCGTCATTTGAGGGTATCTCTTGTTTGTTCGTCTCGGATAGGTCCCTCGTCAGTGGGGGTACCGTTTAATAGGCAGAGGATAATGGAGTGTTCACGCACGTGAAAGGAGGATTGAGAAGCATGAAACGTTCTCTCTTTATGACCCTGATGGTTGCCGCCCTGGCTCTGGCCCTGGCGCTGCCCCTGTATGCCGCCGCCCCCAAGGCCCCGGCTGACGGCCTTGCTATGAAGGCCCCCGCTGGCGCCAAGCAGCCGGTGGTGAAGTTCAACCACGGCACGCACAAGTCTGCCAAGTGCGCGGACTGCCATCACAAGAAGGCCGGCGCCAATGAGTTCGCCAAGTGCGACAGCAAGGGTTGCCACGCTGACTACGCCGCCAAGACCGGCAAGGATTCCTACTACGCCGCCTTCCACGGCGCCAACGCCAAGAGCTGCCTGGGCTGCCACAAGGCCGTGAAGGACAAGAGCCCCACCGCTCCCACCGCTTGTCCCAAGTGCCACGTGAAGGGCTAGACCTGACTAGGCTCATCCGGGGGCTGCGCAAGCGGCCCCCTTTTTTAACGTTTCCCTGCGGAGGAGGAGACCATGACGCCGACTCCCCCCTCTCCTGAAGACGACATCCTCGATCTGGCGGGACTTGACCTGGAACCCAAAAAGGCCAAGGCATCGACCCCGGAGAGTGATTTCGAGAAGGAGCTGGAGGCCCTCTTTGCCGAGGACCTGACCGAACCTGTGATCAAGTTTCCCGCCTCCGGCGATTCCGCCGGGGAGGACATCCTCTTGCTTGACGACCTGGTGCCCGAGCCTGCCGAAGGCGCCGCCCCAGCCCCTGCCCAGAACGACGATGTTCTGGATCTTGGCGATTTCGCCGCCTCGGTCCCGAGCGCTCCGGCCGCGCAGGACGATGACGTCCTCGACCTCGGCTCCTTTGCCGCTCCCGCCGCGGGTGTCGGCGAGGATGACGCGTCGGATGACGGCGTGCTCGATCTTGGGGCCTTCGCCACCGGCGGCGAGCTTGACATCACCCCGCCGGACGAAACCGCCGGCGGCAAAAATAGCAACATCAACACCGCTGCGCTGGACGACCTCATCTCCGGACTGGGCGACACCAAGACTCCCGTGGCCGAGGAAGCCGACCGTCCCCATGACGACACCGACATGAGCGATCTGCTGGAGACGCTGAACGTACCCAAGGCGTCCGCGCCTGCCGCTGCGGCCGAACCTGCCGACGAGATGCTTGAGCTGTCCCTGGGCGATCTGGTTGAGGACATGCCCACAGTGGAGCCCCTGGTGGCCGCCGAGCCCGCTCCCGCAGCGGAACTGCCTGATCTTGAAATTTCCCTGCCTGACTTCTCCGAACCGGAACCCTTGGCTCAGGCCGACGAGGACATGGGCGGAGAGATGAACCTTTCCCTGGCCCCCGAGGGCCTGGAAGACCTGGCTGGCGCCGACGACCTTGACGTCGCTCCGGCCGAGGGCGGCGGCCAGCTTCTGGATACCGGCGATCTCGACATCAGCGGCCTCATGGAAGGCGGCATGATGGAGGGCCTTGAGGCTCCGGCCGAAGAACCGGTGGAGGCTCAGTCCCTTGACGCCGCGGCCCTGCTTGATCAGATCGATGACGGACAGGGTTCCCTTGAGCCCGCGCCCGAACCCCAGGGCGGCCTGCTCGACGGCCTTTCTCTGGCCGATGTAAGCATCGGTGTCGCCGCAGCCGGGGCAGCCGCAACCCTTGCCTCTGAGCAGTCGCCAGCCGAGGCTTCGCCTGTGCCGGTTGCGGCGCTCAAGGAGCTGCAGGAGAAGCTCGCGGCCCTGGCCACCCAGGTCATGGGCGGCAGCGTCGCCGTGGTGCGTCTGGAAGGCCAACTGGCCGAGAAGGACCAGGCCCTTGCCTCCATGGAACAGCGTCTGCAGTCCTCCCACGATGAGGCCCATTCCCTGCGCCGGGAGCTGTCCGATCTGCGCTCCCAGCTGGAGGAGACCCTGCGCCAGCGCGCTCAGGACAACGACAAGTCCGCCACGGAGCTCAAGGAACGTTTGGCGCTGGTGGAAGACCGCCAGATCCAGATCGACCGCGACGTGCGCACCGAGATCGAGCGTGCCGTGCCGCGCGAGGCCGCGCGGGTCATCCGCGAGGAAATCGCCGCCCTGGCCGCGAGCATGCACGAGGAATAGCGCGCAAAAGTTTGCCATTTGCAAAAGGGCCGTTTCCTTGGTGAGGCGGCCCTTTTTTTGTGGCGCGTCCCCGCGCGGGCAAGCGTTGGCGCGGCATGCGCAACATTTGCCCTGCGCCGGGCTCGACGAGGCCGGGGGGCGCGTGCTAGGAAACGGCGAAACAAAGGGGGAGGGGCCTCACCGGTTTCTTCCTTTTTCCCGCCCGGGGTCCCCGCGTGGTGCGGTCACGGCCATTTCCCACCGGGCGGGTTTTTCTGGGCACCAGCCGGGCCTTCGCGCTCGGACAACAGTGGGAGTATGCATGGAATCTCTGGAAAAGCAGGCCCTGCAAGTGGCCAAAGAGATCGTGGTCAAGTTCATCGAGGTGGGCCGCATCTCCCCGGCCAATTTCGCCGAGCATTTCGCCGAGATCTACACCGAGATCCTCTCCACCGTGGGCGGCGGCGCGGCCAGCTCCCCAGCCAAGGCGAACAAGCACAAGGACAAGGCCGAGTAGCCCATGCAGCGCGCCCCAGCTCCAGACCAGGATCAGCGCGACCAGATGCACGGTCGCCAGGTGGCGGCCATGTTCGGCCGCATCGCTGGCTGGTACGACTTTCTCAACCACACCTTGAGCCTCGGCCTGGACATTTACTGGCGCTGGCGGCTGGCCCGCGCGGCCCGGCCAGAGCCCGGTTCGACCGTGCTGGACCTTGCCGCAGGCACGCTGGACGTGTCCGTGGCACTAACCCGCCAGTACCCGGACGTGCGCGTGGCCGCCGTGGACTTCGCCCTGCCCATGCTGGAGCGCGGCCAGAGGAAGCTTGCGGACGGCCTGTTCGAGCGCATCATGCCCGTGCAGGGCGACGGCAGGAAATTGCCCCTGCCGGACGAGAGCGTCAGCGCCGCCACCATCGCCTTCGGCATCCGCAACATCCGCCCGCGCTTAAGCGCGCACCGCGAGGTGCTCCGCGTGCTGAAGCCCGGCGGGCGCTTTTGCATCCTGGAGTTCGGCACGGGCAGGCGCAAGGTCTGGGGTGGGCTGTACAATTTCTACCTGGACAAGGTGTTGCCTGGGCTCGGCAAGCTGATTTCCGGCGACCCTGCGGCCTACCGCTATCTTGCCGAGACCATCCGCGAGTTCCCGGACGAGCGGCAGTTGGCGCGTGAGCTCATGGACGCCGGGTATGCCCGTGTGTTTCACGTTGCCATGCTCTCCGGCATCGTGTACCTGCATGTGGCGGAAAAGGCGGACGGAGTAGAGGCGCAGACGCCTTTTGAGCCTTCCGCGCCACAGGAGCCGGAAGCGGTTCAGGGATGATTTCGGCGGGCCTGCGAGCCTGCAGCCCCTTGTTAAAGGGACCGCCCCAGGGCCACCAGCAAAACGCCCAGGATGATGGACGTCAGGCCCAGGATGCGCAGGGCGCGCGGCGGGCGGCTGGCCAAAATCAGCAGGATGGCCGGCATGCGTTCAGCCAGAATGAAGTAGGGCAGACCCTCCAACAGGAAGGCCAAGCCCAGGGCGATGAAGATGAGTTGCCAGTCGAGTTCCATGCGGCCCCTTGTATCCGCGCTGGCGCGGGTTGTCCACTGGCGGGCTGGTGGAGCGGCAATAAACCCTTGAGGAACGAATGACGACACTGGAAGAATTGAAGGCGCGTGGCGCGAAGATCGCCGTGGTTGGGCTGGGTTACGTGGGCCTGCCCCTGGCGGTTGCCCTGGCCCGGCATTTCGCTGTCATCGGCTTTGACATTTCGCAGAAGCGGGTGGATGAACTCGCCGCCGGGCGCGACCGCACCGGCGAGGTCACCAGCGGCGGCCTGGCCTCCGCCAGTGTGGACTACACCTGCGACCCCGCGCGGCTGAAAGAGGCCGCTGTGGTCATTGTGGCCGTGCCCACGCCCATCGACCTGCACCGAGCCCCGGACCTGACTCCGGTCATCGGCGCCAGCCGCACCGTGGGCGCAAACCTCGCCAAGGGCGCGGTGGTGGTGTACGAGTCCACCGTCTACCCCGGCCTCACCGAAGAGGTCTGCGTGCCGCTTCTGGAGCAGCAGTCCGGGCTGGCCTGCGGGCGCGACTTCTTCGTGGGCTACTCGCCCGAGCGCATCAACCCCGGCGACAAGGCCCATACGCTGGAGACCATCGTCAAGGTGGTGGCGGGGCAGGATCAGGCCACCGCCGACCTCCTGGCCGGGGTCTACGGCTGCGTGGTCACGGCGGGCATCTACCGGGCTTCCAGCATCAGGGTGGCCGAGGCCGCCAAGGTCATCGAGAACACCCAGCGCGACCTGAACATCGCGCTCATGAACGAGCTGGCCATGATCTTCGACCGCATGGGCATCGACACCAACGAGGTGCTTGAGGCCGCGGGCACCAAGTGGAACTTCCTGCCCTTCCGGCCGGGCCTGGTGGGCGGCCACTGCATCGGCGTGGACCCCTACTACCTGACCTTCAAGGCCCAGGCCCTGGGCTTCGCGCCCCGGGTCATCCTGGCTGGCCGCGCCATCAACGATGGCATGGGCCAGTTCATCGCCCAGGCCTGCGTCAAGGGCCTCATCGATGGCGGCGTGCTGGTCAAGGGCGCGCGTGTGGGCATCCTCGGGTTCACCTTCAAGGAGAACGTGCCGGACCTGCGCAACACCCGCGTCATCGACGTGGTGGCCGAGCTAGCCGACTACGGCGTCTCGGTGCTGGTGCACGACCCCATGGCCGACCCGGACGAGGCCCGCCACGAGTATGGCATCGATTTGCGCCCCCTCTCCGAGCTGCGCAGCCTGGACGCGCTGATCCTGGCCGTGCCCCACGCCCAGTACCTGGAACTCGGGCTGTCCGAGCTGCGCGGCTGGTACCGCGACCAGCAGGCCGCGCTGCTCCTGGACGTCAAGGGCCGCTTCAGCCAGGCCGAGGCCGCAGCCGCAGGCTTCCGCCTTTGGAGGCTGTAGGACACCGCTATGCCGATTCTCGTCATTGCCGCCACTGTGCGGGAGCTTTCCGCCGCCCTGGGCGTTGACGCGAGCCCGCCCCAGGGGACCGTCGTCCACCTTTCGGCCCATGGCCGCGAGGTGCTGGCCTGCGTTTCGGGCCTCGGCGTCATCAACGCCAGCCTGACCCTTGGCGCTGCGCTCACGCGCGGCGATGTGGACGGGGTCCTCTGCCTGGGCGTGGCCGGGAGCTTTGATCTCACAGCCCACCCTCTGGGCGCGGTGCGCTTGGTGGACCGCGAGGTCTGGCCGGAGTTCGGCCTGCTGGCCACGGGCTGGTGCTCGGCCAATGCCGCGGCCCTCGGATTTCCTCTGGGCCAGGCCTATCGCGCGGACGGCCAGGTCGGGCCGGACGCCGTGGTCTGGGACCGCGTGGTCTGGGACGCACCCGTCAACCTCGCGCGGCTCGGGCTCTGCCTCGGCCCCTGGGTCACGGCCAAGAGCCTCACGGTGAGTGGCGTCACGGCTGACCCGGAGCGCGCCGGGCTGCTCCGGTCGCGCCACTTGGCGGGCCTGGAGAATATGGAAGGTTTTGCCCTGGCCTATGGCTGCGCCGTGGCCGGGGTCCCCTTTGTGGAATTGCGCGCGGTGAGCAACGCGGTGGGCGCGCGCCCCCCTGAGGCCTGGGACCTGCCCGGCGCCCTGAACGCCCTGGGACAGGCCACTCTGCGGCTCTTTGCCCAACCCGGTTGCAAGGCCGACCCCTTGACCGACACTGGAAAGTAGCCGGACACCTCAACTGGCGAGCGGACGGAAGCGATGAACGAACTACGGGCCTATTTCATGCGGGAGATCCCCGGCGTCGACGCCTTCCTGGCTGCCGAGGCGGACAAGCTCGATGGTCTGGTGCGCGAGGTTGCCCGCCACGTGCTGCTCTCCGGCGGCAAGCGCATCCGGCCCATGCTGACCATTCTTTTCGCCCGCGCCCTGGGCCACAAGGCCGACAACGCCCTGCCCATCGCCTGCGCTCTGGAGATGCTGCACACGGCCACGCTGTTGCACGACGACGTGCTGGACGAGGCCGTGACGCGCCGGGGCAAGTCCTCGGCCCACGTTCGCTTCGGCGTCACCGAGACCATCCTGGCGGGCGACGTGCTCCTGGCCCTGGCCAACAAGCTCGGCGCGGACTACGACATCCCGCGCCTGAACGCGCTTTTGGCCCGGGGCATCATGGCCACGGCCGACGGCGAGATCCGCGAGCTGGCCCACACCAAGAGCCCCACGGTTGATCGCGGCGTCTACATGGACATCATCATCGGCAAGACAGCAAAGCTCATCGAGACCGCCTGCCGCTGCGGCGCGGCCCTGGCCAGCGGCGAGCGCGCCCTGGAGGATCTGGCCGGGGATTACGGGCTGAACCTGGGCATCGCCTTTCAGCTGGTGGACGACGCGCTGGACTATACCGTCAGCGAGGATGAAATGGGCAAGCCCGCAGGAGGCGACCTGCGCGAGGGCAAGATGACCCTGCCGCTGATCCTGCACCTGGAGAGCCTGGCGCCGGAGAAAGCCGCTGAGCTGCTCTGCGCGCTCCGGGAAAAACGGTTGACCGTGGCGCAGGCCGAAGGCATAGTGCATGATGTGCGGGAAAAGGGTCTGGCCGAGAAGACCCGCGAGGCCGCCGCCGGCTACATCAATACCGCCATCAAAATGCTGGAGACATTGCCCGTCTCCCCGGAGCGTGAGGTCCTGGCCCAGGCTGCGGAGTATGTCCTGACCAGGCGCAAGTGACCGGGGGGCCGATGGCCGATACTCTGCTGCTCAACTCGCCGCACCTGCTCCAGAAGATCTCCCTCTCTCCTGTGATGCTGCGCCTCATGCAGGAGGCCGTCAAACCCGAGCCGGACTTCTCCGTCATGGCCGAGACCATCCGGCTGGACCCCGCGCTGGCGACCACCGTCCTCAATCTCGTCAACTCCGCCTTCTACGGCCTGCCCCAGAAGGTAACGGACCTGCACCGCGCGGTGTCCGTGCTGGGCAGCCGCGAGCTGCTCAAGGTGGCCGTGGCCATGAGCCTGCAAAAGGACCTGGAGAACGGTTTCCCGGACTGTGAGTACGATTTCTTCCCCGACTGGCGGCTCATCGTCTGGTCGGCCATCGCCGCCGAGCTGCTGGCCGCGCGGCTGTGCCCGCGCCAGGCCGATCAGGCCTATCTCTGCGCGCTGCTGAAGGACGTCAGCCTGCTTTTCCTGCGCTGCGCGGCCAAGGAGCTTCTGCCAAACCCGGATCAGCGCGACCGTATCACCGTGCTGGACAAGGACCAGCTGGTTTCCGAGGAGGAGCGCTGGGGCATGCACCATGGTTCCCTTTCGCAGATGCTGCTGACCCGCTGGGGCATTCCGGCGGACATGTGCGAGAGCATCCGAGCCCACCACGCCATGGATACCCTGTCCGAACAGAGCCCGCTGACCCAGGCCGTGATCCTGGCCACGCAGTGGTCGGAGATGGAGCTGGGGCACGCCTCGGGTCCGTTCAGCGTCGTGCAGTTTGAGGTGCTCCTGCGCGGAGTGCTGGGCATGAGCGAGCGCGAGGTGGACTCCCTGCGCAGCGAGTGCCTGGAGAAGTTCCGCTCCATGCTGGAGTCGCTGGGCATAGGCGAGGGCGACCAGAACAGGGCCTATTACCGCCACTCAGTCAAGGTCATGCAGGGCTATTGCTTCCTCAGCATGGATCTTTTGACCGCCGAGGGCGGGCTTATGTCCGTGGCGCGCACCATGGGCAAGCACATCAAGCTCAACTGGGACGTGAAGTCCTGGGACCTGGCCCTGCGCACGCCCCACGGCAGCACCTACAGCCTGTTCCATCTGACTCCGGGGGGCATCCTGGAGCAGTCCGACGTCCGTGCCGCGGAAGGCCGCTTGCCCTGGCGCATCAAACGCCCCGGCCTGGAGCTGACCAGTTCTGGCAAGCGCCTGGGCGAGCTGCGCCTGGGCGAGGCCAACCTGCCCCAGGATGAGTTGGACAACCTCGGACTGTACCTGCGCTTCTTCAGCCAGGGCTACGAGTACTACTGCGCCCGGCAGGCCGTGCTGGAGGAGAAGGCCCTGGCCTTTGACAAGATCCCCATCGGCGTGGCCCGCATCGACGGGGCCGGGGTCGTGGCGGAGGCCAACAAACTCTTCGGAGACTACTTGGAGCTGGACGCCGCCCCGCGCGGGCAGTCATTGACTGTGATCCTGGCCCGCAGGCTCTCCGCCGACACCGTGGCCGAGGTTGCCGCCTTCCTGGTTGACCCGGCTCGGCAAAATTATGGCAAAATCGTTTATTTTATGGAGAAAAAGAGCGGACGCAAGGTCGACGGCTGCCTGTACCTCTCGGCTCACCGCATGAAGGACGCCCAGAGCCAGGGCGTTCTGCTCCTGCTTGAGGATCTGCGCGAACTCTCCGAGGTCGAGGTTCAGACCCTGCGGCGCAAGAATTTCCTGGAGCGCCTCGTGGGCTCCATGCAGGAGCTGGTGCTCACCGTCAGCGCCAAGGGCGTCGTGGACTTCTGCTCGCGCCAGGAGCTGGGGCTCACGGGCCGGGAGTTCTTCAAGACCTTCACCCCGCAGCAGGCCTACGCGGGCGTTTGGGGGCTGGAGCTTTTCGCCGTGGAGCAGCCGTCTCCGGTGGAGGCCCAGCTGACCACCCAGGACGGCTCGGAGCTGCCCCTTGAACTGTCCATCGCGCCGCTCACCGGCAAGGCCGGCACTGCCCAGGAGTATCTTGTGGTGGGCCGCGACCTGACCCAGATCCGCAGGCTGGAGGCCAAGCTCAAGGTGCGCGCCCTGTTCGACGGGCTCACTGGCCTGTTCAACCACTACCAGTTCCACACCACCCTTGAGCGCGAGGTGAACCGCTGCCGACGTACCGGGCGGGGATTGGGCATGGTCTTCTTTGACCTGGACAAATTCAAGGCTGTCAACGACACTCAGGGGCACCTGGCCGGAGATGCGGTGCTCCGGGGGGTGGGGGCCATGTTGCTGCGGCAGGTCCGCCAGGGCATGGACTACCCCTGCCGCTACGGCGGGGATGAGTTTGTGGTCATCGTCACCGAGGTCGACCAGGAGCACTTGCGGGTCATCGGCCAACGCATCCTGACGGACATGCGTGAGCTGTTCAAGGGGTTGGTCACCGTCAGTGTGGGCGCTTCCATGTTGCAAGGGCGGGACACCCCGGAGACCCTGCTCAAGCGTGTGGACAACCTGGCCTACACCTCCAAGGTCGCCGGGGGCGACACTCTCTCCGAGGGCTGATTCCAGAGATTAACGGCTGCGCCCGGACATGCCGGGGGCGGATATTCCAAGGAGTGCATCCTATGCTTTTGCGTTTCGAGGTGGGCCTGAAGCCCCATGTGCGCGATGTGGTGGGCGAGCGCGTGGCTCGCAAGATCAAGAGCGAACTCGGCCTGACCCTTGAGGGCGTAGACATCGTCCGGGTCTACACGGTGGAGGGCGTTAACCAGGCCCAGGCCCGTGCCGTGCTGGACGCAGGCGCTCTGCACGACCCCGTGCTGCACCAGGTCTCGCTCACGCCCCTGGCCCTGGCCCGGGCCGGGAGTTTCGACTGGGCGCTGGAGGTGGGCTTCCGCCCCGGCGTGACGGACAACGAGGCCCGCACCGCGCGCGAAACCATCGCCCTGGTGCTCGGGCTGCAAAAGTCCGCCAAGACCCTGGCCGTCTACACCAGCGTGCAGTACCTGCTGCGCGCCCTGCCTGGCGAAGCCCTGGACGAGAAGACCGTGCTGCACATCGCGCGGGACCTGCTGGCCAACGAGCTCATCCAGCGCTTCGAATACAAGTCCGCCGAGCAGTGGCTCGAGAGCCCCGGCTTCGAGCCCAAGGCCGCGCGCGTCACCGGCCAGGCCAGCGACGAGGTCCAGGTCATCAAGCTGACCACCATGACCGACGACGAGCTGGTGGCCTTCAGCCGCGCCAACACCCTGGCCCTGTCCCTGGGCGAGATGCGTACCATCGTGGACTACTTCAAGGACCCGGCCACGCGCGCCGCGCGTAAGGCTGCGGGCCTGGCCCCCGAGCTGGTGGACAACCCCACCGACGCCGAGGTGGAGGTGCTGGCCCAGACCTGGAGCGAGCACTGCAAGCACAAGATCTTCAACGCCAAAATAGACTACGAGGATGCCGAGCAGGGCACCAGGCGCAGCATCGACAGCCTGTACAAGACCTGCATCAAGGGCAGCACCCAGGCCATCCGCACCGCCAAGGGCAAGGACGACTTCTGCCTGTCGGTGTTCAAGGACAACGCGGGCGTGCTGCGCTTCAACGACAACCTGAACATCTGCATCAAGGTCGAGACGCACAACTCGCCCTCCGCGCTGGACCCCTACGGCGGAGCGCTCACGGGCATCGTCGGCGTCAACCGCGACCCCATGGGCACGGGCCTGGGCGCCAACCTCTTGTGCAACACCGACGTCTTCTGCTTCGCCTCGCCGTTCTACGAGGGCGAGCTGCCGCCTCGGCTCCTGCACCCGCGCCGCGTGCTGGAAGGCGTGCGCGAGGGCGTGGAGCACGGCGGCAACAAGAGCGGCATCCCGACCGTCAACGGCTCCATCGTGTTCGATGAGCGCTACCTGGGCAAGCCGCTGGTCTACTGCGGCACAGTGGGCACCATGCCGGTGCGGGTGGCCGGACGCCTGAGCCACGAGAAATGCGCGCTGCCCGGCGACCATATCGTCATGAGCGGCGGGCGCATCGGCAAGGACGGCATCCACGGCGCCACCTTCTCCTCGGAGGAGCTGCACGAGGGCTCGCCAGCCACGGCCGTGCAGATCGGCGACCCCATCACCCAGCGCAAGATGTACGACTTCCTCATGCGCGCCCGCGACCTGGGCCTGTACAACGCCATCACCGACAACGGCGCCGGCGGCCTGTCCTCAAGCGTGGGCGAGATGGCCCAGGACTGCGGCGGCTGCGACCTCGACCTGTCCCGCGCGCCGCTCAAGTATGACGGCCTGAAGCCCTGGGAGATCCTCATCTCCGAGGCTCAGGAGCGCATGACCTGCGCAGTGCCGCCGGAAAAACTCGCCGAATTCCTGGCCCTGTCCGAGGAGATGGACGTGGAGTCCACGGCGCTTGGCACCTTTACTGACTCCGGCACCTTCCACGTGCGTTACGCGGACAAGACCGTGACGCACCTGTCCATGCACTTCCTGCACGAGGGGCTGCCGCAGATGGAGATCAAGGCGCGCTGGGAGCGCCCCCAGGTTCCGACCAACCCGCTGCCCATGGATGTGGACCACGCGGACCTGCTGCAGCGCATGCTCTCGCGGCTGAACATCTGCAGCAAGGAATACGTCATCCGCCAGTACGACCACGAGGTCCAGGGCAAGAGCATCATCAAGCCGCTGGTGGGCGTCGAGCGCGACGGCCCGTCCGACGCGGCGGTGATCCGGCCGGACTTCGCCACGGACGAGGGATTGGTGCTCTCGCACGGCATCTGCCCCAAGTTCAGCGACCTGGACACCTACTGGATGATGGCCGCGGCCATCGACGAGGCCGTGCGCGGGGCCGTGGCCGTGGGCGGCGATCTGCGCTTCATGGCCGGCACGGACAACTTCTGCTGGTGTGATCCCGTCAAGAGCGAGACCACGCCCGACGGCGAGTACAAGCTGGCCCAGCTGGTGCGCGCCAACGAGGCGCTCGACCACTTTTGCCGAGGCTTCGGCGTGCCCTGCGTGTCCGGCAAGGACTCCATGAAGAATGATTACAAGGGCGGCGGGGTCAAAATCTCCATTCCGCCCACGGTGCTCTACTCCGTGGTGGCCAAGATGCCCGACGTGAAGTGCGCCGTGACCTCGGACTTCAAAGCCGCAGGCGATCTGGTGTACGTTCTGGGCCTGACCAAGGCCGAGCTTGGCGGCTCGGAGCTGGCCAGCGAGCTTGGCGTGTCGCGCGGGGCTGTGCCCCAGGTGGACCTGGTGAGCGCGCGCGAGCGGTACCTCTCCTACTTCGAGGCCACCCGCCAGGGGCTGGTCACGGCCTGCCATGACTGCTCCGATGGCGGACTCGCCGTGGCTCTGGCCGAGATGTGCATCGGCGGACGCCTGGGCGCGGAGATCGACCTCGCCTGCGTGCCCCAGTGCGGCTGCTCCGGGTCCCTTGAGGTGCTCTACAGCGAGTCCACGAGCCGGTTTGTGGTCAGCGTGGCCCCGGCCAAGCAGGCCGCGTTTGAAGCCCTGTTTGCCGGGCAGCACTGCGCGCAGATCGGCGTGGTGGGCGGTGCGGCCCTGACGGTCACCGTGGGCGGTTCGGACCTGCTCAGCACGGCTGTGGGATCTTTGACCCACGCCTTCAAGGCTCCGCTTGACTGGTAGTTCTCCCTCAAGTTCTTGAACAAATGTCCGATGAAGTAGCGGCAGTCATGGTGACATGGCTGCCGTGAACTTTTTTCAATCGTTTACAAAATTGCAGGCATTGTGTATTGTGTCACAAAGTTACTTAATGTGTGCGCTACGTAGCAGGACTGTGGATCCGTAGGAGGTGCTTGGTGAAAGGGAAGATGATACTTATCTCTGTTCTCGCTGGCGTTATGTTGTCGGCCGGAGCATCTCTCCTACCAGGGTCCGCAAAGGCCGCCAGCACCTATGTCGGATCTGCAACCTGCGCAGGCTGCCACGACAAGGAATACACCAACTTTTCCAAGTACGCCAAGAAGGCGCATTCCGACCGCAGCATCAAGATGATGGCCAAGAAGCTCACACCTGAGGAACTCAAGGAGTGTTACGCCTGCCACACCACAGGCTACGGCCAGCCTGGCGGGTTCGTGAGTTTTGAGAAGACCCCGGACATGGCCCACGCAGGCTGCGAGGTCTGCCACGGTCCCGGGTCCGCCCACGTGGACGCCGGCGGCGCCAAGGCCCTCATCAAGGGCAAGGGCCGCATGAACGTCAAGGAATGCGAGAAGTGCCACAATTCCGAGCGGGTCTCCAACTTCCGCTTCAAGCCCATGCTCTATGGCGGAGCCCACTAGGAGGATGGCATGAAATTATCTGAACGGTTCAACACCTCCCTGACCTTCCGAATCCTCGTGCTCACCTGCGTTGTCTCCGGCGTGGTGTTCCTGTGCCTGTTCCTGGCCACCTCCTTCTGGCAGAAGAAGGCCATGCTCACCGAGGTCAAGGCCAATGCCCTGCGCTCTTCGCAGATGATCGCCATGGCCGTGGAGGAGCCCATGCGCCTGGGCGACAACAAGGCCACCAGGGAGCGTTTCAGCGACATCGGCAAGCAGCACAAGACCATCGATGTCTACATGGTGGACTACGCTGGCAACGTCACCTACGCCTCGCAGAATGGCACCGAGCGCAAGGACCTCAAGGTCGTGCTGGCGCATGAGGACTGCAACGCTCTGGTTGAGCGCGCCCTGAAGGAGAAGTTCGAGGGCGGCGATGTCATGGACATGAACGGGGCGCGCTTCTACACCGAAGTGAAGACCATCGCCAATGAGCCGGCGTGCTTCCACTGCCATGGCAAGAGTCGGCCCATCCTGGGCGCCATGATCATGCGCCAGGATTTAACGGAACAGTATACCTCGCTGCACCTGACCCAGCTCATGACCGCGGTGCTGTCTCTTGGCGGCATGCTGGCTTTAAGCTTCGTGCTCTTCAGCTTTTTCAAGCGTGTGGTCATCCGCCGCATCACGAGCATCGAGCAGAGCGCCGACATGGTCCTGCAGGGTGACCTGAACGCCAAGTTCAACGTCCCCGGCGAGGACCGCCTGGCGCGGCTGGCCAGCCACCTGGGCGTCATGGTCGGGCGCATCAAGGACCAGCTTGAGTACAGCAAGGGCCTGCTCGACGGCATCATCGTGCCCATGTATGTGGCTGACAAGGACTGCAAGCTCACCTACGTCAATGCTCCCATGCGGGCCATCCTGGGCAAGCCCGAGGATGCGATCCTCGGCCAGGCCGTGTCCATGGTGTTCTACGGCGACGCCTCGCGCGCCTCCAACGCCAGCAAGGTGCTCAGCACCGGCAGCGCCGCCAGCGGCAAGCTCAAGTACACGCGCTCCGACGGTGTGGTCTTCCCCCTGTATGCTGAAGCTTCCCCGCTCAAGGACTCCCAGGGCGCCCTGGTGGGCGTGGTCTGCGTCCTGGTGGACCTGACCCAGGAAGAACAGGCCAGGGCGCGCATCGAGGCCAACCGTCAGAACCTGCTCACCGTGGCCAACGATGTGACCCAGGTGGCGCTGAAGCTTGAGCAGGCCTCGCACGTCATCAGCGGACAGATGGAAGACCTGACCAAGGGCATGGACTCCGCTGCGGACCGCACCACTCAGATGGCCACGGCCATGGAGGAGATGAATTCCACCGTGCTCGAGGTCGCCCGCAACGCAGGCGAGACTTCCGAGGCTTCAAGCAAGGCCAACAGCGTCGCCCGCGAGGGCGGAGAGATGGTCCAGAGCACCCTGGCCGAGATCCAGCATGTGGCCGACACTGCGGAGAGCCTGTCTCAGGCCCTGGGCCAGCTTTCGCTCAGCGCCAAGGACATCGGTCAGGTCATGAGCGTCATCAATGACATCGCCGACCAGACCAACCTGCTGGCCTTGAACGCCGCCATTGAGGCCGCGAGGGCGGGAGACGCCGGGCGCGGATTTGCGGTTGTCGCCGACGAGGTGCGCAAGCTGGCCGAAAAGACCATGACCGCCACCAAGGAGGTCGAGAGCGCCATCAAGCACATCCAGAAGAGCACTGCCGACGCCGTGCGCGAGATGAACACGGCCAAGGAGCGCGTGGACAAGACCACTGAGCTCGCAGGCGGGGCGGGCGGCGTGCTCAAGCAGATCGTGGACGCGTCCGACCATATCGCCGACATGGTGCGCTCCATCGCCACCGCAGCGGAAGAGCAGTCCGCCACCAGCGAGGAGATCAATATCAACGTCAGCGAGATCAGCACCCTCTCAGGGCAGATGTCAGGGGACATCCAGCATGCGAACGATCGAATCCGCGAAGTTGCGGAGATGTCGAAAGACTTGGCAAAGCTTGTTGAAAAATTCCGTGCAGAGGAGTAGGATAGTCCACAAGCTTCTCTCAGGCTTGAGGAGGGTGACGTGGAAAATCCTGAAGATCGTAGAAAATACGCCAGGATACAGCTTTGTGCCTACGGCGTGGGTGCAGTGTGTAGTGTGACGCAGGGACAAAAGCGTTGCAACCTTGATCTGGTTGACATCAGTTCCGGCGGTGCGCGCCTCCGAGGGAAGGAAGCCCTGCCGGAGTTCACCGCCGAGAGCATGACCTTGTCCGTGCACGGCACCAAGGACAACGGGAGGTTGCAGGGCTTGACCGCCTATGTTCGCTGGCGGTCCGGGCAGGAGGTCGGCGTACAATTTGCCGAGAAACTCGACTTACCCCTGACAGCGCTTCAACGGCTCGTCGGTTAGAGCAGCAAATAAGGCCCGCCCCAAGGCGGGCTTTTTTTGGTCTCGCCGTATCGACATATTCGATGCGCGATTAGTGCTACTGGCTCGCGTTTGCAATTTGTTTCCAATTCGATAGAAGTGCTTCCTTAATACCTTGACAGCGATACAATTCGCTACTAGTAATTATTCTCAGCACTGAGAGGCACCATATGAAAGATGAAGACAGCAAGGGCATTCGCCTTTCCCGCCAGCGGGAAACCATCCTGGCCGAGTTGCGCAAGGTGAAGACGCACCCCACGGCAGACGAGGTCTACGACATGGTCCGCAAGATCCTGCCCCGCATCAGCCTGGGCACGGTCTACCGGAACCTGGACACCCTGAGCAACAGGGGCGTGGTGTTGCGCCTGGGCGGAGCCGGAACGCAGAAGCGTTTTGACGGCAACCCGGCGGCACATCCACATCTGCGTTGTTCTGTGTGTGGCCGGGTGGATGACTTGGAATGGCCTTTTGCCTTGCCGGACCTTCCCGTGGAACATTCCATGGGCTATGTGGACCTGCGGTGTGACGTGGAGTATGTCGGCATCTGTCCGACTTGCGCCGGGAAAAATAACTGACGCGGAAATTGCCCGTCATTTCCCCTGGCGCTCCCTACGTATTGTGTTAAGGTCAAACCGTAGGCAATTGCCGGTCCGTCCGGCGCCAGCACAGAACAGGAGCGAAAAATGAGCATTCGTGGAACGCGCACTGAGAAAAACATCCTCACCGCCTTCGCCGGCGAGTCCCAGGCCCGCAACCGCTACACCTACTTCGCCGCCGCGGCCAAGAAAGAGGGTTTTGTTCAGGTCGCCGCAGTGTTTGAGGAGACCGCCAGCCAGGAGAAGGAGCACGCCAAGCGCCTGTTCAAGCTCCTTGAGGGTGGCGAGGTCGAAGTTACAGCTTCCTTCCCGGCCGGAACCATCGGCAGCACCCTGGAAAACCTGAAGGCCTCCGCAGGTGGCGAAAACCACGAGCAGGTCAGCATGTACCCCGAGTTTGCGGCCATCGCCCGTGAGGAAGGCCTCACCGAGATCGCCACCATCTTCGACGCCATCGCCGTTGCCGAACGCTTCCACGAGAAACGCTTCAACGCCCTGGCCAAGAACATCGAGACGGGCAAGGTCTTCACGAAGGACAAGGCCGTCACTTGGCGTTGCCGCAACTGCGGTTATGTTTACGAAGGCGTGGCCGCGCCCAACAAATGCCCGGCTTGCGCCCATCCTCAGGCCCATTTTGAAGTGGCTGAGGAAAACTGGTAGGCAATTCTTCCAAATCATCTAAGCGAGGAGGAACTATGGGAATAGAATGTGGACAGATTTATAAATGCGATCTTTGTGGCAATATCGTGTGCGTCGTGCATCCGGGCGGCGGGGACCTCGTTTGTTGCGGCCAGCCCATGGTGCTCCAGGTTGAGAACACTGTGGACGCCGCCAAGGAAAAGCACGTGCCCGTCATTGAGAAGGTTGCTGGCGGCTACAAGGTGAAGCTCGGTTCCGTGCCCCACCCCATGGAAGAGAAACACTACATCGAGTGGATCGAACTTGCGGCCGGGCAGGACATCCTGATCCACTGGCTCAAGCCCGGCGATGCGCCCGAGGCCGTGTTCAAGACCGACGCGACCAGTGTCTCTGCCCGTGCCTACTGCAACCTGCACGGCCTCTGGTCGGCCAAGGCCTAGCGCTCAAGCATAAAGCCAGGAGGCGCGCCGCATGGCCCAGCCCGAAGAAATGTACCAGTGCCAGACCACCAACTGCGGCTATATCTACAACCCTGACAAGGGCGACCGCAAAGGCAAGATTCCGGCCGGGACGAAGTTTGAGGACCTCCCAGACGAGTGGCGCTGCCCCGTCTGCGGCGGGACCAAGAAATGCTTCCGCCCCTTGGCCGGGCCAGGATCCACACTTGAGGTGGCCTGCCCCACGCCGGTCGCAGGAGAAGAGCCCATGCAGAAGTACACGTGCAACATCTGTGGCTATGTCTACGACCCCGCCGCTGGCGACCCCGACAACGGCGTGAAGCCCGGCACCAAGTTTGAGGATGTCCCGTCCTCCTGGTCCTGCCCCATCTGCGGCGCCAGCAAGGACGACTTCAGCCCCGAGTAGCCGCGCGCGGCGGCCACCGGTGGCCAACTGAGCCATACAGGGAGCGCCTTCTTGACAAGGGGGCGCTCCCCATGTTTCCACAACATGCATGAGCGCCCGGAGACCTTGTGTCGTCGGGAGATCCCTATTTCATACCCAATGATGGAGTACACACATGAAGCCTGTTGAGATCAAAAAAGATATTTTCTGGGTGGGTGCGGTTGACTGGGACAGCCGCGACTTCCACGGCTATTCCCTGTCCCCGCGCGGCACCACCTACAACGCCTTCCTGGTGCGCGACGAAAAAACCGTCCTCATCGACACCGTCAAGAGCGATTTCCTGTCCGAGCTCATGTGCTCCGTGTCCCAGGCCTGCGGCGGCGAGCCCTGCATCGACTACATGGTGGTGAACCACCTGGAGCCCGACCACGCCGGATGCCTGGACACCATCGTGGAGCGCTTCAAGCCCGAGAAAATCTTCGTCTCGCCCATGGGCGAGAAGGCCCTGCGCTCGTTCTACCACAATTCCCAGGACTGGCCCCTTGAGGTCGTGCCCACGGGAGCGAGCATCAGCATCGGCAAGCGCACCATCCAGTTCATTGAGACGCGCATGCTGCACTGGCCCGACAACATGGTCTCCTACATCCCCGAGGACAAGATCGCCTTCTGCTCCGACGCCTTCGGCCAGAATTGGGCCAGCACCGAGCGCTTCGCCGACGAGGTGGACCGCGGCATCCTGACCCGGCTTTTGGCCGACTATTACGCCAACATCGTACTGCCGTACTCGCCCATGGTCTTGAAGACCCTGGACGCCCTGGCTGGCATGAATCTGGACATCGACATGCTCTGCCCGGACCACGGCCTCATCTGGCGCGGCAAGGAGGACGTGGCCTTCGCGCTCGACTCCTACCGCCAGTTCGCCCTGCAGAAGCCCACCAACAAGGCCGTCATCGTGTACGACACCATGTGGCACAGCACCGAGAAGATGGCCCGGGCCATCTGCGACGGCCTGGTCTCCGAGGGCGTCAGCGTGCGCGTCATGAGCGTCAAGCACAACCACCACAGCGATGTCATGAGCGAGGTCTTTGCCGCCGCAGCGGTCATCGTGGGCTCGCCCACGCACAACAACGGCATCCTGCCCCTGGTGGCCGATGTGCTGACCTACATGAAGGGCCTGCGCCCCCAGAACAAGATCGGCGCGGCCTTCGGCTCCTTTGGCTGGAGCGGCGAGTGCGTGAAGATCCTCGCCGAGCACCTCTCCGGCATGGGCATGGAGATGGTCGAGCCCGCCGTGAAGGTGAAAAACCGCCCGGACCACGAGACCTTCCAGGCCTGCTTCGAGCTGGGCCAGAAAGTGGGCCAGGCCATCAAGGCCAAGCTGGCCGCGGCCTAGTCCGAACGTGAGCACCAGGGAGGGCGGATGCGCCCTCCCTTTTTTTCCGGCCCGCACATCCGGGCGTCATGCTCTGAGCAGGGGAGGGGCCGTGGCCCAAGGTAAAGTCTGGTTCATCGGCGCCGGCCCCGGCGACCCCGAACTCATCACCGTCAAGGGCGCTCGGCTCATCAAAAGCGCCGACCTCGTGGTCTACGCCGGCTCCCTCGTCCCGCGCGGCCTCTTCGAGGCTGTCAAGCCTGGCATCCCGGTCATCGACTCCGCTCCGCTCTCCCTGCCCGAAACCCACGCCCTGCTGCGCGACTGCGCCAGCTCCGGCGGGCTCGTCGCGCGGGTGCACACCGGCGAGAGCGCGCTCTTCGGCGCCGTGCGCGAACAGGCCGCCCTGCTCGACGCCGACGGCATCGACTGGGATGTCGTGCCCGGCGTGTCCTCGGCCTTTGCCACCGCCGCCGCCGCCAAGGTTTCCCTCACCGTGCCCGGCGGGCCGCAGACCTTCATCATCACGCGCCTGTCCGGCCGCACCCCGGTGCCGCAGTCCGAAGCCCTGCCCACCCTGGCCGCCCACGGCGCGGCCCTGGCTGTGCTGCTCTCGGCCTCCGAGCCCGAGCGCGTCCAGGCCGAGCTGCTGGAGGGTGGCTACGCCCCGGACACCCTGGTCGTGCTGGGCCACAAGGTCGGCTGGCCCGGCGGCGAGGTCGTGCGCACCAGCCTGATGAACCTGGCCCAGGCCGCCCGCGACCACGGCTTCACGCGCCAGACCGTGTTCCTGGTCCTGCCCGGCCAGGACCTGTCCGCGGAAGCCTCGCAGTCCAAGCTCTATGCCCCGGACTTCAGCCACGGCTGGCGGGAAGCCCTGGACGGGAAAAAGGAGGACTGATGCGGCAACTCTCTCTCTCCACTACGCGGCGCGAAGAACTCCTGGATATCACCAGTGAGGTGGCCGCCGCCCTCAGGGACATCGTACGCGAGTCGCAACAGCCCACAGGCCTGCCCACGGGTCTGTCCGAAGGGCTGTCCAAGGGCCTGAACGAGGGCGCGGTGCTCGTCTACTCGCCGCACACCACCGCAGGCATCACCATCAACGAGGGCGCCGACCCGGACGTCAAGCGCGACATCCTGGCGCACCTGGCGAGCATGGTCCCCAACCGGGCCGACTTCCGCCACGCCGAGGGCAACTCCGACGCGCACATCAAGACCAGCCTCATGGGACCGTCCCAGCTCATACCCATCAGCGGCGGGCGGCTGCAGCTCGGCACCTGGCAAAAAATCTACTTCTGCGAATTCGACGGGCCGCGCAAACGCTCCGTGCTGCTGCAGTTCCTGCCCGCAGCAAGCCCCGCCAGGGAGGACCTGTGAGCGAACACTTCAAGCACGTGCAGAACTCCGCCTGCGAGTACTTCCCTTGCCACAAAAACGCCGATCCCGGCACCTTCAATTGCCTATTCTGTTACTGCCCGCTCTATTTTCTGACGGACTGCGGCGGTAACCCCGGCTGGCGCGGACTCGTCAAGGACTGCACCGGCTGTACCCTGCCACACAGCCCAGGCGGCTGGGAGGCCGTTCAGCAACGCCTGCTCCTCGCCTTCGCCGACCTGCGCGAAGGCCGAGCGCCAAAGACCCTGGGACCAGGGCAAGAGGAATAGCCTCCGGCGGCCAAAGCCGAGAGCCTCCGGCGGCCTGGGGCCTGAGGCCCCCGGACCCCCCATTGGCCTGGGCCTGGGCGGCCGGGGCAGAGGCGTTGGCCTGGCTTGGCCCTGGCAATGCGCGCGGGTTTTCGAGGGTAGACCCTCGAAAGCCCCGCGCGCGGTTGGCCCTGTTTAAGAGTGTTGGTCCCCTTTGAAGCGTGAAAGAGAAGCAGAATGCTCTCCCGTGGCTCACCCAAAGCGAAAGGTTCCAGTCGACGGCTTTGCGTCGGCTGGAACCTTTCGCGTAATGGGGATTCCAAAGGGCCTCAGGCCCTTTGGCCGCCGGAGGCTATTACCTAGCCCAGGGCCAGGATGGGCTCGACGATCTTTTGCAGGGCTTTGCCGGTGGGGGTATCGGCCTGGACCTTCATGAAGGGGTAGCCCTCGTCGCCGGAGCGCACGACCTCGGGATCCATGGGGATGCGGCCCAGGAACCGGACGCCCATCTCCGCCGCCAGGGCTTCGCCGCCGCCGGAGTTGAAGATGTCGTGGGTGGTCTTGCAGTTGGGGCAGATGAACCCGCTCATGTTTTCCACCATGCCGAGGATGGGGTTGCCCAGCTGGCGGCAGAAGGTCACGCTGCGGCGCACGTCGTCCACGGCCACGCCCTGCGGGGTGGTCACGATGACGGCGTGGGCCTCGGTGCCGAGGGTCTGGAGCGCGGCCAGGGGTTCGTCGCCGGTGCCGGGGGGGCAGTCGGTGACGAGATAGTCCAGGTCGCCCCAGCTCACGTCGCGCACGAACTGGCGGATCAGCCCCAGCTTCATGGGTCCGCGCCAGATGACCGCGGTTTCCTTGTCCGGGATGAGGAACCCGAGCGACATGACCCAGAGGTTGCTGCTGTAGGGAACGGGCTCCATGTGGTCGGCCTCGATGTGTGGCTTGGAATCGCCAAGCGAGAGCAGGCGCGGGATGCTCGGGCCGTGGATGTCCACGTCGAGCAGGCCCACCTGCTTGCCGGCCATGGCCAGGGCCAGGGCGATGTTTGTGGCCACGGTGCTTTTGCCGACGCCGCCCTTGCCGGAGAGTACGACGATCTTGTGCTTGATGCGGCCGAGGGTCTTGGCGATCTTTTCGTCGACGGGCTTGTCGCCGCAGTTCTTGGGGTCCTGGCCGGAGGAGCAGCCGCCGGAGGAGTCAGCCGAGGGGCAGCCATTGCAGGATTTGCTCATGAACGTCTCCTTGAGGCGCCGGGACGGTCCCGGCGTGAGTGGTTTGAAATGCTGCTTGCGGAGTGCAGTGTAAGCCCGCTCGCTGCGATGTCAAATCGGGCTGGTTTGGTGCGGCTACCAGAGCGGTTTGTTGGTCTTGGCCAGGTAGTCGTCCAGGTCCTCGATCTCGTCGCTGGGCCAGGGGCACTGCAGGTTGATGAAGTTCAGCAGGTCCATGAGCCGGTCGATGGTCTCGCTTTCCGGTCCGGCTGGGGCCAGGGGCACCCAGGCCACGGGGTTGAAGCCCTTGGCCTTGCACCAGTCCCGCGTGGCCGCGAAGCCAGAGCCCGGCACGTCCTCGTCCAGGCAGACGAGCACCAGGACGCTCGCCCCGGCATGCGCTCCGTAGAGGGCCTCGGGGTCCTGGCCCTGGCGCAGGGCGCGGCCCAGCATGACCAGCGGATAGCCGTCGCGGAAGAGCGTGCGCCACTGGTTCTTGCGCATGTGCAGGTTGGGCTTGAGGTGGCGCGCCAATTCGCGGCGCACCGGGGCCTCGGCAGGGCCGCTGACGAGCACGGCGAGCTTGGGCATGGTCTTGAGCTTCAGTGTGCTCATTGTCATTAGCGCTTGCTGGCCCGGGCCTTGCGCAGCCAATCGTACCAGGGCCCCAGGCCTTCCTGGGTGCGGCAGGCCACGGGGAAGATCTCGATGTCCTTGTTGAGCTTGCGCGCATGGGCGCTGGCGGCCTCAAGGCTGAAGTCCACGTAAGGCAAAAGGTCGGTCTTGTTCAGCAGCATCACCGAGGAGAGGTGGAACATAAGCGGATATTTTTCCGGCTTGTCGTCGCCCTCGGTGACGGAGAGGATGCTGACCTTGTGGTCCTCGCCCAGGTTGAACTCCGCCGGGCAGACCAGGTTGCCCACGTTCTCGATGAACAGGATGTCCAGGTCCTTCATGTCCAGCACGGCGATGGCGTCCTCGATCATGGAACTGTCCAGGTGGCAGCCGCCCTCGGTATTCACCTGCACGGCCTGGGCGCCGGTGGCGGCCACGCGCCGCGCGTCGTTGTCGGTCTGCAGGTCGCCCTCGATGACGGCCATCTTGAACTCGCCCTTGAGGTCGGCCAGGGTCCGCTCCAGCAGGCTGGTCTTGCCCGCGCCGGGGCTGCTCATGAGGTTCAGGCAGAGGATCTTGTTGCCGTCGAAATAGCTTTTGAGGCTGGCGGCGCGGCGCTCGTTGGCCTCCAGCACGTTGCGGACGATGGTCACGGTCTTGGACATTGCGCACTCCCGCTTGCGGCCACTTCGTCCTTGTCGTCAGGGACGTCGGCCTCGATTTCTTCGATGTAGAGTTCCTTGCCGCTCACGATGTCGTGCCCCAGAATCTCCTCGCAGGCCGGACAGGGCATGTATTGCTTGTCCTCGGGCTCGAAGGCCAGGCCGCAGGAGCCGCAGGTCACGCGCAGGGGCGCGTCCACGATGTCCAGGGTCACGCCCTTGAGCTCACCCTCGGCCGTCAGGCACTCCCAGCCAAAGGCCAGGGCGTCCGAGACAGCGCCGGAGAGCGCGCCGTTGACCACGCGCACGCGGACGATGCGCTCCATGCCGTGCTTGGTGCGCTCCTCGCGGATGATCTCGATCATGCTTTGGATGAGTGAAAGTTCATGCATGGGTTTGGGGCATAGCGCAAAAGCCGGGTTGCGGCAAGGCCGCAACGGTCCCGCAGTCTCAGGGCGTCGGGACGGACGGGCTGGAGGCGGTGAAGGGGCCTTCGGACCCCGACGCATCTTGCTGGCCCGAAGGCTCTGGCAGAGCCCCCTCCTTCTGCGGCGGCGGCGCGATGCCAAGTGTCCTGCAACTGATGCACTTGCCGCAGGCGATGGCCTGCTTGCCCTCGTATGTGGGCCTGCGGCAGGACCAAGTGTGGGCGCGCAGCTCCGGCGGCAAAAGTTCCCAGATGTCGCGCTTGGTCAGCTGGGCCAGGGGCAAGATCTGCTCGGAGGGGTTCAGGTTCAGGGATTTCACCGCCCGGAAGATTGTCTGGGCCCGGCCCATGCGCCCCTGGAAGTCGCTGCCGCCTTGCTCGATGTCCGTTTTCGTGACGCCCAGGGCCACGTAGCGGATGTCCGAGGTGGCGTTGCAGATGTTCCCGGCCATGAAGGCGCAGAGGTCCGCATCCCAGATGAGCTGCCGGTTGAAGGCCGGATAGCGGTGCAGGCTCTCCGAATAGCTGAACTCCCGGTAGCCGCTCTTGCGCATGTGCTCCAACGCCCCCTGGGTGACGGCGTGCATCACCAGGGCGCGGTTCTCAGGGTTCACAAGCTGCAGGTGGTGAACGTGGATGGCGTAGTCCTTGAACTCGTCGCGCGTCAGCAGCACGTGCAGCAGCCCTGCCGAATCAAGGCCGCCGGAATACATGCAGAGGATTATGTTGCTCATGTGCGTTCCGGGAGGCTGCGCACCGCGGCGCAGGTTGCGGGGCGAAGTTTTGGCGCGCCCCAAAGGCTTCATGCCTGCTCCGTCCGTTTTCGGGCAATCCCGGGCGCCGCTGGCCCGGACCCATCACCACATTCCTAGTGCAGGCGGGCCAGGCTTGGCAAGGCCCGGAAATACTCAACAGGCTCCTGGCGCTTCGGGCGCGGAAGCCCCCTCAAGTCCCCAGACCTGCCGCAAGGCGGCCAGCACGGCGCACAGGGCCGGGTCCGACGCGCGGTCTTTGCGGTGCAAAAAACAGATGTCGATGGGCAGGCTGTCGTGGGGCCAGATGCAGACGTCGCCGCATTTTTCCCAGCCCCTGGCCTCGTCCTGGTGCATCAGCCCCAGGCCCGCGCCGCTGGCCACCAGGGCCTTGAGCGTGCCTTCATAGTCGGTGGTGGCGACCTTCTTGACCACGCTCGCATAGGGTTTGAGCTGGCGCTCCAATAGCGCCCGGCAGGGACAGGTGTCGGTGAACCAGACCCAGGACTCCTCGGCCAGCTCACGCCAGCCCGCGTCCTTGAGCCGCTCGGCCCAGCCTGCGGGGGCCACCACGTGCAGAGCTGTCGTGGCCAGCTTCACGGCCTCCATCTCCTGGGCCAGGGCCGGGGGCAGGGGCTCGGACACGAAGGCGAAACCGCCATCCAGCCGTCCGGCGCGCACGTCCTCGGTGATGATGTTGCTGCTGCTCTGGGGCAGGTGCACCTCAAGCTTCGGGTGGGCCGCGCGCAAGGCGTCCACCAGTTGGCGAATGCGCAACAGGTCCGGGTCCGTGTTGAGCGCGATGCGCAGAACGCCCGTCAGGTTCTCGCGCAAGGAACGCGCCTGGGACATCAGCTCGCCCACGCTCCTGAGCGTCGTCTCGGCCTGGGCCCGGAGCGCCTGGCCTTCGCGAGTCAGCTGCATACCGCGCGCGCTGCGCAAAAAGAGCACAACGCCAAGCTCCTCCTCCAGGGCCTTCACATGCGCAGACACCGCTGGCTGGCTCATGAACAGCTTCTCCGCCGCGCGCGTCAAATGGCCTTCCTCGGCCACGGCCACGAAAGTGCGCAACTGGTACAGCTCCATCCCGTATCCTCCGGCCACTGGCCTACGTGAAATCAAACCCATTGAGGCATCACGATTCCTGAACCCCTGGTTCAGGCATTGCGATTGGACCCAGGCGCAAACCGGCTGCTAGGTATCTCCTCACAGGGCCGCGCCAGCGCAATCGTTCATGCCACGAACCCGGCCAGCGCGTCCAGAACCCATACTTCCCAAGGAGGCTGCCATGATCCCCATGCTCGCAGAGATTTCCCGCTTCCTGCGCTACCTGCTGACACCGGAATCACCCGTGGCCGCCGTCCAATACGACTGCGCCGCCGCAGGTGCCACCAAGGCCGCCCTCTGGATGAGCCTCGCCATTGCCGCCGGCATCGCCCTGGCACGCCTGCTGGGCCAGGGCACATGAGGCGCGAATAGCCTCCGGCGGCTGTGGGGCCTGAGGCCCCCCAGACCCCCACATTAAGCCGAACGGGCTGTTTCAGGAGGAACCTGAAACAGCCCGTTCGGCGTGTGTGGGAATCACGGGAGGGGTCTTTCTCATGGCCTTTATACCAACCCTCTGAAAAGGGCCAACCGTGTTCGGATTTTCGAGGGTCCCCCCTCGAAAATCCGAACACATTGCCGGGCCAGCCAAGCCGACGCCTCTGCCCAGGCCACCCCGGCCCAGGCCAAATGGGGGGTCCGGGGGCCTCAGGTCCCCGGCCGCCGGAGGCAGCTCCCGACTCCGGCGGCCGGCTGCCGGAGGCTAGCCCCGGCTCTGGCTGTTTGGCGTGGCGCAGAGGTAGCGCGGGTGGAGTACTCCGGGTGCCGGGGGTTCGGCCAGTGCGCCGGGTTGGAGTTCTGCGCCGCCCAGGGCTTGTTCGTATTTTTCGCCCCAGGCGCGCATTTGGAGTAGCAGGGGGAAGAGCCCCAGGCCGAGTTCGGTCAGTGAGTATTCCACTTTGGGCGGCACCTGGCGGTAGACGGTGCGTTGGATGAGGCGGTCGGCCTCCAGTTCGCGCAGTTGGCGGGTGAGCATGCGGTCGGTGACGTCGGGCATGGAGCGTCCGAGTTCGCTGAAGCGCAGCACGCCTCCCACACCGAGGTGGTAGAGGATGATGGGCTTCCATTTCCCGCCCATGACGAGCAGCGCCAGCTCGAAATAGCAGCGGTAGTTCTTGTCTCCAAGCTTCTTTGGGCTGCAGCGGTCCGCCATGTGTCGCTCCTTTTGTCGCTATACAAAGAGATAGTACCTGACAAATTGTGCGGTACTTGCAATAAGTGCAGGCAATGGGTATTCGCTAATCTTCCCGGTTTCGGGAGTCAAGCACAACCCTGGGAGTCATCATGAAAGTCATCGCCATCAACGGAAGCCCGCGCAAGGGCGGCAACACCCGGCTGCTGCTGGAGACGGTGCTGGAGCCCCTGGCCTCGGCCGGGTGGGAGACGGAGATCGTGCAACTCGGCGGCAGGAACATCCACGGCTGCCGGGCCTGCTTCAAGTGCTGGGAGAACAAGGACAAGCGCTGCGTGTTCGGCAAGGACGCCTTCAATGAGGTGTTTGAGAAGATGCTCGCAGCCGACGCCATTGTTCTTGGTTCGCCCACGTATTTTGCGGACGTGACCGCGGAGCTGAAGGCGCTCATCGACCGCGCGGGCTTTGTGGCCATGGCCAACGGCTGCCTGCTGGCGGGCAAGGTCGGCGCGGCTGTGGTGGCCGTGCGTCGCGGCGGCGGCACTCACGTGTTCGACACCATCAACCATTTGTTTTTCATCTCGCAGATGGTGGTGCCGGGCTCCACCTATTGGAACCTGGGCTATGGTCTGGGTGAAAAGGAGGTTGCCGGGGATGACGAGGCCCTGCGCAACATGCGGCACCTGGGCCAGGCTGTTGACTGGCTGGGCCGGGCGGTGGCGGGCTGCGGCGCGCCCTATCCCGTGCAGGCGGGCGGCGAGGGGTAGGCTAAGTCTACGGCGTTAAGCCGGAGCGGGAGCCGGGGCGTGCGCGATCAGCGTGCGCCTTGGTTCCTGGCGTAGGCGATAATCTTGGCGTCCTCGCCGGCCACATGTTCGCGGAACCAGTTGACGAGGAAGTTCAGCAGCTCTTCGCAGGGCATGGCGTCCAGCAGGCAGGTGTCCGTGAGGGCGTTGGTCCTCTGCACGAAGTTGCGGTGCAGTTCCGCGTGGCGTTCCTTTTCCGGGTAGCCGACGCGGTCCATGTACGCCTCCTCGTCAAAAAAGTGCTCCTTGGCGTGGAGGTACATGGCGGTCAGGCATTTCATGACCAGGGCATCTCTGTCCGGGGCGTCCAGGTGGCTGTGCAACTCGTTGATGATCTCCACCAGCCGTTTGTGCTGGCGGTCGATGTTCTCGTCGCCAAGGGCCAGGGCGTCGTCCCATTCGAGGGGGAGGCTTGGGGCAACCACGGCGCCTAGTCCAGCCTCTTGATGACGACGCGGCGGTTCTTGCCGCGACCGGCTTCCGTGTCGTTGCCGGCCACGGGCTGGGTCTCCCCGTAGCCCTTGGCTGCGAGGTTGGCCGCGTTGACGCCGTAGGAGCCCACAAGCAGGCCGCGGATGTGCGCGGCGCGCTGCTCGGACAGGGTCTGGTTGCGGGCGTTGGAGCCTTGGGAGTCCGTGTGCCCGCCGATTTCGAGCTTGGCGCCAGCCAGGGCCGGGGAGCTGAGGGCCTTGCCCAGGGCGGCCAGCTGCTTCTTTGAATGCTCGCCCGCCAGCTCGGACGAGCCGGACTTGAAGTACAGGTACACGGTGACGGCAGGCTTTTCCTGATTCATGTCGCGCGCGGGCTCGGCTGGCTGATGGGGCTTGGCATCGGCGGCGGAGGTGATGCGGATGCCCCGGAAGCTGCGCGATTTGCCGGGGTCGGCCTCGGGCCCGGGCTTCTTGTCCAGCTGGTTCAGGATGTCGTCGCTTGTGATGATCTTTCCGGCCTGGGCCAGGGCGGGAGTCTGGGCCGCCAGCAGCAGGCACAGGGCCGCGAGCCCCAGGCGCAACAGCATGTTCATGGCGATACCTCCTGCGGCCGACCCCGGAGGGCGGCTCACTTGGGTACAGACATAGCACCTCCGGCTGGGCAATGCCAAGAGGGGGAGGTCAGATTTTGGGCTGCCCCATGAGTATCATCTCGGCGATGGTCAGGTCCACGCGCGGCAGTTTGCCCATGCGCTCCCGGCCCACGAAGTCCATTTCCAGCCGGGCCAGATCGGTCAAGAGCGGGGTGCGGTCAAGCAGCGCAGGTTCGCAGGTCTTGCCCAGGGTCTGGGCTCGGTCGCAGCCGGGAAAGGCCGACTGCCCGCTGCGGGGGTGGAGCAGCACATTGGGCACGCCGTGCAGGCGGCAGACCATGGGCCGCACATCGTAGAGCCCGCAGCGCAGGCCCTCCGGCGATTCGGCGGGCGACGGCTCGGAAAGCGGGCAGGGCACGCGTGGGCGCACGCCCGGCAGAAGCGGGTTCTGGTGGCGGCGCAGCCAGTTCTCGGCGGCGTCCCGTATTTCGGCTTGGCGCGGCGCGGGCAGGCCCGAGAGCGCGTTCCAGAGCCCGGCCCATTCCACATAGGTGTGGTGGCGGAACACGGTTTCGCAGCAGCTGTCGGCGCAGCCAGCGCAACTGAGGCCGATGGGCATGGCCGCAGCCGCATAGGCCTCGTCCATGCGCCGGTACAGGTCGGCCAATCTCTTCAGGGCTGCGGTCTTCTTGGCCTTGCTCATGCTTCCGGCTCCTGCTTAAGCCAGGCGAGAAGGCGTTCCACGCTGGCCATGCTGTCAGTGCTGTCTGTGGTCAGGGTGAAATCTGCGGCGGCCTGGTACAGGGGCTGGCGTTCCAGGTAGAGCTCCTCCCTGCTCTGGCCCGGGGCCACGGCCAGCCCGCGGTTGCCCGCATCGCCCACGCGGGCGAGGAAGGTCTCCATGCTGACGGAGAGGTAGATGACCGGTCCCAGGAGCTTGAGGCGCTCCAGGGCGGCTGGCCCGTAGACCACGCTCCCGCCGGTGGAGATCACCGCGCGGCGCACCCCGAGCATGGACACCAGGGTCTCCTCGGTCTTGAGGAAGGCTTCCAGTCCCAGGCCGTCCAGGAGATCTTGCAGAGTCTGGCCGTAGTAGGCCTCCAGGAGCCGGTCGGTGTCCAGGTGCGCCCAGCCGAGCTTTTCGGCCAGCAGGCGGCCCAGGGTGGACTTGCCTGCCCCGGCCATGCCGATGAGGCTGACGCAGCCGGTCTCCGCGACACGGACGCGGGACGGAGTTTCGTGATCAAGTGAGGCGTGCATGGGGAAAGCTGGGGGCTGTCAGGCCTTGGCGCGCAGGAGGACCTTGTCCTGCTCGTCACGCTCGGACACGAGGACATCCACGCGTTCGTGGATTGCGGTGTTCACGCGCTTGCCCACGTAGTCGGCCTGGATGGGCAGCTCGCGGTGACCTCGGTCGATGAGAACCAAAAGCTCCACGCGCCTGGGGCGGCCGAAGTCGAGGATGGCCTCCAGGGCGGCGCGGGTGGTGCGGCCGGAGTAGAGCACGTCGTCCACCAGGATGAGGGTCGCACCCTCGATGTTGGCCGGGATGTCCGTGCTGCTGATGGTCGGCGAGATGCCGAGGTTGCTCCAGTCGTCGCGATAGAGATTGATGTCGAGCATGCCGAACAGTGTCGGTGCGGCCAGCCGGGCGTCCAGCAGGGCCTTGAGCCTGCGGGCCAGGTCCACGCCCCGGCGCTGAATGCCGACCAGCACGAGGGGGCCTTCCTCGCCCCGGCGCTCGATGATTTCCGAGGCCAGGCGTTCAAGCGTGCGGGCCATTTCCTTGGCGGTCATGAGGGTGCGCGTTTCGCTCATCCCTTGGCCCCGGGAATCATCAGGCTGCGGCGGCAAAATTCCACGGCTTCCTTTGAAAAGTCATCGATCTCCGGCCAGTAGAGCTTGATGCGCATGAGGCCGAAAAACATATTGGCCAGGATCAGGCCCGTGGGCCTGAGCGGGACCTCGATAAGGCTGCCGCTCTTATGCCCGTGGGCCAGGAAGTCCTCGAACAGGCTGCGCATGCGCTCGATGAACCGGCCCATGGAGCGCCGTGTGGTGTCCAGGATGCTGTAGGTGCCGAGCACGATCTTGATGTCCGCGGCGTTGGCGTCGAGAAAGGTGAAATGGTTGCCCAGAAGGTCGTCCAGGGACAGACTGCCCTTTTCCATGCGCGCGCGGCAGTTCTCGGACAAGGTCTGGTACTTTTCGTCAAAGGCGTCCAGGATGTGCTGGAGGATGTCTTCCTTGCTCTCAAAATGACGGTAGATGGTGCCTTCGGAGATGTCGGCCTGTTTGGCCAGGTTTGCCGTGGTCATCTTGTGGAAGCCCACTTCTGATATCATGTCCTTGGCGGTGACTAGGATGAGATCCTTGGTGCTCATGGGAATCCTCATCAGGGGGGGTAGTCGTTCCAGGGGAGCGGGTATTCGCACCCCCAGGTTTGGATGTAGCCCAGAGCGGCACAGGGGTCAACGGTCTACGAAAAAGCGCAAGTGCTCATTTGACAAAGTTGCGGGCCGTCATTATCTATGCAGCTCCCACAAACGTTCAAGGAGGCTTGCAATGATTGAACTGACGGAAGCCGCCAAGACCCAGCTCGACGGGTACTTTGCGGACAAGGAAAAGACCCCGATTCGCGTCTTTATGGCGTCCGGGGGCTGAAGCGGCCCCAGACTGTCGCTGGCTCTGGATGAGCCGCGTGAGAACGACGACACCTTCGAAGTGATGGGCTACAGCTTCTGCGTGGAGCGGGCCCTGGGAGAGAAAACCGGCGCCATCCGCATCGACATGACCAGCTACGGCTTCACTGTCGATTCGGAAAATCCCATGAACCTGGGCGGCGGCGGATGCGGCGGCAGCTGCGGAAGCGGGGAGAAATCCTCCGGCGGCTGTTCCTGCTAGGAATCAATCCCCACGGCGATATAGGGCGGCGTTCCACGGAGCGCCGCCCGTTTTTTTGGGGCAGCGCTCGGCAAGTCCTGGCAGTTCGTTGTTGCAAGGCCATGAAACAACACACAAACGCATACAAGGAGCGCCCCAATGATTACACTGAGTGAAGCCGCCCGCGACCAGCTCGACGGCTATTTCGAGGACAAGGAAAAGTCCCCCCTGCGCATCTTCCTGGCAGGCGGCTGCTGCGGCCCCAAGCTCTCCCTGGCTCTGGACGAGGTCCGCGACGGCGATGAGACCGTTGAGAGCATGGGCTACACCCTGCTGGCGGAGAAGTCCCTCTTGGCCGCTGCGGGCAAGATCGTCATCGATGCCGGGGAGTACGGCTTCTCTGTGGAGTCCGAGAACCAGCTTGGCGGCGAGTCTGGCGGAAGCTGCGGCTCTGGCGGCTGCGGAGGTGGTGAGTCCGGCAGCGGCTGCGGCTCCGGCGGCTGCGGCTGTTCCTAGGCCAGGCATCAACGACACGAAAAGGCGGCGCCCTCCACGTTTGACTGGAGTGCGCCGCTTTTTTTGCGCGCCTTAGGCCTGGGCGGCCACCACGCGCACCTCCACCTGGGCCTCGCGCGGGAGCGCGGCCACGGCCACGGCGGCCCGGGCGGGCTTGTGGCTGGTGAAGTAGGTGCTGTAGATCTCGTTGAACTCGCCGAAGCGGCCCATGTCGATGAGAAACACGTCCACCGAGAGCACGCGTTCAAGGTTCGACCCGGCGGCCTCGACCACGGCGCGCACATTGTCCAGGGCCTGCCTGGCCTGGGCGGAGAAATCCTCCGGAATGATGCCGGTGGCCGGAACAATGCCGAGCTGGCCGCTTAGAAACACGAGCCCCCCATAGGTCACGGCCTGGGAGTAGGGGCCGATGGCGGCCGGGGCGTTGGCGGTCTGGACGGTCTTTGGTTCCGCGGACATGAAGACTCCTTGGTTCAGGGTGCCGGGGTGCGCGCCACGGTGGACCACAGCAGGCGGTCCGCCAGGCCCGGGGCCAGGCGCGCAGAGCATTTGACGAGCAGGGCCGTTGCCGCGAGGGCGAAGACGAGCCTGGCCCAAAGGATGCCGGAGAGGTGCGCCCCCAGCATGGCCATGAGCAGGGTGTCCTCGATGAGGCTGTGGCACAGGCCCATGAGGGTCAGGGAAAAGAACACGTCGCGCTTGTCCACGCGTCCGCTTTTCGCTTCAAAGATGATGAGCCCGCCGCCGTAGGCCACGCCCAGGGTCAGCCCGGCCACGGTGATGCCCGAGGCCGCCGGACCGATGCCGATGAGCCGGAGCACGGGCCGCAGCAGGCGGTTCAACAGGTCGATGGCGCCCACGGCGGTCAACAGCCGCATCAGGGCCATGAGCCCGGTGATGATGAGCGCGATGGACAAAAGTTTCTGGCCCTCGCCCAGGGCCCAGAGCCAGAGCGTGGGGGTCGCCGCTGCCTCGGGCCGGGTGAAGAGCACTACGGCCGGGCCTTGCAGGGTGTCTAAAGCCTTGTAGGCCGCGCTGAGCAGCATGCCCAGGACCAGCGCGCCGCCAAACCGTGACACGATCTGGAAGCGCAGGCGCGCGCCGGATTTGCGCGCGATGCCGAGCTCCACCGGCAGGTTGTGGGCCACCAGGATGAGCGTGGCCAGCACCGTCATCTGGGCCTGGGTCAAGGGGGCGGCGCCGAGGGCCAGGAACACGATGATGGCGCTGTAGATGTTGTTCAAAAGCGCCGTGGCCCAGACCAGGCCCATCTCCGGCGGCAGGCCGACCAGGGCCATGAGGGGGGTAAGCGGCATGGCCAGGTAGGGCACGGCCCCCCAGCTCCTGGAGCACCTTCACGCCGAGGACCACCGGGATCATGACCACGAAGAGCTCCCGGCAGACGCGGAGGCTCTGCAGCAGAACGTCCCGGGCGGCGCGGCCAAAGGCTGCGCCCAGGCGCGCGGTCTGGGGAGCTTCGGGCTTGGCGGATGTGGAGCTGGCTGGCATGCGCGCCGAACATAGGCGGTTTGGCCACGAAAGGGAAGCCTGGGGGCCGGAGGAAGGAGGGTGTCGGGCCGGATGATGGGGAGCCCCGGCGGTCTTGCGGCCACCGGGGCTCCGGCTGGAGGAGGAGTGTCGAGGTTGGCGCGGGCGCTGGGCCCTTGCGCCCTAGCTGAACAGCCGCGCTGTCTGGAACACGGCCACGGCGGCCACGAAGGCCAGGCTGGTGTTGAAGACCATGGCGAATCCGGCCCACTTCCAACTGGACTCGCGGGCCATGGTCACGATGGTCACGGAGCAGGGCGCGTAGAGGATGACGAAGATGATCAGCGCCAGTGCCGCGGACCTGGGGAAGGTGGGGTCCTGGGACAAGAGGCGCGACAGGGGCGCGGCGTCCTCGGCATCGACCTCGCCCAGGGAGTAGGCCGTGCCCAGGGTGGACACGATGACCTCCTTGGCCGCAAGTCCGCCCACCAGCGCGATGTTCACGCGCCAGTTGAAGCCGGCCAGACTGCTCACCGACTCCAGCGCCACGCCGGCGCGCCCGGCGGCGGAGGCCTTCAGGGATTCTTCGGAACGCTCCCCGGCCAGGCTGGCCAGCGCCTCGGTGAGCTCCGCCGGAGGCTCCTGGCCTTGGGTCTTGGCGTCGTCGATCTGCTGTTGCACCACGGCCTCGCGGGCATCAAAGGCCTTGGCCTGTTCTGCAGGCAGGCCGGGGAAGGTCATGGCCGCCCAGAGCAGCACGGAGATGGCCAGGATGGTGGTGCCGGCCTTGCGCATATAGTCCCAGGAGCGCTCCCAGGTGTGGATGCACAGGCCGCTTAGGGTCGGCATGCGGTACGGCGGCAACTCCATGACAAAGGGCGTGCTCTCGCCCTTGACCACGGTGGAGCGCAGGAGCTTGGCCACAAGCAGGGCCGCGACCCAGGCCGTCAGCGTCACCAGGGACATGACCCCGGCCTCGGAGCCGGGGAAGAAGGCCGCGGCCAGCATCAGGAACACCGGCACCTTGGCCCCGCAGGTCATGAACGGTGTGACCAGCAGGGTAGCCAGCTTCTCCTTGGGGCTTCTGAGCGCTCGGGTGGCCATGACGCCGGGCACGGCGCAGCCGCCAGCGATGCCGCCCGCCACGATGAACGGCAGCACGCTGGTGCCGTGCAGCCCGAAGATACGGAACACGCGGTCGAGCATGTAGGCCATG
>JAHIUD010000105.1 GCA_018817515.1 Pseudomonadota bacterium
GCCACCGCCACCACCGCCGCTGCTGTAGCTCATGCCGCCGCCGGTGACCGGAGTGGGGGTGACCGAAGCCGAGGGCCCGGGGATAGGCGCGTTGGTGGAGCCGGTCTGGTAGTGCATGCCGCCGCCAGCGGAGGCCGCGTAAGGGATGCGCGCCGGGGTGGTGTCGATGGGCACGTAGCCCGCGCCGATGTAGGGGATGGTCGCTGTGACGGGATAGACGGGGGTGTGGCCTGCGGGCACCGGGGTCACGTTGCCTGCGGGCCCGGCCATGAAGCTGCCGGCCGGCCCTGCGGTGGTGTGCCCTGCTGGCCCGGCGACGATGTTGTCCGTAAGACCGTACATGCCGTCATCCTCCCGGCCCGGAGCGTCCACCGCGCAAAGACACGCAGAGACCGCACCAGACGACTATTCTACGATACGGACATTACGCCCGGCGGCCAGGGGCCGTCAAGCCCCTGCCACACAAATTCCGCGCCTGCGGTCGGGCCGCCCTAAAGGGGCGTCTTGCCGCGCATGAGCGGCTTGGCGGCGCCCAGCGCAGCGAGCTTTTCCTTGAGGCCCCGGGTCTCCTCCGGCGTGCCCCGGAAGAACACCACCACCCGGAACCAGGGCTTGCTGTTGGCCGTGCCGTTCTCGATGCTGGCCTTGAGCCCCTTGGCCTTGACCTGCTTGAGGAAAGTCTTGGCCTGGTTCTCGTCGGGGAAGCTGGCGACCTGATAGGTATAGTCGTAGCGCGTGTTGTCCTCGGCCTTGGCGCTGGCCTTGGCTTCGGGCTTGGCTTCGGGCTTGGCCTCGGGCTTGGCTTCGGGCTTGGCCGAAGCAGCCTTCTCGCCCTTCTTGGCCTCCACGGCCTTTTCCGCGGCCTTGGGCTTTTCGACGGCCTTGGGCTTCTCCGCGTCGATGCTCTTGGAGAGCGTCGCCTCCGGGCCCTTCTTGGCCAGCTGATCGCTGTACTGGAGCTCCTCGGCCTTCAAGATCTCCGGGGAAGGCCCAGGGCTTGGATTCTTCTCCGTGGGCATGATGCGTTCGATCTGCGGGATGGCCGACTCGGGCCTGTGGCCCCGGCCAACCAGCACTCCCAGCACGAAGAACAGCGACAAGGCCAGCGTCATCGCCGTGGCCATGGCCGCCAGCCCGCCAAAGCTGAAACTGAAGGTATATACGTGGCCCGGAGCGCCGGGTTCCTTGATCTTGATGGGAGAGTTCATGCCTGTGCTCCTTGAGGGTGGGTGCGTGGGCCTTTAGGAGGCTGGCGCGGCCTGGGCGTCGTCGCCTGTCGGCTCGGAGGCCTGATCGGGAGCCTGGTCCATGCGCTCCGGCGCATCCACGCCGAGCAGGTCGAGCCCTGCGGCCAGGGTGACGGCAACACACGACAAGAGCAGCAGGCGCGCGCTGGCGATCTCCGGCCCGGCCGAGAGCACATGATGCTTGGAATAATAGCGGTGCAGCGCGCTGGCCAGCTCCGAAAGGTACGAGCTCACCTGGTGCGGGGCCAAGAGCTCCGCCGCCTGGGCCACCACGTCCGGGAAGCGCTCCAGCATGCGGCACAGCTCCAGGTCGTCCGCGCCGCCTAGCTGCGCAAAGGCCGCCTCGCCCGGGGCCGCCGGAAGGATGCCCGCGTCCGCAGCTTTGCGCAGCATGGAGTGGATGCGCGCATGGGCGTACTGCACATAGAACACCGGGTTGTCCATGCTCTTTCTGCGCACCAGCTCCAGGTCGAACTCCAACTGGGAGTCGCTCTTGCGCGAAAGGAACAGGAAGCGCGCGGCGTCCGCGCCAACATACGCCACCACGTCGGACAAGGTCTCGAACTTGCCGGCGCGCGTGCTCATGGCCACCTGCTCGCCGTCCTTCAGGAGGCTCACCAGCTGCACCAGGATAACCTGGAGCGCGCCCTTTCTGCCCAGGGCCTCCACCGCGCCCTGCATGCGCGCCACGTAGCCGTGGTGGTCCGCGCCCCAGATGTCGATGACGCGCTCGAACCCGCGCTTGAACTTGTCGTGGTGATAGGCGATGTCCGAGGCGAAATACGTCAGCTCGCCCGAGGACTTCCTGAGCACACGGTCCTTGTCGTCGCCATAATTGGTGCTGCGGAACCACAGCGCCCCGTCCTGCTCAAAGGCCAGGTCGCGGGCCAGCAGATCGGCAAAGGTCTCATCAATCCGACCAGCCTCAACCAGGCTCTTCTCCGAGAACCAGACATCGTGCCCCACGCGGAAGTCCGCCAGGTCCTTCTTGATGCCCGCCAGGATCTCGTCCACGGCGGCGGCGAAGCAGATGTCGATGGCCTCGGCCTCGGGCAGGCCCAGGATGCCGGGGTTCTCGCGGTGCACCCGCGCGGCGATGTCCTTGATGTAGTCGCCCTTGTAGAAGTCCTCCAGGTCCGGCACGTCCTGCCCGGCCAACTGGCGCAGGCGCAGCCACACCGAGTCGCCCAGGATGCGCATCTGGCGGCCTGCGTCGTTGACGTAATACTCGCACTCGACATTGTGCCCGGTCTTTCTGAGCAGACGCGCCAGCGAGTCGCCCAGGGCCGCGCCCCGGCCATGGCCGATGTGCAGCGGCCCGGTGGGGTTGGCCGAAACGTACTCCACCTGGACCTTCTGCCCATGCCCGATGTTGGACGCGCCATACGCCGCGCCCACGGCCTGGACATCGGCCAGAATGCCGTGCCAGAAGCCTGGTGCAAAGGTCACGTTCAAAAAGCCCGGCCCGGCCACCTCCACGCGCTCAAAATCCACGTCCTGGGCACGCAGATCCGCCGCCAAGGCCTCGGCCAGATCACGCGGCTTCATCTTGGCCGCGCCAGCCAGCAGCATGGCCACGTTGGCCGAGTAATCGCCGAACTTGCGTTCGCGCGGGGGCTCGATGACGGCCTTCTCCGGCCAGGGCAGGCCGCGCGCCTCAAGCGCGCGACGCAGGATGTCCTCAAGATATTGCTTGGCTTTCATGCTCTCCCCTCAAAAAATATGCCCCCCATTAACATCTTTCGCGCCGCAACAAAAGACCCCGCCAGGGGAGAGCCTCCGGCGGCTGTGGGGCCTGAGGCCCCCCCATTGCGCCGAAAGGGCTGTTTCAGGAGGACCTGAAGCAGCCCTTTCGGCGTGTATGGGGCATGGGCAAGACTGTTCGGTCGGCCCGGACGAGGCAGTCCGGTCAGCAATCCACCATGGAGACGCCCAGGCCGCCGGTGCCCATCTCCCGGAACTGCGGAGGCAGGGCCTTGCCCGTCTCCAGCATGGCCGCGATGACCCGGTCCAGGTCCTCCCAATGCTGGGAGGCGATCTCGCTCTTGGCCATGAGCGCGGCGTTGTAGGCCTTCAACGCGCCAAAGGCGTTGCGCTCGATGCAGGGGATGAGCACGAAGCCGCCCACAGGGTCGCAGGACATGCCCAGGTGGTGCTCCAGGGCGATGGTGGCGGCCAGCTCCGTGGCCTCCAGGCTGGCGCCGGTGGCGTAGGCCAGCATGGCTGCGGCCATGGACGAGGCCACGCCGATCTCGCCCTGGCAGCCCACCTCGGCCCCGGCCACGCTGGCGTTGGTCTTGCACAAGAGGCCCACCAGCCCGGCGGCCAGCAGGCCCCGGCGCATGTCCTCCTGGGACAGTTTCAAGTGGCGCTTCATGACGTAGACCAGGGCGGGCATGGTGCCCGCCGAGCCCAGCGTGGGAGCGGTGACGGCCAGGTGGCCGGCGGCGTTGCCCTCGGACACGGCCATGGCGTAGCTGCTGATGCGCTGCATGAATCCGTCGCCCTCGCTCATGCCCTTGGCCTGGTCATGGATGCGCTTGGCCTTGCGGTAGAACTCGAAGGGGCCGGGCAGCAGGCCCTCCTCCTTGAGGCCCTGGTCCACCCCGTCGTCCATGGTCTTGAGCACCAGGTCCAGGTGCGCATAGACCTGCTTCTCGTCCACGCCGAGGATGGCTGTTTCGTTCTCCAGCATGATCTGGTGCAGCGGCTTGCCGGTGTCCCCGGCCACTTTGCGGAACTGGGCCATGCTGCCGAAGCGGTGCGGCGGTTCGCCACGCCCGGGATCGGGCTGGCCCTTCCACAGGAAAAAGCCGCCGCCGGGGGAGTAGTATTCGCGCTCGAGCAGCGGTTTGCCGCCCGCGTCCAGCAGGCGCATGACCAGGGTGTTGCTGAAGGGAAACGAGTGCTCCACGGCGTCCCAGACCAGGGTGGCCTGGCTCACGCTGAAGGAGCGGCCGCCGATGGTGGTGCTGAACGTCGCCTTGGGGTCGGCCAGGGAATCCATGATCTTGGGGTCGCAGGTTTCCGGCCTCTGGCCCAGCAGCCCGGCCAGGATGGCGCGGTCCGTGCGGTGGCCGCGCCCGGTGGCGCTCAGGCTGCCGTACAGCCGGGCCTCGATGCGCGCGGCGCGGGCCAGGGCCGGAGCGGGCAGCTCGGCCACGGCTTGGCGGAAGTTGCTGGCGATGCGCAGCGGGGCCACTGTGTGCGAACTGGAGGGGCCAGGGCCGACCTTGAAGAGATCGACAAGGGGGGTGCGGATGACGCCCGTGGGCGGCACGAAGCCTCTGCCCGGGCCGCCATCGGGGAAGGCCCGGGCGGGGATGCCCCGGGCCAGGGCGGGTGCGCCCTTGCACAACAGCCCCAGGCCAAGGGAAGAGAGCATGGTCATCTTCAGGAAATTGCGCCGGTCCATCGCGGGCCTCCTTGAAATACTTGGGAAGTAGGGGGGACGAATGGCCGCAACATACCGTACCAGCCCCGGAGGTGCAACAGCCTGGGCGGTAGGAAAATGTGTTCTTCGCTACAGTCGGCTAGACGCCTTACAGCCTGCGGTAGGCGTGGGGCACCAGGGGGGCCTGGCCGTCCAGGGCGGCCTGGACGAGCGCGAGTCCGGCGTCTTTGTCACGCGGCAGGCGCAGCTTGAGGCGCAGGGGGTTGGAGGCGTGGTTGGAGAAAAACAGGCCGCCGGAGAGGTCCGTGGCCTCCAGCAGCCAATAGAGCTCCTGCAACAGCCCCTGGTCGTCCTGGGGCACGAACTCGCCGCGTTCCAGGCGGGCAAAAAGCGGGGTGCCGGGCACGATCATCAGCGCCAGGGCGGCGGCCTGCTCCGGGTCCATGCGCGAGAGGGCGCGGCCCGTGGCCTGGGCGTGCTCCCGGGCGCGGCCCTTTCCGCCCAGGCCCAGCAGCACGGTGACGGAGAGCTTCATGCCCGCGGCCTTGGCCTTGGCGGCCTGGCGCAGGTGCTCGTCCACGTCGCCCCACTTGTGCATGTCCGCCAGGGTGGTGTCGTCGCCGGACTCCAACCCCAGGTACAAGGTGGACAGGCCCAGCGCGCGCAAACGGGCCAGCTCGGCCCCGGTCTTGCGGGAGAGCGCCTTGGCGTTGGCATAGGCGGCAATGCGCGTCACCTGTGGCAGGCGCTCGCGGATGTCACCCAGCAAGGCCTCCAGCCGCTCCTGGGGCAGGATGAGCGCGTCGCCGTCGCACAAGAACAGGCGGCGCACATCCGACAGGTACCTTGCCGCATGCTCCAAAGCCGCGCGGATGCGCGCAGGCGACTTGATGGCGAAACGCTTGCCCTTGTAGGCTGGGCAAAAGTCGCACTTGTTGTGCGAGCAGCCCAGCGTCACCTGCAACAGGATGCTCTCAGCCTCTGCCGGGGGCCGGATCACCTGCCCTTCCAAATCGTCGCCCATAAGTGTCATGGCGCAACTGTGCCTTTGGGCGCGCAGGCCGTCAAGGCAGGGAGACGGGATTGGGATGCCTCCGGCGGCCTGGGGCCTGAGGCCCCCGGACCCCCCATTGGCCCGGGCCGGGGCGGGTTGGGCAGAGGCGTTGGCTTGGCCCTGGCAATGCGCGCGGGTTTTTGAGCGGGGACGCTCAAAAGCCCCGCGCGCGGTTGGCCCCTTTTGGAACCGAAAGCCAAAGCGAAAGACACTCTCCCGTGGCTTCCCCAAACCAAGCCAAACGAGCTGTTTCAGGTTCCTCCTGAAACAGCCCGTTTGGCGTACTGGGGATTCCAAAGGGCCTCAGGCCCTTTGGCCGCCGGAGGCTCTCTCTTCCCCTCACGTTGTCAACGCGGCGCAAAGCGGGCATAAGGCTGCGCATGGCGAAACAACGCGAGGAATTTGTCTGTTCGGCCTGCGGGGCCAAGAGCCCGCGCTGGACCGGGCAGTGCCTGGGCTGCGGCGAGTGGAACACGATGCAGGCTGCGGCTGTGGTGGGCGGTTTCAGCGCGCGCGGGGGCGCTTCGCGCGGGCGAGCGGCGGCGCTGGCCGGACCGGAAGCGCTGGAGGACCTGCGCGGCGACACGGCCAAGGCGCGGCCCACGGGCATTCCGGCCCTGGACGGCCTGCTGGGTTCCGGCCTGGTGCCGGGGGCTGCGCTGCTCCTCGGCGGCGAGCCCGGCGTGGGCAAGAGCACGCTGCTGCTGCAGTTGGCGGCGCTTCAGGCCTCCATGGGCCATCAGGTGGTCTACATATCAGGCGAGGAGTCCCTGCCGCAGTTGCGCGGCCGGGCCGAGCGCCTGGGCCTGCTTGGTCCTGGCCTCATGGCCCTGGCCACCAACAACGCCGACGAGGCGCTCTCCGCCCTGGCGGACATGGGGCAAGCCCCCGGCCTGATCATCGCCGACAGCGTGCAGACGCTCGCCAGCCCCCGCGCCGAAGGCATTCCCGGCAGCGTGAGCCAGGTGCGCACGGTCAGCGGCGAGCTGGTGGAGGCGGTGAAGCGCTCCCAGGCCACGCTGGTGCTGGTGGGCCACGTCACCAAGGACGGACAGATCGCCGGGCCCAAGCTGCTGGAGCACATGGTCGACACCGTGCTCTACCTGGAGGGCGACCGCCGCGACTACTCGCGCGTGCTGCGCGTGCTGAAAAACCGCTTCGGCCCGTCCGACGAACTGCTGGTGTTCACCATGGAGGAGCGCGGCCTTTCCGTGGTGGACGACCCCTCGACCTTTTTCCTCGGCGCGCGCGACGCCAGCCTTTCCGGCGCGGCGGTGAGCGTGGCCATGGACGGCCGCAGGCCCTTTGCCGTGGAGATCCAGGCCCTGGCCACCAAGAGCTTTTTGTCCATCCCGCGCCGGGCGGCGCTGGGGTTTGACAACAACCGCCTGCACCTGCTCTTGGCCGTGCTGGAGAAGCGCTTGCGCCTGCCGCTGGGGTCAAACGACATCTACGTGAAGCAGGGCGGGGGCCTCTCCTTGCGCGATCCCGGCCTGGACCTGGGCCTGGCGGCCGCGGTGTTGTCCTCGTTCTACGACGCCCCGCTGCCCGAGGGCGCGGCCTTCTGGGGCGAGCTGGACTTAAACGGCCACGTGCGGCCCGTGACCAACCACGACACGCGCCTCAAGCAGGCCGCGCGCCTGGGTTACGGCCCGCTGTTGCACTCCGGCACCTGCAAGACTCTGGACGACCTGCGCCGCGCCCTGTTCGGCAAGGCCCAAGGCTGAACCCAACCACCACATTCGAGCACATTTGCAAGGAGATACCCATGCTTCCCATTGCTTTTCTTTTTCCCGGCCAGGGCTCCCAGGAGTTGAACATGGGCCGCGACGTGGCCGAGGCGCAGAGCGCGGCCATGGACCTCTGGAAACTCGCCGAGAAGCTCTCGGGCATCAAGCTGCGCGAAATCTATTGGGGTGACGAAGGCGCCGCCCCGGCCCCGGAGATGAGCGACACCAAGGCGCTGCAACCAGCGCTCACCGTGGTCAACGTGAGCCTGTGGCTGGCTGCCAGGCCCAAGGCCGAGACCATGCCGATCATTGGCGCGGCAGGCCACAGCCTGGGCGAGTTCGCAGCCCTCACCGCCGCAGGCGTCTTGTCCGTGGAGGACACCATCAAGGCCGTGTGCGAACGCGGCAAGCTCATGGCTGGCGCGGGCAAGGAAAGCCACGGCATGGCCGCCGTGGTCAAGCTGCCGCTGGAGGTGGTGGAAGGCATTGTCGAAAAAGCCGCCAAGCAGTCCGGCGCGTTTCTGCGCATCGCCAACCACAATTCCCCGGCGCAATACGTGCTCTCCGGCAAAAAGCCCGCCCTGGACCTGGCCGCTGCCCTCGTCAAAGAAGCCAAGGGCCGCGCAGTGCCCCTGGCCGTGTCCGGCGCGTTCCACAGCCCGCTCATGAGCGAGCCCGCCAACGTCTTCGCCACCATCCTGGAGGGCCTGCGCTGGCAGCCCGCCAAGTTCCCGGTGTGCATGAACGTCACCGGCCAGCCGGAACGCGACCCCGGCATTTTGCGGGCCCTGCTCACCGCCCAGATGACCTCCTCCGTGCTCTGGACCACCACCATGCAGTCGCTCTACGGCGCTGGCGCGCGCCGCTTCGTGGAACTCGGCCCCAAGAGCGTGCTCACCAAACTCGTGCCCCAAAACCTCGAAGGCACCAATGGCGACGCCAATGACGCCATCGCCCAAAGCGCGGGCAACATGGACGCTGTGATGGATTTGTAGGTAAGAGTGGGCGAGCGCGGGGGGCGGGGGAAACTTTTTGGGGAAAAGTTTCCCCCGCCCCCCGTACCCCCCACCCCCTTCCAAAACTTTTGTGGGGGGATGAGCAGGCAGGCCTCTGGAAATCTCTTCCAAGCACAATGGCAAGGCTGCTCCCAAAATCATCCTGCCCGCACACAAGCCGAAAGCTCTGTTTCAGGTTCCTCCTGAAACAGAGCTTTCGGCGTAATGGGGATTCCAAAGGGCCTCAGGCCCTTTGGCCGCCGGAGGCATATTCTCTTCTACTTGGCTTCGTCACCCAGAAACCGTCCGGTGACGGACTCGGGGTTTTGCATGATGTCTTCGGGGGTGCCCTTGGCCACGATCTGCCCACCGTTTTCGCCGCCGCCGGGGCCGAGGTCGAACACGTAGTCCGAGGCCAGGACCACGTCGGCGTTGTGCTCGATGACGACCACAGAGGCGCCCTTGTCCACCAAGCGGTGCAGCACGCGGATGAGCTTGCCCACCTCGTGCATGTGCAGGCCGGTGGTCGGCTCATCGAGGATGTACAGCGCGCCGGGCAGACCCCGCTTGCCGAGCTCCCGGCTGATCTTGATGCGCTGGGCCTCGCCGCCGGACAGGGTGGTGGCGGGCTGCCCCAGGCGCAGATAGGACAGGCCCACCTGTTCCAGCACTTCGAGTTTGCGCGAGAGCGCGGTATGGGTGCTAAAGAACTCGCGCGCCTCGGCCACGGTCATGTCCAGCACCTCGGCGATGGACTTGCCCTTGTAGTGGACCTCAAGGGTCTGGGAGCTGTAGCGCTGGCCCTTGCAGACATCGCAGGTGACGTAGACATCGGGCAAAAAGTGCATTTCCACGCGGATGACGCCGTCGCCCTGGCAGGCCTCGCAGCGCCCGCCCTTGACGTTGAAGCTGAAGCGGCCCGGCTTGTAGCCACGCACGCGGGCGTCTTTCGTTGCGGCGAAGATGTTCCTGATCTCGTCAAAGGCCTTGGTGTAGGTGGCAGGGTTGGAGCGCGGGGTGCGGCCGATGGGCGTCTGGTCGATGGAGATGATCTTCTCCACGGCCTGGGCGCCCACAAAGCCGCTCACCGGGCCGGGCTGGTCCACCTTGATGCCCTGGAACAGCGCCAGGTGCTTGTAGAGCGTATCGACAACGAGCGAGCTTTTGCCCGAGCCGGACACGCCGGTGAAGCACACCAGCACGCCCAGCGGGATGTCCAGGTCAAGGCCCTTCAAGTTGTTGGCGCGGGCCCCGCGGATGCCCAGGTGCGTGAACCCGCCAAAGGCCGTGGGCGTGCGCCGCGTCTCGGGCCGCTCGATGCGCAGATCGCCGCGCAGATAGCGGGCGGTGAGAGACTGGCTGTGGTTCATGAGCTGGTCCACACTGCCCTGGAACTCGATTTTTCCGCCCAGCTCGCCGGAGCCCGGCCCAAGTTCGATGACGTGGTCGGCGGAGAGGATGGTGGGCTCGTCGTGCTCCACCACCAGCACGGTGTTGCCGCGCGCCTGCAGGCTGCGCAGGGTTTTCAAGAGCCGCTCGTTGTCGCGCGGGTGCAGGCCGATGCTGGGCTCGTCCAACACGTAGGTCACCCCAACCAGACCGGAGCCAAGCTGGCTGGCCAGGCGGATGCGCTGGGCCTCGCCGCCGGAGAGCGTGCCCATGTTGCGCGCCAGGCTGATATAATCCAGGCCCACGCCCTTCATGAAGCCCAGGCGGTGCGACAGCTCCTTCAAGAGCGGTCCGGCGATCTGCGCGTCGTGGCCAGCATGTCCATCAGGTCCGGTAAAGTCCTGGGCCGAGAGCCACTCCAGGGCGCGGGCGATGGAGAGCGTGCAGAAGTCGTGGATGGACAGGCCCTCTGGCGTGGCGGGCACGCGCACGGCCAGGGACTCGGGCTTGAGCCGCGCGCCCTGGCAGGCCGGACAGGGTCGGCTCTGGCGAAAGCGCGAGAGCTCGTCGCGCCAGATGGGGCCGAGGTTCATGCCTTCTTCGAGCAGGGGCACGATGCCCGGCCAGTCGACCTTGTCATCCCCCTCCACCAGGGCCAGCCGCGCGGCTTCGGTGAGCTCGCCCAGCGGGGTGGCGAGGGTGAAGCCGTGGCGCTTGCCCAGGCGCTTCAGGTCGTCCTCATGCCGGGCGAACAGGCGCGGGTTGCGCCAGGGCAGGATGCCGCCGTCGCGCAGAGACAGGCCCTTGTTGGGCACCAGCAGGTCGAACTCGAAATAGTCCACGCTGCCCAGGCCCGAGCATTCCGGGCAGGCTCCCTGCGGACTGTTGAAACTGAACAGCTGCGGGGTCAGCTTGGGCATGGAGATGCCGCAGGACGCACAAGTGGAGGACGTGCTGAAGAGGCGGTCCGTCGGGTTGGCGGCGTTCTTGGCCCTGGGCTTTTTCGCCGCGCCGCCCTGCTCGCCTGCGCCATACTCGGCCACGATGACGCTGCCCTTGCCATGCTTCAGCGCCAGCTCCAGGGAGTCGCCCAGGCGCGGGCGGATGTCGGCCTTGAGCGCCAGGCGGTCCACCACCAGCTCGATGGTGTGCTTCTTCAGCTTGTCCAGCTCCGGGGCTTCTTCCAGGGCAAAGACCTGGCCATTGACGCGCACGCGCGCGAAGCCCTCTTTCCGCAGCTTGGCGAAAAGATCCTTGTGCGTGCCCTTCTGGTGCTCGATGAGCGGGGCCAGGAGCAGCACGCGCGAGCCCTCGGGCATGGCCAGGATGCTGGCCGCAATCTCGTCGCTGGTCTGCGCGGCGATGGGCTTGTCGCACTGGGGGCAGAAGTAGGTGCCCAGCCGGGCGTAGAACACGCGCAGAAAGTCGTAGACTTCGGTGACGGTGCCCACCGTGGAGCGCGGGTTGCGGGTTGCGGTCTGCTGCTCCAGGCTGATGGCGGGCGAGAGGCCCTCGACCTTGTCCACTTGCGGCTTGTCCATCTGCGGCAGGAACTGCCGGGCATACGCGGACAGGGACTCCACGTAGCGGCGCTGGCCCTCGGCATAGACGATGTCAAAGGCCAGCGTGCTCTTGCCCGAGCCCGAGGGACCACAAACCACAACAAGCTGCTCGCGCGGGATGTCCAGCGTCAGGTTCTTCAGGTTGTGGTGGCGGGCGCCTTCGATGCGGATGACGCCCCGGCTGGGAGCAAGCGGGGCGGGCACAACGAGGGTGGATGCGGCGGTCTGTTTGGGGGGTATTTTCGGCATTCTGGGGAGGTAAGCATCGCGCGTGCGTTGGCAAGGGGGGGAGGCTGGATGCGGCTTAGTTCAAATATAACCCCCGCACCTTGCTTCAAGCTTGACAGTCGAGCACACAATAAATACACAACTACAGCATGTAGTATTTTGGAGGGAAGGGGCATGGCAAATACTGAATTATTCGAAAACGAGATTAAGGACTTTCCAACTACATTCAGTGCATTAGGCAGCGATGATCAACAGCTTGTGTTAGATGAATTACGGAGACTACACTACGACTTGCTGAAAATGAAAAACCATGTAGAGAAAAAGGCACTTTCTCTCATTGGCTTCGCGACCCTTCTCGTCGGAGGGACGAACATATTCAAGTCAACATTTGGTATGGATAATCAAAAATTATCATCATCAACTTTTCGCTTCGCCTCAATTAGCTTTGTAGCCGTAATCTGCGTATTCGGCCTTTTGTCTTTAGCATATGCCGTCTCTTCAACAAGGATTTATAGCCTTGCCACCGTAAGTGAAGCCGAAATTATTAAAGGCAATCGCTTGGACATTTCTTTAGAGTATTATAAGTGTACGCTATATAACGATATCGCCTTGACGAAAAAGTCAAAGTCACTTGAAATTTCTCAAACGTTCGTGTTGATATGTATACCTATATTGCTGCTATATTTAGTCTTTTGCTTTGCTCACCAATTGTAGCACGGGGTAGTGCGTTGGCTCTGCGGGAACTCGCAGGTTCCTTCTACCAGCAAGACTCGTAGACCTTGTTTAGGACCTGTCCTCCTCCCTAACTCCCGCACCAGAGTCACGCTGCGCGTCAGGGGCAGCGCCCCTGGCCGCCGGAGGCATATCCCCCGCTACTGCACCTGTGTGGTGACCTTGAGTCCGTACTTTTCGATCTTGGCGATGAGGGTGGGGCGCGAGAGCCCGAGCAGCTTGGCGGCGCGGGTGCGGTTGCCGCCGGTGATTTCCAGCGCCTCGGCGATGGTGCCGCGCCCCACGGTATCGAGGACATGCTCGTAGGCGGCGTCTCCGGCCTGGTCAAGCAGCGCCCGGCGGATGAAGGCGCGCAGGGTGTCGTCGGCGAGAACCGCGCCCATTGCGGTTGGCTGCGGTTGGTTGTGGTCGACAGTGAAGCCGCCCTGGCCGTCGCTTTTCAGCCCGCTCTTGCCGCTGCCCTTGCCCAGCGCCTGGCGCATTTCGTCTGCGCCGATGGGCGCGCCCCGGCTGAAGATCAGCGCCTTTTGCAGAGCGTTGGCCAGTTCGCGCACGTTGCCGGGCCAGTTCTGCGCCGAGAGCAGGTCCAGGGCCTCGGGCGTCAGCCCCGGACTCTGCATGTCCATCTCGCGCGCCAGGCGGGTGAGGAAGTGCCGGGCCAAGAGCGGCACGTCGCCCTCGCGGCTGCGCAGGGGCGGCAGGCTGATGGTCACGACCTTTAAGCGGTAGTACAGGTCCTCGCGGAAGCGGCCCTCGGCCACGGCGGTCTCCAGGTCACGGTTGGTGGCGGCCAGGATGCGCACATCCACCGGAATCATCTCGCGTCCGCCCAGGCGCTCCACCTGCTTCTCCTGCAGGAGCCGCAGGATCTTGGCCTGCACGTTCATTGGCATGTCGCCGATCTCGTCCAGAAACACGGTGCCGCGCTGGGCCTGCTCGATCTTGCCCACGCGCCGGGAGCTGGCCCCGGTGAAGGCGCCCTTCTCATAGCCGAAGAGCTCGGCTTCCAGCAGGGTGTCGGGGATGGCCACGCAGTTTATGACCACAAAAGGCTTGGCGGACCGGGCGCTGTGCTGCCACAGGGCGCGCGCCACCAGCTCCTTGCCCGTGCCGGACTCCCCGCGCACGAGCACCAAGGCCTCGGTGGGCGCGGCGCGGCCGATGGCCTTGAAGATGTCCTGCATGGCGCGGCTCTGGCCCACCAGGGCATCGCCCTGCGGGTCGTTGTCCAGCCCCTGCTCCAGCCCCTGCTCAAGGTCCACGGCCACGCGCTCGCGCGCCAGGCGTCCGGCCTCCAGGGCCTGGTGGATGAGCCGCAGGATGTCCGGGATGTCAAAGGGCTTGAGAATGTAGTCAAACGCGCCGAGCTTGGTGGCCTCGATGGCCGTCTCGGTGCCGCCGTAGGCGGTCATGATGATGACGGGCAGGTTGGGCACCTTGGCGCGCATGCGCTGCATGGCCTCGATGCCGGTGATGCCGGTCATGCGCACGTCCATGACCACCAGGTCTGGGGCCTGCGCCGCCACCTCGTCCACGCCAGCCTCGCCGGAGGCGGCGGTGCGCACCTCAAAGCCGTCGGCCTCCAGAATCTTGCCGAAGCTCTGGCGTAGCTGGGCGTCGTCGTCAACAATCAAGATCTGGGCCATGTCTTCTCCCTGCGGTCGGTGCCGAAATTTCAGGTGGCAGTGGCTTCAATGAACCCGGCGAAGCCGGTCAGGATCTGAGCCATACCTTCTCCCGAAGGGGCAGCACGAGTACAAAGGTCGCGCCCTGCTTGTCGGACGGTTTGAGGTGGATGTAGCCGCCGTGCTCCTCCAGAATGCGCTTGGCGATGGCCAGGCCAAGGCCCGTGCCCTCCTCCTTGGTGCTGTAGAAGGGCTGGAAGACCTGGTCCTGGATCTCGGGCGGAATGCCGGGCCCGGAGTCGGCCAGTTGGAGGATGGCCACGCGCCCCAGGGGGTCCACGAAGCCGATCTCCTCGGTGATCTCGATGCGCCCGTTCTCGCCCATGGCGTCGCAGGCGTTGAGGATGAGGTTCACCAGCGCCTCCTTGAGCTGCTCCGGGTCCACATCGACTTCGGGCAGGGGCCGCTCGCGCACCAGGCGCACGTCCACCCCGTAGGTCTCCAGGCGGTGCTTGAGCAGGTTCAGCGTCATGTCCACCACGTCGGACGGGCTCATGTGCTGGAACTTGGGCCGGGGCGGGCGGGAGAACTCCAGGAAGTTTCGGACGATGGTGTCCAGGTGGCGGATCTCCTCGCTGATGACTTCAAAGTCCTCGCGCTGGGTGGGCGAGAGGTCCAGGCCGCGCTCCAGGGAAAACAGGCGCATCTTGACGCTGGTGAGCGGGTTGCGCACGCTGTGGGCCACGCCCGCGGCCAGCTTGCCCACCAGGGCAAGCTTCTCGGACTGCATCAGGTGCAGGCGCGATTCCTCCAGCAGGGTGTGGGTCTGGTCCACGTCGCGCAGGAGCCCGTGCACCAGCTCGCCCACTGCGCGCACCTCATCGGCGCTGCCCTGGTCCGGCTGCTGTGTTGGGCCGCCCGCCTCGTCCGGCTTCAAGGCGGGCCCCAGGGCCGCGTCACGCGCCAGGCTGCGGATGGGCCCCAGCACCTGCCGCAGCAGCACCCAGCCCAGCAGCAGCCCCAGCACCGCGCCCGCCGGGATGACGAACAGCGAGGCCGTGGTGGCTGCCCGGGCCAGGGTGCGCATGGTCGAAACGCCCAGGTCGGCGTCACGCCCATGCAGGGCAAAAAGCTCATTGGCGGCATCCTGGGCGGCTTCGCGCTGGCGCACGGCCCTGGACAGCAGCAACGCGCCCTGGCCCGGCTGGCTCTCAATGAGCTCGCGCAGGGTCTCGGCCTGGGCCCTGGTGGAGTCCTCCATGTGGTCGATGAGCTCGCGTCCGGCCTCCATGGGCTCACTGGCGTGCACCTTGAGCAGGGTCCGGGCGATGGTCTGGCGGCGGGTCTTGAAGTCCCGCAGACGCTCCGGGTTCTGGCGCGCGGCCAGGGCGTCGGCCTCCAGGCCGAGCATCTGCTCCGAGAGCTGCAACGCGCTGACCTGCTGGCTCTGGTTCACCTGGCGCAGGATGTCCGTAGCGTCCAGATAGTGCCGGGCCAGCAGATAGGTGGCCGTGGCCCCGGCACAGGCGCAAAGCGTCAGCCCTACCAAAAGCGCGAAAACGCGCCCACGCAGCGAGGGCTGGATGCGCTGGGCCAGACGCCGGAGCGACACGCGCGAGAGGGCTTCCGCCTGGGGTTTCATGGCCGCAGCATATCCCACGCGGATTGCGTTGTCAGCCTAGTTGTCAGCCCGGTTGCCAGCCTGATTGCCCGTCGGGCGGGCGCACCCCTGTCAACCGGGAAATATTGTCCTTTTCACGGCCAATTCCCGGCCATTTTTATCCCGGCCCAAAACCAGTGCTATACTCCCGCCGATGAAAGACACAACCGCCGCCACCCTGCCCCTGCACTACAAGGCCCCGCCCACCATCGCCCGGTTCATGCGCTCCAAAGCCCTCTACCGGGGCCTCATGGGGCCCGTGGGCTCGGGCAAGTCCTCGGGCTGCTGCATGGAGCTCATGCACCGCGCCTTTGCGCAAAATCCAGGGCCCGACGGCGTGCGCCGCTCGCGCATGGCCGTGGTGCGCAACACCTACCGCGAGCTCAAGGACACCACCGTGCGCACCTGGCTGTCCTGGTTCCCGCAGGAGAATTTCGGGGCCTTCAGCCTCACCGACCTCTCGCACAGCATTCGCATACCCTTGCCGGACGGCGACAGCCTGGAGCTGGACGTGATCTTCCGCGCGCTGGACAGGCCCCAGGACGTGAAGAAGCTGCTCTCCCTCGAACTCACCGGGGCCTGGATCAACGAGGCCCGCGAGATGCCGCTGGCCATCGTCGAGGCCCTGGGCGACCGCGTGGAGCGCTTCCCCTCCGCGCGCGACGGCGGCTGCTCCTGGGCCGGGGTCATCATGGACACCAACCCGCCCGACTCCGACCACTGGTGGTACCGCCTGGCCGAGGAAACCCGGCCCGACAACTGGGCCTTCTTCCGCCAGCCCGGCGGCCTGCTGGAGCAAAATGGCGCCTTTATGCCCAACCCCCGCGCCGAAAACCTGAGATACCTGCCGCCAGACTTCTACCAACGCCGACAGGCGGGCAAGACCCCGGCCCACGTGCGCGTGTACTACTGTGCCCAGTACGGCTTCGTGCAGGATGGCCTGCCCGTGTACCCGGAGTTCGTCGACGCCCGGCATGCTTCGGCCAGCGAACTTGCGCCCGTGGACGGCCTGCCGCTCTTCGTCGGGCTGGACTTCGGCCTGACGCCCGCCGCCGTCATCGGACAACGCCTGGCAACAGGCCGCTGGTTGCTGCTCGACGAACTCGTCAGCCGCGACATGGGCATGGTGCGCTTCGCCGGACTGCTGGGCGAACTCCTGCACGAGCGCTACGGCCACCTCACCAACGAAATCTGGGGCGACCCGGCAGGCATGGCCCGGGCCCAAACCGACGAACGC
>JAHIUD010000106.1 GCA_018817515.1 Pseudomonadota bacterium
CGCACGTCGCGAAGGTCGCGCAGCCCTGCGCGCTGGAGAAACTCGGCAAAGCGGTGGATGTCCTTCCTATATACGGCCCATGTGCCGATGCCCCTGATGAAGCGCCGGTCCACAGCTCCTTTCTTGCGTCCAATGGCGCGTATGCCACCCAGAAGCGCCTCCGCCTGCGAGTGCAGTGACTTCGGCCAACGCTGTGTTCCCATATTCGCTCCGTTCTGCTCCGTGTCCGTTCCGTGGCGCCAAGTTGTCTTTTCTTGGTGAGTAGTGTGCTCTTTCTGCGAGCCAGGCTCGCGCGCCGAACTTGTCGGCATGTGCGCTGGGGAACGTCCCCAGCGCCAGCGGTAGCAACTCCGCCGATCCATGTTGCGCTGCATCTCCTCTTGCAGCGGGTTTGCGGACTGGACTGTCCGGTGGTTCTGCTCGCCCGAATGGGACCGGCACGAGCGGTTCAGGGCCTGTGGGGCGACTTCATGGTCGTCCCGAACACCGTTGGTGGGCACTTCAGCCATCCCGTCTGGCAGGCGGCCGTTCACGAAGCACAAGGCTCCGAAGCCCAAAAAAAACAGAATCACAGGATAGTCTGCGCCATGGCCAAGAAATAATGCAAGGGCAGGCGGGAGGGTATTTGTGCTCAGTGGGCAGAAATATTTGGCAAGAGACTTCGGAGGGGGCGAGGAGGGAACGCCGGTGGGGCCTGGAATGAAATCCTGTCCGGTTTTGCTGCCACTTCAATGCGGCAGCAAAACCGGACGCCATCAGTGGCTTCGCGAGTCAGATCGGACATCGAGAGTGCGCGCGTCAGTGCGCGGTCATAGTGCTCAGGGCCGTGCGCGCACAAAGGCAGCGCGGAGCGCTCCCCCTTGCCGCCAGAGGCACGATACGGCGCGCAGCACCGGCGTCAAGCACGCGCGGACGCGCTTTCGCTTGACCCCAGCGCCTGGCGCGCCGTGAACTGGTTGCATGCGACGGCGAGGGGGAGCGGCGACTTTCGCTATGGCTCTGGGGAGCTCTCGGATATGTCTTGCCATGTCCTCGCAGGTGGTTTGCGGTGCCGTATGTGAACGGAATCACAATCATCGATTTGGCGTTGCCATTTCATCCGTGCTGGTGCATAGGGCACTTATTCCTGACCGGTGAGCAACGCCACCGGGAAACACCAACAACAATTGAGTGCCCATGAAGCTTTCCGCCAAGGCGCGCTACGCTGTGCGCATCCTCCTCGACCTAGCCACCTACCAGGGCCAAGGCCCAGTGCGCACGGCCGACATCTCCGAGCATACCGGCGTGTCCGTGCGCTTCATCGAGCAGATCCTGAAGCCCCTGAAGAAGGCCAAGCTGGTGGAGAGCACCCGCGGCGCCTCCGGCGGTTACGTGCTCTCGGCCAAGCCAGAGGACATCAGCCTGGCGGCCATTATCCGCATCATCGAGGGCAGCCTCTGCCTGACCCACTGTTGTGAGGATCCGAAAACCTGCCACCGCTCGCCAACCTGCCGCAGCCACCGGGCTTGGGTGCGCGTCACCCAGGTCATGGAGGCCGAACTTGAGGACATCAGCATCAGGGACCTGCAGGATGACGTGATCCTGGGCACCCCGCACGGCTGCGACTGCTGACCAATTCCCCCCGCCTCACGCCCATTCCATAGTCCCTTCGCCTAATCCCCAATGACACGGGAGTATCCGCCCATCCCCGCAATTCCGTGGGGGATGGGTAATGCACTGGTTTAAAAGGCAATAAAACTTTATTGCCCTTTTATTCACAAACTCCCTTGACACGGTAGGGTTATATCCATAAACACGACCCATTCAATCGTGATTAAATCTATCGCGCTTGTTTCTATCGCGATTGAAAGAATACCGTTTGCCCAGGTCGATCTCAGACTGCACCGACAAACAACGGGACAGGAATGAAACCAACCGCCAGAACCTGCCATGCAACCAGAATCCTGCTGGAACTTGCCCACCTCGAGGGCTCCAACCCGATGCGTGCATCGGAATTATCCGTCATCATAGGCATTTCAGGGAAACTCCTGGAAAAGATCGTCCGTCCGCTCAAGACCGCAGGCCTGCTCAAAAGCCTTCGTGGCGCCACCGGCGGCTACATCCTTGGCCGCACCCCGCAGGCCATTACGCTGGCGGACATTCTGACGACCATGGAAGGGGCGGTTTTCAAGCCCCAGTGTTGCGAGGCCGACATCGACTGCCTGCTCATCGAGGGCTGTCCCACCGGGAACATCTGGAGCGACATAGCCCACCAGATGGAGCAGCACTTCCGCAACATCACCCTGGCCCACCTCATGATCGACTCGCGCGAGGCCTGCCCGTCCAGGGCGGCCCGTGTGGCTCGGGCGACCCACGCCTCCAGAGCCGAGAGCGAAACCCACATCCAGAAGCCCTGGCGCGATGCAAGCGCTGCCGTGGGCAGAAGCAGACTCTCACGCAGGAGGAAACCGGGGAGCGGGCAGACAGCCCCGCGCCAGTCAGGGCGCCCCCGCCTTGTTTGAACTAGGCCGGCTCAGATTTCATGCACCATTAAAGGAGAAGATCATGAAAAAATTGCTCATTCTCGGGTCCGGAGCGGGCGGCACCATCGTTGCCGCCAAAATGGCCAAGTCCCTTGGCGACGACTGGAAGATCACGGTCATCGACCGCGACTGGAAGCATCACTATCAGGCCGGCTGGCTCTTTGTCCCCTTCGGCGTCTACACCATGGCTGATTGCATGAAGCCCAAGAGCGACTTCATCCCCGAGGGCGTCACCTTTGTGCAGGACACCATCGTCAACATCAACCCTGAAAAGAAGCAGGTCAAGACCGAGAAGGGCGAGTACGATTACGACTGGCTTGTCATCGGCACCGGCTGCCGCATCATGCCCGACGAGATCGAAGGCATGATGGACGACTGGGGCGGAAATATCCACAACTTCTACACCCCTGACGGCGCCCAGAACCTGTACAAGAAGCTCAAATACTACAAGAAGGGCAAGGTGGTGCTGAACATCGCCGAGATGCCCATCAAGTGCCCTGTGGCGCCGCTGGAGTTCGTGTATCTGCTCGACTGGTTCTTCACCATCAACGGCGTGCGCAAGGACATCGAGATCGAACTCGTGACCCCGCTCACCGGCGCCTTCACCAAGCCCGTGGCCGCTGGCGTCCTGGGCAAGGTCTGCGATGATAAGAACATCAAGATCGTGCCCAATTTCGAGATCGCCGGCGTCAACGTGGGCGAGAAGACCATCGAGAGCGTCAAGGGCGACAAGGCCGAGTATGACCTGCTGGTGTCCATTCCCCCCAACTTCGGCTCCCAGATCATCATGGACTCTGAACTGGGCGACGCCATGGGCTACATCGACACCGACAAGCACACGCTCAAGGCCAAGAACATCCCCAACTGCTACGTCATCGGCGACGCCACCAACTGCCCCACCTCCAAGGCCGGCAGCGTGGCCCACTACCAGGCCGACGTCGTCTGCGACAACCTGCTGCGCGAGATCGACGGCGAGGAGCCCCGGCCCGAGTTCGACGGCCACTCCACCTGCTTCATCGTTTCCGGCTACGAGCAGGCCTACCTCATCGACTTCAACTACAAGGTCGAGCCCCTGCAGGGCAAATACCCCTTCCCCGGCGTTGGCCCCTTCGCGCTTCTGGGCGAAAGCCACTTCAACTACTGGGGCAAGATGATGTTCAAGTGGGTCTATTTCAACCTGATGCTCAAGGGTCACGAACTGCCGCTGGAATCCCAGATGTTTATGGCCGGCAAGATGCGCCACCACCTGGCCGGCGCCTAGCGCTTGGGGGACACAATGGAAGAACAGGTTCTCAAACGCATTGAGGGGATGGAGCAGCAGCTCAAGTACCTGGTCGACGCCTCCAAGGGTTGGCAGGAACTGAAGCACGACCTGACTCCCATCATGCATGACGCTTTCAAAACGCTGATGAAGGAGTTCGGCGAGGTCGAGGCGGGCTTCCAGCTCGAGGACATCTTCGCCCTGCTCAAGCGCATGTTGCGCAGCATCAAGAACCTCACCTACCTGCTGGAACAGATGGAGAACATCATCGACCTCTGGCAGACCGTCGAGCCGCTGCTGCATTCCGCAGTGCCCAAGGGCATCGAGTTCCTGGACGAGATGGACCAGAAGGGCGTGTTCCGCATGTACAAGGCCATGGTCGAGGTCCGCGGCAAGATGGCCCGTGCCTACTCGCCTGAAGACATCGAGGTCATGGGCGATGGCTTTGTCTCCATGCTCGGCCTGATCAAGAAGATCAGCACCCCGCAGGCACGCGAGATGCTGGAGAAGATGGCCGACCTCATGACCACCATGGACCTCAAGGAATGCAAGGAATGCGGTCCGCTGGGCCTGGTGACCGGCATGAGCAGCAAGGAAGCCCGCAAGGGACTTGGCGTCATGCTTGAACTGACCAAGAATCTGGGCAAGCTGTCCGGCTAAAAGCTAACGACGGGGCGACCGACACCGCCCCGCAGAAAGCGCCCACGCGCGGCCCGGCGGTTAGAGCCAACGCCGACCGGGCCGCGCCCCAAAAAATACCAGCCGCAGGCAGCGGCAGGAGGACTCACATGAGCAAGAAGATCCTGATCGTGGACGACGACCCCGCAGTGGTTGACTTTCTGGAAGAGGTCCTGACCGACAACGGCTACCTCACCGCCAAGGCTTATAACGGCGTCGAGGGGCTGGAGCAGGTGAAGGCATTTTTGCCCGACCTCATCACCCTGGACATGGACATGCCCGAAAAGGGCGGCACCATGTTCTACGTCGGCCTGCGCAAGGACGAGGGCCTGAAGGCGACGCCGATCATCGTCATCAGCGGTGTTGGCCCCCGCCCCGCTGTATTGACCAAGGACATTCCCACGCTGACCAAGCCGGTAGAACCGGCTGTGCTGCTGGACCTGATCGCCAAGACCCTGGCCTAACCGCACAGCGCGCTGGCGCGGCGGGAAATGTGCGCCCGCCCGCCGCGCCGGGGGCGCGCTACCCGAGGCCACAGAGGCATTCTGATGCAGCCAGCCCACCCAGAGCCAGACACTACGCCGAGCGCCAGGACCACCGTCCTGCTTGTGGACGACGAGCAGGACATCCGCGAGCTTTTGGCCATGCTTCTCACCGACCTCGGTTTCTCCGTGCTCACCGCGGCGGACGGCGACCACGGTTTGGCCCTGTTCAAGACAGCGCGCCCACCCATCGTGCTCACCGACATCAAGATGCCAGGCCTGGATGGCATCGGCCTGCTCAAGGCCATCAAGGCTTTCTTGCCGGACACCGAGGTCATCATGATCTCCGGCCACGGGGACATGGAGCTGGCCATCGCCAGCCTCAAATCCGGCGCGGCGGACTTCATCACCAAGCCCATCGACGACGCGCTCCTGGAGCACGGCCTGAAAAAAGTCCAGGAGCGCATCGCCATGCGCGAGCTGGTGCGCGACTACACGGAGAACCTGGAGCGGCTGGTGTCCGAGAAAAGCGCGCGGCTGGTGGAGCTGGAGCGCAGGCTCGCGGCCCAGCAGATCGTCGAGGGCCTGTCCTCGGCCATGCGCTTTGTGGCCGGGGAGGAGGGCGGAAACGGCCAACTGGGCGCGGTGCCCTGCTTCGTCTCCATCCACAACCGCGAACGCCGGGTCATCACCGCCAACGCGCTCTACCGCGCGCGCCTGGGCGAGCTGGAGGGCCGCGACTCGGCGGCGGCCTATGGCGATGTCTACCCCGGGGGGGGCGGCTGCCCCGTGGACGAGACCTTCGTCACCGGCAGGCCCCTTTCCCGCCGCGAGACCCTGCGCAGCGCGGACGGCCACGACATCCCGGCCCTGGTGTCCACCACGCCCATCTCCGGCGAGGGCGGCGGCGTGTCCATGGTGCTTGAGATCACGGTGGACATTAGCGAGTTGGAGCGCCTCAACGCCGAACTGGTGGCAAGCCACCGGCGCTACCGCGACCTTTTCGATGCCGTGCCCTGCGCCATCACCGTACAGGACCGCTCGCTCAATGTGGTGGAGGCCAACAAGACTTTCCTGCGCGATTTCAAAGCCACCCTCGGCACGACCTGTTATGCGGCCTACAAGCACCGGACTGAGCCTTGCCCGGAGTGCCCCATCCTCACAACCTTCGAAGACGGAACCCGCCACCAAGCTGAGACCGTGGTCACGGACCGCTTCGGCGAGCCCCGGAACATCCTCATCTGGACCGCTCCGCTCTTCGATGCAGCGGGCCGCGTGGAAAAAGTCATGGAGGTGTCCACGGACATCACCCAGCTCCGCCATCTGCAAGACCATCTTAGCTCTCTCGGCATGATGCTCGGCAGCATGTCCCACGGGGTGAAAGGACTGCTCATGGGCTTGGACGGCGGCATGTACCGGATTGAATCCGGCCTTAGGAAATGTGACTTGGAAAAGATCCAGAGCGGCTGGGACACCGTGCGCCACCGCATCCAGCACATCCGCAAGATGGTGCTGGACATCTTATACTACGCCAAAAGCCGCGACCTGGAGTTTGCTGAACTCGACCTCCAGGCCTTTGCCAAGGACTTGGCCAACCTTGTTGAGGGCAAGGCCGCTCACGCGGGCATCGCCCTGGCCTGCGATTTCGATGACTCCCTGGGATATATCGAAGCCGATTACACGGCACTGTCCTCGGCCCTGGTTAATTTCCTGGAGAACGCCATCGACGCCTGTCTCTCCGAAACCACGGGCAGGCCGCGCAAGATGGGCTTTCGCGTGGCCGCAGAGGGCGCCAGGGCCGTGTTCACCATCACCGACACCGGCGTGGGCATGGACTGCGAGGCGCGCGAGAAGATGTTCACCCTGTTCTTCTCCTCCAAGGGCAGCAAGGGCACAGGCATCGGCTTGTTCATCTCCAACCGCATCATCGAACAGCACCACGGCGGCATCGATGTGGAGTCCAGCCTGGGCGAGGGCACGCGCATCACCGTCTGGCTGCCGCTCACCCAGCCTGGGAGGGTCGAGGGACACACGGGAGGCCAGTGATGATCACACGGTTGACCCGCCTGCGTCCCGGCCTGCCGCTGGCTGGAAAGATCATGGGCTGCCTCGTGGCCCTTATCCTGGGGCTGGGCGTCTTCCTGTACAAATTCAACGTGCACAGCTTTAGCGAGCTGGCGGAGAAGAACGTCGGCCTCGAAGCCGATCGCATCTGCGAAACCATCAAATCCGCTGCGTCCAACACCATGATGCGCAACGAGCGCGGCGAGCTGCAAAGTATTGTGGCCCGCACCGGGCGCATGGAAGGCATTTCCGGGGTGCGCATCCTGAACAAGGAAGGGCTGGTCATGTTCGCCAGCCGCGAGGGGGAAGTTGGCAAGCGTTGGCGAACGGACGGCTTCCAGTGCGCTTCCTGCCATGAGCGCAAACCCGTGCCAGCCTCCCTTGAGATGGAGGAGCGCACCCGCATCGAGGAAGGCCCGGACGGCGAGCGACATCTGACCATCTTCAGCCCCATCGGCAATGACGAGGGTTGCGCCACGGCCGCCTGCCACTTCCACCGCCCAGAGGAGAAGGTGCTGGGGGTGCTTGTCCTCGATATGACTCTGCGCAAACAGAAGGAGACACTCCAGGCCCTGGTGGAGTCCAACACCCTTTCTCTTTGCATCTTCCTCGCCGGGGTCTTCGCCGTGCTCTACGCGGTGATCTACATCCTTATCCAGCGCCCCATACGGGCCATGATCAGCGTCACCCGGCGCATTTCAGCGGGGGAAATGAACTGCACGCTCAACATCACACAGCGCGACGAACTGGGTGAACTGGCCGACGCCATCGGATTGATGTGCCGAGAGATCAGCAGCAAGCACGGGGAGATCAACAATCAGCGCCAGCTCTACCAGAAGCTCTTCGAGGGTGTGCCCTGCATCATCACCGTGCAGGACCGCAACTTTCGTCTGCTGCGCTACAACCAAACCTTTTCCGACCTGTTCCACGTGAGCAAGGGAGCATACTGCTATGAGGCCTACAAGGGCCGCACGGAAAAGTGCCCACAATGCCCCGTTGAAAAGACCTTTCAGGACGGGCAGCCGCATTTCACCGAAGAAACGGGCGTCTACAAGGACGGCACCTCGGCCCATTGGATTGTCAAGACCTCGCCTCTGTACGACGAGGAGGGCAACATCACCGCAGCCATGGAGATGTGCCTGGACATCACCCCGCGCAAGCGCCTGGAAGAGGAGCTGCGCAAGAGCGACAGGAAATATCAGGACATTTTCAACAACATACCCAACGCCCTATTTGTCATCGACGCCACCGACATGACCATCATTGACGTGAACCGCAGCACAGCCATGCTCTATGGCTATCGCCGGGGCGAACTCATCGGGCAGAATATCCGGCTTATCTTTCATCCCGAGGAAGCCGAAACCGGCGCCACCACCCTGGGGCTCGGGCAGGCCATGTACCGTGTGCGCAATCAGGCCAAGGATGGCCGGATGTTTTACGTGAACATCATCACCGCCATCTCCGAATCCGATGACCGCAAAGTCGTGTTGGCCACGGCCACGGATGTCACGGAACGCATCCGGGCCGAGCGCCAGATGATGCAGGCCTCCAAGATGGCCACCCTGGGCGAGATGGCTACGGGCGTGGCCCACGAGCTGAACCAACCCTTGGCCGTCATGCAGATGGTGGCCAACCTGTTTGTGCGCAAGCTTGAGCATGGGCAGATGCCTGACGAGGCCACCCTGCGCGAAATGGCCGACAAGCTCCGCAACAATGTGGAGCGCAGCACGCGCATCATCAACCACATGCGTGAATTCGGCCGCAAGCCTGCAACGCAGGAAGCGCAGACCGTGGACCTGAACCTTGTGGTGCAGCGCGCCTTCGACTTCTTCAGCCAGCAGCTCAAGGTGCGCGGTATTGAGGTGGTCTTCGACCTGGCCGAGGCTCTGCCACCCATCATGGCCGACCCGAACCGCCTGGAGCAGGTGTTTATGAACCTGCTCCTCAACGCACGCGACGCCATTGAGGACAAGTGCGCTGGCACCACTTGCGGCCCGCGCGACCGGCGCATCACCCTGCGCACCCGCGCCCGCAGGCGCACGATCATGGCCGAGGTGGCCGACACGGGCGTGGGCATCCCGCGTGACATCGCCAGCCGAATCTTCGAGCCCTTCTTCACCACCAAACAGGTGGGCAAGGGCACGGGCCTGGGCCTGTCCATCAGTTACGGCATTGTGCAGGATTACGGCGGCACCATCCACGCCCGGCCACGCTCCGGCCAGGGCGCGCGCTTCATTCTGGTGTTTCCGCGCACAAGCGCCAACGGCAAGAGCAGCTCCTGAGACCGGCTCTGAGCGCTCGGTAGCGCCACAGCCTTTTGGCCTGGGTACTGTGAGAGTGGGCCGATGCGCTTCTGCCCCCCCGAACGGTTCAGGCGAGCGGGCCTTTGCGCGTGACGAGCGGCCTTGAGACACCTTCTGCGGTCAGGATGATGTCTCGGAACTGCGTCACCGAATCCGCCTTGGTCCACAGCCCCACGTATCCGGCCACCGGCTTGGCGGCCTCATATTCAAGAACAGGTTGCCCATCCACGAGGCAGGCGATCCTGTTCCCGCGCACCTGGACCTCCAGGCGGGTCCAGCGGCCTGTCAGCACCGACAGGTCGGCCTTGGCCCGTTCCAGCCTGCGGTTGTCCACGAACTCGAAGAGCACGGCGTTGTCCTCCAGGGCGTTGACACGGAATACAAAGTAGTTGCCGGAGTTCTTCAGGCCGAAGGCGAGGCCGCCCGCCCTGTCGATGCTCCCGGCCTGGGGCAGCACCTCCACCTGGAGGTCGGCGTCGCGGGCCTGGACATCGCGGACCACGGCCAGCGGGAAGTAGGCGTAGGCCTCTATGCCGTCCAGGAACTCCTGGTAGCGCTTGCCCATGAACTTCCCGGCCAAGCTGGCCACCCCGGAGGACAGGCCGTCCACCCACTTGGAGCCGTCCTGGCGCAGCACCGGGGACTCGCCGCCTGTCTCCAGGCTCCAGTCGCCTTGCAGGGAGTAGAAGCCCGGCACCCGGTTGCGGTCGGACTGGCCGAGGAAGTCGTAGTTCCCCTGGAAGAAGCGCTCGACCATGCTGTCCACCTGGCCAGGGTTGCCGATGGCCACGTCGAGCAGGCGGCTGGAGGCCAGGAGCCGTCCCGTCTGGTCCAGCACGTCCGTCAGGGCGGCGCAGTCCGACCCCTTGAGGCTGGCTTCCAGCAGGTCGCCGGTGACGTTCACCACGTAGCCCAGCCGCCCCAGCACCGTGGCCAGGAAGTTGATGCGCAGGGAACGGCCCGAGAAGCTGCCCACGCCGCCGGAGAAGCGCAGGGATGCGTGGCTTTGGCCCGGCTCCTGCCCGCACAAGGCGTCGATGTTGGCGTAGTGGTAGCCGAACTTGGCGCTCAGGTTCACGTAGTCGTGGGAGATGACCGCGTAGCTGTCGCCGCCGGGGGCTTCGGCGGTGGTTGTGGTGGAGGCCATGAGCGAGAGAAGGTTGCCCGCGTTCAGGGCCACGCCGCCCGCCCAGGACACGCCGGGATGGGTCAGCCCGCTCCAGAGCGCCAGCATGGGGATGGACTCCACATGGCTGATGGCCACCTCGTCGCAAGTGGTCAGGTTCGGCTTGAGGCCGCCGCCCAGGTCCACGCAGTAGAGCACCAGCGGGATGCCCGCCTTGAGCCGGACCACGTTGGCCTCGTTTCCGGCCTCATCGCACAGGGCGAACATGGACTTCATGGACTTCTCATGGGCGTAGCGGACGATATCATGGATGGTGCGGCAGCCCTCGGGCGAGAACTCCGGGGCCTCCGGATCGGTGAGATGCAGCGGCGCGATGAGGTCCAGGGCGGCGCGCAGGCGCTTGTGCATGGGGCTGTCAAAGACGTGGCTCCTGCGCCCCGAGCGGGTCCGGGCCAGCTCGGCCACCTCGCCGTCATAGACCGTGGCCCCGTCGGCCCAGAGGGTGATGGTCTGGCCGTGGGGGATGCGCGAGGTGGCGTCGCCAGCGTCGAATAGCGCGGGCAGGCCCAGCTCGCGGGCCACGGAGGCCAGGTGGCTGGCCACCCCGCCCACGTCTGTGACGATGCCTGCGGCCTTGTCCAGCAGCGCCGCGTACTCGGGCGCAGCCGTGCGCACCACCAGCACCGCGCCTTCGGGCATGGACTCACGTCCGGCAGAATTGAGCACGAAGGCCGACCCCGTGGCAGCGCCAGGGGCCGCCGTCTTGCCGCCCTGAAGCAGAACGGGATTGGAAATGTCCTCTTGCTTGACCGCTGGCCCTTCCACAGTTGCCGCCGCCTCCAGCGGGCGGGACTGCAAGAGAAGCAGCCGCCCGGCTGGGTCCACGGCCCATTCCACGTCCTGGGGCGTGCGGAAGTGCGCTTCCAGGGTCAGGGCGCGGGCGGCCAGGTCCAGCACCGTGGCTTCGGACACGCAGGAGCGTTGACCTTCGTCTCCCGAAACGGTCTGGAGGGCCGTGCCGCCTTCGGCCAGGGCCACCAGACGCTCGGCCTTGGGGCTGATTTCCTGGTGCAGGATGCGCAGGGGCGACCGGCCCAGCACGAAGATGTCCGGCGTGGCGCGCCCGCTGACTAGTTGCTCGCCCAGGCCCAGCACGGCGTTGATGCGCAGGGCCGGTGCGCCCTCCGGGTCCAGCTGGCCGCCTGGATCGGCGGTGTACAGCACGCCGCTGGCCTGGCTGGGAATCATGAGCAGACCCAGGACGCACATGGGCGTGTCGGC
>JAHIUD010000107.1 GCA_018817515.1 Pseudomonadota bacterium
ATGGCTATTGTTGAGTACAAGAGCAACAAGTTTGAGGTGGACGAGGACGGCTTCCTGTTGAAATTTGAAGACTGGAATCCGGAGTGGGTCGAGTACGTGAAGGAGAGCGAGGGTATCGCCACCATCAGCGAGAGCCACCAGAAGGTCATCGACTTCCTGCAGGACTACTACAAGAAGAACGGCATCGCCCCCATGGTGCGCATCCTGTCCAAGGTCACCGGCTACAAGCTCAAGGAAATCTACGAGCTGTTCCCGTCCGGCCCCGGCAAAGGCGCCTGCAAAATGGCCGGCCTGCCCAAGCCCACCGGCTGCGTGTAATCCCGCGCCGAATCGAGTTCCCCAAGGGCGGCGGCTTCGGCTTGCCGCCCTTTTTTTGGGCTCGACGCCCGGTGGCTTCGGTTCGCCGCCCATGTTTCGGCTCGCCAACAACCGGAGGCAACCCATGACCCCCACCCCCGCCACCTACATCACCCAGGCCCGCGCCAACCGCTGGGCCAACGGACTCCTCTACGCCGAGCTGGCCAGGCTCTCGCCCGCGCAGCTCGCCCAGAGCTTCGGCGTCAATTTCGGCTCCATCCTGGGCCTGATGAACCACACCATCATGGCCGACCAGGCCTGGCTCCAGCGCTTCAGCGGCGTGGGCGAGCGGGTGACCCCGGACTCCTGCGCGGCGCTCACGGACTTCGCGGCTCTGCGCGCCCTGCGCGAGGCCGAGGATGCGCGCATCGTCAGCTTCTGCGAGGCGCTTGAACCGCAATGGCTGGCTGAGATGCTGCGCTACGCCAACCTCAAGGGCGAGCCGCGCAGCCAGCCCTTCGCCATCTGCCTGGCGCATTTCTTCAACCACCAGACCTTCCACCGGGGGCAAATCCACGCGCTGCTCGGCGTGCTGGGGCTCAACCCGCCGGACCTGGACCTCATCGCCTATCAGGTGGCGCACCCAGGCCCAGCGGCGTAACCGCCCAGTGACACGCGCAAACCCCGGCGCAGGCATGGACTCGCAGGCGCGGTCCGTGTATGCACTTCGGGCCGGGGCCAGCTTGTTCCACGCCCCCGGAATTCGACGCACCGGAAATCGACGCAAAGGATGGTAGCCCGTGAGTCTTGAGCTTCTCGACCAGTTCCACGACCCTGACCTGTGCAAGAGCGTGCTGGAACGCCTGAACAAGGCCCTGACCGGTCAGCTTCGCTTCATGGAGGTCTGCGGCACGCATACCGTGGCCATCTTCCGCAGCGGCCTGCGCTCCATCCTGCCCAAGGAGATCATCCACCTTTCCGGCCCGGGCTGCCCGGTCTGCGTGACCCACGAGTCCGAGGTCAACGCCTTCCTTGACCTGGCCGAGAACCCCAAGGTAATCATCGCCACCTTCGGCGACCTCATGCGCGTGCCCGGCAGCAAGAGCCGCACTTTGAAGGCCGCCCAGGCCGACGGCGCGCGGGTCGAGGTGGTGTATTCCCCGCCCGATGCGCTCAAACTCGCCGTCGACAACCCGGACGCCCTGGTGGTCTTCCTGGGCGTGGGCTTTGAGACCACCGCGCCCGGCGTGGCCGCCAGCCTCAAGATGGCCAAGGCCCAGGGCATCAAGAACTACCGCGTTCTGTCCTTCCACAAGATCGTGCCCCCGGCGCTGGACGCCCTGCTCGGCGACCCGGGCACGGATATCGACGCCTTCATCATGCCCGGCCATGTGTCGGCCATCATCGGGCTGGCCCCGTACCTGCCCGTGGCCTCGAAGTATGGCAAATCCGCCGCCATCGCGGGCTTCGAGCCGCTGGACATCCTGCAGGCCCTGCTGTTCCTGGCCGAGTGCAAGCGCGACGGCAAGGCCGAGGTGGTGAACCTGTACCGCCGCGTGGTGCGCGACGAAGGCAACGCCAAGGCGCAGGCCATGCTGGCCGAGGTCTTTACCCCGGCGGACGCCCTGTGGCGCGGCATCGGCAACATCCCGGGCTCCGGCCTGGAGATCAATGACGCTTACGCCGCCTTTGACGCCAAGCGCGAGTTCGGCATCACCATCACCGAATGCCCGCCCCTGCCCGGCTGCAAGTGTGGCGACGTTCTGAAGGGCAAGCTGGCCCCGAACCTTTGTCCGCTCTTCGGCAAGGCCTGCACGCCTGCCAAGCCCGTGGGACCGTGCATGGTCTCCACCGAGGGCTCCTGCGCGGCCTACTTCAAATACCAGGTGGACTAGCACACATGAGCGAAAAGGTACTGCTTGACTACGGCTCCGGCGGCAAGGCTTCCCAGCGCTTCATCGGCGAACTGTTCCTGAAGAACTTCGACAACCCGGAGCTGCGGCGCTTGAACGATGGCGCGGTGCTCAGCGTGGGCGGGAAGATCGCGGTCTCCACCGACAGCTTCGTGGTAGACCCTGTGTTCTTCCCCGGCGGCGACATCGGCGCGCTCAGCGTGCACGGAACGGTGAACGACGTGGCCATGATGGGCGCCAAGCCCAAATACCTTACCTGCGGGTTCATCCTGGAGGAGGGCCTGCCCGTGGAGGACCTCACGCGCATCGTGGAGTCCATGGGCAAGGCCGCGCGCGAGGCCGGGGTCTGGATCGTCACCGGCGACACCAAGGTGGTGCAGAAGGGCGCGGCGGACAAGATCTTCATCAACACCACGGGCATCGGCGAGGTCTTTGTGGACCCTGCCCCGGCGGGCGATCTGGCCCGGCCCGGCGACGCCATCATCATCAGCGGCACCCTCGGCGACCACGGCCTGGCGATTTTGTCCACGCGCCAGGGCCTGTCGTTTGAGACCCCGGTTGTGAGCGATTGCGCCAGCCTGAACCACATCATCGTGGAGCTTTTGCAGACCGTGCCGGATGTGCACGTGCTGCGCGACCCCACGCGCGGCGGCTTGGCGACTACGCTGAACGAGATCGCCATCGCCTCCAACGTCACCTGCGAGCTGGACGAGGGGCTCATCCCGGTGAAGCCCGAAGTCAAGGGCGGCTGCTCGCTGCTGGGCCTGGACCCGCTGTACCTGGCCAACGAGGGCAAGTTCATCTGCGTGCTGCCCGAGGCCCAGGCCGAGGCGGCGCTGGCGCTCATGCGCAAGAGCCCGCTGGGCGTGGACGCCAAACGCATCGGCACCGTGACGGCCAACGACAAGCCCGGACAGCCGGGCCGGGTGCTGCTCAAGACCGGCCTGGGCGGCAAGCGCCTGCTGGGCATGCTCGAAGGCGAGCAGCTGCCGAGAATTTGCTAGGGGGCCGGGCGTGGGTGCGGTCGCGAAGCATGACGCCAGCCTTGTGGCTGCCAGTGTGGCCCTGCTGGCGCTTTTGGCGCTGACCGGCTACCGGCCCTTTGATCGCGCCACCTGGCTGTTGGAGGTGTTTCCCGTGGTCCTGGCCCTGCCGGTGCTGTGGGCGACCCGCCGCCGCTTCCCGCTGACCCCGCTGCTTTACGCGCTCATCTTTCTGCACGCCGTGGTGCTCATGGTCGGGGGCGCGTACACCTACGCCAGGGTGCCGCTGGGCTTCCAGATTGCCGATCTCTTTGGCCTCACACGCAACCCCTACGACAAGATCGGACACTTCATGCAGGGCCTTGTCCCGGCCCTGGCGGCGCGGGAGATCCTCCTCCGGGGCCGTTACGTGCGTGGCCGGGGCATGCTGGCCTTTCTCGTGGTCTGCGTGGTGCTGGCCATCAGCGCCACGTACGAGTTCGTGGAGTGGGGGGCTGCGCTGGCGTTCGGCCAGGGCGCGGAGGAATTCCTGGGCACCCAGGGCGACCCCTGGGACACGCAGTCGGACATGCTCTTCGCCCTCATCGGCGCTGTGACGGCGCTGCTGGTGTTCTCGCGCCTGCACGACAGGCAGATAGCGCGGATTGAGGGCGGCGAGGGCGGCTGAGCAGGCTCACCACCAACATATGAACAAGCGAACCGCCCGGTTTCCGAAAGGAGGCCGGGCAGGGGCTTGGAAAATGCTAACGCTCTCGCAGAAAAGGTGATTACTTGCCTTGGGAGGGTATATGGTTGCAGCCGACCGCTGGGAATACATTGTTGCTCTTGACGAGGAGCTATTACAAGGGGCTGTTCTTCTATCGGAATGGTGCAGCCTCATTGTGCGAGAAACAGACCAAGCTTTTGTCCATCATGCTCATTTGGCGACAGTCATAACTGCTGTTGCTGGTGTTGAGACATATCTTAGAGCAGAGAGAGTCTGTGCAGCAGGTGCTCGATTGTGCGAGTTAATCGATAGCGCAGGTCTTGAGGATGATCTCCGGGATGATCTTCACGTCCTGCGGAAATATCGCAATAGGTGGGTCCACATCGATGAGCCTTGGGAGGACGAAATACTGCTTGAGGATGAAGGTCTGTTTGATAACGAGTTAGAAGCGATGGCTTTCTTCGCCGTGAGAGTCCTTCGCAGAACCATTTACAGTTGGCCAGCAATATGACCCCCCCTCACCCCACTGCCACCGCCCCCACGCCCAGCTGATACCCCAACCCCACCAGCCAGGCCGTGATCTCCTCGCGCGCGCCGCGTGCATGGTGACACGTACCACGTGTCACGCTTGACATGGCACCGGACGCAACGTAAGTTTTCGCCATGATCCTTACCTTCAAGTGCCGCGACACCGAGCGTATCTGGGACATGCTGTCTGTCCGGCGTATTCCGCCGGAGGTGCAACGGGCCGCGCGGCGCAAGCTGGTGATGATCGACGCGGCCCAGGCCGTGCAAGACCTGCGGATGCCGCCCGGAAACCGCCTGGAGGCGCTCAAGGGCGACCGGGCCGGGCAGTACAGCATCCGCGTCAACGACCAGTACCGCATCTGCTTCGTCTGGACTGGTCGCGATGCCGAAGACGTGGAGCTTGTGGATTACCACTAAAGAGGGACAATATGAACAGCGAGAGCACTCTGAGTGATAGCAACGGCCCCATCCACCCCGGCGAGATTCTGCTGGAGGAATTTTTGCGGCCCCTGGCCCTGAGCCAGAACCGGCTGGGCCTTGATCTCGGCATCCCGCCCCAGCGCATCGGCGACATCGTGCGCGGCAGGCGCGGCATCACTGCCGATACGGCCCTGCGCCTGGCCCGCTACTTCGGCACCACCCCGCAGTTCTGGCTCAATCTGCAGACTCGCTTTGAGCTGGACATGGCCCGGTTGAGCCACTTGCCGGAGCAGATCGCGGCCCAGGTGCGCCCCCGGCCCACAGCCTGATTGCGCGCGGCGCCCCCTCACCCCACCGCCACCGCCCCCACGCCCAGCTGATACCCCAACCCCACCAGCCAGGCCGTGATCTCCTCGCGCGCGCCGCGTGAGGAGACATTGGCGAGGATGAAGGGGGCAGAGGGGGAGTAGGGCGGTATCGCCTCGCGCGGGAGCACCGGCACGCCGTGCACGCTCTGCCCGATCTTCTTGGCGTCGATGTCGATGAAGGCTTCGATGATGAGCCCCAGGTCCATGAGCGGCGCAATCTTCTGCCTGCTCACCCGCCCAGCGCCCCAGACCCACACGCGCGGGTGCTGCGGGTTGTTCTGAATGAGCCAGCGCCACAGATACTGCGCCTTGACGCGCGCGAACGCCTCCACGCTGTACTCGGCTGCGGTGCGCGAGAGCCGCGTGGGCGGGTCGTTCCACACCAGCACCTCCTCCGCCACCTTGCCCATGCGCACCCCGTGCTCCAGCCAGCGCAGCCACTGCTCGTAGTCCTCGGGGAAGGGGGCTGTCCCATTGGCATGGCCGGTGTTCGGCAGCGCGCCGCCCAGGCGGTCCACCAGCTCGCGCCGGAACATTACCGAAGGGTTGGCGATGGGCGAGTCCACGAAGCGGCTGGCGCTGATGGCCTCGGGCGTGGTCAGCGTGTTCAGCCAGTCCACGTGCGCGGCATAGCCCGCCCGGGCGCTGCGGTCGCCGCCGAAGCGCACCAGGCCGGACACCAGGCCCAGGGTGGGGTCAGAGTCGAGGAGAGCCACCTGCAGCTCCAGTCGGCGCGGCAGGCAGAGGTCGTCGGCGTCCATGCGCGCGATGTAGCGGCCCTGGCTGGCCTCCACGGCGGTGTTCCAGGCCAGGGCCACGCCCAGGTGCGGCTGCTGGATGAGGTGGATGCGGCTGTCGCGTCGGGCGTAGGTTTCCAGCACGCGCCAACTGTCGTCGCCGCTTCCGTCGTCCACGGCGATGATCTCGAAGTCGGGGAACGTCTGGCCGAGCAGGCTGTCCAGGGCCGCAGGCAGGGTGCCAGCCGCGTTGCGGCAGGGCAGGCAGATGCTGACCCTGGGAGGCATGGGCTACTCCTGCCGGTCGGGCTGCCTGTCGGGATCGGCTGCGCGGCGCTCGGCCACGGCGAGCTTGAGGCGGCACACGCCGCACAGGCCCGTGCTGGTGGGCGAGCCGCAGGCCTCGCACGGGGCCAGGGGCGTGCCGGTGTGCTTTTCCACATGGGCGAAGGCGGGCTGCCCGCGCTCAAGGAAGCCGTCGTAGAAGGCGATCTTGGTGCCTGGGCTGGTGTATTCCAGGTTGGCCCAGAGCTCCTTGTGCCCGGTGAAGCTGGCCCCGCCGCTGTAAGGGCAGGGCGCGGAGTGGATCTCGATGCCGTTCAGGAAGGCGTAGCAGGCTGTTTCGAACTCCGTCAGGCGGTACAGCGGCTTGATCTTGCGCGCAAACCCGTTCTCGGCCTCCAGGCAGGGACCCTGGTCGGACAGGTAGCCCGCGTCCCAGCGCAGGGTATTGGCGAACAGGCGCGCCACCTCGTCGTCCAGGTTGTGGCCCGTGGCCAGCACCTGGAAGCCGCCCTCCAGGGCCACGCGGTTGAACCAGTGGCGTTTGATCTTGCCGCAGGCCGAGCACACCGGACGGTTGATGTACTTTTTCACGTCCGGGATGGGCAGGCCGTGCTTGGTCAGCTCCACCACGTGCAGCTTCAGACCGTGGCGCTCGCAAAAGCCCTCCACCTTGGCCCGGGCGGGCGGGGAGGACCCCGGGATGCCCAGGTCCACGTGCAGGCCGGTGACGTCGTATTCCAGGCGCGAGAGCTCAAGCATGAGCGTCAGGCTGTCCTTGCCGCCGGACAGGGCCACAAGCACGCGCTCGCCGTACTTGATGAGCGAGTGGTGGCGGATGGCCTTCTCCACTTGCCTGGTGAAGAAGATCTGGAAGCAGTCGCGGCAGAAGGCGGTGTGGTGGCTCGGCAGAGCAACTTCCGCCGGGGCCTTGCATTTGCGGCATTTCATGGGGTGTTCCTGTCTTGTGTTCCTATCCGGTGCTCATGACTTTGCGGATGCGGATAAGGTCGCCGCTGTTGAGCCTGTCGTCCGGGGTGAGCAGCTTGTCGCCGCGGATGACCAGGGCGTCGTTGACGCGCAGGCCCATCTGTTCCTGGAGCCGGAGCACCGTGCTGTGGCGCTTGAAGGTCAGGGTCTCGTTGTCGGGCTCCACAAAAACGGTGATCATGGTCGCTCACTCCTTGGCGTCAGTGTGTGGCAGAGGTGCGCACATCGGGCCGGGATGTCAAGGTCAGGCTCGGATTGAGAGAGAAGGAACCAATTGCAGCGCATGTTTTAAGTTGACCACGGCGAGATTCAGGATATACAGTTCAGGATAGGAATAGCCCAAGCCCCCAGGAGCGTCATTATGGCCGACAACAAGCCCAAGATCCTAGTCGTTGATGACGAGAAGCACATCCGCATGCTCTACCAGGAGGAGCTGGAAGGCGAGGGGTACGTCGTGGCGACCACAGACGGGGAAGAGCCCATTGAGAACGTCCTGGCGCGGGAGAACCCTTTGGTGGTCATCCTGGACATCCGACTCGGCCCCAGCCGTTCCGGCCTGGACCTTTTGCAGACCATCCGCAGCCTGGACTCCCGTTTGCCCGTGATCCTGTGCACCGCCTACGACAGCTTCCAGCACGACCTCAAGTCCATCGCAGCCGACTTCTACGTGGTCAAATCCGTGGACCTCTCCGAGCTCAAGGACAAGGTGCGCCAGGCTTTGGCGCGCAGTTCCGCGGGCCAGCGCTAGCGATTCTTTTCGCGAATTTCGTAGCTGAAGTGGCGGTCCTGGAGCCAGCGCACGCCGAAGAGGTCGCGTATGCCCACCAGGGCGCGCTGCCAGTTGCTGTACTTGGACACGCCGGTGAAGCGCTCGCGGTGATTCACCGGGGCCTCGGCCACGCGCGCGCCCTGGAGCTTCATGAGCGTCGGCAGGTAGCGGTGCATGCCCTTGAAGCGCGGGATGCGGAGGAGCATGTCGCGGCGCATGACCTTGAGCGAGCAGCCGGTGTCGCGCACGGATTCGCGGGTCAGGCTGTTTCGTATGGCGTTGCCGATCTTCGAGCCGATGCGCTTGCTCCAGGTGTCCTGGCGTTTCTTGCGCCAGCCGATGGCCATGTCGAAGCCCTGGTCGAAAAGGGCGAGCATGGCCGGGATGTCGGCGGGGTCGTTCTGGAGGTCGGCGTCGAGGGTGACGACCACGGGGTGGGTGGCGTTGTCGAAGCCGGCGCAGAAGGCCGCGGACTGTCCCCTGTTGCGCGTGAAGGCGAGGTAGCGCACCTCGGCGTTGTCCTTTGCCAGGCGCATTAATACTTCGAGGCTGTGGTCGCTGCTGCCGTCATCCACGAAGACGACCTCCCAGGCGCGGGAAAGCGGGCGCATGGCCTGGGCGATTTCATCGAACAGGCGGGGCAGGTTCATTTCCTCGTTGTAAACGGGGATGACGATGGAGGCGGGCAGGGTGTTTGGCATGGCAGGGGTATAGGAAATTTTCGGGCCGCTGTAAATAAGCGTTGACACTGAGTTGGTGAGGATATAGAAAGCCTTTCTCGACGCGGTTTTTGTGCCGTCGACATGTCGCGGGGTGGAGCAGTACGGTAGCTCGTCGGGCTCATAACCCGAAGGTCGTAGGTTCAAATCCTGCCCCCGCTACCAGAAAGAATTAAGGGACTTAGATGAAAATCTAGGTCCCTTTTTTCTATGGGTGAAATCACTCCCGCCAGTATTCCAGGGAGAATCGAGAAGCTAATTAAGGGAGTGTTCTTTCTCCTCTGGTAATGGCCGATCAGCCGTACTGTTTATTCCAAAGAACAGTTGTTGCGGTAAATAACCATCAGTCTGCGTCAGGCTGTTTTGAAAAATTCAGATGAATATATTATAGATGCAAGGCAGTGTGCTCGGTCGAAACGGGGAGCAGCATGAGTACAACTCTGGATGCCCCCTTAGTTTACAGTTGGCAGACTCGGCGCTGTAGGGTCAGGAGGGGGCAATATCTCGAAGTCAGAGCAGGGTTCTGCTGTTGATCTCGCCCAGCAGCAAGAGAACACTCAGATAGACAACGCCAGACACCGCCAACGCCAAAAGAAATGACACCGGGAGCAGAAGGACGAGTGCGAACCCGGCGACCACCGTTCCGCAGGCGACCCGCGTTGCGGACCGTGCCAGCGTGCTCCAGCACAGGGCCTTGCCAGCAAAAAGATAGCCCAGGCAGGTGCTGGATGAAAGGCCTGCGAAGTAGGCCCATGCCGCCCCCTCGGCCCCGTTCGTGCGCACCAGCCAAGCGTTTGCGAGAAGCCCAACAAACAGCCCCGTTGTCACGATGAAGTAGAACAGTTTCTGGTGGTGTTTGGCCTCCAGGATTGTTTTCATACCATAGAACAGGAACAGGAACGGCACGGAGTTGGCCAGAATGCGCAGGCAGGCGATGGCGCCCTGATAGTCCCGCCCAAAGAGCAGCAGGATAATGGGCTCCGATGCAAGGTGCAGGACCATGGCCATGGGCACGGCCATGATGAGCAAGAGGCGGATGAGCCTCAATGCGTGCTGGCCGAATTGCTCCGCCTGACCTTGCGCAACGCTCATGGCCATGCCCGGCAGCCAAGCGCCGGACAAAATGTAGGGGATGAGCCACAGGCTGTAAACGATGCGCGAGGACACCGTGAACATGCTGAGTTCGACTGAAGTCGACCAAGCCTGAAGGAAAAGCACACTGATGCGCAACAGGGCGTCGAAGACGAACATGGCCATGAAAATGGGCAGCCCCTGTCGCAGATACTCCAGACCGCTGCTCGGCGCGGGGGCGCGTCGGGGCGGCACCAAGCGCCAGGAGACGAACAGCGCCAGGGCAACCACCGGCAGAAAGCTCAACAGGCGCGCCAAGGTCATGGGCAAGAGCCCGTCGGGCACCAGGCTGGAATAGGCTACAAAAGCCGTGAACAGGCAGAAGCAGATGGGCTGCAGCAGGCCCGTGACACTCTCCCAGACCATGCGCTCGCAGGCTCGAAACACGCCATTGGCCAGAAACAAGTACGACAGCAACAGGTTGGCGACACCAAGCACGGCCAGCGCTGCGAAGGTGGCGAGGCTGTCGCTCAAGGCCGCGCCCACAGCCAGGATGACAAGGTAGCAGATGAGGCTCAGGTACAGCTTGAGGCGCAGCAGGGTGCCGTGGATGGCTCCGGCGTTCTCCCTGTGGCGGGCCATCTCCCGCGTGGCGATGACGTTCAGTCCGGCATCGGCGGCATAAACTACGAACAGCGTGAGTTCCTGGGCAAAGGAGTACTGACCGAAAGCAGCTGGCCCCAGGCTGCGGGCAACGATGATGAAGCCCAGAAACTGCAACGGAATGCTTAAGATGTTCCCGATAAGCGAGGACGAGGCGTTCCGCAGCATGCCCGCCAGCCCCCTCCCGCCGACGCTTGCTTTGGCGCCAGCGCCCTCCGCTGCCTGCTGGGCTTGGCTCATGGCATCCCGATAATGCAGCGGCCTACAGCTGCACCGTTTTTCATGCGGTTGATGGCCTCGTTGATCTCATCGAGGACATACCGCTCTGTGACCAAAGGCGCCAGCCGCAGCAGCCCTTGTTGTTCCAGACGGGCGTAGCGCGGGATATCGATGGAGGGGTCGCCATCCCCGCCATGGGTTCCAGACAGTACCTTGCCAAAGTGCAGAGGCAGGGAGTGGATGGTGATGTCATCCTGGGCGCGTGGCACACCCACAAGAATCGTCCGTCCCTGAGCCTGGGTCAGCGCGTAGGCCAGGGCGATGAGCGCGGTGTTGCCGGTGTTGTCCACCACCACATCGGCACCGGCTGGGCCAATGATCGCCCTGATGGCCGGGCCAAGCCCGTCCTTGAGGTCGAGATCCCGAGAGTTGATGGTATGCGTTGCTCCCAGGGTGCGCGCCAGTTCCAGGCGGTTGTCAAAGATGTCCACGGCGACGATGGGATGCGCAGTGGTCAGGGCCGCGGCCTGGATGACGTTGAGGCCCACGCCGCCTGCGCCGAGCACTACGACGCTCTCACCGATTTGGAGCCTGGCGGTGTTCATCATGGCGCCGAAACCTGTGGTGACGGCGCAGCCGAGCAGGGGCGCCAACTCCATGTCAAAATCCAGCGGCAGCGGTGTCAACCGGTTTTCGGAAATGACGGCGTGTTCGTTGAACGTTGTGACCCAGCCGGCGTTCAGGCGTTGCCCACGCCACTTGTACATCGCTGGCATGGCCTCGATGCCGCGCCCCTTGCGCCAGTGCAACACCACTCGGTCGCCCTGCTTCACATGGCGCACGCCGGGTCCGGTGGCCAGGACCTCGCCGGAGCCCTCGTGTCCCATCAGGTGCGGGAGAAACTTGTCCGGTCCCTTGACTCCTGCGATCTCGCCCAATTGTGATCCGCAGATGCCGCTGTAGAGCACGCGCACCAGCACCTGGCCGCAGTCCAGCTGGCTCGGAAGTTCAATCTCATCCACAACGAGGGGCTGACGCTGTTCAACGAGGATAGCCGCCTTGGTGGTTCTTGGCATCGTCATAAGCTCTCCAGTGGCTGAGTGATCGGAAACGTTGGTGGAAGCACCAGGCAGCCGCCAATGCCGGAAAGACGCACCCGGATGGCTTCCGCAATGGGACGCGGCAGACAGAGATACACGCTTGCCTTATCGGGCGCATCGGCCGGGCGAAACACAGGTTTTCCAAATAGATCGTGACCGACCCGGTTCTCGTCCTCATCCACAAAAAAGCGGACCTGATCGCCGAGCTGGCCAAACAGCCACGCTCCGGCAATGGATGTGCCGAAAATGCCGAAGGGGCCCTTGGCAAGGCTCCTGGCTTGGGCCAGCACCGCGCCTAGCCAGTCCAGCGCCTGCCGGGCCGCAGGCCTTGGGTCGGCCGCTGCAGTCGCACTGGAGGGCGCTTCTGCTGGCAGCAGAGGCTTGCGCGCGATAAGGGTAAGTTCTTTGGCCACAAGGCCCTGATCAAGGAGCAGAGGGTCGAAGCCAGCGCGGCGGGCCACAGCCTCCAGCCCCTGGGGATGAAAATGCGTGCAATGGTCTGCAATGGTGAGGTCAAAGGGATTGGCGGTGAAGTCCGGCACCTGGACCAACAGCAGGCCGCCCGGCTTGAGGCGGTCCAGCGCCTTGCCCAGAAACGCGGCAGGTCCGGGCACGTGCTCCAGGCAGTGCAGCATGCTCAGCACATCAAAGCTGCCGGAGGCGTCCTCCAGGTCACAGGCGAAAAAGTCTTCCACTCCCGGCAGGGCCAGCACAACCTCACGGCTGCGTTCGTCAAGGTCCAACCCGTTCAGCCTCCAGCCAGGCATCAGCGCGCCGAAGGACTTGAGCAGCACTCCGTTGCCGCAGCCAACGTCGAGCAGACGTCCGCATTCAGGCAGCGGGCAGCGCGACAGCACCTGCCGCAGCAGATGCTCTGAACGTGCGCAAGCGGCCCCGGCTGGGCTGAAAACCTGCTGCTCCTCGCCTTTGGCCTGGTGGTAGACCGTGTAGGAGCCGTAAATGTTGCCGCAGTCGGTCAGGAAATCTTGATCCACGGTCTTTTGCAGAAGCCCGCAGGCCGGGCACCAGGCGAGTCGGCCCGCTCCGGTCCAAGGGCGGCAGTCGGAGGACACCAGGCCAAGGGGCTCAAGGCCTGGCAAGGGCGTTATCCCTGTATGGCCGCAGGCGTGGCACGCCGTAAGGGAAGGCTTCGCTGTCCGGGTCACTGGAAATCTCCCAAGGTCCGCATCAAGGCGTCCTGAGCGCTTAAGGGCGTAAACCCGAAAGCCTGGGCCAGGCGGGAACAGTCCAGGGTGGTGTGCGCTGGAACGTGCTCCAGGTCCGGGCAAGCCTCTCGCCAGGAAACGGGCCGGACCAAAGTCTCGTCATAGCCTGCGCTGCGGCAGAGCTGAAGGGCCGCCTGGGCATAGGAAATCTCATCCATTGCGGAAAGCTGCCATATCCCGCCCATGGGACTTTCGGCCAGATCGAGCAGAACCTGAATCAGCAGACCCATGGGGACGGGGGCTATGGTCATGTCGTGAAAAGGGGCCACTGGCCGCCCTTTTGAAAGCTCCCCCGCCCAGCGTGAGAATAGTGAAAAATCCGGCGTGAGCACCTTGGAAAGCCGCAGGATTGCGACAGAAGAGCCAAGAGCCTGCAGACGCGCCTCGGCCTCGGCCTTTTGACGACCATATTCCGTGCGAGGGTTCACAGGGGCGGAGGCAGCGCAGAGAGGCGTCGAACCGTCGAAAACAAGGTTCGTGGAGAGAAAAAAGACGAACCAACCGCTGCGCACCAGCCGGTCCGCCAGCAGGACCGTGTTCTCCACATTGACCCGCCGCGTCCCGGCGGGGTCTTTGCGGCACTGGTCCGTTGCGGTGATGGCGGCGCAAAGAAAGGCCACGTCCGCAGTCTCCGGGGGGGTCCAGGAGGCCATGTCAGCAAGGTCCAGGTACAGGACTTCAGGGCCTCCGCTGGACGAAGCACTCGACCGGCGGGTGGTCGCCAGAGGATTACAGCCCTTGACACGCAGAGCTGCGGTAAGCTCCTTGCCGATGCCCCCGTCAGCGCCTATGATGAGGGGTCGCTTGACGCGCATACGGCTGGTCGCCTCGGCAGACAGCATAGACCGAAAAGATAGTGGGCCATGGGAGCGTATCCCGTGTGCACTACCTCATCGTTCATCGAGAACAGAAAGACATTGCCGAAATGCTTCTGCAGCATGAGCCGGAAGTCTTTGTGACTCTTGCAGTTGATATGGCCCGCTTTGCTTGGTGGAGAGGCATACTGTTGAGACTCCAAAGAGGGCGAACCGATGATGCAGACTCCGTTTGCGGAAAGAGAGGCGGCCATGTTGCCCAGGAAGGCGTCTTCCACAGCGGGGTCGATGTGCTCGATGACATCCAGGGAAAAGGCGGCCTCGAATGGCGCGCCGGGCACCGGGCCGGTGAGCATGTCGTGGACCAGCAAGTCGACGCGATCGCCCTCCAGTAGGCGGCTGCGCGCATCATCGATAAACACGGGATCGAAGTCCAAGGCGGTTATGTGCCCCACATCCTGCATGACGATGCGGGTGCCGAAGGCATCGGCGCAGCCAACCTCGGCCACCCGTCCCAGGCCTGTGAGCATTTTGGCCACGAACTTGTACCGGGAGAGGACGAACACAAGGCGCTTGGGGTCCTCGATCCAGCCCTGCCCGCTCATGAGACCGAGATTGATGGCGCCATGAGCCTTGCGCAGGTCCAGGCAGCACTGATACTGTGGTTCGCGGGTCGTTGGTGAACTCATGGGAGTCCTTTATTAGAAGATTTTAGTGAGACTTACTAGACCGCGTGAACAATGCTTGTCAACCTGTGCGGCGGGCCTGTTGTGTTGACATAACCTGCCATAACATTTAGATATTTATTGTCGTCAGGCCCGCAGCTAGGCCCGGACGGGAGGATTCATGAGGCCAGCATTATGGTGCCTGGGCATATTTGTCTTTGCCTTCGCCATTCACGTTATTCTTTGGCGCATAAAGCGTCCCATTGCACAACGCGGGGCATTGCTGCGCATCTTCGGGGCCGTTTTCTTGTTGTTCCTCTCCGCCGCTGCGATCCTGCCGTTGTTGTCTTTCTGGGAATGTGTGCACGTGGGCATCTGCTACGTGCCCTTCTCACTCTCCTACATCGCCCTGTACTCGGCCATCGAGGCTGACAGTCCCTCCCTGACCATGGTCAAGTTCGTGGCCGCAGCAGGCAGTGCAGGCCGGGCCCGCGAAGACTTTGACCGGGTCATCAGCGACACCTCCCTGGTGGAGGAGCGACTCAAGGCCATGGTGGACGAGGGCATGGCTGTGCGCCAGGGGAACGTGCTCGGCATCACTCCGAAAGGCTTGGGCATGGCGCGGCTCTTCTCCGCCGCAGCCAGGTTGCTCAACCTCAACCCCGGCGGCTGATATGGACTCTGCACAACTCGCGCTTGCGCCGGTGATTGCCGCAGGGGCCGATGTGGCCGTCCACCTGCTGCTCTCGCACGTTCTGCCGCGCGGAGCGCAGCGCAAGGCCATCCTTTTGGCCTTTACCGTCGGGCTGGCGGTTCTGGGCTATGTCACCCTGACCGGCTTGCAGCACGGTTTTGCCCCCGGCGACCGCCTGGCCTATGCCGTGCTGAACCTGGCCGCATACTGGGGTCTGGCCTTCGGCTATTTCACCTTCGTGAACCTGAACATCGCGTCTCTGCGCATCCGCATTCTTAAGGAACTGCTGGCGAGCCCCAGGCAGCGCCTGGACACGGCCGACCTGCTGACCCGCTACGACGCCAAGGCCGTGTTGGAAAAGCGCCTGGAACGGCTGGTGGACGGACGGCAGCTGGAGCTGCGTAACGGCCGCTACCACTCCGGCCAGTCCGTATTTCTCACCCTGGCCCGCGTTATGGATGCGCTCAAATGGGCCATCCTGGGGCCTGTGGCGGTGAAACGCTTCGGACCGGACTGATGCAGGCCTGGCCACGGCCCGCAGAGACTGGCGCACGGAGCGTCGCACTTTCAACAAGCATCAAATGAACAGAACTGGAGTTCGCCATGGAAGATAGCCAAAGCACCACTGAGAACCTGCTGCAGATGTATGCGAAGCAGGACAAGATAAACATGGCGAACTACTGGCTGTTATACCTGCTGTCCGCCTTCCGGACCGCCCCGAAAAGCGCCCGCATTCTTGATTGCGGTTGTGCCCTTGGCGTGTTCATCGCTTTTTTGAAGCGGCGCGGCTTCACCCATGTGGAGGGCTTCGACGCCTCGCCGGAGATGGTGGAGGCCGGACGCACCATAACCGGCTGCGACATCCGCATCGCCGACATCCTCGACCTGGACAAGCACTACGCGCAGGCCAGCTTCGACATCGTCTCGGTCTCGAACATCCTGCACCACGTCACGGACATCAACAGTTGGGGCGTCATCTTCGACGGGATCAGACGCGTTCTGTCCCCCGGGGGGCTGCTGGTGATCCGGGAGCCGAAGCGCACGCCGATCTATCGGACCCTGGAATGGCTCTCGAAGCATCCGTCCTTTTACTTCGGCCCCTTGACGTTCCGTTTGCAGTCGATCATCGAGGAGCGGGCCTACCTGGATTACTTCTTCCCGCACTGGTACGGCGCGCATGCCGAGTTGCTCAAGGCCCATGGCTTTGAGATCATCAGCGAGGGCACGTCCATGGGAGAGCAGGTCCTGAGCTGCCGCCGGAGCTGAGGCGCGCCGGTTCAGCTTTCGGTGTGGATCTCGCGGGCGCGGCGGAGCCCCTTGCCGTAGAGCAGGCGCCGCAGGCGCCGGATGGCGATCTCGACAAAGGTGTGCACAACGGAGAGCAGGTTGCGCAGGGTCAAGGCGGTGGAGGCATCGCCCTTGTTCTCACGCGGGCCCAGGTGCCGGGTCTGCAGGTAGGTTATGTCCTCTTCCAAAAGCCGCGTGACGATGTCGGCCTGGAAGCCGAAGCCCAGGGATTGCGGTGGGAAACGGATGACGTGTTCGCGCAGGAATACCGGCAGCGAGTTGTAATAGCGGATGGAATTGTTGGAAAGCAGGTTCACCAGGGCCGTGAACAGCCGGGAGATGGCACGCCGCCGCCAGCTCCTGCCGCGCACCTCGGACTGCACCTGGTAGGGGATCACCAGGTCCGCCTTGCCGATCTGGCGGTAGATGTCCACCAGGGCCTCGCGGGATTCGGCGTTATCGCCGCAGCAGAGCCGGTAATATTTGCCCCGCCCGAGAAACGCGCCGTCCATGAAATTGCGCGACAGTCCCTTGTTCACAGGGTTTCGGATCAGACGGACCTGGGGCAGGTCATGGGCGCTGAGGTACTCCTCAAGCAGCTCCCCGGAGCCGTCCCGCGAGCAGTCGTCCACGATGAGAACCTCATGGCTGCCCCCCCACTCGGCGAGAGCGCCGGTCAGAATCTCCAGGGTATCGAGGATGAACTCGCGTTCGTTGTAACACGTGACGAGCACGGTCAAGTCCACGTCATGCGCGAAGAAGGGGCTGGCCAGGGCCTTGGGGTCAGCTGGATTCATGCTCGTTCACCTGCGGGAAACAATGTTGCGCGACGCCCGTGGAGCTCGTCTGCCTGTCCGGGCGCGGCGGAAGCGAAGAGTTACTCCGGCCCGCCGTGCGGAGTCAAGGGAAGCCGAGCCACACGCAGGCAGTCTCGGCGTTTCCGTCATTCGAAGTAGATGAAGGAGTAATCTCCGGTGTAGCCCGTGGTCTTGAACCACCAAAGCCATTCCTCGGGCGTGCAGAATGCTTCACAGGTCACCTGCCAGTAAAGCAGGTTGGCCTTCTCGGTTTCGTTGCGGTATGACTCAACGCAGAGATATTTGCTTCCTTTGCCCACCCGCTCCATTTCCCGCAGTGCGAGGTCCAGGTCGTAGTTGTGCAGGTTGTGCAGGGTGGTGATGGAATACACGAAATCGAAGTAGTTGTCCGGCCAGGGCAGGGAATTGGCGTTGCCCACGCTGAGCCGGTCGCGCACGTCCTCGTGCGAGTTGGCGATGGCGTAGGGAGAGATGTCGATGCCGTGGATGTCCAGGCCGTCCACCACGCGCGTGAGTTCCACCAACTGGAAGCCTTTGCCGCAGCCGATGTCCAGGATTTTGTCCCCGGCCTTGAGGCCGTAGTGCTCCACTAAGCCTCTCGCCACGGGTTCCCAACGGCCCGGCATATAGCGGTAGCCGCCATAGCAGATGCGCCGGTCGCCATCCCAGTAATCAAAGTCCCACTTCTTGGCCAGTTCCGCAGCCTTGGGCTTGGGGAATTCCTGGTCGTTCACCCGGGCGAGATAATCACGTTTGGTGCTCTTGTGTATTGGGGAAAGGAAATCAATTTCGGCCATTTGAATTACCTCGTCGCTCTGTGGTCATGGAGGGTTGCGCGCGCCAAGGCAAGCTGCCCGTCGCGTACGGCTTCTCGCCTGGCTTCGTCGGACTGTGTCGCGGCAAAGTTGCGCCGCGCGGCGCCCAAGGGCAGAAATTCGTTGAGCATGATGCAGCACCACTTGAGCTTGTAAGCTGGCAGCAGCATGCCCACCCGCGCTCCAAGCCCCGCATCAAGCGGCGAGGCCAGGGCCAGGCGTTCCAGCACCAGAGGCAGCAAGCTCAGCGGCACCGGTACCTCGGGCTGGCAGAAGAAATCGCAGGACATCTTGGCCGGGTCGTCAAGTCCGGCGTATTCGAAATCCAAGAACACCAACGTGCCATCCGGCCGCAGCAGGGCGTTGTGGAAGCCGAAATCCGAGGGCGAGACGCGCCGCAGCTCCGGAGCCAGCGGGGCGTCCCAGTGAGCTCCCAAAATCCTTGGCGCGGAGCCCAGGATCTCTTCCAATAGCATCGACCAGGCTGGGCCAAGCTCCTCTGCAACAAAGGCTGCGGCATCGGGCCGAAGCGATCCGTTGGCGGCGGCCAGGACCAGGCGCGCAATCCTGCGCTCCACACAGGCCAGGTGCTGCTGCAAAGAAAAGCAGGACTCGGAAGCTTCTGGCAGGTCTGGTGATCCTTGATTGAGGAGCAGAAAAAACTCAAGGGCTGCATCGACCTGAGGCCTGCCGATTTCTCCAGGTTCTAGGCGGCGACCTTCCACAAAGGACAGCAAGGACAGTCCGGCGGGCCGGTCGACGGCAAGCAGACGGGGCACGCACTCAAGGTTTTGTGACGCTGCATGGTTCAGAAACGCCGCCTCTGCGCCCATGCGGTCGCGCGGGTCGTCAGGGTGCCTGAAATAGGCCTTGAGAACGGCGCGTGCGCCGCGTGCATGCAAGAGGAAAACCCGGTTGTTGCGCCCGCCGCGCATAGGCTCCAGCCGGATTGCCCCACCAAGCCCTGCGGAAGCGGCCAGAGCGGCGGCCTGTTGTTTCAGGATGCCGTCGGCCTCGTTCATCACGCGCCGCCCAGGAGCATTTGGCTGATCTCAGCCCAGGAAGCGCAGCGGGTGAGGGCCGGGTCCACGGATTTTGGCTCAACAGGTGCAAAAAGCAGGCGTTTGACACCCTTGGGGAACTCTTCCTCGGCCAGGAACTCCGGCAGGTCGTCGATGAAGTGCGTGCAGCCCAGCGCCCCGATGCGCGCCAGCTTGTCCTTTTTGGTGGGTTCAAGAAACACGCGTTCGCGCGGCAGGTTGATGCCTGCCGGATCGAACAGGCCGCGTTGCTCCATCCAGCCCAGGGCGGCTGCGTGCAGGTCGTAGGGCGGACCGAGGTACGGGGTCCTTGTCTTGTGGCTGACGATGAAGACCTCAATACCCTGGGCGCAGCAGGCGCGCAGAAAATCGAGCACGCCTGGGAAGGGGTCCACGTCGGCCATGCGTTGGCCGTACACATACCCCTGCATGGCAGTCCACACCGGCTCCTGGCCCACGGCGCGCAGGTGGTCGCGCACGCGTTCCTTGGTTATGGGCAGGTCTGCGGGGATGACGTCTTGCTCGCTGGCTACCAGGTGAAACACCCGGTCGTAGCAGACGATTGTGTTGTCGAAGTCTATGCCGATGCGCATGGCCGAGTCCTCAGCCGAACTGCTGCGCCACGGCTTCGGCCACGGCTTCTGCGTCAAGCCCGCAAAGCTGCCGCGCGTTTGTCTGGGTGCCGCAGGCAGTAAGAAAATTTGCGCCGGTATGCAGCCGCAAGAGTCGCGCCCTGGGCATGGAGTTCTCGATCAAATAGGAGTCGGCCAGCCACTCCGCCACGGCTCCGCCCAGCCCGCCTGCGCTGCCGTGTTCCTCCACCGTCGCCACCAGGCGGCAGGAGGCGAAGCAACGGGCCAGATATTCCGTGTCCAGGGGCTTTACTGTGTGCACGCTGGCAACGCCCGCCTGGATGCCCTTGGCCGCCAGGATATCTGCCGCGCCCATGGCCTCGGGCAGCGTGTTGCCCGTGTTCAAAAGCATGACGTCCTGGCCCTCGCGCAGCACGGCTGCTTTGCCGATGCGCAGGTCGGGCGCGCCCTGATGCACCACCGGCTCGTTCTTCTTGCCCAGGCGCAGGTAGCTGGGGCCGGGGCCCTGCACGGCCTGGGACAGCAGCAGGCCCACCTCCACGGCATCGCCGGGGCAGAGCACGGTCATGTTCGGCAGGGCCCGCAGGCAGGCGATGTCCTCGCAGGAATGGTGCGTGGCGCCAAGCCCCGCATAGGACAGCCCACCGCCAACACCAGCCACCACCACGGGCAGGTTGTGGTAGCACAGATCCAGCCGGATCTGCTCAAAGCAACGGTAGGTGTTGAAGGGGGCGATGGTGTAGGTCACGGGCCGGAAGCCGGACAGGGCAAGGCCTGCGGCCACGCCGGTCATGTTGGCCTCGGCAACGCCGCAGTTGTAGAAGCGGTCCGGGAACAGGCCCTTGAACTCGTCGAACATGCGGTTGCCGATGTCGCCGGAGAGCAGGACGATGCGCGGGTCGGCCTTGGCCAAGGCGGTGATGGTGCGGGCGAAGGCGTTTCTCATTGTTCGTCCAACGTGCTCGGCACGGCCAACTCGGCGAGGGCCCGGGCCAGTTCGTCGTCATTTGGCGCGCGGTAGTGCCAGTTGTTGTCATCTTCCATGAACGTGACCCCCTTGCCCTTCACCGTGTGGGCCACGATGCACAGCGGCTTGCCCGAGGGATCCGGCATACCGGACATGGCGTCAGCCAAGGCCTGGGGGTCGTGGCCGTCGACCTCGACCACGCTCCAGCCGAAGGCCCGCCACTTGTCGGCCAGGGGCTCAAGGCAGAGCACCTCGCAGCTGCGGCCCGTGGCCTGCCAGCGGTTGAAGTCGATGATGGCGCAAAGGTTCTGCAAGTGCTGCCCAGCGGCGAACATGGCCGCCTCCCACACCGAGCCCTCGTTCTGCTCTCCGTCGCTCATGAGTACAAAAACACGCGTGGGGCGCCCCGCAATGCGCGCGCCCAGCGCCATGCCCGCGCCGATGGGCAGGCCGTGGCCCAGCGAGCCTGTTGCGGCCTCCACGCCAGGGGCGGACTTGGGCGTGGGGTGCTCTTCCAAAGTGCAGCCGGGGCTGGCGTACTGCTCCAGGTCCTGCTCCGGGAAGAACCCGCGCAGGGCCAGAGCGGCGAACAGCGCCGAGGCCGCGTGCCCTTTGCTCAGGATGAAGCGGTCACGGTCGGGATCCGCCGGATTCTGCGGGTCAATGCGCAGCACGCCGAAATAGACCGCAGCCAGGATGTCCGCGCAGGACAGGGCCGAGCCCAGGTGGGCCGCACGCGACCGGTGCGACATCTCCACGGCTTTCATGCGGATGCTGGCGGCTGCGGCGGCCAGGGCGGGCCATGCCGGGGGCGTGGTGTCGGCCATGGGCGGCTTACAGCTCCTTGAGCTTTTTCATGGTGCGGATGTTGTAGTGGATGTCGTCGTCCACCAGCCGGCCCTCGCGATAGGCGGCGATGATGTCGGTGATGCCGTCGCGCACGCCGTATTTGGGCTTGAATCCCGTGGCCAAAAGCTTGTCGGAGTTCAGGCGGTAGGAGCGCGGGTCGTTGCTGGGCTTGATGGTGATGGTGGCGGGCACCAGCTCGGTGACCATGTTGGCGATGTCCAGGATCGAGATGTTCTCGAACCCGGCGTTGTAGATGCCGGTGGACTCGCGGCCCTTGCCCAGGAAGTGGATGAAGATGTCGGTGATGTCCTGGATGTGCACGTTGGGCCGGGTCTGCGCGCCGCCTAGCACCGTGATCTCGCCCTTGGCCAGGGCCTGCATGGTCAGCATGTTCACGGCCACGTCCAGGCGGGTGCGCGGGGAATAGCCGCAGACCGTGGCTGGGCGGATGCTGAAAATTTCGATCTGGTCCTTGTAGCTGAGCAGCACGCGCTCGCTGATCATCTTGGTCTTGTTGTAGTCCGACAACGGCACCAGGGAAAGCTCCTCGGTGACCTGGTCCTCGTCCTTCAGGCCGTAGACGCTGCCCGAACTGGCGAGCATGAACTTTTGCACGCCGTTGGCGATGGCCTTTTCCAGCAGCATCATGGTGGCCAGGGCGTTGACCTCCCAGACCAGCTTGGCGTTCAGGTCGCCGCAGGGGTCGTTGGCCACGTTGGCCAGGTGGATGATGGCGTCCACCCCGTCCATGGGGATGGAGTCCACGTCGCGGACATCGCCGGTGAGCACGGTGAGTCCCTTGGCTGCGGGCAGCTTGTTGCCGAACCACATGATGTCCAGGGCGATGACTTCGTGTCCCAGGCCCAGGAGCTTGGGGACAAGGATGTTGCCGATGTAGCCGCAGCCGCCGGTGACGAGAATGCGCATCGAGGGAACCTCTTTGTGTTACGGTTTGTGGATGTAATCTGCGGGCAGCGCGGACAGCGCGTCCAGGTTCTGTCTCACCCAGGCGATGGTCTCGTCGATGCCCTGCTCCAAACTGATGGCGTCCTGCCAGCCCAGCGTGGTGCGGGCCTTGGCGCTGTCCAGCAGATAGGCGGCGTCCTTGCCCAGGCGCTCATTCACGATCTCCACGTGGTCGGCGAAGGCCACGCCCACGCGCTCGGCGATCATTTCCACCAACTGGCGGATGGAGATGTTGCGGGTGGTGGAAAGGTGGTAGATTTCCGGCGGGGGCGCGTTGCGCGCGATGCGTAGGGTGCCGTCGGACACGTCGCGGATGTGGATGAAAGAGCGCACGGAATGGCCGCCGCCATGCAATTGCAACGTGCGGCCGGTGAGGAAAAACAGAACGGTCCTGGGGATGATGCGGTACAGCTGCTGGCCGGGGCCAAAGACGTTGGCCGCGCGGGTGAACACCACCGGGAACTTATAGGCCTTGTAAAAGCTCATGAGGCTCATGTCGGCTGCGGCGCGTGAAACGGCGTAGGGCGTGCTCGGATTGTAATTGGTGTTCTCCGGCACCAGGCCCTCACAGGTGCCGTAGACCTCGGGCGTGGAGACGTGCACGTACTTCTTGAGGAAGTCGAGATTGCGCAGGCGGTCATGCAGGGCCACGGTGGCCACGGCGTTGGTCTGAAACCAGTGCCCGGGGTTGGCCCAGCTCTCGGCCACCATGGACTGGGCGGCGAAGTTGACCACATAGTCCGGCTTCTCGTCGCCCATGACCTCGATCATGCGGTCCAGGTCATGGTTCAGGTCGAGCTTCATGAAGGTGAAGGGGGCGCCGATGCGTTTCTTATAGGGCAGAAATGCCGCGTGCGGCTCGTCGGAGCGGCTCATGCCGATGACCTGGAGCCCCTGCTCCAGGCAGTAGTCCGCAAAGCTTGCCCCGGAAAAGGAATTGCTGCCGATGACGACGACTTTCTCGCTCACGCGCACCTCGATGCTTCGTTTTCAGCCAGGCACAGGCACTCGATGGCCGCGTGCAAGAGCGCCTCGTGGCCCACTTCGGCCAGGCCGTAGAGGGTTACTGGAAGATACAGGGAAATGTCGGCCTCAGCGTTCCACAGCCGGTTGGTATCGGAAAAGGCCGAGAGGGTGATGAGTCCCAGGCCCATCTGCTTGGCCACGGCGGCGCAGGCCAGGATGTTGTCCGAGTTGCCGGAGCTGGAGATGGCCACCAGGGCGTCACCGGGGCGGGCCAGCCGGGCCAGGGGCCGGGCGTAAACTTCGGCATAGCCGAAGTCATTGGCCATGCAGGTCATGAGCGAAGGGTCACTCAGCACCTGGGAGCGCATTTCGAGCTTGTTCATCACGTCCTGCGCCAAGTGCGAGCAGATGGCGCAGCTGCCGCCGTTGCCCACCCACCAGACCGTGCCTTGGCGTTCGCGCGTGGCGCGCAATAGCTCGGCCAGAGCCAGGTAGCCTTGTGCCAGTTCGCTTGCCTGGCCGCCGACCTTGCAGCGCGTGGTGCTGTGCACCTCGCCCAGGGCCTTGAGCCAATCCATGGGTCCCATCACGTTTAAGTACTCCCTATTGCTGGGCTGGGCCGACGATACGGGCCGCGATGCACCTGAGCCCAAGGCGGTTATATTCCTTCCGCGCGGAGAAGCCAGGCGATGCCGTGTCCAGAAAGGCCACGCAGTCCTTACTGTCGGTGCGCGATTTGTGCAATAGTCCAATAGCCCTGTCAAGGTCGCTGGAGTGAGGCAGGCGAAGCACTGCGGGCCCGGGGGGCAGTTTTGCGGCCAGCGGGTCCAGAGGAACCAGGGGCAGGCCCAAGGCCTCGGCCAAAGACTCCGCAAGTGCCAGGGCCTGCGCGCCATCTGCGGGCGCGTTGTCGACAGGCGGGCTTTCCTGGTCCTCAATAACGCCGGAAAACTCCACCTGCGCAGCGAGCAAGCTGGCCACATTGCCGATGTCGCGGTGGTAGCCGGGGTTGTGCCAGGACTGGATGCGCCCCAAGAAATATGGGATGACCTCAGTGCTGAAGTCCACCTCGTCCTTACCGAAGCTGGCCGCGTAGTCGCCCACCTCGGGTTCCACGATGTACACGGCGGCGTTGGCCAAATTCCCCGGCGGTCGTGACACCTTCTCGTGAAAGTCCCGCACAACCCCGAGTTCGTCCAGTTCCAGAATGCCGCAGTTCTGCGGGCTGTCCGTGGCGAAGGTCATCATGGTCATCGCTGCACCAGGGGCGCGCTGGCTGTGGGCGGCGATGAAGCGCTCCAGCGGGGCGTCGCAGAGATTGTCGGCATGCACCAGCATCACAGGTCCGGCCCCGCAGAAGTCCTGATTGGCCACAAGCGTGCCGCCGGTGCCCAGCAGCACGGGCTCGTGGACCATGCGCACCCGCCCGGCCCAGCGGCTCTCGGTTAGCCAGCCGCGCACCAGGTGGGGCAGGTGGTGCGTGTTTACCAGGATTTCGGACACCCCTGCGGCGTCCAGGCTTCGCAGCCAGTATTCGAGCAAGGGGCGGCCGTTGACCGGCATGAGGCACTTGGGCAGGATTTTGGCGAGTGGGCCAAGTCTCGTTCCCAGCCCTGCGGCCAAAAGGATCGCCCTCACGCAAACCCTCCGCCATTCCCCAGAAGGGAAGCGGCGTGGCGCTTGACGCTGGCCTTGTCGATGGATTTCTGATTCCCCAGAATCTCCACGGCCAGGGCACCAACGATGTTGCCGATGAAGCAGATGAGCTCCGGGGAGGTGCCGAGCTTAGCGGCCAAGGCTGTCACCGAGAGAAATGCATCGCCCGCGCCGATGCGGTCAACGATCTTCTTGGCAAAGGCGGGCACCGTGATGTGCAGACCGTCCTCGCTGCGGATGGTGCTGCCGCGCTTGCCGCGCGTGACCACGAAACTGCTGCAGGTCAGCTGCGGCGCCAATGTGTCGATCATGTGCCCAACGTTGCCGCGCATGTCGCGCATTTCCAGGCGCATTTCGTGCTCGGCGATGCTCACGTAATCTGCCCGGGCATATTTGGAGATGGTGTGGAAACCTCGGTTGCCGGAGTTGGCCTGGGCGTTGACCGCCAGGTAAGGGGCCCGCTCCTCCAGCATGCGCCGCATGCGCGGGCTGATGGCCCCGTGCCCGAAGTCCGCGACGATGACCAGGTCATAGTTCGGCAAGGCCGCAGCCACGGCGTCGCAGAACTGCGCATCGCGCTCCGCCGAAAGCCCGGTGTCCTCCATGAAGTAGATCTCAAAGATCTTGTTCTGGCTGTAACCCTCGATGTAGCGCCGCTTGCGCACCGTCGGGGAGTCTTCCTGAGTGGCGAAATGCGGGCGGATGCGTCTGTTCAGCTTGGAGACGATGAAGTCCCGGTAGCTGTCGTGCTCGCCCAACACGGAGAACAGGTCTACCTTCTCGGCGAAATTGGCCACATGGTTGGCTACGGCCACGATGCCGCCAGCGAACAAGTCGCTGGTGCGATAGCGCAGGGCCAGGATAGGGTCTTTGGACGAAACTCCGAGGGTGTCGCAGTAGCAGTATTCATCAATGATGGTGTCGCCGATGACCGCAACCTTAAGCTTGCTCATGTCGTCCAGCACCTGCTCCACCTGGCCCAGGGTGTAGCGTGAGCGGAAAAGGCTCAGGTATTCTTGTACCTCGTCGCCAAATTCGGACATGAAGCGGTTGATGCCCAACGTCGATCCGAAATCCGGGCTGCCCGTGAACTGGAATGGGATGTTCAACCTGATGCAAAGCTCTTCCGCGCCCTTGCTTTGGGCAAGATCCTCATCGTCACCCATGGAGGCATAGACGACTGGGCGGACATGTTCCAGGGCCTGGTCCAGGTCCACTCCGAGCAACACGGCGTCCACGCAGTCCAGGTGGGCCAGGGCCTCGGCCCGGAGGGTGTCGGGAATGGGCAGGCCGTCCTTGGGGCGCAACGTGTCGGAAGAAAGGACAACAACCAGGGCATCGCCCAACTGACGGGCCTGCCGCAGATGCCGGATGTGGCCGATATGCATGGACTCGTAGCGACCATAGGTGAGAACAAGCCGTTGGCCCTTCGACCGGGAGAGCGCCACCCAGGCGTCGAGATTTTCCGTCACAAGGATTTTTGGGGAGGTCATGGCAGCCTTTCTGTCTTGATATAAGTGATATTTGTAAGTCGTGCGATGGCTTTCAAGCTGCTTTAAAGGCAGCGTATCTGTCGCATGAGTGATGAAACCCCAGTGATGTATTGCGGTGCTGCTCATCCCGTAAGGACTTCTAGAGCCTTCCGAGACAGGCGAAGCACTATGCCTATGATACCTAGCGCGCGGGGTTGACGCAACCCAATATTCTATGACACCCTTACGGATGCGTGCTATCCTTAAAGGCTAGGCGTAAATGAAAGTCCCACCGGAGTGAGTCTGTGCCGAATCTGCAGGAGGGGCTCCCCGCCCGCCATTCAGACGCCGTGCCCGAAGCCGCACCCAAGTCCCAGCCACTATTCCCCCGCATGCGGGAACTCCTGCTCCTGGCACCTCCTGCGGCCTGTTATGTCTTCATCGGCCACAGCAACCCGGAGCTGGTGGCTCAGATCCCTTTGTTCCTGGCCTTCTTCGTTGGATTCGTGATGTTTCCGGCCTTGGGCCTGGGGCAACTTCTGGTGCGCCTGCCTCTGTCCTTATCCGAACGTTTGGCCTTGGGTGCGCCCCCAGCGTTGGGCACTCTCTTTTGTTTGGGATATGCCGCAGCGGGTCTTCATCTGCCTTGGCTCGTATGGGGCCAGCCCGCTCTTGGCCTGCTCGCCTGTCTGCCCATGTGCTGGCGGAAGGGGGAGGCCCGGCCTTACCCGAGCCTGTCCTGGCAGGATCTGCTGCTTATGCTCGGTATCCTGACCATCGGGCTTGCCCTCTGCCTGCCCAAGCTTGCCCAGGTGTCCCTGCCCGATCCGGGCCTGTTGGTGGACTACTACAATGACGACGTGGGGCTAGCCGCTTACAGCTTCGCCGTCCTGCGCGCCCTGGAGCACGGGCTGCCGGTGGTGGACCCCCTGGTGGCCGGAGTGCCGCTTGTCTACCACCTGCTTTACAACTTCTGCATGGCCGTTTGCACCATGCTTACCGGATTGCATCCGCTGGATCAGGTGCTTTTCTTTTGGCCCCCTGTGCTTTGGCTGCTCCTGTCAACAGCCGTTGTGGCCGGATGCCGGCGCTTGGCCGTCTTTTCATCGGCGGAGACCGCCGTGGCCGCGTTGCTGCTGCTGTTCAGCGCCGGGTACGGGTTCTACGCCACCCCCAGCGTACAGCTCTTCTCCTATCTGCATTCGTTCTTCGTGGGGCTGCCCGCACTGCTCCTCTTTGCCTGCGCCCTTTACGGGCATCTCTCCAATCGAGGGGCGAAGCTGTTTGTCCTGCATGCCGCCTTCTGCTTTCTGGTCTGCGCGACCACCAAGGCCAGCCTGCTGTTGTTGTTGCCATTGAGCCTGTTGCCGGTGCTCTTGCTGCGTTTGGTCCGGCGTCAGGCCGGCATTTCGGAACTGCTGCTGGGAGGATTGGCGGCGATGATCGCCGTGGGCTTGCGACTTAGCCTGTATGCAGACACTGGACGCGTGGCTATGCGCATGCCGAACATCGGTAAACTGCTCATGGGCACGTTGAATAATCTGAACGAGATGTTCGTGGTGTTGGGGGCCTACGTGCTTTTGGCGCTGTTTGCCGCCGAGGCCAACCCCGCGCTGCGGCACAAGATCGGCCGTACGCGGCAGTACCACTTGTTTTGCCTGTGCTTTGTGCTTGTGAGCGCCGTATTTCTCAAGTGGTTCAACTTCGCGGGCGGTGACTTCTATTTTTATTGGCAGGCCCGAATGCTCGTGTTCCTGGCAATGGCCCCGATTCTGACACACCTGCTGGTCTGGGGTACACCTCGGTACGCCCCGGCTGCGGCCTTGTTGCTGGTCCTGGGCGTGGCTGCCATGGTCCAGGCCCATTTATTCTCAAGACTTTTCGCTGGGGAAGCGAACTGGAATCCCTTGACCCCGCAGACCAAGCTCTTGGACCAAGGGGAACGCGAAGGGCTGCGCTGGGCTGCGACACATTTGGACCGCAGGACCTCGTTCTTCACCAACAAGGATCATTTCCTCGGCTTGTACCTTGGCGTCTACATACCCATCGACCTCTATGACACCCTAGGTTTGAGCGGACTGCAGGGATATGCTTGGGCTCCTGCGTGGCTGCCGGATTCGGCGATGCGCATAGCCGGCAGCCGCAGGCAAAAGCTCGCCGAATTTTTCCACGCGACCACAGTCGAAGACAAAGCCCAAGCTCTGGCGGAGATCGGAGCGAAGTACTATTTCCACAGCCTCAGGAGTGAAGGGAAGGACTTCAGCGTACCGCCTTGCCTGCGCGAGGTGCACCGAACGGGCTCCCTGATTCTCTACGAGAATACCTGCCAATCCGCTCCTCCACTGAACGGGGCGTTGAAGGAGTAAACCATGAGCGACGCACAAGACCCGACTGCCGCAACCTCCTCTCCCGTGCCGCAAACTACGCCGGAGCGCCTGCAGGCGGTCCTGGACAGCCCCTGCGTGGTGCGCCTGCGCACCGGGGGAAAGCGGGTCACGGCCAGCATCCCGGAACTGGGTATTCTGGTGAGCGCGGGAGGTGTGGAGGCCGCCCATGCCGAGGCTTTGCGCCAGCGCGAGGCCCGCATCCGTGAATTCGCGTCCGAGGGAATGCTCGACGAGCTGTCGACCGACGGTGGATACAACATTTCGAGCGAACCACAAAAGCGTCTGCTCCCGCAACTCAAAGTCTTTCTCATCAAAGCGGCTGTCGTAACGGTCTTGTTTCTGGCCGGGGTGAACATCATCAGCAACGGCTTGGGTAATGTGGGGTATGTGCTCGAGAAGAAGCTTGACGGCGTTGTCACCTGGACACCGGAGACTGTGGAGAAGCATCGGGCCAAGGGTGCCAAGGTCGCGGAAAATCTCCGTCCCGTTATCCTGGCGGTCATGAGCGCCTTCAAGGAGGCTTCTCCCACCACAACCTCAACGGCTGTCGACAACAGTACGGCGAAACCTTAGCTCCCTCCCGAACGGACGCCCGTAGCCCCTGCCAGGTGGCGAAACCCTCTATGTTTTGGGGGGCCGCGGGGGAAGCACCCCGTGGCTGTCTTTGACACGGCCTGACCGTTGGCCAGAAACGTTCCCGCATCGGGACGCTGGTTTTGGCCTCTTCCTGTTTGTATCCCTGCTCTGCGTTTGCGACACCGGCGAAGGAGACCACAGGCATGCTGAGGAACAGGCTCACGGAAGGTTATGCCGCCAGGCAGCTCAGCGCCAACACCTACTGGTAGCAGGCCCGGCGGGGTTGGGCCGTTCAAGTCCTGTCCCTGGCGCCAAGCAGAATGAAAAGGCCTTGCTCTCGATCCCGGCCACTTATTCTTGTCTCCAGGCTCCCTGCCCAGCCAGTCCTACAGCATCTTCCTGTACTTCATCAGCAGGATCAGTCCTGCCGCCAGCACGGCGGAGACCGCGCCCACCAGGGCAAAGGCTCCGGGGTGCCCCTGCATGGGCAGCGGAATGTTCATGCCGTACATGCTCGTGATGAGCGTGGGCACCATGAGGATGACCGTGAACGAGGTCAACAGCTTCATGATCTGGTTGACGCTGTTGGAGATGATGGACGAGTAGACGTTGGTGATGGAGTTCAGGACTTCCGTAAAAATTTTCGCCATGTAGATGCCCTGGCGCGTCTCCGTGAGGGCGTCGTCCAGCATGTCCGCCTCGTCCTCGGTGAAGGCCAGCCGCGTCTGGACGCCGATGGAGAGTCCCTTGCGGTTGATGCGGTCCAGGATGAGGTCATTGGTCTTGAGCGCCGCGTGGAAATACGTGACGGACTTCTGCAGGTTCAAGAGGACCTTCAGGTCGTCGTTGCTGAGCGACTGCGCCAGCTCGTGCTCGACCTCACGGATCTTTGTCGAGATGTCCTTCAGATAGTTCAGAAACAGTATGGCCACGTTGCGGCTGATGTTGCAGATGCAGCGCTCGCTGCGGAAGCCCTCGGCCCTGATTCTGCTGTTCTGCAAGAGCCGGATCAGGGATTCGTCTTTGAGCTTGCACACGGTGACGATGTTCGATCCCGCCAGCAGGATGCCCAGCGGCACGGTGGAGTAGCGGTCCTGGCCCGCGCCGTTCTCCATGTGCGGGGTGCGGATGACCAGGAGCGTGGTGCCCTCCTCCTGCTCGATGCGCGGCCGCTCGTGCAGGTCCAGGGCCTCGTGGATGAGCTGCTCGTCCACCCCGCTTAAGCTTGAGGCCCGGCTGATGTCCGCCGGCGCGGGCTCGATGAGCTCAATCCAGCAGCCCTCGCAGGAGGTGCGCCGGGTATCGGAGACAAGGCCGTCCGGTCCGTATATGGTGATCATCTCTCCCCCGTCGGTGCGCAATGTGTGTTTCCCCTGGCCAACCTGTGCGCCTGTGACGCGCGGTTGCATAAAGGCCAGGCCGGACATTGCCACAGCCGTCCCGGTAAGTCGCGCCCTGGGCGGCATCCGCCTTGGAATGTCGCATAAGCTTTGCGCCAGCGTCACGCCGGGGTAACAATGGGCGGGCTTGCCGGGGCTAGGGTGCGCACTGTCGACTGGAAGAACTGGCATGGCCGGTTCATGTCGGCAGGGAGAACGGCCCGGATGGAACAGCGACGGATCATGGTGGTCGAAGATCACGCGGAGACCTGCGAACTTTTGCGCTACAACCTCACTGTTGCGGGCTTCGAGGTGCGCACGGCGTTAGACGGCCAGCAGGGCCTGAACATCATGACCCGGTGGCGGCCCGACCTGGTGCTGCTGGACCTGATGCTGCCGGAGATCGACGGCTTTGAGGTCTGCCGCAGGCTCAAGCAGATCACCTCGCTCAGCGCCGTGCCGGTGATCTTCCTCACGGCGCGCACCGACGAGGTGGACCGCGTGGTGGGCCTGGAGCTCGGGGCCGAGGATTACGTGCTCAAGCCCTTCAGCACCCGCGAGCTGCTCCTGCGCATCAAGATCGTGCTGCGCCGCACCAGCACGGAAGCGGGTGACGCCGAGGAACTGTTCGAGCGCGATGGGCTGTTGGTGAACTTTGCGGCCCACGAGATGAACGTGGACGGAGACGCGCGCGTGCTCACGGCCACGGAGCAGAAGCTGTTCAAGGCCATCGTGCAGAGCCGGGGTCGGGTGCTCTCCCGCGACCGCCTGCTCGACACGGTCTGGAACACGGATTTCGAGGGCACCTCGCGCACGGTGGACACGCACATGCGCCGCCTGCGCGCCAAGCTGGGACCCTATGCCGACTGGATCGAAACAGTGCGCGGCGTGGGGTACCGGTTCAAGGCCTGAACACCGCGCTGCTTCCCCTTTCCCACTCCCCCTGTCTTCTCCCTCCCACTCCGGCCTCCAGCCTCACTTCCCCGCGTTCACTCGGCGCGATTTGTTCCATTGCCGTCACCTGCCGGAAACCTGCCCGCGCGCGCTTGATGCTAGACATTGTCTGCACACCGGTATTCCCGGCATAACCGCCACCCACGGAGGAGACCATGCAGGAGATGTTGCGCAAACGCCTGATTGATGCCCTGGCAGACTGCCGCGTGCGGGCCTGCCCCGATGCCGAGCTGGATGAGCAGCCCCGCCTGGACGCCTGCGCCGACGAGAACGAGTTCGCCTCGCGCGTGGTGGAGGTGGGCATGCACCTGGCCCTGCGCCGCAGGCTGGAGGAGCGCCGGGGCGAGATCGAGGCCGCGCTGAAGCGCCTGGACAGAGGCTGCTACGGCGACTGCGAGGAATGCGGCGAGGAGATCGGCCTAGCCAGGCTCATGGCCAACCCCACTGCACAGTTGTGCGTCTATTGCCAGGCGGACAGCGAGCGCGGCCAGCTGCGCCGTTGCGCCTAAACGGAGGCCCTGTGACCCAAGACTCTTTCCGCATTGATCTGCACGTCCACTCCAAGTTCTCAACGCGTCCTTCGCAGTGGATCCTGCAACGCATGGGCTGCCCGGAGAGCTTCACCGAGCCCAGGCGCATTTACGACATCGCGCGCGCGCGCGGCATGGGCATGGTCACCATCACCGACCACAACACGGTGAACGGGTCCCTGGAGATCGCGCACCTGCCCGGCGCCTTCGTCAGCGAGGAGATTACCACCTACTTCCCCGAGGACCGTTGCAAGCTGCACGTCCTGGTCTATGACATCACCGAGGCCCAGCACGCCGAATTCCAGCGCCTGCGTGAGAACGTCTACGACCTGGTGCCCTACCTGCGCGCAGAGGGCATCGTGCACGTGCTGGCGCACCCGCTCTTTGCGGTCAACGACCGCCTGACCCCGGCGCACTTCGAGAAGACGCTGCTCATGTTCAACATCTTTGAGCTCAACGGCTCGCGCGACGAGTCCCAGAACGCCTTCCTGCGCCAGGTGGTGGAGGGGCTGCGCCCCGGGGACCTGGAGCATCTGGCCGACAAGCACGGCATCGAGCCATACGGCCCCGCGCCCTGGGCCAAGAGCCTGGTGGGCGGCAGCGACGACCATTCGTCCCTGTCCATCGCCCGCAGGCACACCGAGTTCGACGGCCCGGCCAGCCTGGACAACCTGCTCGACGGCATCCGCCAGGGCCGGGGCCGGGTGCTGGGCGGCATGGCCTCGCCCTGGGCCATGGCCCACAACCTTTATGGCATCGCCTACCAGTTCTACAAAAGCCGCGCCGGGCGGCTGCCCCGCAGCCACGCCTGCATGCGTCTGGCCGACGCCCTGCTCGATCCTTCCCGGGCCGGGCGCGAGGCCCGCGCCACGCCCTTTGAGCGGCTGAGTGACCGGGTGCGCACCGCGCTGTACGAGCGCCTGGCCGACAAGGACTCGCCCCAGGCCATGCTCTTGTCCGAGGCCACGCGCATCATCCAGGCCGACCCGGAGCTGGCCGCCGCCGCGCGTGGCAGCCTGACCCGCAGCGTGCCGCCCGAGGAGCTCTGGCGGCGTTTCGTGCGCCGCGTCTCGGACAGGCTCCTGTCGCGCTTTGCGGACAAGATGCTGACCTCGGTGCGCAGCGCCAACATCTTCGAGCTGTTCCACGACGTGGCCTCGGCGGGATCGCTCTACGCGCTGCTCTCGCCCTATTTTCTGTCCACGGAGCTTTTCGCCAGGGAGCGCAGCTTCACCGGCCAGTGCATGGAGACCTTCGGGGTGCGCCAGGTCAAGAAACATGGCTGCGAACTGCGCGTGGCGCATTTCACGGACACCTTCGCCGAGATCAACGGCGTGGCCCTGACCATCCAGCAGCAGATCGGCCTGGCCAAGAAATACGGCAAGGACATGACCTGCGTCACCTGTAACGTCGGACCCGTCATGGAAGGCGCCAAGAACTTCGAGCCCGTGGGCTCCTTCGCCATGCCCGAGTACCCGGAACTGACCCTGGCCTACCCGCCGTTTCTGAAGATGCTGGCCTGGTGCTTCGAGCAGGACTTCGACTGCATCCTCACGGCCACGCCGGGCCCGGTCGGCCTGGCCGGGCTGGCCATTGCCCGCATCCTCAAGATTCCGGTCTACGGCACCTATCACACGGCCTTCCCGCAGTACGTGCGCCTGTTCACCGAGGACACCAGCATGGAGGAGGCCGCCTGGCGCTACATGCGCTGGTTCTATGGCCAGATGGACGCCATCTACGCGCCCTCGAAGACCACCGCGCAGGAGCTCTCGGCCCACGGCATCGACAAGGACAAGATCGTGGTGCACCCGCGCGGGGTCGACGCCGAGCGCTTCCAGCCGGGCCGCCGCAACGGATTTTTCGACAAGCTGGGCCTGGGCCGCAACTTCAAGCTGCTCTACGTGGGCCGCGTCTCACGCGAGAAGGGCCTGGATGTGCTGGCCGAGGCCTACCGCACCGTGCATGCCCACCGGCCGGACATCCGCCTGGTCATCGTGGGCGATGGACCCTACCTGGAGGAGATGCGCGCGCAGCTTAAAGGCCTGCCGGTGGTGTTCACGGGCTACCTCAAGGGCGCCGCTCTGGCAGAGGCCTACGCCGGGGCCGAACTCTTCGTGTTCCCCTCGGCCACGGACACCTTCGGCAACGTGGTGCTGGAGGCCCAGGCCTCGGGGGTGCCGGTGGTGGTGACCTCCTCCGGCGGGCCCAGGGAATCCATGGTGCCCGGCCGCACGGGCCTGGTGGTGCCGCCGGGCGATGCGCGCGCCCTGGCCCTGGCCGTGCTGGAGCTGGCGCTGGATCCCGACCGCCTGGTCGCCATGAGCCACGAGGCGCGCTGCCACGCCGCCAAGACCTCCTTTGACCAGGCCTTCCTCAAGACCTGGGACATCTACGCCCAGGTGGTCCGCTGCGGCGTTTCGCCCCGGTCGCAGGGCCGGGCCGCCTAGCTCAAGCTCGTTTCACGCGAGGCAAAAGGGAAGCCCCGCGCACCGTCCTTTCGGGCAGTGCGCGGGGCTTGGCTTTCTGCGCCGCGTGGCCCGGCGCGTTCGGCCACGTGCGCGGCTTTATGCCTTGGGCTTGGCCTGGGCCTGGGCCGCGGCCACAGCCTTGCCGCCGGGCTCGTGACTGGCGGGGGCGGCGGTGGGCTTCACGTCCGATTTGGCCTGAACGGGCGCAGGCGTGGCGGCGTGAGGAGCGGGTTTCTTGTCGTCCGCCTTCTTCTCTTCTGCCTGTTTGACTTCGGGCTTTTTCACTTCAGGCTTCTTTTCCTCGGGCGATTTCGCATCGACTTTCTTGTCTTCCGGCTTCTTGTCGCCCAGCTTCTTGTAGTCGTTCTTGGCCGTCTCGGACAGCTCAGTGCCGATTTTGAAGCAGCCGCAGTCCTCTTCTTCCGCGGCCAGCATCCAGGACAGCTCAAGGGAGAACTTGGCCTTGTCCTTCTTGATGCGCGCCTCGATCTCCACCTCGGCCTTGCTCATGGCGGCGGGGTTCAGCACCAGATGCTCGCCGTCCTTCTCCACCACGATGCGCCCTGCGCGGAAGCCATTGGCCAGCGCGGTGAGGTAGTCGGCGACGTCGGCGGTCTCCATGATGGTCTTCAGCTCAATCTTGTCTTTCTCCATGTTGGTAATCCTCCTGGGATATTTTGGTGTTACACAAGTGAGAGCAGGATCGGGACAAGGAACCTGTCGTCGATCTCCGTTGACGGGCCATAGCCGATGAGGGCGCAGTCGATGACCTCCAGCCCCAGGCGGCGGATGCGCTGGATGTCCAGCCCGCCGGGGTAGCGGCCATGCTTGGAATCCACCAGGACGTACTGGAGCACATCGTTTAAGGTGACGCGGCCCGGTTCGTCGGCCATGAGGTGCGCGGCCAGGGTCTCCACCTGGTCGGCCACGGACATGCCGAAACATTCCGGGTCGTCCCCGGTGGATGGGACATAGACCTTGGGACAGGTGGCCCGGGTGATGGACGAGCCGATGCCCCGGGGCAAAAGGCTGGCCAGGAGGCTCGAATGGAAGCTGCCCATGGGGTAGCAGATGAGCTCGGCCTGGCGGATGAGCGAGCAGACCTTCTCGCGCGCGGCCGGGTAGATGGGCCGGGGCGTGTCCGCGTCCTGGGTGAGGTACAGGCGGCTGATGCGGCGGTTCAGGGGCTTGGCTTCCTTGCCGGTGAGCAGGTGCTGGCCCACGATGGTTTCGCCGTCGTCCATCTCGGCCACCAGGTGCAGGTGCTTGTTGACCACCGGGCGCACGATGCCGCGCACCTGCACGAGGTTGGAGAAGATGAAGATCACCGGGTCCAGGTGCCGCCGGTTTTCGAAATAGCCGCCGGTGAGCACCAGGTTGCCGATGCTCGCACCCGCAAGGTCGAAGTCCTCGGGCATGTGATCCCAGAAGGCGTGCAGGTGGTTGCGCACGATCTTGCGCATGGGATCGGGGATGCGCGAGACCAGGGGGTGCTTGCCCTTGACCATGCGCTCCAGGTCCAGCTTGCGGTCGTACGGGTCGCCGCCCTTGGGCAGGCGGTGGGCGAAGAGTTCGAAGATTTCCGGGTTGCCGCGCAGGCTCTGGTCGGCCAGGGACATGAGCCGGTTTCTGATGTCGCCCACCGCGGGCATCTGGAAGGCATCGCGCAGCTTGGCCGAGCTGCCGCCGGAGTCAAAGGGCGTGATGAGGTGGACGGAGTTGTGCGTGTAGTTGATCAGCCGGTTGCTGGTCTTTCTAAGCGCCGTGCCCCCGCTGAAGAACAACAGCTTCGGCCCCAGCTCCGGGCATTTCTCAAGCCTCGCCAGGGCCATGTGGTTCGGGATCTCGACTTCCCGGCGTATCCAGATGCGCGCCACGATGCCCCTACCCGTGCAGCAGGTATTCGAGGCAGAAGTCCGCCGCGCGGTCAAAGTCCACGCCGCCGGTGATCTCCACCAGATCGCAGCGGGAGAGCAGGGCCGTGTAGGGCGCAAGGCCGGGATCGCTCCAGTCGCCCGCGCCGCCAGGGTTGTCAGGCGGCAGATAGAACAGGCCCGCAGCCTTCATGAAGGCCGGCAAAAGGTCCGGGCGCTCGGCGGCCTTGACGAAGCGGATGGCGGTCTCGCCCGCGCCGCGCTTCCAGTTCAGCACCACCAGGCCGTGCATGGGCGCGCTGAGCACGAAGCGGCCCTCGCCGAAACATTTGTCCAGGAACACGTCGTACTTGTGCTCCAGTTCCCAGAGGTCGTCGCCCTCCATGTCCTGGAAGCGCTGGCGGTCGTCGTCCGGCACCACGCTGTGCAGGTCCGGATTGTTCAGGGCCGTGCCGGGATTGATGCGCGGCAGCTTGGCCACGCCGAACATGCTCAGACCCGCGCCGTTTTCGCGCACCAGCAGGCGGTCGTTGCTGACGAAAAGCGCGCCCCGGCTCATGACGTGCATGGCCAGCGTGCTCTTGCCCGCGCCGGAGAACCCGGCCAGGGCCAGGCCGCGCATGCGGCCGTCGCGCAGGTGGGCCACGGCCGCGGAGTGCCCCAGCAGGCAGCCCTGGTTCAGCTTGTACTCGATGTAGCGATTGTTGACGAAGTTCACGATCTGGTTGGGGTTTTCCAGGCACGGACCAACGGCCAGGTTCACGTCCTGGCCAAAGAGGAAGACCATGCCGGTGAGCACCTTGCGCACCAGCCGCCCGCCGGGCAGGTCGGCGTATTCTTCCTTGATCTTGTCCTTGCCGGGGTCGGGCGTCTTGACGATCAGGTCCAGGGGCACGCTCGGGCTCGCGGCCTCAAGCGCCGTGAGGGTCAGGTCCGCCGACCCGGGCCCGGCCACGAAGGCCCCGAAGTAGCTGTCCAGCTCGGCCAAAAGCTCGGGGGAGTTGGACATGACCTTGATGCGGCAGTCGCCCAGGTCGAGGAACATCTCGTGGGGCGCGGCAAGGCCCCCGGCGAGCATGTCGGCGATGGTGCTCATGATGAATCTCTGGCCGGTCATTTGCGTATCCTCCCAAGCGCGTAGTGCGCATACATGCGGGCGGCGTCGATGCCGCGCGCCTCCTGGATGCCCCGGAAGCCGCCGAAGGCGGAAACCTCGAAGATGAACGGGCCTTCGTCCGTCAGGGCCACGTCGACGCAGGTGAAGTCCAGGCCAAAGGGTTCCTGGGCGCGGCGGGCCAGCTCGATGATTTCCGGCGAGGGGTCAAAGGGCACGTATTTGCCGCCCGAGGCCGTGGTGGTGTTCCACGCGCCGGACTTGCGCGTGCGGGCGTAGGTGGTCAGGTACTCGCCGCCCAGGAACACCACGCCGAGGTCCTGCTCGCCCACGTTGATGGCCCTTTGCAGGTAGAACACCGGGTTCTGGCGCTGGAAGGCCACAAGGGTCTCGCGCGCCTCGGAACCGGGGCGCAGCACGAGCATGCCGCGCGCCTTGGTGGAGTAGAGCGGCTTGAGGATGGTCACGCCGTAGTCGGCCACGGCCTCCAGGGCCTGGTCCAGATTTTCGGTGATGGTGGTGTCCGGCATGGGGATGCCTGCAAGCTGAAGCGTCACGGTGCAGGCCAGGCGATTTAAAAGCCCGGCGATGGCCTGGGGCTGTGAAAAGATGCGCACCCCGCGTCCGGCCAGCAGGCGCAGCATCTCCAGGCGGTCCAGCAGATCCGCCGAGTAGGTGATGCCGAGCTTCTTGATGAGCAGGCCGTCGAAGGCGGACAGGTCGTGCCCCTGGTACATGGCCCGGCCAGAGGGCAGGTCAAGCCGCACCTGGTCCAGCTCCACCAGGAGCCTCTCGCCCCCGGTGGCCTCGGCCACGCGGTCGGCCAGGATCTCCGAGGACCAGCCCCCGCGCACCCCGATGACGGCCATTCGGGCCTGGGCGCTGGCGGAAGTCCTTTCCTCTGTCGGAAGCAAGGTCGTGTTCGTATGCATTAGCGTCCTCAATGTCTGTGTTTCGGATGTCTCTGTTCCAGATGCCCGGGCCGATTAGTGGAAGAGGATCTGCCAGGGCAGGCGGAAGTCCTGCCAGGGGAGGCCCTGGTGCGCGGCCACCTGCTCCAGCAGGTAGTGCGAGCGCAGGTACATCTCGCGGGAGAAGGCGTAGTTCAGCTCAAAGCGGCTGGAGGTGTACAGCGATCGGGCCAGGGCCAGGGCCAGGCGTGCCTCGAAGGTCTTGTCGCCACTTCTGGCCGCGAACTGCGTGGCGAACTGGAGGAACTCGGCGATGACCCAGTCGATGCGCTCGCGCAGATGCGGCTCGAAGACCGGCATGCGGTAGTTGGAGATGAGGAACACCGAGACGTCCTGCACGTAGTCCTGCATGCGCGAGCGGTGCACATCGAGGTAGTGCAGGCGCTGCTTGTGGTGGTTGTAGACCACGTTGTTGACGTTGAAGTCGCCGTGGATGAGCACGCCGAAGGGGGCTGCAAGCCCGGCTTCGAGCGCGGCGCAGGCAGCCAGCAGCTCGCCCGTGGAGGGCACGGCCTTGGCGCCCAGGGTCTTGGCCCGGCGCAGGAAGTCCGGGTGGATTTGCAGCACCTCGTCCAGGCGGGCCTTGAGCTGGCCAACGTAGCACGCGGCGGCCGGCTCCGGCGTGCGGGTGTTCTCCCAGATGTCCTGCACGGTCTGGGTGAGCACGAACATGGCGTTCTGGACGATGTCCCCGCTTGCGGTCAAAAGCACCTCGTCGAGGTTGCAACCGGGCAGAAACTCCACCAGCATGGAGGCCTTGTCTCCGTCCTCGTGAAATCCGTAGACCCCCGCCACGAGGCCGGGATAGAGCCTTCCCCAGCGTTCCAGGGCCTCCTTCTCGGCGAGGATCTTTTTGCTGGTCCCTTCCTTGTAGATGCTGCCTAGGGCGTCCACGCCGCCCTCGTGGGCGTCGACCCGGCCGATGCGGCAGCCGCTGCGCGTGCCCCAGATGGCCTTGAAGTCCACGCCCTCCATGCCGCCTTCGAAGCCGGTCTTGGAGAGCGTCTGCTGCAGCGCCTCGAACTGCTCGATCTTGATGCGCTCGCCCAGGATGGCGAAGATGAGCGCCTCGCCGATGTCCAGCAGCGAGTCGCCGATGCGCTCGAGGTAGCGGAAGATGAACAGCACGGTTATGAGATTCTGCACGTTCTTGCCCGTGCGCAGCTCGCCCATGATGCGGTCGAATCCGGCCTTGTACATGCGGTCGAGCGAGTACTCCGCGCGGCACACGGTCAGCGCGTCGGACAGGTTGCCGCCCTGGAACACCGGCAGGATGTGCCCCAGGCAGTCCTCGATCTCGATGAACATCTCCGCGTAGTTGTAGCCCTGCAGAAAGGTGTGGTCGGTCAGATAATTGGTCTGCTCCACAATGTTTTCGCAGAAGTCGGCGATGCGTTCCAGATTGTTGGTGATTATCTGGATGGCGCGCACGCGGTTGGCTGTCGCCTTGTCCAGGCTCTGGGAGCCATTGTGGTCGTGGAAGTGGCCGTAGCACTTGTTCTCGATGACCGTGTGCAGGTTGTCGATGTAGTCGTCGCGGCCCACTATGCGGTCGTAGAGAGCGTGCGAGGGGGTGTCCAGGAAGCCGACCGTGGTGTGCACCTGGCGCTCCACCTCGGCCACCAGGAAGGTGAAGTTCTCCTCAAGTCCTTCAAAGGTGATCATGTCTTCCTTGTGCCTTAAGAGGCGATGCAGATGGACTTGTCGCCAGTGGTGATCTCCTTGCGGGAGTCCTTCCAAACGATCTTGATGTTGATCTTGCTCTCGCTGTCCTTGCGCTTGGCCTTGACGCTGAAGCCCAGAACCGCGCTGGGCAGCAGGACGATCTCCTCGGCCTCGCTGCGCATGACGATGCGGCCCTTGGCGAAGCCTTCGGTGAGCGCCAGGAGGAAGTCCTGGATGCTTTTGGGATCCTGTACGGAATCGAACTCGAACTTGCCTTCACCCGACATGGTCTGCCTCCTTGCTGTTCGTGGCCCCGGCCTAGGATGCCAGGCGGGCCGAGTATTCGTTGATGACGCTGGCCCGGTCCATGCCCGCAGCCAAAAGCCGCTTGCGCACGCTTAAGTCGTCCCAGGCGGGCTGCAGGCCCACCTCGCGCGGGGGTTTGCCGTTTTGACCCTTGGGCAGCAGCTTCTCACTCAGGTGCGTGTCGTCGCCCATGAACACGAGCAGCCTGCGCGCCTCGCCCTTGGCCTTGCGGTTCTTGCGCGCCAGCACCTCGATGAGGAAGTCCGTGTAGCGCTGGGACTGGGGGTTCCAGACCTCGTAGCCGTCCACGTCGTACTCGGCCAGGAGGATGGGCCAGAACTGCTCCGGGTGCGGGATGACCACACCGGCGCCCATGCCCCGCGCCTCCTCGATGACCTCTGACGCGCGGTAGAAGTAGAGCAGGGGGAAGTCGTCCTTGACACGCAGCTTCACGGCCTGAACAAAGGCCTGCACGCGGGCCACCAGGCGATCGCCGTAGCGCGGGCGCATGGCGTCCAGGAAGTTTCGGACAAGCTTGTTCTTGATGGCTCCTGCGGGCAGTCCGTCCTGGTGCCGCTCCAGCAGCGCCTCCAGCTTGCGGGCGTGCAGCCGGGCGAAGCGGATGGTCTCCTCCGCGGCCCCGGTGAAGGTGGCCACGGCCTGCAGGCGCTCCTCGTCCTTGCCTGTCAGCACGGCAAGGAATTCAAACAGCTGCGAGGAGCGGTAGCGGAAGGTGTGCGCGAGCATGGAGCGCAGCACCCCGGAACGCGGAAGCATACGGTTTTCGAAGTGCAGGAGCAGCTGAACCTTCTGGTTGAACCCGGCGGAGTAGCAGTCCACCTCCACGCCGGAATAGGCGCCGTAAGTGGTGATCTCGTTGTGCTGGGTCGGGATGATCAGCTCCTGGGTCTTGTTGGGAAAGCTGGCCTGGATGCGCTGCTCGATGAGCTGCATGGGGACGTGCTCCGGGTGCCAGTGCACGGCCAGCACGTTGGTCTGCCGGGCGGCCACCGTGTCCGGGGCGGTGATGCGCGCCGCTTCCTCCGGGGTCAGGGTGGTGGAGGTGATGGCCAGGAAGATGCGCTCGTCCTCTTCGGTGGGCTCGTCGGGCACGGCGTCGAGATCAGCCGTCTGCTGAGACGGCAAGTCAGACTTGCCGCCTTGGGGGACGGACTTGGCGTTCTGTGCGCCGGGCTTGTGGCTCTGTAAGGATGAAGGGCTCCCGCCTTGTCGACGCACCGGCTATTTGGCTACGGCGTGGCAGGTCTTCTTGGCGCTCTCGATCTCCCCAATGATCATCTCCAGCGCGCCCCGGTCCTTCTTGTCGAAGGCGGTCTTGAGCTCGTTGCAGAGCTTGAGGTGCGGGCCGTAGTCCGCCTCGCCGCGGGAGGGGTGCGAGCACATGGCCAGGGAGTCGGTCAAAAAGGCCTCCACGATCTCCGCCGGGGGCAGCACGAGGTTGCCCAGGCTGTGCTGCAGGAACTTGAAGGAGGTCTTCAGGCGCTTCTTGATGGACTTGTAGGACTCGGCGCGGGGTGTGCCCGTGGCGGTATCCTTCTGTCCGGATGCTCCCTTGGCCTTGACCTTCAACTCGGCCAGGCCGCCCTGCTGCTTCAGGGAGAACTCCAGTTTGGCGCAGTGTTCAATCTGTGAGGCGAAGCCGTTGAGCGCGCCCGGCAGAACCGCGCGCTTGATGCCCTCGGCCAGGATCTTGAGCAGCCGCTCGGCCTCGCTGCTCTCCAGGATGATCTCAATCTTTTTGTCATTGCTACCCATGGTGTCCTCCTCCATGTTTCGTGTCCGCCAGGACTACCCCGGAAAACAGCGCCGGTTGTCACCCCAATGTTACGATGGCGTGAAATCGCGCAGCTGGTCTGCGCCGGGAATATCTCCGTGCCGCTGCAGGCTCCTCACATCTTTGGAACGCTGGCGTAACATTGGCGGTGCATGGTCGGCAGTGTTGACCAGAACAGCAGCGCGCCGCTTGAGGTCGTACAACCCCATCGCCAGGAGTGAGACATGGAAAAGCTAAAGGTATTGTTCCTCTGCACGCAAAACAGCGCGCGCAGCCAGATGGCGGAGGAGTTCCTTCGCCAGTTCGCCGGGGATTCCTTCGAGGTGGAGAGCGCGGGCCTTGAGCCCGCCGCTGCGGTCAATCCCCTGGTGGTGGAGGTCATGGCCGAGGTGGGACTCGACCTCTCGCAAAAGAAGCCGCAGAGCGTCTTTGATCTGTTCCGGGCCGGGCGCATCTACGATTTCCTCATCACCGTATGCGATTCCACTACGGCGGAGCGCTGTCCGATATTCCCCGGCATGACCCAACGCTGGCACTGGCCCTTTCCGGATCCTGCCAAGGCGTCGGGCACGCGCGAGGAGCAGCTGGCCGAGGTCAGGCGCATCCGCGAGCTCATTCGCGAGCGTGTACAGCGTCCTTTCAATGCGACCTTCGATGCGCAGGACCCCTTCGCCAGATAGGCTGCGCCCGCAGTTCAGGCGGCCTTGGGCGGTCGGCAGTCCGTGGGGTTCCGGTCTTCGCTGGCTGTCTTTGGCGCATGGTGAGCCAAAAATCGCCGGGCGCCCTCCGAGCCCATGAACCGGGCCAGCACGCGCTGATCCGCAGAGCGCAGGTCCACGCAGATGAGCCCGTCCAGGCAGTCGCCGAAGTCCGGGTCCAGGTTGAAGGCCGCGATGCGCCCGCCGAGTTTCAGGTATTGCCGCAAGAGCACAGGGATGCCCCGGCCCGACTCAACCTCGGCCACCAGGTCGTTGATGTCGGAGGGATCGCGGAAGGCCGTCTCCGGCACGCTCAGGTCCAGCCGGGAGAGCTGGCCGCCCTTGGGCGCGCGCGTGGGCCTGACCAGCCGGGCCAGCTCGGCGTCGAAGCTGTGGCGGCGCAGGAAGGTCATCATGATCTCCCGCGAGAGCGGGTGATAATCCCCGGAGATGCTGACGCAGCCGAAGAGCTTGCTGTAGCGCGGGTTTCTCGCCACATACTCGGCCAGGCCCTTCCAGAGCAGCAAAAGCGGCTGGTAGGACTTCTGGTAGCGCGGGCGCACAAAGCTGCGGCCCAGCTCCAGGGCCGGGCCCAGGCGGTCCCAGAAGCCGTGCTTGATGCGGAACTGGCTGGCTGTGTACATGCCGCCTGTGCCCTGGACGGCGAGCACCTCGTCGGTGCCGGCGAAGCGGTACGCCCCGGCCACCTCGCGGTCCTTCTCGTGCCACAGGACCAGGTGCCGGTAGTGGCTGTCGAAGCGGTCCGTGTCCAGTGATTCGCCCGTGCCCTCGCCCACTCGGCGGAAGGTGGCCTCGCGCAGGCGCGAGACCTCGTGCAGCACGGCGGGGATCTCGGCGGCCTTGGCCTCGAACACGATGAAGGGCTCGCTGCGGGCCAGGATGCGGTCGGCGGGCAGGGCGTCGATCTCGGCCTGGCGCGCCAGGTGCGGCTTTTGCGCGGCCAGGGCCTTCTGCGCCTTGGCGCGGTCCGCGATCTTGACCAGGCCCTGGCGGCCACGGTTGCGCAGCAGGTGGCAGCGGAAGCGCAGGTAGGCCGAAGCCTCGTCATTGGTGGCGAAGGCGGCGAGCTTCTCCGGGCTGATGGGCGTGCCCAGGGACAGCTCCAGCTCCTGGCCGCAGTGGCCCAGGTTTTCGTGCGGCAAAAGCAGGGTGCGCAGGCGCGGATGCACCAGCCCGGCGGCCTGGAAGAGCGCGCTGTTGCGGCCCCGGAAGAACACCGGCAGCACCGGCGCCTTGGCCTTGCGCACGATGGCCGCCACGCCGGGCTGCCAGGGCGGGTCGACCACCATGCGCTTCTTCAGGGCCAGGCTCGAAACCTCGCCCGCCGGAAAGGCGATGAGCGCGCCGCCCTGCTTGAGCCAGGCAAGGGAGGCCCGCAGTCCGGCCATGTTGCGCGTGGCCGAGCCCTTGCCGCCAAAGGGGTCGAGCTCGATGAGCAGGGGCCGCATTTCGGGGATGCTCGCCAGCAGGTGGTTGGCCAGGATCTTCACGTCCGGCCGGATCTCCAGGAGGATGCGCGCCAGCACGAGCCCCTCCACAACGCCGAAGGGGTGGTTGGACACGATGAACAGCGGCCCCTGGCGCGGTATGTTCTTGAGGTCGTCGTGGGCCACCTTGAAGCCCACGGCCAACTCGTCCAGGGCGCGCACCAGGAAGTCCGGGGTGCCCTCGGGCCCGGCTGGCCGGGTGTTGGCGCGGGCGTACATGGTGTTCAGCGTGCTCAGGCGCAGGAGTTTTTTCAGGGGCTTGTGCAGGGCGGACTTGAGCGCGGCCTGGAAGGGGTTGCCCGTGACGGGCGGAAGCTGGAAAGGGCCTTCGTCGGGGAAGGTGCTGTTTTGCATATGCGTCCCTTTGCTGCTGGTTCGCGGCGCCAACCTTGGGCGCCGGGGAAACCGGCAACGCGGTGCGTCCGCGTCCCGTCTGCAAAAGGGAATATGCGGTTCAAGGCGGCGCTTGGTGACCGCAGCGTGACAACGGAGTGAAACTCGCGTCCGCGCGTTCAGGCTCCGGCGAAGTCGGTTGAGGGCGCCTCATGTGCGCCTGTGTATTTTTGTTCGCAGTATTCTTAAAACAGTTGCCCATTGTATTGCTTGGGGTATATGTTTTATTCTTGTGAAAAGGTCTCATGCATCCTGGGGGCAGCCGATGCCGGAATTAGCCAAAGTGATCGCCACCAGTGAAGACTGGCTCATGGAGAGAGTGCTGTCCTATGCGCTGGCGCGGGGATACACAAAATACACCTCCACCCTCAAGGAGGCCTGGAGGCTTTCCATCAGCGGGCTCTCCGGGGCCCTGCTGAGCGCCTTGCCCGGCGCCCTTGAAGGCATGGAACTCGGACCGGACGACACCTACGCTGGAGACGCGGCCTCGGCCTTCGCGGTCCAGGAGGCGCGCCTGCACAGGACCAGGGGCATCAGCCTGGCCATGTTCCTCGGCCTGCTCAAGTACTATCGCCAGAGCTACCTCGACCTCTTGGAGCAGGCCGAAATGGCGGACGGGCGCGCCGAGGCCCGGCGCTTTGTGGAGCGCTTCTTCGACCGCGTGGAGGTGGGCATCGCCTCGGAATGGTGCTCCCTCTCCGAGCAGGCGAAGCTTGACGGCCTGCAGGAAGCCAACCGGCTCATGGTCAACGAAAAGAACCGCTACCTGACTCTTTTCGAGAGCCTATCCACCCCTGTGGTCTTCATCAGCCAGGCTGGGCTCATTGAGAACATCAACCTCGCGGCCCTGACCTGGCTGGGGCAGGAGTCCACACCCGGCGCGGAGTATTTCCACGCCTCCGCAGCGGATCTGGCGGACGGCGATGGCCGGGAGATCTTCAGCGGCCGGGCGGCGACCGAGGTCTTCCCCTGGCTTGCGCAGCCGCTTGAGCGGATGCTCAAGTATGGCGGCGGGCAGGTGTCACTGACACATCGCCTCGGAAAGGGGCGCTCGGGCCGGGACGTCATCGCCACGGTCACGACCAACCAGGACATCAGCGGGCAGTATCAGGGGGTCGTGCTCGTCATCCAGGAGGTTACCGAGCTGGTCCGTTCCCGGGAGCTGGTGGCGGAGTCCAACCGCCGCCTGGAGGCCGAGGTCCGGATGCGGACCAAAGCGCTGGAGCAGGCCAACCTTCGCCTCAAGGACGAGGTGCGCGAGCGCGAGCTCTACCAGCAGGCCCTCACCGAGAGCGCCAGCCTGTACCGCGCCGTGGTGGAGGACCAGGGCGAGCTCATTTGCCGCTTCCAGCCGCAGGGCGTCATCTTGTTCGCCAACAAGGCCTACACGCGCGTTTTTGGCGGTGGCCTCGTGTCCCAGGCCGAGATCCCTGCCCGGATCCAGCACCAGGGGGTGGAGCGGAGCCTGGACGACGTTTTGGCCCTGATCACCGAGCAGAGCCCGGTGCTCGGCTTCGAGCAGCAGGCCAGCACGCCTTCGGGCCAGAAGCTCTGGTACAGCTGGACCTGCCGGGGCATTTACGGCTCCGAGGGTGCGCTGGTGGCCTACCAGCTGGTGGGGCAGGACGTGACCAGGGCGCGGGAGGCCGAGCAGGCCCTGCGCGAGCTCAACGAATCCCTGGAGCGGACCGTGCAGGAGCGCACGGACAAGCTCGAGGAGCGCGCCCAAAGCTTCGAGCGCATGAACGAAAACCTCACCCGGCAGGTGGAGAGCCGCAAGCAGGCGGAGCTGGCCCTGGCCAAGGCTGCGGCGGAACAGCAGGTCAAGGTGCGCCAGATCACGGCGCTCTACGGCCTGTCCGAGGTGCTGCGCACGCACTGGAATAGCGCGCAGGAGATGCTCAGCCATGCGGCGGACGCGCTCCAGCAGGGCTGGCGCAAGCAGGGCGGTGTGGCGGGGGAGATCGTCTTTGACGGGCAGCCCTGCCGCAGCCAGAACTATCAGGACGGCCGCGAGGGGCTGACGCGGCCGTTGACGACTTTTGGCCAGGTGCGGGGCAGCGTGGCCATCTTCCATGTCGGACCAGACGCGCCGAAGGGGGGGATGCTCTTCCAGAAGGACGAGAAGGAACTGCTCACCACCATAGCGCACCAGATCGAGCGGTCGCTTGAGGCCTACCTCTCGCACACGCGCCTCGCCCAGTCCGAACACGAGTTCCGGGAATTCTTTGACAACGCGGCCGAGGCCATCTTCATCCATGATGAAAACGGGCAGATCCTTGACGCCAACATCAACGCGGGGATCTGGCTCAACCTCGCCACCGAGGACATGGTCGGCGCGAGCCTTCTTGATTTCGCCATCGATGAGGACAGGGAGGGCATGGCCGGGAGGTTCTTGAACGCCCTGCGAGAGGCCCCGGAGATGTTCCAGCTCACCCTCCGGCGCAAGGACGGTTTCGCCATTCCCCTGGAGCTGCTCTGCCAGGCCCAGGACTACCAGGGCCGCAGGGTGCTGGTCAGCAGCGGCCGCAACATCACCAAGCGCCAACAGGCTGAGGCCGAGGCCCAGCGCCGCATGGACCAGGAGCGGCTTCTGTCCGGCATCTCCTCGCGTCTGGTCAATGCCATCGGCTCGGAAATCCCAGCCGCAATGCACGAGACTTTAGCCGAGGTCTGCGGATTCGTCGGCATGCAGCGCGCGGCGGTCTATCGTTTTGAGGAGTCCAGGCAGCGCTTTGACCTGGCCCACCAGTGGAGCGCCGAGGGCCTGCAGGGCCTGCCCAAGATCCTGAAGACCTTGGGCCGGGTCAAGACGCCCTGGCTTTTCGAGCGCACCCTGACCAAGGAGTGGCTGACCATACGCGCAGCGGACCACCTGCCTCCGGCGGCGTACAAGGAGAAGCGCCTCTTGGGCGAGGCCGGGGTCAATTGCCTGACTGTGGTGCCCATGTCCCTGCGGGGGCGGCTCCAGGGCTTGTTCCTGGTGGCCAGCCAGAAGTCCGCCCTCTTGCCCGCCCCGGACCCCCGGCTGCTGCTCCAGTTCGCGACCATGTTCTCCAACGTCATGCTGCGCCAGCACATCCGCAAGGCCTTGAACGAGAACGCCAACCTCACGACGTCCATCCTGAACGCCCTGTCGACCTACCTCTGCGTGCTGGACAAGCGCGGCGAAATCACCCTGGTCAACCGCACCCTCCGGCTCGCTCCGTTCATCGTCGTCTTCGTGGACTCGAAGATCATAGGGGCGCTTGCGAAGGCGGTGGACCTATACCGGTCAGTAAAGCCTGGCCAAACGCG
>JAHIUD010000108.1 GCA_018817515.1 Pseudomonadota bacterium
ATTTTCAAGGGGGGACCCTCTAAAATCCGAACGCGGTTGGCCCTTTTGAGAATCGTTGATATTATACTGGCTGAACGCTATGCTGTACGACAAAGACGGCAAACTGCTGTGCATCGCCGACGAAACCGGCGCACATGAAATTTTGCAGCCTGGCGGCGGCTTCAATGGCCGCACAAGAGAACCTGGAGAGCCGGACTGGTGGGTTGTGGCCATAGACCCTGCCTGGACGCCGAACGCCATGACCCAGGCCGACCCGAAAGCGCAAACGCCGCCAACCGAGCCCTGGACCCTGCTTTCGGCTGGTCAGGAACACGTGGAGCACCTGGAAGGCAAGGGCTTTAGCGACGCTGTAGAAACCATCACCCAGGGTCTCGGCGAGGCCGTGAGCAAGGGCGCCGGGGGTGCTGGCGGGGCCTGGGCAAAACCTGGGACGCGCTGACCAAGAACGAAGACCTGCACAAGGGCGTCGAGTTCGGGGCCAAGGCAGCCTGGGAGGTCAGCAAGGATGTTGCTAATACGGTGCTGACAGATACCGGGTGGAACACTTGGGATACAGTAGGAGAGAAGGTGGCATCTCGCTGGGCCTTGACGCAACAACAAAGGCGTTAGGAAACCCAGCAATCACCACCCCACTCAACAAGGTCATTGGCATGGGTCGTGTGGCGAGGGATGTCTGGGGCGGCAAGCAAGAGCAAGACGCGATAGACTTGGGTAAACGCATCGATAGCATCTACGAAGGTGTATACGGGAGGAAGCGCTAAATGGACTTTGTCTTCTGGACGAGAACATTATTTTTGCTCACCCTCCCGGCCTTCCTGTATGTTATGGTTGCCAGCCTCTTGCAAATCAAACGCAAAAGTGGACAGTTCCCAACATACTGGACGTGCGCGCATGCCGCAGGGTTCGTAGTGTTTTTGGTGATGGCCTTCGGTGACAACCACCGTGTTGCGAATGGTGTCTATGTCTTTCTGTCACTGTTTGCTATCTACTGGGCGGCAGCCATCAAGATCGGCCTGGACTGGTGGAAGGCCCGCCGCCTCAAGGCCACGCAACCCGAGTGACCCCACCGGGGGCTTTCGGCCCAGCGCCGGGAGTCCCGGATTTGCGCGTGTGCACGAGCCGCCCGCTCCGGCCTGCCGCCCCCCTGCCCGCATTAGCCTTTGACGCCCGCCCCCGAATGCCGTAAATGAGCCACAAAATCCGGCGTCCTGCCTTGGCCCGGTGCCAACAAAAACAGACAGTTGAGGTTTACGCATGACAAAGCTCGCGACCCTGCCAGGAGATGATGTCCGCCAGATCATGTGGCGCTATGCTGACCGCTACGAACTCCAGATGGTGGTCCAGTCCGCGCGTGGCGTAGCCCGTGGGCATGTGGCCCGCATGGTGGCCGATGGCGTGCGCAACACCCACGAGTGGACCGACCGCAAGCAGTCCCTGCTGGATGTCTTCGATGCCTCGGGCCTGACCGGCCTGTACATGGACACCTCCCAGGGCGGCTACATCGACGGTCCCAAGAATTTCGCCCTGGCGCTCACCACCTTCGAGCTTTCCTGGGTCGACGCCGGAGCCGCCACCTGTGGCCTGGCCAACAACCTCGCCCTTGCGCCCATCCACGAGAAAGGCACTCCGGAACAGCGCCAGCGCTACATGAGCCTGTCCTGTCCCGGCTCGGACCACCCCACCTGGCGCGGCGCCTTTGGCCTTACGGAGCCCCTGCCCTTTGTCGGCGTCGACACCGGCATGCTCGGCAGCAAGATGCGCGTGGCCGAGTGGAAGGACGGCGAGGAACCCATGCTCCAGGTGGACAAGCGCGGCCGCTTCATCACCAACATGGACTTTGCGAATTTTGTGACCGCAGCGGTGGTCAGCGACGACCCGCGCATCAAGGGCTCGTGCATGATCATCCTGGAGGAGGGCGACCCCGGCGTGTTTGATCGCGGTTCGCCCACTTTGAAGATGGTGCACCAGCTCTCCAGCACGCGCGACCCGGTCTTGAGCCTCACCGTGCCCGCCAGCCGCATCATCGGCGGCTACTCCATCGTTGATGGCGTCATCGTGCCCAAGTACAGCCACGCCGAGATCATCGGCGCAGTGTTCCACCGCACGCGCATCCCCGTGGGCATCATGAGCTCGGCCAAGCTTTTGTCCGCTGTCGAGCCGGTCATCCGCTACCACCGTGGCCGCTTCCGCGGCGGCGAGGCCGTGCCCGGCACCCCGCGTTTCGACCAGGGCTTGCAGATGAAGGAGGACGCCGTCCAGCGTCTGGCCGACATCTGGGCCGCGGGCGAGGCCGGAGCCTCCCTTGGCTTCGACGCCGCGCGCAAGGCCGACAGCTTCGATCCCATCGAGCGCGCCAAGGAGACCCTGTTCCACGAGCAGGGCATCACCGGCCCGCGCGCCCAGATGAGCGCGCTGAAGAAGATCGAACCCGCCGCCAAGGAGTTCCTGCGCCTGTCTTTCATGACCCCGGCCGAGCGTGAGGCCATGTTCGAGGAGGACCGCTACCAGGAGCTGCTCGCCGACACCCTGGTGCAGTTCGCCGTCATGGACGCCGAAGGCAACGTCATCATCCCGGCCTGCAAGCTCTGGAACACCGGACACGGCGCCACCATGATGCGCGAAGCCGTCGCCCTGGTGGGCGGCTACGGCGTCACCGAGGACTGCCCCGGCTTCCTGTTCCAGAAATGGACCGACTGCCAGCTTGAGGCCACCTACGAGGGCCCCGAGGTCGTGCAGCGCCGCCATCTTGTCGCCACCATGACCAGCCCGCTGTTCCTGGAGCTCATGGCCTACTGGGTCGACGAGCTGGACAAGCTGGCCGCGAGCTGGCCGGCTGCGGGCTCCCGCGCCCTGGCCCAGGCCATGCGCCTGTGGCTGTGGACCCTGGAGCACCTGCAGGCCAACAAGGACGACGACGGCAAAAAGCTCTTCAACAGCAACCGCCACGGCGTGACCTTCCCCATGGCCGACGCCCTGGCCTGGCTCGTGTCCGCGCGCTGCTTCATCGCAGACGTGGTCGAGCTCAAGACCAAAGGCCCGGAGAACCCCGTTGTGGCCGAGGGCCTGGAAGGCCTTTTGTCCTTCTACGCCGACCTGACCCGCATCCAGGCCGCGCGCACCGCCGGCGAAGTGGCGCGCATCACCGGCGAGCTGGTCTACGGCTACACGCGCACCTCCAACTCCCAGGCCGCCGACATGTATGAGCTGCTGCGCCAGCAGCTCGACACCACCCTGGTGGGCGCCCGCCTCGCCCGCGACCGCGCCGGCGAAGCCCTGGCCGGAGTCATGATCCCGGAAGCGCTGGACTACCCGATGTAAGGACGAAGACATCCACGGGGGACAGTGAACCCCGAAGGGGCCCTCCGGACCCCGCGCATGCGCCGAAAGGGCTGCTTCAGGAAGAACCTGGAGCAGCCCTTTCCGCTTTGGCGAGGCAGGGGTGATCGTAGACAAGGGGGCAGGAGGGCGATGGCTGAGAGAGGGCAAACACGCTGGGGTGAATGCTCGAAATCGAGCGCTGTTGTTGTCTGTTGTTGTCAGCCGCCGAAGGCCTTGAACTGGCTCTGGGGGGGGGCGTTTCGCGCTGCGAGGACGAGTGGTGAACCGGTGCTCCCGGCGCAAAAGCCGAAAGCCCCGGCAGGGGTTAGTTAGGCTGCGTGGCCTTGACGCGGCGGGCCTTCCACCAGTCCAGGCCGATCTTGATGGCTGTCGCCCAATAGACGACGAAAAGCAAAAGGTCGACGTAGATACCGTTTGCAATCCGATGGCTCTCAGCGAAAGCCGCTCCCATGAACACGCCAAGCCCAGTCACATGGACGCCGACCCAGTATACGGGAAATTTTCCTGAATCGCGTTGCATCTTTCGGAGAGTAACGAATGATACAAACAGAAATGCAGGGACGGTGAGTAAAAACAGCGTTTTTGTCCAATAGACAAAGTCCATTTAGGGCTTCCTCCCGTATACGCCTTCATAGATGCTGTCGATGCGTTTTCCCAAGTCTATCGCGTCTTGCTCTTGCTTGCCGCCCCAGACATCCCTTATCACTCGTCCCGTCCCAATGGCCTTGTTGAGGGGAATGGTGATGACTGGGTATCCTAAGACACTTGCCGTGCTACTCAATCCAACTGCTTTTGCGGCTTCGCTGGCGGCGGTGTCCCATCCGTTATACTTGAGATCATCATACACCGTCTTGCCCACATCCTTCGTGACCTCCCAGGCCGCCTTGCCGCCAAGCTCCACGCCCTTGTGCAAGTCCTCATTGGTGGTCAGCGCGTCCCAGGTTTTGCCCAGGGCCTCGCCAGCACCATCCGCGCCCTTACTCACGGCCTCGCCGAGGCCCGCGCCAATGGTGCCCACAGCGTCGCCGAAGCCGTTCTGCTTATCGAGGTGGTCCAAGTGCTCCTGGTCAGCAGAGAGCAGGGTCCAGGGTTCGGGTGGCGGCGTTTGCGCTTTCGGAGCAGCCTGCGTCATGCTGTCCGGCGTCCAGGCGGGGTCTTTGGCCATTGCCTTCCCGATGGGCACCAGTCCGGCTCTCCGGGCTTTCTCGTGCGGCCATTGAAGTCGCCGCCGGGTTGCAAAATCTCATGTGCGCCGGTTTCGTCGGCGATCCACAGCAGTTTGCCGTCTTTGTCGTACAGCATAGCGTTCAGCCAGTATAATATCAACGATTCTCAAAGGGGCCAACCGCGTACGGATTTTTGAGGGTCCCCCTTTGAAAATTCGAACGCATTGCCAACGCCCGCCGCGCCGCCGCCTCTGCCCTTGCCTCCCGCCCCAGGCCAATGGGGGGTCCGGGGGCCTCAGGCCCCCGGCGGGGTCCAGGGGCGGAGCCCCTGGCTCAAGCTTTCCCTTCCCCTAACTTCTGCCCCTGCCTGGCCTGCCTGATCTGCTGCACGGTTTCGACGGGCCGGAGGTAGTCGGGCGGCAGTCCGAACAGGCTGGCGGCGTGCCGGGCGATGGCATCGGGCTCGAAGTTGTCGAGGATGTGGAAGGGATCGCCTTGACCGAGGAGCGGCGCGAGGTAGCGCACGGCCTGGTCCAGGTTCTGGGCCTCGGCCTGGCGCTGGGCGCGGGCGATGGGCGAGGAGTAGTCCACATGGACCGTGCCCTGGGGCAGGTTGGCGGGCCAGGGGGGCAGGTCGCCTTCGCGCAGTAGGATGTTGAACACGCGCTCCACGAGGGGCGCCAGAAACTCGGTCTGCATGCGCCCGAGGGTGGGGCCGAGCACGCGCATCTTTTCGTTCTGGCGGATCAGCGCCTCGGTGGCGGTTGTTTTGGCAGGCTCGGGGGTGAGCTGGTCGGCCAGGAAGATGCGACGGATGCTTTGGCGACGGCGTTCGGTCATGGCCTCGATGGCGGCGAGGTCCACGCGCACGGGCAGGGATTCGATGCGGTCCTGCGAGCCCGCGCCCGTAGGCCTCGCCTGGGGCCTTGGCCCAGCGCGGGCACATGTACGGCATTTCGTGGTAGCCGGACTCCTCCAGCAGGTGGCGGGTGGCGGCCTCCACGTACAGGCTGGCCAGAGGGAAGTGCTTGCTGGCAGGGCTTGCCGGGTCGCGGTCGGCGCGGGGATACACGGCGTGCAGGATCTCAACGGCGGCTTCCGGGTTCTCCTCGGCCTGGCGCTGCACCTCGGTGGAGCAGCCGTGCCCCCACTGCTGGAAGGCCTGACGGGTTGTGAGGGAGTAGCGGCGGATGATGGTGTCCACCACGCCGCGCGCGTCCTCGGCCAGGGAGACCTCGCCCATGGGCCGGGCGTTGAAGCGCACCACGCAATCCGGGTCGGCCTCAACGTGCATGACGGCGGTGCCGAACAGGCACAGGTCGAGATACAGCTCGTGCACGCAGGTCTGGAAACCGGTGGCCTCGGCGTTGAAGACCTGGAGCAGGCGCTCCCGCGAATCGGCCAGGAAGGTGCGCACGGCCTCGTCATCAGGAGCGCTGCGAGAGAGACGCAGGTCGAACCAGGGCAGCGCCGGGTTGGTCAACAGCCCGCCCAGGGCCGAGGCCAGGAGTTCCAGGCTGTGGGCCGGGGTGGAGTCGAATACGGCGCTGTCGTCAGCCTGGCCGGGGATTGCGCCGTGGCTCAGAGCTGGGGACTTGCGCGGCATGATCTGCGCGGCCAGCTCCTGCCAGAGCGGTAGCCAGTGCGCGCGCGCGGCCTCCATGCCGGAAAGCCGGGCCAGCAGGGCGTCGACACTTTCGGGTGTGCATTGGGGCGCGGCCAGCTGGGGTTTGGGGGTGCGCTTCTTCATTGTCCAAGCTTCTCCTTGAGTTTGGAGGTTTCCACAGCCGGTGCGCCAAGGGTCTGGGCCAGGGAATCCTGGCTGGCCGTGTTGGCGCGCTGTTGGGTTTTGGCCTGGTCGAGCAGGGCGGCCTGCTTGCGCTGGCGAGCCTCGCGGCGGCGCAGCTCTGCGCTTTGCTCGGCCTGCTGCTGAGCGGCCAGTGTCTCGGCCTGCGCCTCGCTCGCGGCCTGGGCAGAGCTGGCGTCTGCAGCCTGCCTGGGGCTGTCCAGCGAGGTCATGGCGGTGCTGACAAGCCCGCCGACTTGGGGGCCGAAGATAAGGGTGCTGATGATGGGAATGGGATTGAAGCCTCCGCCTCCGCCCATGGTGTCCTCCTCGTGGGTTTGTGGCCGAGCACGACGCCCGGGCCTTGGCAGGAGTATACACCGGGTTTTGGGGCTGGACATTTTTGGACGGTATTTGGCCGGGAAAAGGACAATAATTCCCTGTTGACAAGGAATTGGGCGGGGGGGATGGCTGGGCGCTGAAAAGGGAAAAAGGGCCGGTTGCAGCGGCCCTTTTTCGGGGGAGGAGGAAGGGATCAAGTTTGCGTTGCGCCAGGGGCCGGGCTGGGGTGGGGCAGGAGGAGGAGGGGTGTTCGTCTCCTAGGCCCATGGCGTACGCTGAACTTGTCTTGAGTAAAGCAGCTCTCGTGCCAATGGCTGGAGAGCGTGTAAAAACGGTGCGTTACAAGTTACGATGTGTGAGGCGGGCACCTGGCCGACCGAGGAAAGTGCAGCGGATTGCACAGATGTGCAGACGCATGTGCAAGGCGGTGTCAGCCCTGTTCGTCTGCCTTGGCGGCCACCACGGCGTGACCGGGGATCTTCTTGGCCAGGTACATGGCCTCGTCGGCCTGCTTGCTCAGGGTCTCCGGAGCCTGGGGTGTCTCGATCTCCAGGCCCGCCAGGCCAACGCTGATGGTGACGGGCAGGGGCTCCTTGCCGGGGGTGTCGCGCAGGGTCTCGAAAGCCGTGAACAACCGTTTCATGACTGCCTCGGCCCGGGTCAGGTCGACGCCGGGCAGCACGATGCAGAATTCGTCGCCGCCCATGCGCGCGGGCAGGTCCTCCGTGCGCAAGGTGGTTTTGAGGGCCTGGGCCAGGGCCAAAAGGACGCGGTCGCCCTCGTCGTGGCCGAAGCGGTCGTTGACGCTCTTGAATCCGTCCAGGTCCAGGTAGGCCAGGGTCAGGGGGTGGCTGTGGCGGGCTGCGTGGGCGGTCTCCCGGCGCAAGGTCTCGAACAGGGTGCGGCGGTTGGGCAGGCCGGTGAGGACATCGTGGCTGGCCTGCTCCTCCAGTTGGTGGGTGCGGGCTTGCACCTCCCGTTCCAGGCTCTTGGCGTAGGCCTCCAGGTCGGCCATGCCGCGATTCACCTGATCCATCAGGGCGTGGGTGTAGGTGTCAAAGACCAGGGACAGGTCGAACAAGAGCAGCTTTTCCAGGGCCGCCAGCACCGGCAGGCAGGTCTGGCAAGCGTCGCCTGCGTCTGTGGCGCCTGTGGCGGGCCCGGCCAGATATCTGCGCAGGATGTCGTGCAGGGTGCGCAGCGAAGAAATGTAGAGCTTGGGCGGTACGCCGATGCGGTTGTGCACCAGGCCCACGCGCAGGCGCGAGAGCACGTAGATGTCGTCGTACTCGCCGCCGAAGAGTGTGAGCAGGTAGCGGGCCATGTGCTTCTTCAGGCGGGCCAGGGTCCCGGCGTCGCCGATGAGCCGCTCGATCTCCGGGATGCCGACCTGGGTCGCGTAGAACTCCTCGACGATGGCGTCGAGGCTTCCGCTCACGAGCTCCTTGGCCCGGACCAGGGCGGTGGCGTCCGCAGCCGTGACGGCAAAGAGCTCCTTGCGACGGGAGATCTCCAGCGCCGTGATGTGCAACTGTTCGCCCAGACTCTGGTCGGTGAGCTTCATGGCCTGCCTCCAGGGATGCGCTCCGCCTTGCTCTGGGGGGCGGCGGGCAGGAGTTCCAAGGGAAATTCAGTCCGCACGGCTTCAAGGAAGCCGGTCACTTCGGCGCGCGCGCCCGGGGCAAAGCGCAGCAGCAGGGTCTCGCGGTTGCTGCCGTCGGTGCCAAGCGAGGTGAACAGGGCCAGGCCCTCGTGGGCCTCCAGCAGGAACCGGAACAGGGCCACGTCGCTTCTGGCCAGGCGCAGGAAAAGCGCCTCGGAATGTTGGTGTCCGTTCGGCATCAGGCGTTGTCTCCCTGGACAGGTTCGTGGCCGAGCATCTGGCGCACCTCACGCAGGATCTTCTCGCGGTGCTGGCGCACCTGCTCCGGGATGCGCATGACCATATCCAGCTGGCGGGTGTGGATAATAAGGTAGCCGAGCACCTTGAGCCGGTCCATGAGCTCCGGCGTGGTCAGGCCCTCGACCCGGGCCAGCAGGGCGTCCTCGCGGGCCTCCAGGGAGAAGCCGAACTCGGCGAGAATGCCGGAAACGAAGCGGATGCGCCGGGTGCGCCGGGTCACCTCTGCCGCGCCCCCCCGGAACTGGAAGCTGACGAAATTCTCCCGCGCCCGCTCGCCGACAAGCGCTTCAATGGTCACGAAGTGGTAGCCGAAGCGCGAAGACAAGGACACGTACGAGCGCGAGAGCAGGATGTGGTTCTGCACGCCGAAGTCGAACCCGCCGATGACGCCGATCTCGGGGTTGGTGGTGCTCTCGTACATGATGGAAAGAAAACCGCGCGCGTCCACCGGCGGCGGCCCGGCCCAGGGAACGGCGCTGATGCCCTCCCACACGGCCTGAAACGGCGGGCTGGCGATGTTCTCCAGGCGGATGAACTTGCCCTCGGGCGGCGCGGAGAAAGCGTCTTCCAGGTTGATGATCCACCACTGCATGGCCGCGCCCCCGGCCCAGAGCTGCCGGGCCTGGCGCTCGGAAAAGTCCTGCTGGCTGCGGCCGAAGTCCACCATGGCGTCCACGGCGCGTTGGTGCGCCAGGCGCGCCACGTCGCGCACGGTCTTGCAGTTGGCCGCGCGGAAGTCCGGGTCCTCGGGCGCGGGCAGGGTCAGCGGCGCGAGGTGCGTGAGCAGCTCCAACAGGCGCTGGTGCACCGGAGTGCCCTGCATGGGCGTGCGCGGACCAGCGGGCCCCACGGCGGGAGGTCCGGCCATGTGCGGCGCACCTTCCGGTGGCGCAGGGCAGGCGGCTTCGCAATGGTCGCTGTCGTCCAGAGCGGCGAGCGTCGTCGACGTCAGCGTCCTTGGTGTCGCCGTCGCCGATGCTTGCAGCGAGGTATCGTCTTCTTCGTCAGGCGGCGGCATGGGGCCGCAGCGCAGCACCTGCATGTCGCCGCCGTCCTCGCTG
>JAHIUD010000109.1 GCA_018817515.1 Pseudomonadota bacterium
AGGCCGTGGCCGCCGCCCTGGCCCGCGACATCGACGGCCTGCCGGGCCTGCTGCTCTCCCCGCGCTGCGCCACCCTGCGCAAAGGCATGGCCGGGGCCTGGCACTACCGCCGCCTGCAAGTCGCAGGCGAGGCCCGCTTCATCGATACCCCGGACAAAAACCGCTTCTCCCACGTCTGCGAGGCCGCCCAATACCTCATGCTCGGCGCGGGCGAAGGCCGACGCCTGCTGCACCAGGACCAGCCCGACTGCCCGCGCCAGGCCCGCAGCATAAACAGGGCACGAGGGTGAGGAGAGGGGGATATGCCTCCGGCGGCCAAGGGGCCTGAGGCCCCTTGGAACCCCCAGTGCGCCGAAAGGGCTGTTTCAGGAGGAACCTGAAACAGCCCTTTCGGCTTGTGTGGGAATCATAGGAGAGCGACTTTCCGAAGGTCTCCGGTTCCGCTCCCAAAAAGGGCCAACCGTGCGCAGGTTTTCGGCGTCTTCGCCGAAAACCTGCGCACATTGCCAGGGCCAAGCCCAGCCGACGCCTCTGCCCGCGCCACCCCCGGCCCAGGCCTATGGGGAGTCCAGAGGGCCTCAGGCCCTTTGGCGGGGTCTAGGGGCAGCGCCCCTGGCTCTGGCCCCCTGCCCTTACAGCACCTTGGTCAGGGTCAGGTCCAGGCCGCTGGTGGTCAGGCCCTCGCGGCCGCCGGCGATGACGATGCAGCCCTTGGTGGTGGCGGCTTCTACGGCCTGGCCGAACTCGCGGAAGTCCTGGGGTCCGGCGGCGAGGATGGCGTCGCGTGATTGTTGGCGGTAGTCTTCGTTTTCGCCGGTGAGGTCGCGGGCGAGCGCGGTGAAGCCTTTGGCATCGGGCAGCAGGTAGTGGTCCATGTCGCCCACGGAGCCGATGATGCTTTTTTCCAGTTCCGAGGCGTCGAGGTTCAAGCTGGCGAGGTAGGGCGCGACAGCGGCGAAGGCCTCGACGGTGCGGCCCAGGTTGGGGTCGCGGTAGGAGGTGAAGGTGAGGTTGCCGCTGGTGCGGGAGTAGGACACGCCTGCGCCGTAGGCTCCGCCCTGCACGCGCACGCGTTCCCAGAGGTAGCCCGCGCGCAGGAACTTGGACACCACGGCGGCGGCGGCGCCGGGCGCGTGGCCGAGGGCTTTCACATTGGCGCCGGTGCAGACGTAGTTGACCTGTGCGGGCAGCACGAGCCCTTCGCGTTCGGGCAGCACGGGCAGGCTGCGCGGGGCGGTGGGCAGCGTGGCGTCGGGGAGGGAGCCAAGGAGGCTGTCCAGGCGTTTGGCGGTATCGGCCAGGGCCGGGGCATCGGCGGTGAGGTTGGTCACCAGCTTGGAGCGCCTGAGCATGAGGCCGAGCAGGGTGTTCAGGTCGCGCACCACGCCTTCCGGGTCTGTGGTCATGCGGTTGGCCAGCTCGCGCACGTAGAAAAAGCCGCTGAGGCCCTGCATGGCCTCGCCCATGGCCTGGGGCGCGCCGTAGCGGGCCTTGAGGCGCGAGGCGGCCAGAGCGTGCCCGGCGGGGATGAGCCGGTGTTCGCGCCGGGCCTTGGTTTCCAGCACGATCTTGCCCAGGCGTTCGATGTCGGAGAAGTCGGCCTCCAGCAGCACCTCGGCGAGGATGTCGAGCAGGGCCGGGGTGCGTTCGGCGGTGGCCTTGGCACGCAGGAACAGGAGCTGGCAGGGCTCTATGGCGCAGGAGCCGTCTGGTTTACGCACGGTGGAGATGAAGGACTGCGGCCAAATGCCGCCGGTGGTCATGGCGATCTTGCGCGTCAGGTCCACGAAGGAGGAGCGCCTGGTGCCCATTTCGAGCAGTGCGCGGCCCAGGATGGGCACCAGCGGGACGAGCTCGTCGGGCACGGCGGAGAGGTCCAGGCCCAGGTCCAGGTAGACGATGCCGCTGGTGGGCAGCTCGTGCAGGTGGGCCGAGGCTCCGGCCAGGGTGCTGCGCTCGTGGGGGATGGCCGCGTTCTTGAGCGGCAGGTCGGAGACTTTGAGGCGCGGGATCTTGGCCAGGTCCTCGGGCGAGTCCGGGGCCTCCTGCAGGGCGTGCAGGGTGTGGGTCTCGGCCACCAGGCGCTCCAGGTCGGCAGGCGAGAGGGCGGCGCGCACGGCGTCCAGGCGGGCCTTTTCCACGGCTTCGCGGGCGGCTGCCAGGGTCTTGTCAGGCACCAGGATCACCAGGGCGCGGTGCGGGTTGTGCAGGAACTGGGAGCGGATGAGGTTCTCGAACACGGGCTCGCCAGCGGCCAGCCGGGCCTTGAGGCGGGCCAGCGGCCCCTCGAAGGGCAGCAGCATGAGCGGGTCGGCGTCGTAGAGCCAGGTGGACAGCGCCTCGAAGAACACGACCAGGCCGCGTGGGTAGCTGCCGGTGTTGTTCTCGCGCAGGTCAAACTCCACGCTGTTCAGGGCGGCCTCGATGTCGTCGGCATGCAACCCGGTTTCGGCCAGGTCGCGCAGGGTGGCCAGCACCAGCTCCTCAACCTTGGCGCTGGCGGCCTCAGCGGCCTCGACGCTGGGCGCGTGCAGGCCCTTCAAGCCCACGGAGAAGGCCAGTTGGCGCAGGTCCGTCTCCAGGCCGCCGCCGGTCAGGTCCTCGCCCAGGCCGGAGTCGACGAGCGCCTTGCGCAGCGGCGAGGAAGGCAGGCCGATGAGCACGTGCTCCAGCACGGAAAGGGCCAGGTTCAGGTCCGGCCCGGCGTCTGGATTGTCGGGGTGGGCGGGGTCGGCTGCGGGCTCGGGCAGGCCGAAGTTCACGGTGCACATGGCGCGGGGTCCGGCTTCGCCCGAATCACTGGCGTCGTCGCCGCCCTCGGCCAGCTCGTCGCCAGCGTCCTCTGCTTCCACCGCGTAGGGGTGGGTGAAGCGCCTCGGCTCGGCAAAGGGCTTTTGCAGAGCCACGGCCGAGGTGGCTGCGGCCTCCCGGCCGTCCTCAAACTGCGAGAAGACCTCGTCCAGCAGGGCCAGGCGCTTCTCGGGGTCGTCGTCGCCGGAGAAGAAGGCATAGGCATTGGACGGGTGGTAGTAGCGCGCATGGAAGTCCATGAACTGCTGGAAGGTCAGGTCCGGGATGCGCTCCGGGTCGCCGCCGGAATCCAGGCCGTAGCAGGTGTCTGGGAACAAGGCGCGCTGGGAATACTCGGAGAGCAGGCTCTCGGGCGAGGAGTAGGCGCCCTTCATCTCGTTGAAGACCACGCCCTTGTAGGCGAGCGGCGCGTCGACGCTTTCGACGTCGTAGTGCCAGCCCTCCTGCTTCAGGGTGTTCTCGGTCAGGTTCGGGAAGAACACGGCGTCCAGGTAGACATCAACAAGGTTGTAGAAGTCCTGCACGTTGGCGCTGGCCACGGGGTAGCAGGTCTTGTCCGGGAAGGTCAGGGCATTGAGAAAGGTGTTCAGCGAGCCCTTGATGAGTTCCACGAACGGTTCCTTCACCGGATACTTCTTGGAGCCGCAGAGCACCGAGTGCTCCATGATGTGCGGCAGGCCCGTGGAGTCGGCCGGGGGCGTGCGCAGCGCGATGCCGAAGACCTTGTTCTCGTCGGTGCTGATGATGGACAGAAGCCGCCCGCCGGTCTTGGCGTGGCGGTACACGCGGGCGGTGGCGGAGAGTTCGGGGAGAACCTGTTCGCGCTCGAGCAGAAAGCCGTGGGTCAATTTTTCGGAAGGCTGGGTCATGGCGCCTCATTGGGTGCTTGAGTGTGGTGGCGCGAAACGCGCGCGTGCCACAAGATATAGCAGGATGGGCCGGGGGGGAAGGGGCAAGGCCCCACTCTACCCCCCAGGGCCACTCGGCCGGACCCAGCGCGCCCGACCCCGCAAAAAAAGCGCCGGACCCCGTACGTCGAGGCCCGGCGCTGTCTGGCATGTGCTAGCGGGCCGGGGCCTAGCCGCGCCCCTCCTGTTCCAGTTTGGTGATGAGCTGCTTGAGCACCTGCGACTGCTCGGCCAGCTCGCCCACGGCCTTGGCGGCCTCGTTCATGGCCTGCGAGGTGGAGTTGGAGATGATGTTGACCTGCTCGATGGAGCGGTTGATCTCCTCGCTGGCGGCGGACTGCTCCTCGCTGGCGGTAGCGATGGAGCGCACCTGGTCGGTGGCGTTGTCCACCAGGTTCACGATCTCGCTCAGCGCGGTGCCGGAGTCCTGGGCCAGGGTGGTGGTGACCTCGATGAGGCGCACGGACTTCTCCACGTTCTCCACGTTGAGCCGCGTGCTGCGCTGGATGACGCCGATGGCATCGCCCACTTCCTTGGTGGCGCTCATGGTCTTCTCTGCCAGCTTGCGGACCTCGTCGGCCACCACGGCGAAGCCGCGTCCGGCGTCACCCGCGCGCGCTGCTTCAATGGCCGCGTTCAAGGCCAAGAGGTTGGTCTGGTCGGCGATGTCGGTGATGACGGTCATGATGCGACCGATGTCCTCGGCCTGCTTGCCCAGGTTGTCCATGTCGACCTTGAGCTGGTCGGACTGCACCTGCACATCGTTCATGCTGGAGACGACCTTGCCCACGATGCCCGCGCCGGTCTGGGCCTTGGCCCGGGCGGAGCCAGCCGTCTCGGCGGCCTGGCCGGCATTCCTGGCCACCTCGACGACGGTGGCGGTCATCTCGTTCATGGCCGTGGCGGTCTCGCTCACGCGGGCTGCCTGATTCTCCGCACCACGGCTCGATTCCTCGATCTGCGAGGAGAGTTCGGCGGAGGCCGAGGTCACCACCTCGACAATGCTCTCCAACTGCTGGGCAGCCTGGAGCATGCCCGCGCGCTTGGCCTGCTCGGCTTCGGCCTTGGCAGCCTCGGCCTCGCCCATGGCCACCTGGGCGCGCTGCGTCTGGAGCTCGGCCTCGGCTGTCTTCTGCTTCGCCGTGCCGATCATTTCGGCCAAGCTGCCGACCATCTTGTGCAGCGAGTCGTCCAGGCGGCCCAACTCGTCCGTGCGCTTGAGGTCCATCTCGCAATCCAGGTTTCCGCTGGCCACGGCTTCGGAGAACTGCACGCAGCTGTCCAGCGCCCGCAGCATGTGGTTCAGGATGAGCACGACGGCCACGCATACCAGCACGATGCCCAGCACCCCAAAGAGCAGGCTGGCGTTGCGCACGCTGCTCGCGGCGTTGGAGATGTCGACGGAGCTGACGACGATGACGGCCAGCCAGCCGGTTTCCTTGTCGCGGGAGTAGATGGCGGTCTTCATGGTGCCGTTGTCGTTGTAGCCCGTCACGCCGGAATCGCTTGTGACCATGGCCTTGCCCCACTCGGTCTCGGCCAGCTTGAGCTTCAACAGCTTGGTATTGTCCGGGTGGCTGAACACGACGCCAGCCTTGCTGGCCATGTAGGCGATGCCGCTCTGGCCAACCTTGATGGGGGCCACCACGTCCTCGGAGAATTTGCCGAGGTCGACCCGGGCGTAGATGATGCCGATGATCTCGTCGCCGTTTTTGATAGGCGCGGCGGCCATGAACACTGGTTTGTTGGTGACGCGGCTGATGACCGGCTCGGAAACATTAGCCTCGCCCTGGATGGCCAACTTGAAATAGGCGCGGTCGGCGAAGTTGCCCTTGGACTTTGGATCGTCGCCGAAAATCACCTCGCCCTTGGTGTCGAGCACATTGACACCCTGGACGGAGGGGTCGAATTGGGTCAACTCAACAAGAGCCTGGCGGGCCAGAGCAATGTTCTCCGCGCTGGGGGTGGTGATGGCTTGCTTTATTCTGGGGTTTCGCGACTGCAAGACGACGGCCCCTCGAATGTCGGTCGCAAAGCTGCTCGCGCTGCTTGCAAGGGTCTTTGAAAGCACCTTCGAGGAGTTGAGCAGCTCAAGCCAAAGCTGATCTGAGGCCTTCTGTGTGGAGAAGTAGCTCGCCAGCGCCATGCAGGCGACCACCACGCCAAGGGTGGGGAACAGTAGCTTTGCGCGCAGTCCGAATTTCATAATGCCTCCGAAAGGGATGTGTGGGCGCTTACTTAAATGGGTGAACAATTCCGAATCTAGAGTAATTACGTAACACAATCATGAGGCTCAGGCAATAAATTCTTGATGTTTTTTGCTTCCTCAGCAAAATAATTCAAGGCCCGCTGCCGACGGCATGGAGGCCGGATTGCCCCCCAGCCATGCGGCGGGCCGGGCCGCCCTCCGCGACTTCATGCCCGTTGCCTTGACTCCCCCGTCGCCAGCACCTATCCTTCGTAGATTGAGCAAAGCCAGCGCCGCCCGTCCGGTCGCCCTTCCCCCCCCAGTGGCGCGGCGGGCGCCAGCGCCTTTGCCCCAACCCCAACAGCAAACGGAGATTCCCCATGGGCTGCTGCGACACCGAGCACGATCACGACGAAGATCTCATGGAATGCGCCAAGGTCGGACAAAAGATCCGCAACTTCACCCTGGAAGCCTATGACCCCACCGAGGGCGGCTTCACCGAGGTCGATTCCGAAAAGATCCTGAAGAAGAAGAAATGGCTCATCCTGTTCTTCTACCCGGCGGACTTCACCTTCGTCTGCCCCACCGAGCTGGCCGACCTGGCCGCCAGCCACGCCAAGCTGAAGAAGCTCGGCGCAGAGGTCGTCAGCGTGTCCACGGACACCCAGTTCGCGCACCTGGCCTGGAAAACCTCCGAGCGCATGCTCGAAGGGGTCAAGTTCCTCATGGCCGCCGACCCCGCCGGACACGTCTCGCGCTACTTCGACGTCTGGGATCAGGACACCGGGCTTGACCTGCGCGGCACCTTCATCATCAACCCGGACGGCGTGCTGGTCTCAAGCGAGGTCAACTTCTACAACGTGGGCCGCAACGCCGACGAACTGGTGCGCAAGCTGGAGGCCAACGTCTACCTGGCCAAGCACCCGGCCGAAGCCTGCCCCGCCAGGTGGAGCCCCGGCGACAAGACCCTGACCCCCGGCGCAGACATCGTCGGCAAGGTCTACGAGGCCCTGAACCCCAAGTAGCCCGAACAGACCATCCCCCCGATCCCGGAGGCAGGCCACTGGCCCAGCCTTCGGGATCGGGACTCCCGCCCGGCCCATGCCCGGGCCAAGGCAGCCGATGAACAAGGACGCCCTGCGCTACGACAAGTGGTTCACCACTCCCGAGGGCAGCCACGCCCTGGGGGCCGAGCGCCGCCTGCTCGACTCCGTCGTCGCCCAGTGGCCCCGGCGCAACCAGCGCGTGCTCGAAATCGGCTGCGGCACCGGCCTGTTCCAGCAAATCCTCTACGACGACGGCTTCTCCGTGGCGGGCCTGGACAAATCTCCGGCCATGATCGATGAGGCGCGCAAACGCCTGGGCCCAAGCGCAGAACTCTACGTGGGCAACGGCGAAGCCCTGCCCTTCACCGACAAGGAGTTCGACTTCTGCGTGCTCTGGACCATGCTGGAGTTCTGCGACAACCCCGGCCTCGTCCTGGCCGAGGCCGCGCGCGTGGCCGCCAAAGGCCTGCTCATCGGCTTCCTCAACCGGCACTCCTGCTACTACCTGGCCCGCGGCTGGCGCTGGCCCTGGCAACCCAGCTCCACCCTGGCGCGCGCGCACTGGTTCACCTGGCCGGAAATGCGCGCCCTGGCCCTCGTCCACACCGGCTTCAAGCCCGCACTCTCGCGCTCCGTGCTGCCGGGCCCACCCTTCACCTGGCGCGATGCGCCACCCTGGGGCCTCATCAACCGGCTCATCCTGCCGCCGCAACTGGGCGCCATCAGCGCCATGCGCATCGACCTCGTGGGCTACCAACCCCTGACCCCCATCTACGCCTGGAAAACAGAACCCGGCATAGGCTGAGACGAGAGCCTCCGGCGGCCAGAGACAGAGCCCCTGGCAGTCTTGATGTTCGCGAAGTGAAGGCGTAGCGTCCGCGCTTTGCACCATCCCAGGAGTACTTCCATGCTTGGCCCTCTCGTCAACAGCGCATGCATCGTCATCGGCTCCGTGGTCGGATCGCTCAGCGGCTCGGCCCTCACCCAGGTCTTCCGCACCAAGCTCATGCATGTGTTCAGCTGCATCGCTCTCGGCATCGGCGTCGTCATGACCGCCAAGGCCAACGCCCTGCCACCCGTCATCGCCGCCCTGCTCTTCGGCACGCTCCTGGGCGAGGCCATGCGCCTTGAAGCGGGCGTCATGCGGGCCGCCTTTTGGCTCGCGGGACTGTTCCCGGGCACCGGCTCACACCCTGCGGACTCAGAGCCTGCGGGCGTTCAGTCTGCTGACATACAGCCCCCTGGCTCCAGCGCCCTCCCAGCCAAGGCCTTCCGCGACCAGTTCGCCGTGGCCACCGTGCTCTTCTGCGCCAGCGGACTGGGCATCATGGGCGCCATGCGCGAAGGCATGACCGGCGAACCCGCGCTGCTCTTCGTCAAGGCCCTGCTCGACCTGCCCACCGCCATGCTCTTCGCCTCCGGCACGGGCGCGGTGATGGGAATCCTGGCCGTGCCGCAGTTCCTGCTGCAAATGGCAATACTGCTGGCGGCCCAGGCCGTGGTGCCGCTGACCACCCCGGCCATGCTGGCCGACTTCACCGCCTGCGGCGGCATCATCATGCTCGGCACCGGACTGCGCATGTGCGGCCTGCTGGAAGTGCCCATCCTGAGCATGCTGCCCAGCCTGTTCCTCGTCATGCCCATCACCGCGCTGTGGACGCAAATCAACTAGCGCACCGGCACCCCTGAGGCGAAAGGTGCCTCCGGCGGCCTGGGGCCTGAGGCCCCCGGTCCCCCCCAGTTGGGCGAGCCGGGGGTGGTGAGGGCAGAGGCGTTGGCTGGGCTGAGCCCTGGCAATGTGTTTGGATCTTCGAGGGGGGACCCTCGAAGATCCGAACACGGTTGGCCCCTTTTGGGAGAGTTGTTGCAGAAGGCCAAGAGAAAGACGCTCTCCTGTAACTTCCCCAAAGAAAGCCGAAAGGGCTGTTTCAGGTTCCTCCTGAAACAGCCCTTTTGGCGCGATGAGGGGGTTCGGGGGGCATGATGCCCCCCGACCGCCGGAGGCTCTGCTCTACTCCGTGGCTTCGGGGTCGTGTTCGGCGTCCTGCCTGGGGTCGCCTTCGCCGGTTTCGGGTCCGAGGTCCGGGTCGGTTTCACTGACGGCGATTTTGGCGGGCCGGGTGAAGGGCTCGGGGTTTTCCATGCAGCGCGCGAACACGAGAAAGCCGGTATGGGCGACCATGCGGTCTTCTGGCCGCAGGCGGTCGGGCACGCATTTGTAGCGCCGCACCAGGATTTCCAGGGCTTCGATCTCGGTAAAGGGCCCGGCCTCCAGGCCACGCAGCAGGTCGCTGACCTGGTTCACGGTGGGCAAAAGGAACCCGCAGGTGGCGCCGGGGGTGACGGCGGCGGGGATGTGGCGCAGGCAGTCCTGGGGTTCGCGCACGTCGAGGAACAGCGCGTCCGCGCCGGTCTGCTGGAAGCCGTCGGTCTCGATGTCGGCGAGGTGTTGTTCCACGCGGTGGGACAGGCCCACGCGGGCGAGGTTCTTTTGGGCCAGCTTGTAGAACTCCTCACGGCGCTCGTAGGTGTAGACCTTGCCGGTATCGCCCACGTAGGTGGCCAGCGCCAGGGTCAGCCCGGCGCTGCCGGTGCCGGTCTCGATGACGCGGCAACCGGGCTGAATGCCCAGCTTGAGCAGCACGTAACCGATTTCCTTGGGGTACATGATCTGGGTCTGGCGCTTGACGCCCTTGATGAGTTCGTACACCGTGGGCTTGAGGATGCGGTACGGGTGGCCCAGGTGCGAGCGCACGATGCCGCCGAAGCCGGCCTCGGCGATTTCGGACATGAGGATGCGCCCGTCGTGGGTATGTATCTCTTTGGCCGGGTCGAGCGCGTGCATGTAGCGCTTGCCCTTGGGGCTGATGACCAGGACGAGCTGTCCAGTTTCTATCATTTGAGTTCCTCCGTGCGCGGAGAGGTCCGCGCTGGCAAGGGCCTATCGGGTGGGGCCTCCGGCGTCAAGTTCGCGCAGGGGTGTTTTGGGGGTGCAGTTGGCGCAGGCAGAGGCATTTCGCTACGTGTTCGGGCCGGTGATGTCGGGCCGCTTGGGCCGCTCGCTCGGGCTGGACCTGCTGGGACGTCGCGTCTGCTCCATGAACTGCGTGTACTGCGAGTCCGGCGCACTGGAGCAGTTGACGCTGGTGCGCAAGGCTTACGTGCCCGCGCCTGCGCTGCTGGCCGAGCTGGAGCGCTGGGAGGCCGCGCGCATTGCGGCGAACCAGGCCCTGCCTGACGTGGTGACCCTGGGCGGCCTGGGCGAGCCCACGCTGAACAGCGACCTTCCCGCCATCATTAAAGGTGTGCGCAGGCTGTTGCCGGGCGTGCCCGTGGCGGTGCTGACCAATTCGACCCTCATGACCGACCCGGCTGTGCGCGCCGAACTTACGGCGGCGGACATGCTGCTGCCCAGCCTGGACTCCCTGGCGCCGGAGGATTTTGCGCGCGTGAACCGGGCGCATCCGGGCCTTGACCCCAAGGCCATTGCGGACGGCATCCTGGCTTTTCGGGAAGACAGCCAGGCCAGGCACACCAAGATGTTCCTGGAGATTCTGCTGGTGGCTGGGGTCAATGACTCCGAGCAGAACCTGGAACTTTTGGCGGCCTTCTGCAACCGTCTGCAACCTGACCGCGTGGACGTGGTGACCCTTTCGCGCCCGGGCACGGAGGCTTGCGCCCAGGCCGTGGACACGCAAACCCTGTCGCGCTGGCGGGAGCGCCTGGGGCAAACCGTGGCCGCTCTTAAGCCCGGCGCAGGCACAAGGCTTGCGGAGCGCGAGAAAAATGGGCAAGAACAGACCAGAGGCATGCAGCCGGAGGAACTCCGCGCACGCCTCCTGGCCTCCCTGGCGCGCCGACCACAGACGGGCGCGCAGCTGGCGGAGGCCCTGCTCGCAGACCAGGGCGAGGTATCGGCCGTCCTGGTGGAGCTGCTCGGCGCGGGCCGCATAGCGGTGCGCCAGCAGGACGGGCAGGACTACTACCAGGCCCGGACCGACCAGCCGACGCCTTAAGGCCCCTCTGCAACGTGTGGATGGCCCGAATTTCTTCACAATTTTCTATCTCCCGAGGTTCTTTTCATGAGTGATGCCAACGACACCCAGGCCCCGCCCCAGGCGGAGGGCTCTGGCAGCGCACAAGCCGCTTCCGACTCCCGCACAGATACCCGCACGGACACCCGGCCCGAGAGCCTGCAGGGCGACGCCTCGCACGGCGACGGGCAGCCCCAGGACGCCAAGCCCAAACGCTCGCGCGGCAGACGCGGCGGGCGCGGACGCGGGCGCGGGCGCAGCAAAAGCGCCGAAGGTGCGGCTCCGGGCGATGCCGCCAGCCAGGCCTCCCTTGATGGTCTGCCTCCTCACGAGGCCCCGCCCTCTCTGGATGGACAGCCCGCCAACGATATTTCCCCGAACGTTCAAGACAGCCAGCCCGGCACCGAGGCGGCTGTGGCCACACCCAAGCCCAGGAGCCGCAGTCGCGGCGGGCGCGGCAAGTCTTCCGCCGCCAAGGCTGCGGCCAAAAGCGCTGGTGTGGACTCAAGCACGGACGCGGGTGGCGATGCTGGCATGGACGGCGTAGAGACCGCCCCGGGTTCATCGGAACGCAAGGAGCAGAAAGGCCGGCGGGAGCCTGCCGCCGCCAAGGAGCCCAAGGAAGCGGCGGACTCCAAGAAGAAGCGCGCCAAGAAGATGTTCATCGGCGTACTGCCGAACGAACTGGTGGAGGTGGTGCTCACCGAGGACAACCTCGTGCAGGAATACTACGTGGAAATGCTGCACCAGGCCAAGACCAAGGGCAACATCTACAAGGGCTACATCCACAACATCGACTCCGCGCTGCAGGCGGCGTTCATCAACTACGGGGCCGAGCGCAACGGCTTCCTGCAGATCGACGAGGTCCACCCCGAGTACTACCAGGGCTCCTATCCGCTCAAAAAGGGCGCCCGCTACCCGCTCATCCAGAAGGTGCTGCGCCCCGGCCAGGAGGTCCTGGTCCAGGTGGTCAAAGAGCCCACTGGCAAGAAGGGCGCCTTCGTCACCTGCTACCTGTCCCTGCCGGGCCGCTATTTTGTCTACACCCTGGGGCGCGACCAGCAGGGCGTCAGCCGCAAGATCGAGGACGAGAAGGAGCGCGAACGCCTGAAGTCCTGCATCGACCAGATCAGCCCGCCCGAGGGCGTGGGGCTCATCGTGCGCACCGCGGGCATCGGTCGCGCCAAGACCGAGCTGACGCGCGACTACAAGGTGCTGCACCGTCTCTGGGGTGAGATCAAGAAGAAGGCCCAGACCGAGAAGGCCCCGGCCCTGGTCTACAAGGAGCTGGACCTGGCCGTGCGCGCCGCGCGCGACTACCTGACCCCGGAAGTGGCCGAGGTCTGGGTGGACGACCCCGACACCTTTGAGCAGATCCGCGACTACGTGGCCCTGGCCTTCCCCAAGAGCCCGAACATGGTCAAGCTGCACGCCGACCACGACAAGACCATGTGGGAGCGCTTCGGCCTGACCAAGCAGGTGGAGCAGATCTACTCGCGCGAGGTCACCCTGCCTTCCGGCGGCCGCCTGGTGTTCGACCACACCGAGGCCCTGACCTCAGTCGACATCAACTCTGGCAAGATCGGAGGCGAGCAGAGCTTTGCGCGCATGGCCCAGAAGACCAACACAGAGGCCGCCGAGGAAATCGTGCGCCAGCTTAAATTGCGCGACATCGGCGGACAGATCGTCATCGACTTCATCGAGATGAAGGACCCCAAGCACATCCGCGATGTGGAGAAGGTCGTGCGCCTGGCCATGAAGAACGACCGCGCGCGCACCGATGTCTCCGGCATCTCGCCCTTCGGCCTCATGGAGCTGGTGCGCCAGCGCCTGGGCTCCTCGGCCATCAGCGTGTCCACCGAGCCCTGCCCCTGCTGCGGCGGCACGGGCATCCGCAGGAACCTGGAATGGCAGTCGCTCCAGGCCATGAAGACCATCCACCGCCTGCTGCGCCGCCCCGGCTGCCCCAACCCGCTCCAGGTGCCCCTGGGCCAGGAGCTGGCCATCTACATGCTGAACAACAAGCGCGAGCTGTTGACCGAGATGGGCGCGCGCCTGGACAACCGCGTGGAGATCGTGGTCAACACCAAGCTGCCGTAGCCCGGCTGCCATACTCGGGCGGCAGCGAGAGGCCAACACCGCGCGCCGAAGCACAACCATCCACAACATCACAAGGCAAGCCATGCCCAGCCCAGAACCTCTGCACCCCACCGCCGCGCCCGGTGAGAACGCCATCCTGCTGCACGCCTGCTGCGGGCCGTGCAGCATCATGTCCGTGCAGCGCCTGCGCGACCTGGGGCTGGCCCCCACGCTCTTCTTCTACAACCCCAACATCCACCCGCTGTCCGAGTACCTGCGCCGACGCGAGGGCCTGCTGGCCGTGGCCCAGCGCATGGATACGCCCGTCATCTTCGCCGACGAGGCCACCGACTCCGGCCATCCCGCCGAGTCCGGCCCTGCCGCCGCACACCCCGGCCCCTGGCTCGCGGCCATGGCCGAGCTGGGAGCCGGCATGGACGACATGAAACAGCGCTGCCCCAAATGCTACGACCTGCGCTTCGTGGTGGCGGCCAGGGTGGCGCGCAGCCTCGGCTTCGCCAGGTTCACCAGCACCCTGCTCTACAGCCGCTATCAGAACCGCAAGGCCATCCTGGCCGCTGGCGAGCGCCACGCCGGGCCGGACCTCGCCTTCCTGCCCGAGGACTTCCGCCCCGGCCTGCTGGAGGGCGTGCGCCTGTCCAAGGAGTGGGGCATCTACCGCCAGCAGTACTGCGGTTGCCTGCTCAGCGAGTACGAGCGCTACAAGCGCCTGCTGGAACAGGACAAGCCCGCCGTAAACACCTGAGCTCCCCCGCCGCTTCCCCGGACCCAGCACAACAAATTCGAGTTTCCGCACGGCGGGCCAAACCCGGCACCTTGCCGACCAGCGCATGCACCAGAGCAAGACCATGCACAAGGTCATGCAATCCCAAAACAAACCGACGTGATTCTGACCGCAAGCTCCCACGGCGTGCAGCCCTGAAACACCCGGCAGCCCTTGGGCACCAGGCAAATCATGCCCTTGGCACAGCCTTTGCTTATGCGAAGGCATGGAAACCACACGCCGCCCCAACACGCTCGCCGCACACAGCCGCGCCCGGTCCTTCACCCGGAACGGCGTGCGCGCCTTGGTGCTCAGCCTGCTGGCCCTCATGCTCTTCGGCGCCGGAGGCTGCGCCATGCTGCCCTTCGCCCTGTCCACCACGGCCTCCTTGGCCGCGCCCAGAACCGCCTCCCTGGCCTTCAGCGGCGTCAAGAACATCTACCAGACCGCGCAGCTCGCCGCAGACGAACGCGACATGAACACCATCCTGCGCGACAACATGCTCACCATGAAGGCCAAAAGCTCGCTGCTGACTGAGCAGGCCGCCTCCGACGTGCAAGTGTACGCCTACAATGGCGACATTTTCGCTGTGGGTGTGGTGGAAAACGAAACCCAGCGCGACCACATCATCAAGACCCTGCAAAGCGTCAAGGGCGTCGACGAAGTCATGGGCGTGCTGCGCTTGAACGACCTTGAAAATCCCTACGCCGGGCTCAAGGACGACTTCCTCGAAAGTTCCACCCGCATGGCGCTTAGCCGCTACATTCTGCACAAGAACGCCGGGGTCGAAGTCTCCGCCGTGCAAGGCGAAATCTGCCTCGTTGGTGTCGTCGGCACCCACGCCGAAGCTCTCGACCTCATCCAGTACGTCGAATCGGTGTCCGGCACCCGCGCCATGTCCCTGCTCGCCATCCGCGACGAATACGCCACCGGAAAACGCGAAAACAACCACCGCTACCTGCTCTCCCCCAGACCCGAGCACGCACCACCGCGTGCGCCAGAAGCCGCACGCATCGCCAGCGCCAAGCCGCATAGCGCGCCCGCAACCCACGTTGCCACACGCTCACTCATGGCCGAGGCACAGTCCGCTGAGCCCGTCGTCTGGAACAAGGCCCGACTGCGCCTGGGCGCACAACTCAAAACCCTCGCCAAAAGCCAGAACAACCCCACCGCCAAGGCCGAGCTGCTCACCCTGGCCGGGCAGGTCACCACCGACCGCGACGTGTCCATCGCCGACCGCCTGTCCGTGGCCGCCGCCCAAGCCACAAACCAGCACGCCCGACTCAAGATCCAGTCCCTGCTCGCCCTGTACTGAGCGCAGGGGCGCTGCCCCTGGACCCCGCCAAAGGGCCTGAGGCCCTCTGGACTCCCCATAGGCCTGGGCCGGGGGTGGGGCTGGCAGAGGCGTCAGCTGGGCTTGGCCCTGGCAATGTGCGCAGGTTTTCGGCGAGGACGCCGAAATACCTGCGCACGGTTGGCCCCTTTGGGGAGAGTTGTTGCCTGGCCATGCGCGGTTGGCCCTATTTTTGGAGCGGTACCTAAAGAGCTCTCTCGTGGTTTACCCTGACCCACACAAGCCGAAAGGGCTGTTTCAGGTTCCTCCTGAAACAGCCCTTTCGGCGCAATGGGGGGGCCTGGGGGGCCTCAGGCCCCACAGCCGCCGGAGGCATATCGCTTTTGGACGCAGGGCATTGCCTTTGGGTGGGTGCTGGGGCTACAGGGGACATTATGAACGTCGTCGTGCTGCACCGAAACTTCCCTGGCCAGTTCCGGCACATTGTGCGGCACCTGGTGCAGGGCGGGCACCGCCTGGTGGGTGTGGGCAACATGCAGGCCCCGGGCCTGGCTGGCGTCGACCTGGTGCGCTACGATTCAAAGAAGCTCAAGATCGGCGGGCACCGCTTTCTGGCTACGGTTTCAAGCGGCGTGGCCCATGGCGAGGTGGTGGCGCACGCGCTGACGCAGCTGCGCGGCAGGGGCTTTGTGCCGGACGTGGTGCTGGCGCATCCCGGCTGGGGCGAGGCCTTGTACGTCAAGGACGTGTTCCCGGACGTGCGCCTGGTGTCGCTGTTCGAGTTCTTCTACCATGCCCAGGGCGTGGACGTTGGCTTTGAGCCGGGCACGGAGGCTGATTTCGATCAGCGCGCCAACCTGCGCTGCCGCAACATGCTGCACCTGACCAATCTGGAGCTGTGCGACGCAGCGGTCTCGCCCACGGCCTGGCAGCGTTCGGTGCACCCGGCAACGTACCACCACAAGATACAGGTGGCGCACGAGGGCGTGGACACCACGCTCATGGCCCCGGACAAGGCCGCGCGCTTCGCCCTGCCGGATGGCCGCGAGCTTGCGCCAGGCGACCCGGTCATCACCTTCGTGGCCCGCAACCTGGAGCCCTACCGGGGCTTCCACAGGCTCATGCGCACCCTGCCGGACATCCAGCGCCGCTGCCCCGAGGCCCTCACGGTCATCGTCGGCGGAGACTCGGTAAGCTACGGCCGCGCGCCCAAAGACGCCGCCAACTGGCGCGAAAAGCTCCTGGCCGAGGTTGGGCCGCAGCTCGACCTCACGCGCGTGGTCTTCACCGGACAGATCCCATACCTCACCTACCGCTCGCTCCTGCAGGTCTCCGCCGCGCACGTCTACCTCACCTACCCCTTCGTGCTGTCCTGGTCCATGCTCGAGGCCATGAGCTGCGGCTGCCTGGTGCTGGGCTCGGCCACACCGCCCGTGCTGGAAGTCCTGCGCCACAACGAAAACGGCTTGACTTTCGACTTCTTCGACAACGATGGCCTCGCCAATCTGGTTGAAGCGGCCCTGGCGCACCCCGAGAACGTCACCCACCTGCGCACGCAGGCCCGGGCCGACATCGTGGCCAACTACGACATCCAACACGGCATCCAACACTACATGAAGCTGCTGCAAGGCTCGTAAGGCAGCGCCAAAGGACTGGGATGCCTCCGGCGGCCTGGGGCCTGAGGCCCCCGGACCCCCCATTGGTCTGTGCCGGGGGTGGCGAGGGCAGATGCGTTGGCTGATCTTGGCCCTGGCAATGTGCGCGATATTTTGAGCGCAGACGCTCAAAATATCGCGCACGGTTGGCCCTTTTTAGGAGCGAAACCGAAAGACCTCTCTCGTGGTTTCCCCTGACTCACACAAGCCGAAAGGGCTGTTTCAGGTTCCTCCTGAAACAGCCCTTTCGGCGCAATGAGGGGGTTCGGGGGGCATCATGCCCCCCGACCGCCGGAGGCTCTTGCTTTACACCAGGCGTTCTTCCTGGGCGTAGCGTTTGACGAAGGCTTTGGCTTCGTCGAGGTTGGTGACATCGCCGGCGATTTGGGCTTTGAGCAGCTCATCGCGGATGATGCCCACGGTCGGTCCGGGGTTAAGCCCGGTGGCCTGCATGATGTCACGGCCGTTGAGCAGCGGTTCCAGGGCTTCTTCGGGCGTGTCGGCGCGTTCGAACATTTTCAGGTTGTGGTTGAATTCCCGGTAGGAGCCGTTCCTGGCCTTGATGTCTGCGCGGACCATTTCCAGGATGCGCGGGTATTCGTCGATGGCCTTGAGGCGGCGCATGCCCTTGTCGGTGAGCATGAAGTGCGGACGCATGTGGTCGCGCACCAGGGTGCAGATGAGGTCGATGTCTTCGGGCGGGAAGTGCAGGCGGTTCAGTATCTTGCGTGTAACCTTGGCGCCCACGCGGTGGTGCTGGAGGAAGCTCCACTGACCATCGGAGTATTCGGCGGTGTAGAGCTTGCCCACGTCGTGGAACATGCAGGCGATGGTGCCGTACCAATCGTAGGGCAGCACTTCGGGGTAGTGGCGCATGACGTTGAGGGTATGGATGAAGACGGTCTCCTCGCCCTCCTCGGGATTCTTGATCTGCTTGACGCGCGATAGGGCGGCGATTTCCGGCAGCAGCCCGTGCAGGATCTGGCATTCGAACAGGAGCTGCACGAACTGCCAGAGGTTTTCGGCTTCGACCTTGCGGAACTCGTCCATGATGTCGGCCACGGGGCAGTAGTCGAGCACGCGGCGCGCGCCCCGGATGATGGCCAGCCAAGTGTTCGGCTCGATGGGCAGATGGTAGTTGGCGGAGAAGCGCATGGCCCGCACGGCCAGCAGGTAGTCCTGCTTGAGCACCTGGTCGGGGAAGCCCTTGATGCGCACCATGCCCTCGTCAAATCCGGCCAGGCCATGATCCTGCTCCTGGGGGCTGGGCAGGTAGGGGCAGGCGGCGGAGAGAGGTATCTCGCCCTTCTGTTCCAGGACCTTGAGCAGACGCGGGGTGAGCCGTGTCACGCATTCTTCGGGGTGCCCGCCGTCGTCCACGCTGGCGGGGTGGAAATAGAAGGTCACGCCGCTCTGGTGGATGAGCCCGGTGACGCCCTGTTCGGTGCAGGTTTCCAGGTTCGGGAACAGGCGCTTCAGTCCGTCGAAGTCAAGCTCGGTGCTGATGTCCATGGCCAGCACGTCCTTGTCGGCGGCCTCCGCCAGGACGGTCTTTTGCAGGCGGGCGTTGATGACGTAGGCGTCGTAGCCGTTGCGCATGATGCTTTTGCACAGGCTTACGGCGTCCTTGAAAGGCTGGCTCATTCTTCCTCCATATGGGGTGGTCCCACGCGTGGGACCTGTCGCATGAGGCCCGACGCCTGGCCGGACCGGGGGGTTCTCGATGCTTCGCGGGCCTATACGCCCGTGGGTTAAATCTCTAGCACGGATTTGCCCGCAAGGAAATGGGCCACAACCCGTCCGCGCAGGGTGCGCCCCAGTAGCGGCGTGTTCTTGCTCTTGCTCTTCATGGTCTCTGCGCTGACGGTCCAGGCGGCGTCCTGGTCGAAGAGCAGGAAGTCCGCCGGGTCGCCCGGGGCGAAGGAGCACAGCGGCAGGCCGAAGCGCTGGCAGGGGGCGCTGGTCCAGGCGCGCAGGAAGGCGTCAAAGGGCAGCTTGTCCGTGCGCACCAGCTCCCAGGTGGTGGCGAGCGCGGTATCCAGGCCGGAGATGCCGCAGGGGGCCTGGTCGAACTCGACCTCCTTCTCGTGGGCGGCATGGGGCGCGTGGTCGGTGGCCAGCATGTCGATGGTGCCGTCGGCCAGCGCGTCGAGCAGGGCCTCCACATCGGCCCGGGGCCGCAGCGGCGGGTTGACCTTGGCGTTGGCACTGTAGTCCGCCACCTCGTCTTCGGTGAGGGTCAGGTAGTGTGGGCAGGTTTCGGCGGTGACGTCGACCCCTCTGGCCTTGGCCGCGCGGATGACGGCCACGCTCTTTTCGCAGGAGATGTGCGCCAGATGGATGGGCGCGCCCAGGTATTCGGCCAGGAGCACGTCGCGCGCGGCCTGGATGGCCTCGGCGATGTCCGGCTGGCCGACGAGGCCCAGGCGGCTGGAGACCTCGCCCTCGTTGACCCCGACTGCCGGGGCCAGGAAGGGATCCTCGCAGTGGTCGATGACCACGCGGCCCAGGTCCTGGCAGTATTCCATGGCCCGGCGCATGAGCTCAGTGTTTTCCATGGGCCTGCCGTCGTTGGAGAAGGCTACGCAGCCCGCGGCCGTGAGGTCGGCCATGGAGGCCAGCTCCTGGCCCTTGAGGCCCTTGGTCAGCGCGCCGATGGGGTACAGGCGCGGGCCCACGCCAACGGCGGGCGGCCAGCTCTTGCGGGCCTGTTCGAGCATGAACTCGGTGACGCTGGCGTTGTCGTTGACGGGCCTGGTGTTGGCCATGCACATGATGTTGGAGAAACCGCTATGGGCCGCGGCGGACAAGCCCGAGGCGATGTCCTCCTTGTACTCCTGGCCGGGCTCGCGCAGGTGGGTGTGCGCGTCGGTGAGGCTCGGCAAGAGCAGCAGGCCGCGCGCGTCGACCTCACGAGCGGCCCGCACGTCCAGGCTGCCAGCGGGCACCACGGACACGATGCGGCCCTTGGCCACCAGCACGTCGACGAGCTGGCCCTTGGGCTGCTGCATTTTTCCAAGCGGGCTTGCAGGCTGTGAGCCCTTCTGATTGCTGGCTTTGGCCTGGCTCTTCAAGGGGCCGAGCCAGAGGGCCGAGCGCACCGCGAGGTCGATTTTTTTGACCTGTTGTGGTTTGTTGTTCTCAGGCATGGCGGCCTCCTGTTCCTTCATGTTCAGGCGGGGATGCCGGGTTGCGCGGCATCCGGGGATTTGCGGGTCAGGTAGAGGTAGAGCAGGGCCATGCGCACGGCCACCCCGTTCTCCACCTGCTCCAGGATCAGGCTCTCGGCGCTGTCGGCCAGGGGGGAGTCGATCTCCACCCCCCGGTTGATGGGGCCGGGATGCAGCACGCAGGCGCCCGGAGCAGCCAGGGCCATGTGCCGGGGCGAAAGCCCGAAGGTGCGCGCATACTCGCGCAGGCCCGGCAACAGTCCCGCCTGTTGCCGCTCCAGCTGCAGGCGCAGGCACATCACCGCGTCCACGCCCTGGGCGGCCTTGGCAACGTCGGAGAAGACCGTCACGGGCCAGGTGTCCAGGCGCGGCGGCAAAAGCGTTCTGGGGCCGCACAGGCGCACGTTTGCGCCAAGCTTGGTCAGCAGCAGAACATTGGAGCGCGCCACCCGGCTGTGGGAGATGTCGCCCAGGATGAGCACGGTCTTGCCCGCGAAGTCGCCGTTCCAGCGGCGCGACAGGGTCAGCGCGTCGAGCAGGGCCTGGGTGGGGTGGGCGTGGCGTCCATCGCCGGCGTTGATGACGCTGCATTCCAGGCGTTCGGCCAGAAACTGCGCGGCCCCGCTGGAGGCGTGGCGGATGACGATGCCGTCCGGGTTCATGGCCTGGAGGGTCAGGGCGGTATCCTTCAATGTCTCGCCCTTGGTCAGGCTGGAACCGCTCTTGGCCAGGGCGAAGGTGTCCGCCGAGAGGCGCTTGCCCGCCATGTCGAAGCTTGTCTTGGTGCGCGTGCTGGCCTCCGCGAAGAACAGCACCACGCTGCGGCCCTTGAGGGTCGGCACCTTTTTCACCGGGCGGCTGTTGATCTCCCGGAAATAGGCGGCTGTGGCCAGGACGTGGCGCACCTCTTCCGCCGAGAGCTGGGAAATGTCGAGCAGGTCCTTGTGTTTCCACTGCATGGCGGCGTCCTTTCCTTCCCGGCAGGTTTGGCTGCCGAGCTGCCCCGCTTCGGGCGGGTTGGTCAAAATTCCTGGGAAAACGCTTCGAGCACGCTCTGCGGCACCACGGAGAAACGCGCGGCCTTGCCCGGGGCCAGGCTGCCCAGCGCCTCCACCCCTGGCACCAGCGGCCCGAAGAACCGCGCCGGGTTTGCGGTTATGAGCGCCAGGCCCTGGCACAGGCTCATGACGCCGGGGTTCTGCGCGGCCAGCCAGGCCAGCTCGGCGTAGGGGTCAAGGTCGGTGTTGGAACACAGGCCGTCCGTGCCCAGGCAAAGGTTCACGCCCGCATCCAGGAAGGCTTTCAGCGGGGCCTGGCCCACGCCGATGTACTCGTTGCTGCGCGGGCACAGGCAGACGCTGGCGCGGCTTTCCGCGATGCATGCGATGTCTTCGTCGTTGACGGTGACGCAGTGCACGCACAGGGTGGCCTTGTCCAGCAGGCCCAGCTCAGACGCCAGGGGCACGGGGCGCTTGCCCGGGGCGTCGTACCCGGTGATGAAGCCGCGCTCGCGCAGGATGTCCAGAAAGGCGCTCTTGCCTGTGAGCAGGATGGCGTCCTCGTCGGCGTGCTCGGCCAGGTGCATGGAAAAGGGCAAGCCATGCGCGGAGCTGGCGGCCTTGGCCGCGGCCATAAGCACCGGGCTGGTGCTGTACAGCGCGTGCCCGGCCACGGCGCAGGCCCCGCGGCCGCTCTCGGCCACGGCCTGGACCTGATGCAGCAGCGTTTCGGGATTGTCCGGCGTCACGCTGCCAATGGCCTCCTGGAAGGAGGTGAAGCTGTGTCCGCTGCCGGCCAGGATCTCGGCCAGGCGCGGCGCGTTGCGCGTGCTTATGTCGGCCAGGAAGGAGCAGCCCAGGTTTTCCAGCCGGGTCAGCTCGCTGCGCACCAGGGGCTCGTCCACATCATAGGCGTCGTTGGCCAGCAGGCTCTTGATCCAGGTCACGAAGCCCTGGCCTGAGACGGTCTTGCCCAAGAGGTGCGTCATCTCCAGGTGGACATGGCTGTTGAACACGGCCGGGGCCAGGGTCAGCCCGCCCAGGTCGCGCACTGGGCCCTCAAATTTGCGGCGCATGTGGTCATAGGGGCCCACATCCAGGATGCTCTGGTTGTGGACCACGACGGCGGCGTCCTCATAAAGGGGCCAGCCGGGAGTCATGGGCGCGATGTGAGCCGCGCGGAATATTTCGGGCATGGTTTTGACTTTGGCGTTGAGGGTTACGCTGGTGGCACGTTTTGCCTGTGCCCGCCGGGCCATCATAGCCATTTCTCCAGGCCTTGCAAGGCCGTGGGCCACGTCAGGCGCGCATCAAAAAGAACATCCAGCAAAAAAAAGGGAGGCTTGCGGCCTCCCTTGGTCTCCTCACATGGACAGTATCTCGCACTGAGGCTCGGTGAGCAGGAACTTGCCGTCCTCAATCCATTTCTTGAGGGTTTCGGCGATCTCAAGCGAAATGGAGTAGCTGGTGACGGGCACCGTGGGCGTGACGCGCTCGTTCACCGTGATGCTTCCGCTTTTGAGCTCCTCGAAGTTCACGTGGCAGATGGTGCGGCTGATGCCGTTGGGATAGTCGTAGCCGTAGTCCTTGACGGGCATCTGGATGTCCGCGTCGGCCACGCCGGTGAACCAGGCCATCTCCTCGTCCAGGATGGGGATGGGGATGCCCACGCCCAGGTTCAGCGAGCAGCCGTAGCCGATGAGGGACAGGCCGCGCACGTAGCGCGGATCCATGCCCTTGAGGTTGCCCTTGAGCATCAGCGTGCCCGAGGCGGCCAGCGGGATGCCGCGCTCGTTTCTGGGCGGTTTGGTCACATGCTGGGTGCCCGCGCCGATGACATAGCCGATGCCGCCGCCCATGAAGATCCGCGTGCCCAGGCCGATGGTGCGCAGGTAGGGATCGTTGAACAGGGGCGAGAGCTGGCCCGCAGTGGCGTAGTTGGCGTTGCGGCAGCCGGGCTTGAGCGGGCCCATGTATGTGTAGATGGTGCGGCCGCTCATGTTCACGGCGCAGTTGTAGTTCTGGTAGCAGTTGCGCGGATTGAGCAGCCAGGCGCCGGGCAGGCTGGCCAGGGTGACGTCCTTCTCCAGATCCTTGCGCGGGTAGCAGTCCGTGCCATAGGACTTGGCGCGCAGGCGCACGGGCTTGCCACGCAGCAGGTCTTCGATGACATGCCCGCCGCCATAGGCGAAGCGGCCCGGGTAGACCTTGTTCAGGGGGTCGTCGGCGCTGGCCTCGGTGGCGCCGCAATAGGCGTCCACTGCGGCCAGCCCGGCGTAGCAGGGCACGTTGTTCAGCCAGACCTGGCTGGCCTTCATCAGCGGCGGCTCCTGGCCGAAATTGAAGAGCATGCCTGATGAGCACATGGGAGAGAAGGTGCCCGTGGTGACGACGTCGACCTCTTTGGCCGCCTTTGTCTTGCCCAGGCGGCGGACAGTCTCGACCATCTCCTCCGCCGTGAGAACCACGGCCTTGCCCTTCTGGATGCGCTCGTTGATCTCGGCGATGGTCTTTCCGGTCTTGGCTTTCCCGGCCATGTGCTTCCTCCGCTGCTGGAACTCTTGCTGCTTGCCGCCGCTCCCACTGCGGGCCGCGGCGGTATTATCGGCCTGCGGCCGCCTGGCCGCTAGCCGTTGTCGGCTTGGCCCGCGTCCGCTAAAAAATCTGGTTTGCGCCTGGGGGCCTTTCGCCGCCTGTCGTCCATGGGCTTGGACACCGGGGGCTGGGCCTTGCGCACGCGCACCTTGTCCGATGCTATGACCACCTTAAAAGCCGTGGCCTGGCCTTGCTTGCCGCCCATATCTGCAATCTCTTCCTTGCGTCTTCGCCACTGTCTGCGTCTTTGGTCTATACTCAGGTCAAGAGCGGCCCAGGTTCGTTTGAACACACTCTTGAAAACTTGCCTTAAACTGTGGAAAAACTTTTTGTCTTCCGCCTCGTTGAACATGGCTTAAATCGCTGCGGTTGGCAATTCTTTTTCCGCCGGGGCCGTGCGCTATTCGCTTGGCATCGGAAGGCTTTTCGGGTAGGACTAGGGCGGATGCAGGAGCGCCCTGGGGCACGCTGCGAACCCAAGAAAATTCTCCTTGTTTTTCCACAAATTGGACGAAGGATACAGGCCACAGGACCGTGAAGAAAGCCCTGCGTGAACACCTTGCGGGCTCCTGCACCGAGCAGGAGCTTAAACGCTGGCTCGACCCCCTGGACATACAGAAGTCTGAGGGTGGCCACGAAATACGTATAGCTTTCCCGCATAGTTATTTCGCACAGTGGTTCGCCGGACGCATGCAGGACCGCTTCGAGGCCGAGCTCCACCGCTTTCATGGCGGCGCCTGCGACATCCGCTACGTCACCCCTGGCCTGCGCCGCCCGAACGGCAATGGCCACAGTGGCGACCCGGTGCCCCGGAAGCTCAGCTTCCCCTTTGACGCGCAGTACAGCTTCGAGAGCTTTCTGACCAACTCAAAGAACTACTTCCCGCTGGAAACGGCGCGGCAGGTGGCCCGCGACGGCCTGGCCCAGTTCAATCCCTTTGTCATCTGCGGCAAGTCCGGCTCGGGCAAAAGCCACCTCTTGAAGGCCATCGCCAACGAGATGGCCAAGAACCAGCCTTTGTCCGACATTCTGGTGACCACGGGCGAGGGGCTGCGCACATTGCTGTCCCAGAGCGACCAGATGGCCGCGCGCAGCCACGTGGCCGCGCACCAGTTCCTCCTGGTGGACGACATCCACTGGCTGGCCGGGGACGACCGCCTCCAGCAGGAGCTTTTGGTGCTCTTCAACCAGTTCCATGACAGCAAGCGCCAGATGGTCTTCACCTGCCAGGACCGCATCGGCGCCTACGAGGACATCATCCCGGCTCTGCGCTCGCGCCTGGAGGGAGGCCTGGTGGTCAGCCTCAAGCAGCCGGACATGGAGATCCGCGTGGCGCTTATCCAGGAACGCGTGCGGGCCAAGAAGCTGCCGCTGTCCAAGGAGCAGATACTGGTTCTGGCGCAACGCTTTCAAAATTTTCGCGCGCTCAACGGCATCCTCATAAAGCTGTTGGCCTTCCGAGAGTTGGTCCGAAAAGACATTTCCTCGCGTGACTTCGACCATATCCTGTCCAACACCGAGGAGCGCGACCTGCCCAAGGTCACGGCGGACAGCATCATCGAAACCGTGTGCCAGCACTATCAGGTGAAGCGCAAGGACGTCATGGGCGAGGACAGGCGGCAAGGCATCGCCCTGGCTCGCCAGGTATCCATGTTCCTGTGCAGGGAGCTTTTAGGCCAGTCCTACCCGGTCCTGGGGCGAACATTTGGCGGCAAGGACCACAGCACGGTCATCTATTCCGTTAAAAAGATCAAAGAAATGCAGGAAGATGGCAAGGAAATGAAACAGCTGTTGAAAGATTTGAAGGTTCGTTGTCGACAAGCTGGCTGAACCGTGTTTTGGCCGCGTGAAACGACACTCTGTTCCCGTGAAGCGACAGTCAATGTTTGTATAAAAGGCATAAAAACCGTGATGTTGCCACTGTTTCGAACAAACAGGCGCTGCTCATAGAAGCCATCAAGGAGAATATGTATGTTTGTGAAGGTAAACAGAGACGAGATCATTGAGGGCTTGCAGAAATCCGCGGGCATCATCCCGGCCAAGACCGGTGCGGCGTTTTTGCGCAGCATCTGGCTGGAGGCTGCCGAGGGCAGTCTGAAGATCATGTCCACTGATTCGAGCCTGGAGTTCTGCGGCGAGTACCCGGCTCAGGTAAACACGCCGGGTCGCGTCGGCGTCCAGGGACGCGCCTTCTGCGATCTGGTGCGCAAGCTGCCCGCCGGTGAGCTGACGCTCAAGGCTGACGCCGAGGGCAAGAACGTCCTGGTGGAGCAGGGCAGCCGCAAGTACAAGCTGCCCGCCAACGAGCCCGAGTGGTTTCAGCCTTTTGCGCCGTTTCCCGATGTCGTGACTGATGCCACAGCCGGGGGCGAGGCTGGTGGCACCGTGTTCTGGAGCGGGGACTTCCTGCATGAGATCATCGACAAGATCGGCTTTTGCATCAGCGAAGAGGACAGCATGGAGGCCATCGCCTGCCTGTACCTGAAGCCTGAGCAGGACGCTTCCGGCAAGCGCGTTGAGGTTTGCGGCCTGAACGGCCATCAGTTCGCCATGTTCACCTTCGTCAATGACGACATCTTTAACCTGCTCCCGCGCGAGGGCGCGCTGATTCAGCGCAAGTACCTGGCCGAGCTCAATAAGTGGCTGGGCAGTGAGGAGATCGAGCTTTCGCTGGGCGAAAAGCGCCTGTTCCTGCGCACCGGCGACCACCGCGAGACCTTCAGCCTGCCGCTGTCATTCTACCAGTATCCAAATTACCAGGGCTTTTTGTCGAAGTTGAAGGACCCGGCGTCCTCCCAGCTCACCGTGCAGCGCGCCGAGCTCATGGAATCCCTGGAGCGCATCAGCATCTTCAACACCGACTCCAACCGCTGCACGTACTTCCTGTTCAGCCCGGGCGAGGTGGTGCTCTACAGCCAGGGCCAGGACGTGGGCACTGCCCAGGAGCCGTTGGCAGCCGCATTCCAGGGCGATATGCAGCGCATTGCCTTCCCCACCCGCAACCTGATCGAGATCCTCTCGCACTATGTGTCTGAACAGGTCACCTTCATCCTCACCGGCCCCGAGGCCCCCTGCGGCATCGCCGGTGACAAGGACCAGAACTACAGCGTCATCATCATGCCCATGATGATCCAGGACGAGACCTACTACGCCGAGGAAAATGCCTAGCCATGACTGACAAGGAAAAAAACGCCGCTGCTTATACAGCGGACAGCATCACTGTTCTTGAGGGCCTCTCCGCGGTGCGCAAGCGCCCGGCCATGTACATAGGCTCCACCGACGTGCGCGGCCTGCACCACCTGGTCTACGAGGTGGTGGACAACTCCATCGACGAGGCCATGGCCGGCCACTGCACCCGTGTGCGCGTCACCCTGCACATGGACAACTCTGTCACCGTGTCCGACAATGGCCGCGGCATTCCGGTCGACATGCACCCCAAGGAGAAGAAGACGGCCCTTGAGGTCGTCATGACCATCCTGCACGCGGGCGGCAAGTTCGACAACAACGCCTACAAGGTGTCCGGCGGCCTGCACGGCGTCGGCGTCAGCGTCGTCAATGCGCTCTCTGAGAGCCTCACGGCCACGGTCAAGCGCGCCGGGCGGTCCTACCGTCAGTCTTACGTGCGCGGCGTGCCTACGGGCCCTGTGGAGGATATTGGCGAGGCCGTGGGCAACGGCACCAAGATCCGCTTCATGGCCGACGAGGATATATTTGAGACCAACCAGTACGAATACGCCATCCTGAAGAAGCGCTTTCAGGAGCTGGCATACCTGAACCGTGGCCTGGAGATCGAGTTCTCCGACGAGCGCACCGGCACCAAGGACCTCTTCGTGTTCGAGGGCGGCATCCGCTCCTTTGTCGAGGACTTGAACCAGGGCTCGACCCCGGTGCATGATCTGATCTACGCCATCGGCGACAGCGATTCCGGCGAGCACGGCACCGTGGTCACCGAGATCGCGGTGCAGTACAACCAGGGCTACAAAGAGAACGTCCAGAGCTTCGCCAACAACATCCGCACCATCGAGGGCGGCACCCACCTGGCTGGCTTCAAGACCGCGCTCACGCGTGCGCTGAACACCTACATCCAGAAGTCCGACCTCTCCAAGAAACTCAAGGAGAAGTTGTCCGGCGAGGACGTGCGCGAGGGCCTTACCGCCGTGGTCAGCGTCAAGCTGCCCATGCCGCAGTTTGAGGGCCAGACCAAGACCAAGCTCGGCAACTCCGAGGTGGCGGGCCTGGTGGCCACGCTGGTGTACGAAAAGTTGACCATGTTCCTTGAGGAGAACCCCAAGGAGGCCAAGAACATCATCGAGAAGGTGGTAGACGCTGCGCGCGCCCGCGAGGCCGCCCGCAAGGCCCGCGACCTCGTCCGGCGCAAGGGCGCCTTGTCCGACAACGCCCTGCCCGGCAAGCTGGCCGACTGCCAGAGCAAGGACCCCGCCGAGAGTGAAATATTCATCGTCGAGGGCGACTCCGCAGGCGGTTCGGCCAAACAGGGCCGAAACCCCCGTATCCAGGCCATTTTGCCCCTGCGCGGCAAGATCCTGAACGTGGAGAAGACCCGCTACGACAAGATGCTCGGCAACAAGGAAATCCGCGCCATGATTACGGCCATGGGCGTTGGCGTGCCCGGCAACGGCGGGGATGACGACCAGGGACCGGACTGGAACCGCCTGCGCTACCACAAGATCGTCATCATGACCGACGCCGACGTGGATGGCAGTCACATCCGCACCCTGCTTTTGACGTTCTTCTTCCGCCAGTACCGGGAGCTGCTCGAACGGGGCAACATCTACATCGCCCAGCCGCCGCTGTTCCGCGCGCACAAGGGCAAGTTTGAAAAATACATCAAGGACGAGAAGGAGCTGCACGCCTTCCTGCTGACCCAGGCTGAGAAGGCGCTCACCGCGCGCACCGTGCCCGTGGGCGACGGCGGCGTGGACCCGCGTGAATTCACCGGCAAGGAGCTGCGCAAGCTGCTCGAAGCCATCCGCCAGCTCAAGGACCGCGTGCGCGAGGCCCTGCACATGGGCATCGAGGAGGCGCTGTTCCTGTCCCTGATCCAGACCGCGCTGGTGCAGCCCCAGGACTTCACCGCCGCGGCCCTGGCCCAGATCGCCGTGGATACGCCGCTGCTCGACGAGAACGGCGAGCCTGTGCCCAACTCCACGCAGCCCATGCTGGAAGTTGCCGCGCACAGCCTGGATGACCTGGTTGGCCCGGCCCTGGCCGCTGGCTTCAAGGCCGTGCTGGATGTGGAGGAGGACGAGAGCGAGCGTCGCATCTTCGTGGTCTTCACCAGCGCCAACGGACACCGCACGCGCCTGGCCGTGGATTTCTTCGCCTCCAAGACCTACCGCAAGGCCCAGGAGATTTACCTGCAGCTGATCACCAGCTGCGGCGGCGAGGGCTTCACGCTGGTGCGCGCCGATGGCGTGGAGATCGGGCTGAGCGGGTTCTTCGACCTGCTCACCACCGTGCTCGAGGAGTCGCGCCGAGGTTACACGGTGCAGCGCTACAAGGGTCTGGGCGAAATGAACCCGGAGCAGTTGTGGCAGACCACAATGGACCCGGAAAAGCGCACCCTGCTGCAGGTCAAGATAGCCGATGCCGAGGAGGCTGACCGCATCTTCGGCGACCTCATGGGCGATTCCGTCACCCCGCGCCGTGAGTTCATCGAACGTAACGCCATGACCGTGGAAGATTTGGATATTTAGGGAAGGGAAAGCATTGGGGGCGCTGCCCCCAAGCCCCTGCCAAGGGGAATGATTCCCCTTGGAACCCTCGGTTGTTGATGTCTATTGCGGAGCATTAAAGTTGACCTGTTTCCCCTTGACCAGCCCCTTGGAGGGTCAGGGGGCCTCAGGCCCCCTGGCGGAGATGGGGGTCTGGGGGAAGAGGCGGCAGCCTCTGCCCCCGGTTCCACCCGATCCGCCACATACGGAGGATATACGTGAGTCAGAACGTCACCATTGAACGCGAGATGCAGAAATCCTACCTGGAGTATTCGCTCTCGGTCATCGTGGGCCGCGCCATCCCGGATGTGCGCGACGGCCTCAAACCCGTGCACCGGCGCATCCTGTTCGCCATGCACGAGCTGGGCAACGCCTACAACCGCGCCTACAAGAAGTCGGCCCGCGTGGTCGGCGACGTCATCGGCAAGTACCACCCGCACGGCGACACGGCGGTTTACGACGCCACCGTGCGCATGGCCCAGACCTTCTCCATGCGCGACCTGCTCATAGACGGCCAGGGTAACTTTGGCTCCATCGACGGCGACTCCGCAGCAGCCATGCGTTACACCGAAGTGCGCATGAGCAAGCTGGCCAGCGAGTTTTTGGGCGACATCGAGAAGAAGACCGTGGACTTCCGGCCCAACTATGACAACACCCTGGAAGAACCCACGGTGCTGCCGGCCAAGGTGCCGAACCTGCTCCTGAACGGCACCACGGGCATCGCGGTCGGCATGGCCACCAACATCCCGCCGCACAACCTGGGCGAGCTCATCGCGGCCTGCCTGCACGTGCTGGACAACCCCAACTGCGGACCCCGCGACCTGCTGCCCTTGATCAAGGGCCCGGACTTCCCCACGGGCGGCATCGTCTTCACCGGGCGCGGCCTGGCCGAGGCCTACCTGACCGGGCGCGGCAGCATCAAGATGCGCGGCGTGGTCAACGTCGAGGAAGCCAAGAAGGGCGGCAAGGAAAACGTCGTCATCACCGAGATTCCCTTTGCCCTCAACAAGTCCAGCCTGGTGGAGAAGATCGCCGCGCTGGTCAACGACAAGAAGATCGACGGCGTGGTCGACCTGCGCGACGAGAGCGACCGCAAGGGCATCCGCATCGTGCTGGAGCTCAAGCGCGGCGCCATCGCCGACAACGTCATCAACGCGCTCTACAAGTTCACCCCGCTGGAAAGCTCGTTCGGCATCAACATGATGGCCGTGGTGGGCAACCGGCCCATGCTGCTCAACGTCAAGCAGATCCTGTCCTACTTCCTGGAGCACCGACGCGAGGTCATCATCCGCCGCACCCAGTTCGACCTGGACAAGAGCCAGGCCCGGGCGCACATCCTGGAAGGGCTCAAGATCGCGCTGGACAACATCGACGAGGTCGTGGCCCTCATCCGCGCCAGCAAGGGCGTGCTCGAGGCCAAGGCCGGACTCATGGAGCGCTTCGGCCTGACCGACATCCAGTCCCAGGCCATCCTGGACATGCGCCTGCAGCGCCTGACCAACATGGAGCGCGAGAAGCTGCTGGACGAGTACGCCGCCCTGCTCAAGCTCATCGCCTACCTGCAGAGCATCCTGGCCGACGAGAACGTGTTGCGCGGCGTCATCCGCGACGAGTTGACCGAGGTGGGCGAGAACTACTCCACCCCGCGCAAGTCGCAGATCGTGGCCGAGGAAGCCACGGACATCGCCATCGAGGACCTGATCCCCGACGACGAGGCCGTCATCACCCTGTCGCGCCGGGGCTACATCAAGCGCACCAACCTCTCCAACTACCAGCAGCAGAAACGCGGCGGAAAGGGCATCGCGGGCGTCAGCACCTCTGACGGCGACTTCGTGCACACCTTCCTCTTGACCAGCAACCACCAGCATTTGCTGCTGTTCACCAACCAGGGCCGCATGTACCAGATGAAGGCGCACCAGGTGCCCGAGGCCGGGCGCTATGCCAAGGGCGCGCACATCGCCAACCTGGTGCCGCTGGACAAGGACGAGTACATCGCCACGGCCATCACCCTGCGCGAGTTCCTGGAGGACCGTCAGTTCCTCTTCGTCACCCGCCGGGGCATGGTCAAGCGCACCTCCTCCGCACTCTACGCCAACAGCCGCAGCAGCGGCATCCGCGCCGTGACCCTGAAGGAAGGTGATGAGCTGATCATGGTCTGCGATGTGCGTGACGAGGCCAACGTGCTGCTCATCACCGAGCAGGGCAAGGCCATCCGCTTCCCGGTGGAGGAAGTCCGCCCCATGGGCCGCACGGCAGCCGGCGTCAAGGGCATCGCCCTGCGCGGCAAGGACCGCGTCATGGCTGGCGTGGTCACCGGCGACCCGGACCGTGAGCAGCTGCTTACCGTCAGCGACCTGGGCTACGGCAAGCGAACCCCGCTGGACCAGTACCGGGCGCAGTCGCGCGGCGGCATGGGCATCATCAACATGCGCGTCACCGAGAAGACCGGCAAGGTCATGGGCGCGGTGATGGTGGCCGAGACCGACCAGATGGTCGTGCTCTCCAGCGCCAACAAGATCGTGCGCTTCCCTGTTGAGCAGGTGAGCCTGAACCTGGGCCGCGCAACGCAGGGCGTGCGCCTGGTGCGCCTGTCCAGCGGCGAGGTTGTGGCCGGGTTCGACCTGGTGCAGCGCGACGGCCTGGAAGGCGTGGACGGCGTCGAGGAAGAGCTGCCGCCCACTGAGGACTAGACCCCGGAGCAGCCATGGGCGTCCTGTCGCGATCCATCAATCAAGTCATTCTGCTGGCGCTGGCGTGCGCCCTGGTCCTGGCCCTTGCGGCCTGCGACCGGGGCGCGCCCAGCGGCTCGGCGCTGGACCTGAGCATTGCCCGCGACGCCTATGCCGGGGGCTACTTTCTCGAGGCCGAGCAGGCCTACGAGCGCTATCTGCAGTCCGATCCCCAGGGCAAGCACCGCCTGGAGGCCTGGACGCGCCTGGTCGAGATATCAAGCGGCGTCAAGGGCGACAGCGGCAAGGCCGTGACGCTCCTTGAGACCGCCACGCTGGAGTACAACAGCAGGCCCGAGGTCAACTGGCCGCTGTTGTTCCGCTTGGGCGAACTCTACGAGCTGCAAGGCCAGCGCAGGAAGGCCCTGGATGCCTGGGGCCGCTGCCTGGACACAAGTTCGGGAGATATGGGCAAGACCGTGCAGGCCCAGATGCGCATGGCCGTTGCCAATCGCGCCCTGGGCAAGCGGGACGTGGCCGTGGAGCTCTTGACCCAGTGCGTGGCCCAGGCCAAGGATGTGGAGACCAAGAGCCGGGCCATGTACGAACTGGCCCAGACCCTTGCCCTCTCCTGGCAGTGGGCCAAGGCCATCACCATCCTGGATGAGATCCAGGCCCTGGACAAGGCGCCTCAGGACGTCAAGGTCATGAGTTCGTACCTGCTGGCCGATGCCTACGAGGCACAGCGCAACATCCCCAAGGCGCGCGAGATCCTGTTGTCCATCAAGGATACCTACCCCAACCCTGAAGTCATCGTGGCGCGGCTGGCTACCCTCGGCCAGGTGCACGTAGCCCCGGCCACCCCGCAAATCCAGCCCGGCGACGCCATTCCGCCCGAGGCCGACGTCAAGGCTTCCAGAGTCCGCAACCCGCGGCGTTAGAGCCAGCCTGGCGTGCCAACCTTCATGCCCCCAGTCTTCACGACTACATTCTTCACGTCTTTCGGCAGATCAAGAGCCCCGAGCCAACCGGCACGATGACCGCGTCCACACGCGGGTCGATAGTGGCGTCATCCAAAAAATCCTGGAATTCAGCAGCATGGCTGATGGCGTTATCCACGCAGATAAGCCCGCCTTGCGGCAGCCTGGGCAGCGCAAGCTCAAAAGCGCTCTGCGCCAGCCCGCGCTCGGCATCAATGAAGCAGAACGCTGGCGAATCGGTGTTCATCAGCCCGGCCAGTCCGTCCCCCTCCACAAAGTCGACGACATCGAGCACATCCGCCGCAACAAAACTTTGCCGCGCCAGCTCTGCCTTGGCCGGATCCAGCTCATAGGTGTGCAGCCTGCGGCCTGTGGCCCGGCACGCCAAGGCCAGCCACAACCCGGAATACCCGGCGCCGGTGCCTATCTCCACGGCGTCGCCCGCCGGAGCTCCCGCCAGCAGAATCGCCAGCAACTTGCCCGTCTCCGGGGGAATCTGGCGCAGCAGGCGGTTGCGCTCCATGCCCTGGGCCTTGCGCCAGGCCTCCAAGCCCCTCAATGCACCCTGCGTGACCTCTACGGCCTGTGGTATGTCGCGAAACATCAAACCTCCGTGCGCCGTCAGCGCTGTGCACCCAGGTAGCTGATTAGCCGCCCAAGGGGAAGCCTGTTGGCCAAGGGGAGCCTGAGTCAGGTGCGGCACCCTTGGTGTTGGCGACTTGGGGCATCGCTGCTTGCGTTCTTCCTCGAGATTTGGCTATACCTTTTGCACATGCAGGCCGATAAGGTCAGCGGGACAGTGTAGCACCGTTGCCGGGAATATCCGGCTGCATCGATAACAAGGCGGTTTTCCAGTGGCGAAGAAGGCACCTGACGAAGAGCCTACGGGCGATCTTTCCATAGAGGGCGAGGCCCCCAAGAAGTCCAAGAAGAAGCTGATCATCATCGCTGGCATCAGCGTTCTGCTGCTTGCGGTGCTTGGTGCTGGCGGCTTTTTTGGCTACAAGTGGTGGATGGGCAAGAAGGCAGCCGCCGGTGGTGACAACGCCACGGAGCAGAAGGCCGCGGATGCGCATGGTGAGAAGCCTGCCGAGGGTGGCCCTGGTGCGGCAGCTGGGGAGAAGGCTGGCGAGAAGGGTGCTGCCGTTGAAGGCGGCGGCGAGCTGGTGAGCATTCCACCCTTCCTGGTGAATTTGGCCGATCCGCAGGGCCGCCGGTATCTCAAGTTGGCCCTCGACGTTGAAGTCAAGGACAAGCTCGCCGCGGACGAATTGAACAAGAACATGGCCAAAATCAAGGACTCCCTGCTTTTGCTCTTGTCCAGCAAGACCTACGAGGATCTTGCGAGCATCGAAAACAAGATCCTGCTGAAAAAGGAGATTGTGGAACGAATGACCCTTGTGCTGGGCGAGCAGAAGGTCATGCGGGTGTACATCACAGAGATTGTCATCCAGTAGCCCTGCGCCTGCGGTGGGGAATCTTCCTCATGCGCTTGCTTGTGCACGGGTTTTGCAATAATGACTTGAGCACGGGAGTGACCCGCGCCTTTTGCATGAGCGGGACATCAACCTGACACAGAGAGGTCAGCATGGCCGATGATAAAGACCAGGACGCCCTTGCCGAGGAATGGGCCAACGCCTTGATGAAAGAAGAAGGCGGCGCTGACGCTCCTGAAGCGGCTGACGCTGGCGCTTCCCCAGACGACGCCCTGGCTGACGAATGGGCCAAGGCCCTTGCCACTCAGGAAGTCGACGGGGTAAAGAAGGAGAAGGAGCAGGCCTATCTCCGCACGCAGACGCATGAGCCTGAGTTCAGGGACATGACTGCGGAGCACAAGGCCCAGCGCCAGAATCCCGGCACCAAGCGCGACCTGGACTTCATTCTGGACATCCCGCTGGAGGTTTCGGCGGAGCTTGGCCGCACGCGCCTGCTCATCAACGAGCTGTTGCAGCTGGGCCAGGGCTCTGTTGTCGAACTGAACAAGCTCGCTGGCGAACCCCTTGAAATCTTTGTTAATGGAAAGCTGGTGGCGCGCGGCGAGGCCGTGGTCATCAACGAGAAGTTCGGCATCCGCCTCACGGACATCATCAGCCCCATTGAGAGGGTCAAGCAGCTTGCCTGATCAGCTTTTTTTTGACATCGTGAAAATGGTTGTGGCGCTCGCGTGCATCGTGGGGCTGCTCTTTTTTGTGGTGTGGCTGTTGAAGAAGTTTTTGCCCGGGGTGGTGCGCCGCCCCTATGAGCGTGTGGAGCTCGGGGTCATCGCCCAGATGAACCTTGGCTCACGGCAACGAGTGGCTGTCATCCGCGTGGCGGAACGTACGCTGGTCATCGGCGTCACCGAAGGCTCCATCAGCACCCTGGCCGAGCTTACGTTGCCGCAGATTGCGCCCGCATCCCAGAAGGAAGCCGATGACCCGAAAATCTTCGCCGACCTGCTTGCCTGGCGCAAGGACAGCCCTGAACCTGTTGCCGAGCCTGCTGCCAAGCCTGCACGCAAGCCCGCCGAGCCTGAAGAGGACGAGGGGCCACGCCTCTTCGCCCCTGGCGAGCGTCCCGCGCCTTAGCCTTCTTACCCTCGGTTTTCTATTCCTCTTCGTGTTGCTGCCGGCGCTTGCGCAGGCGGCGGCTCCTGCGGTTCCCACGCTGACCATGCAGCTTTCCGGCGGCCAGAGCGAGCCCACCAAGGTGGCCATAGCCCTGGAGCTCATGTTCCTGTTCACGGTGTTGACCATCGCGCCGTCCATAGTGCTGACCATGACCTCGTTCATGCGCATCATCATCGTTTTCCATTTCCTGCGCCTGGCCATGGGCACTCCGCAGATGCCGCCCAACCAGATTCTGGCCTCCCTGGCCCTGTTCATGACCATCATCATCATGGGGCCTGTGATCAAGAACGTGAATGATGAGGCCTTGCAGCCCTATCTGGAGGAGCGCATCGGCTTCAAGGAGGCGCTGGACAAGGCCCAGATCCCCATCCGCGCTTTTTTGTTCAAGCACACGCGCGAGAAGGACCTCTCGATCTTCTACTCCATCAGCAAGGAAGACCGGCCGCAGAACAAGGAGCAGGTGTCCACCATCATGCTCGTGGCCGCCTATACCATCAGCGAGCTCAAGACCGGCTTTTCCATCGGTTTTCTCATCTACATTCCGTTTCTCATCCTGGACATGGTCGTGGCCAGCATCCTCTTGTCCATGGGCATGATGATGCTGCCGCCAGCGATGGTCGCCCTTCCCTTTAAAATCCTGTTATTCATTTTGGTTGATGGCTGGGGCCTGCTTATCGGCTCTGTCGTCAACTCCTTTGCCTGACGAGGCGAGTATGGCCATTACTCCTGAATTCGTCGTCGGTTTCGCCCGTGAGGCCATGGAGATGACCCTGGTCATCTGCCTGCCCATGATGGGCGTGGGCCTTGCCGTGGGCGTATTGATCAGCGTATTCCAGGCAGCCACGCAGATCCAGGACGCCACGCTCTCACTTGTGCCAAAACTTGTGGCGATGTTCATAGCCTTGATCCTCGCTTTTCCCTGGATCATGGACAAGATGATGACGTACACCACAAAGTTATTCACCAATCTACCTGAATACATACGATAAATCCGCCAATCTCTGCCCAACCTTGCCAAACTGGCGCGCACAGGCTAGGACTCTTGCCACACGTCAAAACATCAGGGGATGATCTCCACGCATGAGCAGCCACTATTTTCTTCGCCTTTGCGGTCAGCCCGCCAGCCTGCATAACTGTGCCTTGGCCATTGCCCTCGGCAAACCTCATAGATGTGCAGCGGTAGTCTGGCGCAAGCCTCTTCTCTCTTCCTCCATGGCGCAGTGTTGCGACTTTCTTGGCCAACTGGTGACGTCCTGCCCCTCTGCCCAGCGCTCTCGGTAACCACAATGCTCCTCAACTCTATCAGCAACTCCATCAAGGCGCGGCCCGGGCGCTGGCTGTTCTGCCTTATCGCACTGCCGACGCTGTTGCGCCTATGGTTCGTGGCTACCGGACAGCTTGGCCTGGTGCAGGACGAGGCTCAGTACTGGGACTGGACCAGGCATCTTCAGCTTACTTACTATTCCAAGGGCCC
>JAHIUD010000110.1 GCA_018817515.1 Pseudomonadota bacterium
CAGACGCAACAGATTCAGGTTCACCACGCTACTCCTTGAAGTTCTTCATGCGCTCGATGCCCGCCCAAGCGAACTCGAACACGAAATTCGCCACCAGCTCAACGCCGAGCTTCTCCAGGGCCATCTCCGGGCACATGCGGCGGATGATCTGCTTGGCGTTGTCGAAGAGCAGGCAGTGGCCCACCACCCCGGCGGCGCTCAGGTGCACGGTGCGTTCATCGGCTCCGGGCATGAGCTCCGCGACGATGCCCACCAACACTTCGTGCGGAGGGATGATGAAACGTTCCGCGATGGCGCCGAAATGTTCCGAGGGCTCGATCATCTCCGCGGTGAAGAGCTGGCTCAGTCGCTCGTACAGGGGGTCGCCGTCGCCCGCCAGCTTGAACAGCATGGAGCGGATGTAGGCCTTGAGCCTGTCGCGCGCTGGGGCGTCCGGCCCCAGGCCCATGTCCACAGGGAACCGTTCATGGGCGGTGTGCAGGTGCTCGGCCAGCACGGCGATGAACAGCTTTTCCTTGCTGCCGAAATAATAATTCACCGCCGCGACGTTGGCCCCGGCCCGTGCGCAGATGTCGCGCACCCTGGCGTCGCTGACGCCGCGTTCGGCGAAGACTTCCCGCGCGGCCTTGAGCAATCTGTCCTTGGTTCCGGCATCGCCCTGGTCCAGCATGGTCCCTCCAAAACATAATTACATACGATTAATGAAACAGTGTTTAATACTTTGTTTTGTGGCTGTCAAGGAACGGCAGCCCCAACCATCACAAAACAAGCGCGCACGGGTTGTCGGCTTGTCAGAGTGCCGGGGGCTGAGGTAGGATGAAAAAAACGACCCACGCGAGGATTCCATGCCCTACAAGGACTTGCAGGATTTTCTGAAGCATCTGGACAAGAACGGCGAGATCAAGCGCATCGACGCCGAGCTCGACCCCTACCTGGAGATCGCCGAGGTCACGGACCGCGTGTGCAAAAAGTTCGGCCCGGCCCTGCTCTTCGGACAGGTCAAGGGCTCCAGGTTCCCGGTCTTGACCAACATGTACGGATCATACAAGCGCATGAACATGGCGCTCGACAGCGAGAACCTGGACGCGCTGGGCGAGCGCATCCACGAGTACCTGGAGATCGAGCGGCCCGACGGCATCATCAAGAAGCTGCAGATGATCCCCAAGCTCTCCAAACTCACCAACATCTTCCCGGACCACGTGAAGCGCGGCTGCTGCCAGGATGTCGTGCTCACCGGCGACGACGTGGACCTGTCCATCCTGCCCGTGCTGACCACCTGGCCGGAAGACGCGGGCCCGTTCATCACGCTGCCCGTTGTCTTCACCAAGAACCCCGAGACCGGCGTGCGCAACGCGGGCATGTACCGCATGCAGGTGTACGACAAGAACACCACGGGCATGCACTGGCACCGGCACAAGGGCGGGGCCTACCACTACCACCTGGCCGAGAAGCTGGGCAAACGGCTCGAAGTCGCCGTGGCCATCGGCCCGGACCCGGCCGTGACCTACGCCGCCACCGCGCCCATCCCTGACGAGATCGACGAGATGCTCTTCGCCGGATTCCTGCGCAACCAGCCGGTGGAGCTGGTCAAGTGCAAGACCGTGGATCTGGAGGTGCCGGCCACCAGCCAGTTCGTGCTGGAAGGCTACGTGGACCCCAAGGAGCGCCGCCGCGAGGGGCCCTTTGGCGACCATACCGGCTACTACTCCCTGGCCGACGACTATCCCGTGTTCCACGTCACGGCCATCACCCACAGAAACGACGCCATCTACCCGGCCACCCTCGTGGGCCCTCCTCCGATGGAAGACTGCTTCATGGGCAAGGCCACGGAACGCCTGTTTCTGCCACTCATCAAGAAGCAGCTGCCCGAGGTCATCGACATGAACCTGCCCCTGGAGGGCGTGTTCCACAACCTCTGCTTCGTCTCCATCGACAAGCGCTACCCCGGCCAGGCCCGCAAGGTCATGTACGCCCTGTGGGGCATGGGCCAGATGATGTTCACCAAGATCATCGTGGTGGTGGACAAGAACATCAACGTGCAGAACGTCTCCGAGGTGCTCTGGCGCATCGGCAACAATGTCGATCCCCGGCGCGACGTGGCCATCCTCGAAGGTCCGCTGGACGCGCTGGACCACGCCTCGCCGCTCGCGTTCTACGGCGGCAAGATGGGCATCGACGCCACCAAGAAGGGCCCGGAGGACGGGCACCACCGCGAGTGGCCGAGCACCCTGCGCATGGACGAGAACGTCAAGGCCAAGGTCGACGCCCTGTGGGCACAGCTGGGACTGTAAAGCAATAGCCTCCGGCGGCCAAAGGGCCTGAGGCCCTTTGGAATCCCCCTTGGGCTGCGAATTCCACGGCGGGAACCGCCGCAGAATTCGCAGCAGACAAATGAGGGGGCCGGGGTCATCCCCCCGGCGGGGTCAAGGGGCGGAGCCCCTGGCCCCCGGAGGGTATAAACAAAACGGAGCACCATGCCGAAACGCATTCTCCTTGCCGTGACCGGCGCCAGCGGCCCGCAGTACGCCCTGGCCCTGGCCCGCGCGCTCAGCGGCCGTGCGGACATCGAGCTGCACCTCATCGTGTCCGAGGCGGCGAAAAAGGTCATCGCCCTGGAGGCCGACTTCCGGCCCGAGGAGCTGACCGCCCTGGCCCACGCCAGCCATGATGAGAAGAACATCGCCGCAGGCCCGGCCAGCGGTTCCTGGCAGCACGCGGGCATGATCGTCTGCCCCTGCTCCATGGCCTCGCTCGGGGCCATTGCCCACGGCCTGGGCACCAACCTCATCCACCGCGCGGCGGATGTTACGCTCAAGGAAGGGCGCAAGCTCGTGCTCGTGACGCGCGAGACCCCGCTCAGCCTCATCCACATCAAGAACATGCTGGCGGCCAAGGAGGCCGGGGCCGACATCGTGCCCGCCAGCCCCGGCTTCTACCACAGGCCCAAGACCATCGACGACATGGTGAACCACCTGGCCGGGCGCATTCTGGACCAGCTGGGCATCGACAACGCGCTGTTCAAGCGCTGGGGCGAATAGCCCCCCGCTGGACGGCAAGAAGGAGGGCAGGCCATGCAGCTGACCTGGTTCGGGCATTCCAATTTCCGGATTCAGGACGACGGGCTCAGTGTGCTCATCGACCCGTTCTTCGAAGGCAACTGCAAAGCGCCCTGCGGCTGGCAGGCCCTGGACACGGTGGACGCGGTGCTCGTGACCCACGACCACGGCGACCATGTGGGCCAGGCAATGGAGATCTGCCGGGCCACGGGCGCGCAGCTGGTCTGCCTGTTCGACACCGTGCCCAAGATGAAAGGGCTGGGCGTGCCCGGGGAGCAGGTCCTGGGCATGAACATCGGCGGGACCGTGGAGGTGGCCGGGCTGCGCGTGAAGATGGTCCAGGCCGTGCATTCCTCGGCCACGGGCGCGCCCGCCGGGTATATCCTGACCTTCCCCGGCGGCTTCTGCGCCTACCACTCCGGCGACACGGCCCTGTTCTCGGACATGAAGCTCTTCCGCCGCTTCTTCGACATCGACCTGGCCATGCTGCCCATGGGCGGCTGGTTCACCATGGACGCCGTGGAGGCCGCGGTGGCCTGCTCGTTCTTGGGCTGCCGGAATGTTGCGCCCATGCACTGGGGCACCTTCCCCATCCTGGCCCAGGACACCGACGCCTTTGCCGTGGCCCTCAGGGAGCATGCCCCGGCCACGCGCCTGCTGGGCCTCACGCCCGGCGTTCCGCTGGAAGTGGTCTAGCCGCCGGGCTGGCCTGACTGGCCCGACTGGCCTGACTGGTCTACCTGGCCCGACTGGCCCGACGGATCGGGCTGGCCCGGCCTCTCAGATTGACCCGACGGTCAGATTAGCCCGACCTCTCAGAATCTACGGATTGGCCCTGCTGGTCCGGCTGGGGCAGGGCCAGGGCCTGGGCGATGCGCCCGGCCAGGGCCAAACCCACGCCGCGCACCTGGGCCAGCTGCTCCGGCGCGGCCTGGCGCATGGCGGAGAGCGACCCGAAGGCGTCCCAGAGGCGCCGGGCCAGGGCCGGGCCCAGGCCGGGAATATTCAAGAGCGCGCTGTCCAGGCGGGTCTTCCGGCCAGCCCTGCGGCTCTTGCTGATGACGAAGCGGTGGGCCGTGTCGCGCACGCGCTGCAAAAAGAGCAGCGCCGGGCTGCCGGCCCGGAGCGCCACCGGGTTCCTGCGGCCGGGCCGGAACACCCGGTCCGTGAGCTCCCCGGCGCGGCGGCTGGGCCCCTTGGCAATGGACGCGCACTCGAACGCCTCCGCCGCACCGGCCTCGGCAAGCGCCCGCAGCACTGCGGCCAGCTGGCCGCGCCCGCCGTCGACAAGCAGCAGGTCCGGCCAGGGCGGGCCGGACTCCACGCGCCGGAGCGCCCACTGGGCCAGGGCCGCGTAGTCGTCGCCCGTGCCTTCCGCGCCGGGCAAGGCGTAGGCGCGGTAGTCCGCCTTGGCCTCCACGCCGTCCTCGAACACCACCACCCCGGCGCGCACGTCGCCGCCGGCCAGGTGCGAGATGTCCACGCACTCGATGCGCCGCGGCGCGCGCGGCAGGCCGAGCGCGTGCTCCAGCTGGCCCGGAATGTCCTGCACGCGGTCGCTGCGGTGGGCAGACAGGGCCAGGTTGGCGGCCATGTCCAGCAGCCGGCGCTCGTCGGCGCCGCGCGGCAGGGCCAGGCGCACCGGCCCGCCCCGGCGCTCGGCCAGCACCTCGGCCAGCTCCCGCGCCATATCCTGGCCGGAGAGGTCGTGGGAGAGCACGATGCGGCCCGGAATGTAGCGCCTGGGCCCGTAGAACTGCGGCAGAAAGCTCTCCAGGGCCTCGGCGATGTCGGCCTGGCCCAGGCCGCGCCAGTGGTACGTCTTCTGCTCCAGGAGCTGCCCGGCGCGCACAAAAAGCAGGCCCAGCCCCAGGCCATCGCCAGCGGTGACAACCGCAAGCACGTCGCGGTCCAGGGCATCGCGCAGCACCGAGGCCTGGCCTTCCAGCGTCTTCTCGATGGCCTTGACCTGGTCGCGCAGCAGGGCGGCCTCCTCGTAGCGCTGGGCCTCCGAGGCCTCGCGCATGCGCCGGCCAAGCTCGCGCACGAGCGAGCGCGACCGCCCGGCCAAAAACTGCTCCACCTGGGTCACCATCTCCTGGTAGCGATTCCTGTCCACAGGCAGGCAGCAGGGGCCGAGGCACTGGCCGAGCTGGTGGAACAGGCAGGGCCGCACGCGGTTCTTGAACGCCCTGTCCGAGCACTTGCGCAGCGGAAAGATGCCGCCCACGAGTTTCAGCGTGGCCCGCGCGGCCGAGGCCGAGGAAAAGGGCCCGAAATAGGCCGAGCCGTCGCGCAGCACCTGGCGGGTCATGGTCAAGCGCGGAAACTCGGAGCGCTTGTCCAGCCGGAAGAGCAGCGAGCGCTTGTCGTCGCGCAGGACGATGTTGTAGCGCGGCCGGTGCTTCTTGATCAGGCTCTCCTCCAGGAGCAGGGCCTCCTTCTCGGTGGAGACGAGCAGGACATCAATATGAATGACCTTGGCCAGCAGGGCCAGGGTCTTGGGCGCGTGGTCCGCGCCGGCGCGGAAATAGGAGGACAGGCGCTTGCGCAGGCTCTTGGCCTTGCCCACATAGAGGATGCGCCCGGAAGCGTCCTTCATAAGGTAGACGCCGGGGATGTCGGGATAGTCGGCGGCGAAAAAAAGCATCATGGGTCCACTCCAGTAGTGGGTCAGCCGACATAATTGGGCTCTGGGTTGCCGGTTTAGGGGTAGCCCGAGGGGGTCAACGCCGGTTGAATTCTGACCCACCCACCGGCTGAGTATTGACCCACCCAGTGACCGCCGGGGAGGGCTCGCCCTACCCCGGCGGTCGCCGCTATTTCTGCTTAGCTAAGGCGATGACCCCGGCCTTGCGTTTCTCCTTGAGCCGATAGCTGTCTTGGATTTGGATGACGTGGCTATGATGCAACAGTCGGTCCAGCATGGCGGAAGTGAGCGCAACGCGGGCGCGATGATCCATTTTTACAAATTTGCCTTTTGTGTAAATATACATACACAGCAATGCGAATGAATTGACATTTGTGTTCAAAAAATGTCAATTTCGTAATCACACGGGCGTGCGCATGCCCCTAGTCGACACTATCTAACATTTTGCAATTATACAATGTATACACATACGGCAACAGTGTATATAATTTAGGCACACAAATTGCTATGCACGCCAAGGGATTGAGACCGCTTTGCTGTTGGTGTGGCTCGTCCATGTCAACGACCCGGCAGCTGAGAAAAATGTTTGGGTGTGCTGAGATGGTTATGACCTGACCGTTGGCCCTCGAAAGAGGAGGTGGGCATGCCGTCCCTGGTTGGGGTAGCGATGGAGTTGCGAGACATCATCAACCCTCAACAAGGAGAACGCCATGACCACAAGAAAGAAGGTAGCACGAAGGAAGTTGAGTTTGCTAGAGCTGGCCACGGAGTTGGGCAATATGAGCAAAGCCTGCAAGATCACGGGATATTCCAGGCAACAGTTCTACGAGATCAGGCGTAATTTCCAGACCTTTGGGGCCGACGGGTTGCTGGACCGCCTGCCTGGCGCCAAGGGGCCGCACCCTAACCGCGTGGACGAGGCTGTGGAGCAGGCCATCATGGACTATTGCCTGAAGTTCCCGACGCACGGGCCATTGCGGGTGGCGCAGCAGCTTGTCCTGCAAGGTGTGCAGGTGAGCTCCGGCGGCGTGCGCGGCGTCTGGAGCAGGCACGACCTGCTCACCCGTCCTTCACGGCTCTTGCGTATTGAGCGCTCGGTGCGCGAGCAGACCCTGGAGCTTTCCGACGAGCAGGTGCGGATGCTGGAGCGCTTCAGCCCGGAATTCCGGGAACGGCGCATCGAGACGCGGCACACTGGCGATCTTGTGGCCGTGGACACCTTTTTCGTGGGCGCTCTCAAGGGCGTGGGCCGGGTGTATCTGCAATCGGTCATCGACTGCCACAGCCGCTACGCCTGGGGTCGGCTGTACACCAGCAAGCTGCCGGTGACGGCGGTGCATGTGCTGAACCAGGACGTACTGCCGTATTTTGAGACTGCTGGCGCGGGCATCAGCACCATCCTCTCGGACAATGGCCGGGAGTTCTGCGGCAGGCCGGACCGGCATCCCTACGAGCTGTTCCTGCAACTGGAGGGCATCGAGCACCACACCACCAGGGTCCGCAGACCGCAGAGCAACGGCTTTGTGGAGCGCCTGCACCGCACGCTCCTGGACGAGCACTTCCGCATCAAGGGCCGGGAGAAATGGTACGAATCGGTTGCGGAAATGCAAAAGGATCTTGAGGCTTACCTGCATACCTACAACCATGACCGCCCCCATCAGGGCCGCAACATGAACGGCAGGGCACCGCACCAGGCGTTCCTGGACGGATTGCCGAAGAAGGAACAGGAGAATAAGGCAGCGTAATCAGCACCCCGCCAGGGGCGGCAGTGTCAGGTGAATACTATCTCTGTACAGCTGGTTCGATACGAGAAGTTAGCAGACAGTTACGAGGCCTTGCTTCATTTGGCCGCAGCTCAAGGTCGACCAGGCCAGGAAACTCAAGGCGCTGGAGAAAGAGAATGGTCGGCTGAAGAAGGCTGTGGCCGAGTTGACCCTAGACAAGCTCATCCTGCAGGAGGCGGTAAGGGGAAACTTCTAAGCCCTTCCAGGCGCCGGAAGTGCGTGGCTATGTCAGCGTAGCTCTCAAGGTATCTGAGCGTCGAGCTTGCCAAGTTTTGGAACAGCCTCGCTCCACGCATAGGTACGAAGAAATCACCACGAGTGATGAAGAGCCTCTGACCTCAGCCATCATCCACTTCGCGAGTGAATACGGTCGATTTGGCTACCGCCGTGTGCCTGTCCATGGAGTGGTTTCGAAACAGGCCGGAAGCAAAAGTGGTTATCGAAGAGTGGCGGCAGCATTACAACTCGGTACGGCCCCATTCAAGCCTGGGCAACATAACGCCAGCGGCATACAGCCGCATTGCCCAGACCAACACCAACCGGGAGGCTCCCCTCAACAATTGAGTGGTCCAAAGGGGCAGGCAGGTCAGGGGGCACCGCAACCGCAAAAGAAGGAAGGAAACAATGAAAAAATTTTACGCGATTGCCCTGCTTGGGCTCATGGTCCTGGGCATGACGGCCACGGCTTCCGCAGCCGACATCAAAGCTACCGGCACGTGGAATATTGAAGCCAGCCTGCAGAACGCCGACTTCCTAAGCAAGGGTGCCGTCAGCGAAGACAAGACCTTCAACATTGAACAGCGCATGCGCACCGCCTTCCAGTTCATCGCCAACGAGAACCTGAAGGGCGTCCTTGATCTACAGATCGGCACCAGCAACTGGGGCAACGGCCTCTACTCCCTGGGCGCCGGCCGCGCCGCTGGCACAGTCACTGCCAACCAGGCTCCTGCCGG
>JAHIUD010000111.1 GCA_018817515.1 Pseudomonadota bacterium
CGCCTTGTCCGTTAGGCCCGCCTGGCCCGCTTGGGCGCTGGAGCCGTTCGTCAGCGCGCTGGCAAGCTCAACTGCGCCATCAACTACGCCATCAGCCGCGCCAGCCGCTTCCGTATTGAACGCCTTCGCATTGGGCTCGATCCTGTCCGTGGAGCGCCTGCGCGGGGTCTGATCCGTCTGGCTGGTCTGGGCAGCACCGCTTTGCGCTGCGGCGCTTTGCGTCGCGCTGTCCTTTGCCGGGGCGTTCACGGAGTTCGCCCTGGACTGCTCATGGGCGACCTGTTCCTGGGCGGCTGTCCAGAGCGCGCGCTTGCGCTCGGCCTCCAGGTCAAGCGGGAAGGTGCTGGACTCGGTCTGGTTTTGCGGGCGCTCGGACTCCACTGCCGGAGCGGCGTCCACCGGGGGAGGATCTGTCCGTGTGGGATCGGCTGCGGGATAGGCCAAGGTGGGGTCGGCGAACGAGGAGGCCGCGCCCTGGGCGCCATCCCAGAGCAGGCGCTCGGTGGAATATGTCAGGCCGAAAGAGCCGACGCGCAGGGACACACGGCGCGATTGCACCATGGGCCTGGCCGTGGCAAAGGGCGACACGGACGTTGAGCGGACGGGCGCGGTCATGACCGACTCCGGGGTTGCCCGGGCTTACGGTCCAGAAAAAAAGACCGGAAGCCGCAGTTCCGCCCGCCGGTGAGCCGCCGAGTCGTTCTCGGTGGCCGCCCCCCTTATCCAGAGGGGTCCGTCGGGCTTCAGGCGTCTTCCGTCCGTGGAAGGCAGGCGCGGGCCGCTCCCTAAAGGAGCCTAGGGCAGGCGCGCCATGAAACAGCAGTAACCACACTGCGTCAGTTTGGCAAGCCCCAGGCCAGCCCCGGTGACAAAAAAACCGTACGCCTTGCAATCCCAAAGGTGACGCGCTACAGCCTTGGTACCCCAAAACCCCGGAGGGGCAACCCTTAACCCAGGACGAGGTCCGAACCCATGAGCTACAGAATTTTGCAAAAGAAAATTCTCATACCAGGGCAGACCACGCTCCTGGTCATCGACGCGCCCCACGTGGCGGCCAAGGCCAAGCCCGGAAATTTCATCATCCTGCGCACCTCGGACAAGGGCGAGCGCATCCCGCTGACCATCGCCGACTGCGACGCCAAGGCCGGCACCGTGACCATCGTGTTCCTGGTGGTGGGCAAGAGCACGGCCGAGCTGAACACCTTTGAAGAGGGCATGAGCATCCCCGACTTCTGCGGGCCGCTCGGCAAGGCCACGCACATTGAAAAGCAGGGCACCGTCATCTGCGTGGGCGGCGGCACCGGCGTCGCGGCCATGCACCACATCGCCAAGGGCCACGCCGCAGCGGGCAACCGCGTCGTGGCGGTTATCGGCGCGCGCAACAAGGACCTGCTTTTGTTCTGCACCGAGCTCGGCAACTTCTGTCCCGAGGTTCTGGTGGCCACGGACGACGGCAGCTTCGGCCACAAGGGCTTTGTCACCGAGGTGCTGAGAAAGCGCCTGGAAGAGGACAAGGACGTCTCCGAGGTCGTGGCCATCGGGCCCGTGCCCATGATGGAGGCCGTGGCCAAGGTCACCAAGCCCTTTGGCGTCAAGACCACGGTCAGCCTGAACTCCATCATGGTCGACGGCATCGGCATGTGCGGCGCCTGCCGCTGCACCGTGGGCGGCGAGACCAAGTTCGCCTGCGTGGACGGCCCCGAGTTCGACGGCCACCAGGTGGACTTCGGCGAGCTCCGGCAGCGCCTGGGCCAGTTCAAGCCGGAAGAGCAGGAGTCCATGAAGCTGTTTCAGCACAAATGCCAGTGTGGGGAGGGCAAGTAGCATGAGCGATGCACCTGAGAAGAAGGTCGTGAAAAAGACCCCCCGCACCGAAATGCCCACCCAGCCGCCCATCGTGCGCATCCAGAACTATCTGGAGGTCGCCCTGGGCTACACCGACGCCGAGGCCAAGGCCGAGGCCGCCCGCTGCATCCAGTGCAAAAAGCCCATGTGCCGCAAGGGTTGCCCCGTGGAGATCGACATCAAAGGCTTCATCGGCCAGCTCCAGAAGGGCGACCTGCCCGGCGCCTACAAGGTCCTGCGCGACTACAACTCCCTGCCTGCCGTGTGCGGGCGCGTCTGCCCCCAGGAGACCCAGTGCGAGGGTGAGTGCATCCTGGGCAAGAACCCGGAGAAGACCGGCGGGCCGGTGTGCATCGGCCGCCTGGAACGCTACGTGGCCGATACCTTCGCCGCGCGCCTGGCCGAGGGCGACAGCGCCTGCCTGCAGATCACCGGCGAGGCCGCCTGCCGCATGGAGCGCCCGGAGCTCAAGGTCGCCTGCATCGGCGGCGGGCCGTCCAGCCTCACCGTGGCCGGATACCTGGCCGCGCTCGGCATCAAGGTCACCGTGTTCGAGGCCCTGCACGAGGTCGGCGGGGTGCTGGTCTACGGCATCCCCGAGTTCCGCCTGCCCAAGGGCATCGTGCGCCGCGAGATCGACGCCATGAAGGCGCTGGGCGTCGAGTTCAAGACCAACTGGGTCGGCGGCAAGGCCATCATGGTCCAGGAGCTGCTCGACCAGGGCTACAAGGCCGTGTTCCTGGGCGTGGGCGCGGGCCTGCCGCAGTTCATGAACGTGCCCGGGGAGAACAACATCGGCGTGTTCTCCGCCAACGAGTACCTGACCCGCGTGAACCTGGGCCGGGCGTATGACTTCCCCAACCACGACACGCCCATCTTCAAGGCCGATAACGTGGCCGTCATCGGCGGCGGCAACGTGGCCATGGACGCCGCGCGCACCGCGCTGCGTCTGGGCGCCAAGAACGTCTACATCGTCTACCGCCGCACAAAGGGCGAAATGCCAGCCCGCCTGGAAGAGCTGGAGCATGCCCTCGAAGAGGGCGTCCAGCTGCAGTGCCTGTGCGGCCCGCTTGAGTTCGTGGGCGACGAGAACAAGCGGCTCAAGTCCATCCGCCTCCAGAAAATGTGCCTGGGCGAACCCGATGCCTCGGGCCGTTGCCGCCCCATGCCCATCGAGGGCGATACCGGCGAGCTCGAAGTGGGGCTGGTCATCATCGCCGTGGGCACCAGGCCCAACCCCATCCTGCTGGAAGCCACGCCGGGACTGAAACTCACCAAGCGCGGCTACATCGAGGCCGACCCCGAGACCGGGGAAACCAGCATCTACGGGGTGTTCGCCGGCGGCGACATCGTCACCGGCGCGGCCACGGTCATCAGCGCCATGGGCGCGGGCAGGCGCGCGGCGAAAGAGATTGCGCGGCGGCTGCTCGGCAGCGAAGCGTAAGAGAGAAGAGCCTCCGGCGGCCAGGGGCGCTGCCCCAGGACCCCGCCGGGGGCAGCGGCCCCCGGGCCCCCGATTTTACTGAAAGGGCAGTTTCAGGTCTTCCTGAAACTGCCCTTTCAGTTTGTGAGAGAGTCGACTTGCGGCAACGGCCAAATGCCCACCCAACGAGTGACCCGTGAAGTTGACTGTCGCACACGAGCAACCCGTCGTCTGGGCTCACCCAGCCTACAGCCTCTGCAAACCCGTTGGCGTCCAAATCGAAGTGTGCGCCGTAGCGATTGACTGCGGTTGACTGGACGCCACCACCATCCAGGTCAAGCGCGAGAGGATCTTTTAAGAGGCTCATCCCAAGGCCAAAGAGTGAGCCAGGGAGACCCATGCGGCCGTAGGCGCCGCCGTCGCCGCCAGTGCCGCCGCCAGTGCCGCCTCCGGTGCCGCCTCCGGTGCCACCAGAGCCACCGGTACCGCCGCCGAGGCCGCCCCACCCATCGCCAAAGCCGTCGCCAGGAATTGTCGAAGCTGATGAGTTAATAGCAAAGAAATCAGCAAGTGATAGTTGAGGCTGGAGGCCGTTGTTTATCGCGTCGAATATCTTGCTTGCGGTATTTGCAATAGCTGCTCTGTTTTCCCAGGCGAGCCCGGCAGCCCCTGCTACAGTGCCAATCGCATATAACGTGCTTGATGCACCCTCTAGGCCAGGAACATATGATAACACTGCACCACCAAGAATTGCTGAATTTGAAACTATTGATAAGCCATCACCAAATGCTCCGGCAAGATCGCCATTATTCCAATTTACAATAAATTGGCCTGCTGTAACAGAGATTGCTCCTGGGGCTGTGGCTATCGTCGCGGCAGGGCTGATGGCTGCAACAGTAGCCACAATCTGACCAGCAGAATTTATGACACTCAAGGCGTTAGGGTCACCACTCGCAAAGTTTTTGTAAATATTCCCGAGGGCATCTCCAACGGCAATGTAGTTGATTGTGCCAATTGTCATCACAACACTCCTATCTTATTAGTCTTTCAATGCACGCGGCAGCCATAGCCAATACGAAGCCTATGCTTACTAATATTAACCAAAGCTTGACTGGATGATTTTTTCTATAAAATGCTAGTCGTCGTGTAGAATTTGGGAATATTCGACTAATTGTAATGCACATCCATATTACTGAAAAGGCACTAATCGGTAGCGTAAATGCAAATATTCGCATTTCAATGTTTTCCTGAAGTGGCTGTTGGGAAAAGCCGGATCGAGGGTAGTTGTGCCACACAATGTACAAAATATAGACCAGAAATACTGGCGAGAGTATGTCTAAGGCACGTGCTATCTTTGATCTCACTTTGCCCATACATTATACTCCTGTACTTTCAAGTAGGTGCTCATGACATGCTGAGAACGAACATTTTGTGTCCCGTCCATCTCCTCTCTCACACCGTCCTGCCCGGCCCCTTTGCATCCTTCTCTCCCTGGTTCACGCTCTCCGGCCCGCCGAAGCGCACGACTTCATCCACCAACAGCGCCTTGGGCAGCATGTGGGCGATGAAGAGCATGGTGGTCTGGCCCTTGAGGCGGTTGATGGTGCGCGCGAAATGTTCTGCCGTCTCGGCGTCCAGGTTGCTCGTGGCCTCGTCGAAAATCAGAATCTTCGGGCGTTTCAAGAGCGCGCGGGCAATGGCCAGCCGTTGGCGCTGGCCGCCGGACAGCCCCACGCCGTGCTCGCCCAGCTCGGTCTGGTAGCCCTGCGGCAGCTTCTCGATGACATCGTGGATCTCCGCGAACTTGCAAGCCTGCACGATGTCCTTGAAGTCCGCGTGCGGGTGCGCGGCAATGAGGTTGTCGTAGATGCTGCCGGAGAAGAGCATGGTCTCCTGCGGCACCACGCCGTAGTTGCGCCGCAGCTCATTGGCGGCCATGCGCCGGATGTCCCGGCCATCGAGCAGGATCTGGCCCTCGGTAGGCATGGTATCGCCTGTGTTGCAGGTGGTGGTGTCTTGAAGGCGCATACGTTATCAGTGCCTGAATTGGCAAGGTAATAGCCTGGATTAGGGGCTATAGTTAGGGATGAGCAGGCCAGAACCAACCACCGGCCTGGTGCGCTTTCTGTGTCGTGACCATGACGCGTCCTCCGGACGCTTCATCCAAGCAAAAAGGCCCCCTTCAGCATGATAGCCGGACGGAGCCTTTCGTGTCTGGACCAAGCTTTGTGGCCCCGCTATTCCAGAACGACCTCGCCTTCCAGCAAGGTGTTGTCGGCGATTTTGAGTTGCTTGCGCGCGCGGTTGATGACGCGCACGCTGCCGATGCACTTGATCCCGCGCCCGAAGCGCACGTCGCCGTGCACCTCCAGGCGGTCGCACCCGATGAGCGAGGGCGCGCCCTTGGGGAAGCGCTCTTGGAACATGTCGATCTTCTTGTAGTATTTCTGGTCCAGGGCGACGCTTGGCAGGGCCGTGGTGCGCTCCGGGCTTTGCTCAATGGTCTCCAGCTTGGTGCGCATAAAGCAGTCGCTCATGACGAGCAGCAGGTCCTGGGTGGTCTTCACCGGCGCGAAGCGGCTGCGCGGCACCAGCACGGCCCGGGCGTCCTCAAAGGCGCTGATGGCCGAGCCCATGGCCGTCTCCACCTGGAGCACCGCCGGGGACTCCGGGTTGCGCGGGTCCAGCGTCTTGGGGTTGATGATGAGGTCAAGCGGCATCATCAGGTTCTCCACGAACACGCGCTCCAGCACCTCCAGGTCCACCCACAGGGAGTTGGTGTTGAAGTAGCGGTGGCGCTCGATGTCCGCGAAGCTGCCCATCTCGCAGTCCGGGCACTGGGCCTGCTCGCGCAGCATGAGCCGATTGGAGTCCTTGAGTCTGGCCAGGTGCCCGCCCTTGCGGTCCATATGGGTGCGCTGGGCGACCTCCATGAGGAACGGCAGTTGCTCCTTGGCCATGTAGCCGAGCAGGCGAGAATCCATGACCGCGCCCAGGTTGTCGGAATTGGAGATGAAGGCGTAGCGGTAGCCGCGCCGGAGGAGCTTGGACAAAAGCCCGGAGGTGACCAGCGCGGTGTAGACATCGCCGTGGCCGGGCGGGTTCCACTCCAGCTCCGGGTTCTGGGGCCAGTCCGCCGGGGTCAGATCGCCCTCCAGGATCTTCGGGTACATGTGCTGCACGAAGGCCAGCGGGATGCCGGTGTCGCCGTTGTCCAGGCCCTCGACCTTGAGCATGGTGTCGCGGTGCGTCTTGAAGCTGTTCATGAACACCAGCGGCAGGGGCGACTTGTACTTTTTGCGCAGCACCTTGGCCTGGCGCACGATGATGTCCAGGAAGGTGTAGCCATCCTTCACTGGGATGAGGCTCTTGGCCCGCTCCAGGCCCATGCTGGTGCCCAGGCCGCCGTTGAGCTTGATGACGACGGTATGCTTGAGCGCGGCGCTCCCGGCCTCGGCGTACGGATCCAGCGACTCGTAGGGCGGCACTTCGCCCTCGGCCACGGGGATGATCTCCACCTCGCTGGTCTTGCCCTGCGCGCCCTGCATGATCTGCGTGTAGTAGCATTTGAACACGTTGATGACGATGGACGGGATGCGCCGTTCTTCCATCTTGAGGGAGAAGGGACGGAACAGGGTATGGGCGGCGGCGTCCTGGGCGGTGAGGCAGGTGATCTTCATTGTCGCTCCGGGTGTGGCGCTAGGCCCGGCCTGGGTTATTTCAGTAATTACAGTATAGGCGCGATCTTGTGACAATTGCAAGCGTGAGCGGACGCCCGCCGGAATTCTGTCCGCCACTCTGGCTCGTGGGCGAGAAAAGCCCGGCGCAGGGTGGGCCTGGCCGGGCTGGGGATCGTTTGACAAACGCGGGCCAAGAGCGGGTGGACCGCGTGGCCGGGCGCGCTGAGTGGTTACGCCAAGAGCGTCACGCTGGCCTGGCCGGCGTTTACGCCCACGACCAGGGCCGAGAGGGCCTGGGTGCCGCCGAAGCTGGTCACGGCCAGGATCAGGTCGCCGGTGGACAGGTTGTACTCATCCACAGCGGTGTCGAAGTACCCGTTGTCATCGACGGCGGCGATGGCGTCAGCGGTGCGGTAGAGGAACAGCTGCTGGCCGGGCACGCCGCCCATGAGCCGCATGGTGGAAGCGTCGTAGCTCACGATGATTCTCCTTGTGCTTACAGGGTTTGGGCCTAGGCGGCCAGGGCAGCGTCGTCGTCGCAGTCGATCTCGACCACGCCGTCCTCGTCGATGAGCACGGCCCCGGCGGAGAGCAGGTGGTCCACCAGGTGGGCGGCCTTCTCGGGCACCCAGTCGGTAAAGACCTTGACCTCCTGGCCCTCGGCCAGGCCGATGGCGTTGCGGTGGTAGAGGAAGCACTTGCGGGTGCCCGCCACCAGCGGCAGGCCGGTGTGGAACATCCAGGTGATGCCGAGCCAGGTGCGGCTCTCGGTGCCCTTGAGCCAGGGGTAGCGGTCGCCCGCGAAGTCCGCGCTCTTGAACTCGCTGATGTCGAGCAGCTCGTTCCACTGGTGCGCGCCCACCACGGCGAAGCGGTTGCCGTCGTCGGGCACGTCGCTGGCGTTGAGACGGGCGAAGGCCTCGAGGATCTTGGCCTTGGTCAGGCCCTTGGCGTCCTCGGCCACGAGGTTGGCGCTCTGGTCGAGCCGGGCCATGATCAGCTCGTCGATCTTGCGGCCCAGGGCGTAGGCCCCGGCGTTGGCCACCACCAGACGTTCGTCGGTGTTGGTCTTGAGCTCGTCGAGCTTGTCCACGTAGTCCGCGCCGTACCAGTCCTCAAGCGTGGCGGTGACGGTGGAGTGGGCGACGTTCATGAGCGGCACATTGCCGTGGCGGGTCTTCTTGCCCGCAGCGCCCTTGCCGTTCTTCTGGAACACGGCCGTGGCGCCCTGGACGCCGGTCTTGAGGCGCACGGTGTTGCGCAGCTTGCTGCCGCGCTGCTGGTAGGCCTCGTGCACGTCGGCCACGTACTGGGCGATGAAAGCGTTGGTGATGCTGGTGGACATGCAATCCTCCTGAGATAGGGGTGACAAGGATTGCCGGGTGTCCCGATGTCGTCGCCGCGCGCCGTTGGAGGTGGCCAGGAAGCGAGGTGGAGGTCTCACGGACGGGAGGCGCTCCGGCGCGCGGCGACTGGGGCCGGGTGCGAGCCCACAACAGGCTCGCTTGGGCGCAGTATACCCCGTGTTTGGCGCCCGGACAAAAATCACCCGTTTTTGGCCGCAAATAGGACAATAATAGTGGGTTGACAGGGTTTGGACAGGGACGTTTGGGTTGGGTGTTTGCGGGGAGGGCGTTGCGTGGTATGCGCTAGGTCAAGGCGATGGGAAGTGCGACCATCCCGTCAAGCCAGGCGCTGAAGGACAGAAATTCTCACTGGCAGGCTCGCCCTGCCGGGTTGTTCCCGACAAAATTGCAGGGCCAGCACCTCGATCACCCTGTTGAGCTTTACATATTTGTCCAACAAAGCTAGGAGGGAATCAGCACAAAACCCCTCCGCAAGAGCCACTCCCCTCAGGTGGCGCGGACAACCATATGCCCCCAAGGAGGCCTGCTCATGGACACCCCGGTCTTCAATTGCAGAAACGCCGACGACGTGTTGCGCGCCGTCAAGGACTACGACATCAGCTTTGTGCAGTTCTGGTTTGTGGACATCCTGGGCACGCTCAAAAGCTTCCAGGTGACCCCGCGCGAGCTGGAGGCCGCCTTTGAAGAGGGCATGGGCTTTGACGGCTCGTCCATCCTGGGCTTCTGCCGCATCGACGAGTCCGACATGGTGGCCATGCCCGACCCCACGACCTTCCAGGTGGCCGCCTGGCGACCCAGCGACCGCCCGGTGGCGCGCATGTTCTGCGACATCCACACCCCCGACGGCCAGCCCTATGCGGCGGACTCGCGCTACTGCCTGCGCCGGGTGCTCTCCAAATGCGCGGAGAAGGGCTATACCTACTACGTGGGGCCGGAGCTTGAGTTCTTCCTCTTCGGCAACGACAAGGGCACCGAACTGCTCGACCAGGGCGGCTATTTCGACGCCCCGCCCCTGGACCTGGGCAACAACATCCGCCGCGACATCATCTTCGCCCTGGAAAAGATGGGCATCGCCATCGAGTACAGCCACCACGAGGTGGCCCCCAGCCAGCACGAGATCGACATGCGCTACGCCGAGGCGCTGAAGATGGCCGACATCACCATGACCTACCGCGTGGTGGTCAAGGAAGTGGCGCGCAAGCACGGTGCCTACGCCACCTTCATGCCCAAGCCCATTTACGGACAAAACGGCTCAGGCATGCACGTGCATCAGAGCCTGTTCAAGAACGGCCGCAACATGTTCTTTGACCCCTCCGACCAGTACCACCTCTCGCCCGAGGGCAAGAGCTACATCGCGGGCATCCTGAAGCACGCGCGCGAGTTCGCCTGCGTCACCAACCAGTGGGTGAACAGCTACAAGCGGCTGGTGCCCGGCTACGAGGCCCCGGTGTACGTGGCCTGGGCGCGGCGCAACCGCTCGGCCCTGGTGCGCGTGCCCATGTACAAGCCCGGCAAGGAGTCCGCCACGCGCATGGAGCTGCGCTGCCCGGACCCGGCGGCCAACCCCTACCTGACCTTTGCGGTGATGCTGGCCGCCGGCCTGCGCGGCATGGAGCAGAACTACGTGCTGCCCGATCCGGTGGAGTCGGACATCTTCCACATGGACCAGGCCACGCTGGACGCCCACAACATCACCTCGCTGCCGGGCAGCCTGTTCGAGGCGGCGGAAGAGATGAACAAGAGCGACCTGGTGCGCGAGACCTTGGGCGAGCACATCTTCCACAAGCTCTACGAGAACAAGATCATGGAGTGGGACCGCTACCGCACCCAGGTGACGCAGTACGAACTGGACCGGTACCTGCCGGTATTGTAGTCAGGGAGCCAGGGGCGCTGCCCCTGGACCCCGCCAAAGGGCCTTAAGGCCCTTTGGAATCCCCACAAAGCCGAAAGGGCTGTTTCAGGTTCCTCCTGAAACAGCCCTTTCGGCTTTGTGGGGCGATGCGCTCATGTTGCTGTATTTCTGGGCTCACCAAAAGCGAAGGGACCCTGTCGGCGGCTTTGCGCCGACAGGGTCCCTTCGCGTACTGTGGGGGTCCGGGGGACTTCAAGTCCCCCGGCAGGGTCCAGGGGCAGCGCCCCTGGCCGCCGTAAGCTATTCTCTTTCTCTTATCCGCACTTGGTGTAGCCGCAGCTCTTGCAGCAGTGGCAGCCTTCCTCAAAGGTCAGGGCCTCGCCGCATTCCGGGCACATTTCCTTATTCAGCGCGTTGGCGTGGGCGCTGGCGTGCTTCTCGCCGCTCATGTAGCGGTTCTCCAGCACCCAGGCCACGGCGTCGGGGATGGATTGCAGCAGGATCTTTTTCTGGAACTTGGGGTGTTCGCCGCCGATGCCCTTGAGCTGCTCCACGATGTCGCGCACCTCGACGCCGCTTCGCAGGGCCAGCGACACCAGCCGACCGATGGCCTCTGCCTTGGCGGTGATGGACCGGCCCGACTTGCCGATGGTGGCGAAGACCTCAAAGGGCTTGCCGTCCTGCTCGTTGATGGTCAGGTACAGCGCGCCCAGGCCGGTGTCGATCTTCTGGGTAAAGCCGTAGACGACATCCGGGCGCTTTCTGACCACGGTCTTGGCCTTGGCCTCCTCGACGCCCTGCTTCTTCTCCTGGCCGTCGCCGGTGCAGAGCACCTGATCGGCCTTGCAGCCGTCGCGGTACACGGTGACGCCCTTGCAGCCGTACTCGTAGGCCTTCCAGTAGATGTCCCAGATGTCTTCCTGGGTGGCGGCGCTGGGCAGGTTCACGGTCTTGGACACCGCGTTGTCGGTGTACTTCTGGAAGGCGGCCTGCATCTTCAGGTGCCAGATGGGCTCCACGTCCATGGCAGTGACAAAGACGCGGCGGATGTCGGCGGGCAGGTACTCCATGCTCTGGATGGAGCCGATCTTGGCCACCTCTTCCATGAGCTTGGGGCTGTAGGCCTCGGCCTTCTTCACTGCGGCCTCGAAGAAGGGGTTCACCTCAAGGAGCTTGTCGTTGTCCATGACCGTGCGCGTGAAGGAAAGGGCGAACAGGGGCTCGATGCCCGAGGAGCAGCCCGCCAGGATGGAGAGCGTGCCCGTGGGCGCGATGGTGGTGGTGGTGGCGTTGCGGTAGGGGCCCTGCTTCTTGGCCGCATAGGTGCTGCCGTCAAAGGCCGGGAAGGCGCCGCGTTCGTCGGCCAGGGATTTTGAGGCCAGTTTGGATTCGTCCTGGATGAAGGCCATGAGGCGCTCGGCCAGGCTCACGCCCTCCTGGGAGTTGTAGGCCACGCCCAGCTGGTACAGGAGGTCGGCGAAGCCCATGAGCCCCAGGCCGATCTTGCGGTTGGTGCGCACCATCTCGGTGATCTGCTCCAGGGGGTAGACGCTGGCCTCGATGACGTTGTCGAGGAAGCGCACGCTCTGGTGGATGACGGTCTTCAGGCCCTCCCAGTCGATGCCTTCGCGGGCGTCGGCATTGTAGAAGGCGGCTAGGTTGATGGAGCCCAGGTTGCAGGCCTCGTAGGGCAGAAGCGGCTGCTCGCCGCAGGGGTTGGTGGCCTCGATCTCGCCCAGAAGCGGGGTGGGGTTGTCGCGGTTGATGCGGTCGAGAAAGACCATGCCCGGGTCGCCGGATTCCCAGGCCTTTTGCACGAGCAGGGCGAAGACCTCGCGGGCCTTGAGGCGCTCGATGGCCTTCTTGTTGTGCGGGGCGATGAGGTCGTATTCCTCGTCCTTGTCCACGGCCTGCATGAAGGCCTCGGTGAGGCCCACGGACAGGTTGAAGTTGTTCAGGTCGCCCTCGCGCTCCTTGGCGCGGATGAAGCGCAGGATGTCCGGGTGGTCCACGCGCAGGATGCCCATGTTGGCGCCGCGCCGGGTGCCGCCCTGCTTGATCTGCTCGGTGGCGGTGTTGAAGATGCGCAGGAAGGACAGCGGCCCGCTGGCCACGCCGCCGGTGCTTCCCACGCGGGCATCGGTGGGGCGCAGGCGTGAGAAGGAGAAGCCCGTGCCGCCGCCGGACTTGTGGATCAGCGCTGCGTGCTTCACGGCGTCGAAGATCTGCTCGATGGAGTCGCCCACGGGCAGCACGAAGCAGGCCGCCAGCTGGCCCAGGTCCGTGCCGGCGTTCATGAGCGTGGGCGAGTTGGGCAGGAACTTGAAGCTGGTCAAGAGGTCGTAGTATTCACGCGCGCGCGCCGCCACCTTGGCCTTGCCGCCCTTGAAATTCGCCTCCTGGGCCGCGATCTTGGCCGCCACGCGCCAGAACAGCTCGCGCGGCAGCTCATAAGGCTTGCCGTCCGCGCCCTTGCGCAGATAGCGGCGCGCCAGCACCACCTTGGCGTTGTCGTTCAGGGCCACTTCGGGCAGGTCGGACGGAATGGCAGGCAGGTCGATTGCAGAAGGGGCGGCGGAATGGGTCGCGGTCATTGAGTGTGTCCTTGCAAAAGCTTGAGGGTTCGGATCACGGAAAATTCAGTATTATTTGGTGAAATGGGGTGGATAACCACTGTCTACTCACTTTATCAACATACTCTAGAAAAATCTAGCCGCTGGCGACGCAGGCAGGGCAAGGCCTTCTTACGTAAAACGCCGGGGGCCAAGGGCTGCGGGGTGCGTACTTTTTAGCGCTGGCGCGGGGGCAAATTGCGGGTGCAGGCGCCTGGACGGGCAAGAAGCGAGCCCTCCAGGCGTGCTGTCAACCCGGATTTTTTGTCTTTTTTGCGGCCAAAAACCGTCCAATTAAATCCGGGCCCAAAAGCCGTGGTAAACTGAGGGCGAAAAAACGGGCTCCCTGGAAAACCTGGGAGCCCGTCCGGAATGTCTGGCGAGAGGTCCAGAGGCGCATGCACCCCGGGGCCTGTGGAGGGCCGGATTTACTCCGGAGCCTTCTCGGCTTCGGCCTTCTTGACGGCCTTCTTGGGGGCCTTCTTGGGGGCCTTCTTCTTCATGGCCTTCTTCTCCTTCTTCACGGGAGCGGCGGCCTCGACGGCGGGCTTCTCAACGACCGGGGCGGCGGCGTCAGAGGCGAAGGAAACGCCAGCGAAGGCGAGGACCATGGACATGGCGATGATGGATTTCTTCATGACAAAAACTCCTTGGTGGGTGGTGGTGAAAACGGTGAAGGCCCATCCTTCACCGTGTGTGCAATTCTATCACTCCGGTGGGCCGTTGCAAGATAAATATGTCCATTCGCAGCAAGATGTTACGTAAAGATCTTGGGGAAGTTCCAACGATGTCGCAGGTCTGGGCCGCTTTGCGGGCAAAAACGGAGCGCATTGCTGAGGGACGCAGGAGGAGGAAGGGATGAACAAGCGTAAGATTTCATTGTTTCGCAAGACCTACGCAGCCACGGGTAGCCTGGCCGCCGCGGCAAGGGCTGCGGAGATCCCGCTGGACGCGGCCAGGCGCCTGCGTGCCCAGTTCCAGACGGACGGACAAGCGGACGGACAAGCGGACGGACAGGCGGTCGGACTGGCAGGCGGCCAGGCGTGCGGGGAGGCTTTTCCGGGCCAGGGCGAGCAGGATGATCTGGGCCGGGCCGTGAAGGCTTTGGAGTCCGAGGCCGTGCGCCGCGCGCTTGCGGGCGTGGAGGTGCCGGTGTTCCACCAGGGCCGCGAATGCGGCAACACCGTCAAGCATTCCGACCAGCTCCTGATGTTCCTGCTCAAGACGCTCAAGCCCTCGCGCTATGCTGGCGGCAAGGACGCCTCCCCTTGCGGCCCGGCGCGGCCGGTGGAGTTTCTGCTCGACCTTTCCGCCGCAGACGAGGACGAGGGGCCGGAATAGCGCCAGGGCTGCCGCGGCTGGGCCTCTGACGTCAGCCTTCTGGCGTCAGCAGCCTGATCTGCGCGGCGAAATCCGGGTAGGCGGCCAGCAGTGCCTGGCGGCGGCCATGCTCGTAGTCCTCGAATTCGAAGCCGGGGGACACGGTGCAGCCGAGCAGGGCGAAACGTCCGCCGGGCTTGAGGCGCGTGCCCTGCCATACCCCGCGCCGGACCACCACCTGGGGCCGCTGCCCGGCCAGCAGGTCGGTGCCGATGGTCAGGGTCGCCCCGGTGCCGTCCTGATAAAGCTGGAGCATGTCCACGGGATCGCCCAGGTAGAAGTGGAAGACCTCGGTGCTGGTCACGCGATGCAGGGCGGAGAAGTGTTCCGGCGTGATGAGGTAGTAGATGGCCGTGGCGCAGCGCCGGGGGCTGGCATGCCGCCCGGAGATGGCCCCGCCGGGGATGACGCCGTCCGAGCGGTAGGTCTCGGCGTAGAGGCCGCCCTCTTCAGGCAGCGGCACCAGGCCCAGCTCGCGAATGATGGCTTCGATATAGCCGGTTGACCCAAATTCCGCCTTCGTCATTTCCGGTGCAGTCATCCCTCGTCCTTATCGGGCCAGGGCCGGCCCTGGCGCAAGTGTTCGTCCAGGGCGGCGATCTCCACAAGCAGGGCGTCGGCGTCGTTGCGCAGGGCCTCGGCGTCGCCTTCGACGGCGTGCTTCTCTGCGGCCTGGGCCAGCAGCACGGCCCGGCGCGCGCCCACGGTGCCGAAGGTTCCCCTGGCCTTGTGGGCCACCCGCTGGGCCTTGTGCATGTTCCCGTCGCTCAGGGCCTGGCGCAGGTTGCCCTCGATCTCCGGCAGGCTCTTGGTATGGAACTGGGCCAGCATGTCGGTCAATAGCTCGCTGCGTTCGCCGTAGGAGCGCTCCAGAAAGCCCAGGTCGAAGCGTGGGCTCTTGGCCGGATCGTAGGGGCCGGGAGCTGCGCTGGCCCGGGGCGTTTCTGGGGCGTCGCCCTGGCCGGGCCGCAGGCTCATGGCGCGGCGCATGGCGCTTAAGAGGTCGCGCTCTTCCACGGGCTTGGGCACATACTCGTCCATGCCGGCGGCCACGAAGCGCGCGCGGTCCTCGGCCTGGGCATAGGCCGTGAGCGCCACGATGGGAACATTTGCGTTCTGCGCCCCGGCTTCGCCCTTGCGGATCATCTGGGTGGCGGCGAGGCCGTCGACCTCGGGCATCTGCACGTCCATGAGCACCAGGTCGAAGCGCTCGCGCTTCAGGGCGGCCAGCACGGCCAGGCCATCGCCCACGCTGATCGCCGAGTGGCCCGCGTCCTTCAGGATGCGTTCCAGCAGGATGCGTCCGATCTCGTTGTCGTCGGCCAGGAGCACGCGCAGACGCCGCGCCTGCGGGGTCCGGGGGCTGGCCTCGGCTTCGGGATCGGCCAGGAGCTGGTCCTGGCTGGCCAGGGGCAGGCACAGGGTGAAGCCGAAGGCGCTGCCGACGCCCAGCGTGCTCTCGACCTCAAGGTTGCCGCCCATGCGCTCCACCAGACTGCGGCTGATGGCCAGGCCCAGGCCTGTACCGCCGTGGCGCTTGCCAAAGGATTCGTCGGCCTGGCTGAAGCTCTCGAAGAGGTGCGGAAGGAAATTCTCTGGGATGCCGCTGCCCGTGTCGCGCACGGTGAAGCGGATGCAGGCCGCGCTTTTCGGCATCGAGCAGGACGGGTCTGTGGCCACCTGGAGGGTGACGGTTCCGGCCTCGGTGAACTTTACGGCGTTGCCCAGGAGATTTCTGAGCACCTGGTCCAGGCGTCCGCTGTCGCCCACCAACGTGTCCGGCGTGTTCAGATCGACCACGAGGTTGAGGTCCAGCCCGCGCTGGCTGGCCAGCAGCCGGAAGGGCGCGGCCACGGCCTCCAGGTCTGCGCGCAGGGCAAAGGGGGCGGGCTTGAGATCAAGCCGCCCTGCCTCGATCTTGGAGAAGTCGAGGATGTCGTTGACGATGGCGAGCAGAGCCCGGCCCGATTCCACCGCCATCTCGGCCAGCTGGCGCTGGTCTGCGGAGAGCTTGGACTGGGCCAGGAGCTTGGAGGCGCCGATGACTCCGCCGAGCGGCGTGCGGATCTCGTGGCTCATGTTGGCCAGGAACTGGGCCTTGGTCAGGGTGGCGGCCTCGGCTGCGGCCTTGGCCTGGCGCAGGGCCACCTCGGCGTGCTTCTGCTCGGTGATGTCCGTGAGCGCCCCGACAAAGCCGGAGTACTCGCCATCGGCGGCACGGTCCAGGGCGGTGTGGAGCAGGATCCACTTGGCGGGCGCATCGGTGGGGCGGAAACGGAATTCGACGACGAAGTCCTGGCCTGTGCGCACGAGTTCCCGGAAGCCGGCCAGGACGCGCTTGCGGTCCTGGGGGTACAGGGTGCGCAGCCAGCCCCGGCCCAGGGCGGAGGCCTTGGGGAAGCCGCTTATGGCCGACCACTGGTCGTTGACGTAGGTGCACCGGCCGCGCAGGTCCGCCTGGAAGATGCCCACGGGCGAGAGCTGCGTCAGGGTGCGGAAGCGCTCCTCGCTTGTGCGCATGTCGTCCTCGGCGCGCTTCTGGTCGGTGATGTCGCGGGCGGAGCCCACCGTGCCGATGACTTCGCCCTGGTCGTCGACAAAGGGCGCCTTGCGCACATCGAGGTACAGGAACTTGCCCTTGACGTTGCCGAACTCGTTGAATTGCCCCGGTTCACCCCTGCTCATGACCACGGTGTCGGAGTCCTGGCAGAGCTCGCCAAAGGTGTGCCAGGAGCTGTCGCCGGGATGGGATTCGCGTTCGCGCTGGGCAAAGAACAGGTCGCTCTTGCCCTCGGGTTCGCTGGTGTCGGTGGCGTTCAGCAGGCCCTCGCACAGGGCCTTGTTGGCAAAGAGAAAGCGCTTCTCCATATCCTTGGCCCAGATCATGTCCGGCACATTGTCGCACATGAGCCGCAGCATGGTCGCCAGATCGCGGGAGCGCTTCTCGCTCTTTTGCAAGGCCTCTTCGGCCTGCTTGCGTTCGGTGATGTCCAGGGTGATGGCGGCTATGCCGGGCTTGCGGCCACCGGACAAGGGCAGGAGCGACTTGACGACGAGCCAGTGGTGAAGACTTTCGCCGAGCGGGGCGAAGGACGTTTCGTACTCCAGAGGCTTGCCCTGAGAGGACGCCAGAAGCTGCGCATCCATGGAGACGTGGAGGGCGGTGCGCTCCGGCGGGGCGAACTCATGCATGGACTTGCCCAGCACATCTGCCACGCTCGCGCCGTAGAGGCGGGCGAAGGGCGCGTTCGCCAGCAGGTAGCGGCCCTCGGCGTCCTTGCAGGTGAAGGGCATGGGCAGGGTGTCGATGACGGTCTGCAAAAAGCGCTGGCTCTCGGCCACCTGTTCCTCGGCCTGGCGCTGGCTGGTGACGTCGATGTTCACACCGACCATGCGCAGGGGCTGGTCATCCTGTCCGAGGTAGGTCACGGCCAGGGAGTCCATGTGCAGCACCGACCCGTCCGACCAAAGGACGCGGAAGGACTGTTCGAAGCGGTCACCGGTGGCGCGGGCCATTTCCAGGCTCTCGCGGACGCGTGGGCGGTCCTCTGGGTGCACGCGGCACAGCCAGTCTTCCGGGGTGCCGGTGAGGTCGCGCTGCGAAAGGCCGAAGCTCTTTTCCATGTACGCGTCGCAGTGCATGGCCCCGCTGAGGAGGTTCCAGTCCCAGAGCCCGATGCGCCCGGCGCGCACGGCCAGGTGGAAACGCTCGTTCACGGCGGAGAGCTGGGCCAGGGCCTCCTGGCGTTCCAGCATGCTCCACAGGGCGTCTGTGAAGAGCTTGAGCTGGGTGATGTCCTCGTCGAGGTAGGGGGCCTGCTTGTTGCCCACGCCGACCACGGCCACCACGCGCCCGGCGCGGATCACCGGCAGGGTCAGAAAGCGCGAGAGCGGAGCGTGGCCCTCGGGCAGGCCCTTCTTGCGTGGATCGGGCGCGGCGAAGTCGTTCACCAGGATGGGCTCGCGCAGGCGTACTGCATCGCCCCAGATGCCCGTGGCGTCCAGGTCGTAGCGGGTCGGCTTGTGCTGCATATTGCATTGCTCCATGGCGCCTGCGGACCAGGAGTGCAGGGTGAACTGGCGGCGTACGTCGTCGTATGCATAGATGTAGCCCAGAGGGCTTGCGGTGAGGACTTGGACCTGCTCCAGGGCGAAGTCGAGCAGGTCGTCGCGGCCGACGTTGTGCATCTCGTGCAGGCGCAGGAGCGCGCTGCGGCGGATGCGGCGCAGATTGTCGGCTTCTTCGCGGGCGCGGGCCTGGGTGATGTCCCGGATGATGCCGCAGGAGCCCTGATACTCACCTTCGTGGGAAAAGAGGGGGAAGGGCGTGACGCGGACCAGCACCTCACTGCCATCCTTGCGCAGGAACCTGGCCTCGTAGGGCTCGCGCGAGCCCTGGCGTCGGGCCTCGAGGCGCTCGCGCTGGGCCTCGGCATTTCCTGGGGCCAGGAGTTCGAAATGCGACCGGCCAACCAGCTCCGCCGACGGCATGCCGACCATGCGGGAAACCGCCGGGTTCACGTAGCGCAGCGTGCCCTCGGGGCTGGTCAGCACCACGCCCTCGTCCATGAGGTCGACAAGCTGGCGCAGGCGCTCCTCGGTTTCCTGCAGGGCCTCCTCGGCGCGCAGGCGTTCCGTGATGTCCTGGATGGTGGACAGGAGCAGCGCGCGACCACCCACCTTGAACGGGCCGGAGCGCACCTCGACGTCGCGCAGGCTTTTGTCCTTCAGCCGATGCAGGAAGTGGAACACGGCGCCCTGGCGTTCAGCTTCGGCCATGCGGTGGCCGATCTCCTCAGGCGCCAGGGTGTTGATGTCCCCGATGCCCATGTTCCGCAGCTGCTGCTGGCTGTATCCATAGAAGGCGCTGGCGGAGCGGTTGGCGTCGATGATGGCCCCGGTAGCCGGATCCACCAGGAGCTGCACCGCCAGGTTGTTCTCGAACATGGCCTGGAAGAGCTCCTCGCGCTCGGCCTTGGCCTCTTCGGCGGCCTTGCGGGCGGTGATGTCTTCGGCCACCAGGACGAGCATCTGCACCAAACCGTTCTCGTCGCGCAGGCAGGCCACGTTGACGCTGGCCCAGACGATCCGCCCGTCCCTGCGCACGTAGCGCTTCTCCAGGTTGAAGCCGTCGCTTTCGCCGGCCAGGAGGCGCTGGCTTTCGTGGATGCTCTGGGCGCGGTCGTCGGGGTGGGTCAGGTCGATCCAGCGCACGCCCTTGAGCTCCTCCAGGGTATAGCCCCAGAGGCGCAGGAAGGCCGGGTTGGCGTCCAGGATGCGGCCATCGCGGTCGCCCTGGGAGATGGCCACGCTGGCGTGCCGGAAAACGGCGCGGCCTCGGGCTTCGCTGGCGCGCAGATCGTCGTGGAGGCGTGCCTGGGCAACGGCTGCGGCCTCCAATTCGGCGGCCATCTGGTCAAACCCCGCCGCCAGGCGCTCGATTTCGTCGCCACCTCCGGGCGGCAGGGCCAGGCCGCTGCGCGCCGTGAGATCTCCGCCGCCCAGGGCCGCTGCCTGTGCTGCCAGCCTGGACACGGGCTCAAGGATGGAAATCCTGAGCCCCAGGAGGACCACCAGAAGCATGAGCAATAGCCCCACGCTCATTACGCCGGAATCGCGCAGGCTCTGGCGCTGGCGTTCGGCGATGGGCCCGGTCAGGTCGTGCTGCACCACCAGCACGCCGAAAGCCTCCGGCGGGTTGCCGCCGACAGGCTGCCTGTGCAGCGGTATGGCAACAAGCAGGGCCCTGCCTCTCGGTGTGCCCTCGGCAAGGGGCTGGTTCATGCTCAAGGTGCGCTGGGGCAGGTCGCCGCCCACGCCGCGCAGGAGTTCGGGGTTGCCGGAGGCGGCCAGGGCGCGGCGGCCCGAGGCGTCCATGACGGCCACGGACGTGATTCCCCTGGTCTTGGCCATGTGCTCCACCAGGCGCTGGAGCCTCTCCGTCTGGGTGGTGATCTCCGGGTGGCGCTCGGCCAGGCCCTCCAGGGCGAAGCGCATGGGCTCGGCCAGAAGCAGGGAGCGTGGCCCTTCGCGCTCGGTGACGGCTTTCTCGATGTCCAGGAGGCGGACGCCGGTGTAGATGGCGACAACGCAGAGTCCCAGGAGCATCAGCCCCAGGAGCACCTTGGCGGTAAGTGAACGGCGCAGGTCTGCGCGGGTGAACATGCGCTTCCTCGCTCAGGCCGCGCTGGGCGGCCTTCGGCTGAACGTCAGGTCTGCACTATATACAGCCTATGCAACTTTGGCAGCAGGCACAAGGCTGGAGGACGAAAACTTTCTACTGACCGTAAGCCAGGGGCCAGAGGTAGTACATCCCCGCCTGGGGCGGCAGCAGTCCCTCCAGATCCACGTTGATGGCCGCAGGGCGCGAGCCCTCTGCCTCCACGCCGGGAAGGTAGTAGGTGCCGTCGGGGCTCTCGCGGCGGCGATACGTCACTACCGTGGCGTCCTTGGGCAGCCCGGCCAGGTCCTTGGCCTTGGCCAGGGCGTCATCCAGGTAGCCTACGGAGTCGATGAGCCCCAGGTCCTTGGCCTCGGCCGCAGTGAATACCCGGGCCGAGGAGGTGATGCCCAAGGCCGCCGGCTCCAGGTTCCGGTGCTTCTGCACCAGCTCAAGGAACAGCCTCGCCTGGGCCCGGGTCATGGAGTCCACGAGCCGCTTCTCTTCCGCTGTGGCCGCGCGGAAGGGCGAGCCCATGTCCTTCAGCGTGCCGGACTTGCTCACATCCACCCCCACGCCGAGCTTGTCCATGAGCCCGGCCACGCGGGGCTGCAGGAAGATGACGCCCACGCTGCCGGTGATGGTCGTGGGGTGCGCCAGGATGTGGTCCGCCGGGAGCGACACGTAGTATCCGCCCGAGGCGGCCAGGCCCATCATGGCCACCACCAGCTTGACCCCGCTGGCTTTCTTGTAGGCCATGATCTCGTGGTAGATGATGTCGCTGGCCGTCGTGGTGCCGCCGGGGGAGTCGACCTTGAGCACCACGGCCTTGATGTCCTTGTCCTCGCGGGCGAGGTTGAGCTGCGCCACCAGCTCCTGCACGGTGCTCGGCCTGGAGCGCAGGAAGCCGCGCGCGTGCTCGCTGATGAGGCCGTTGATCCCCAGGAGCAGGACCTTGTCCTTGCCCTTGCCGTCGAGCGTCTGCTCTTTGTACGGCTTGCCGGGCTCGCCGAAGATGTTGACGTTGGCCTGCACACAACCGGAGAGGGCCAGGCTGGCGAGCACAAGGCAGGCAAGGGTCAGGCGGGCAAGGGTCAGGCGGGCAAAAGCCAGATGGACGGAGGAGGCCAGTTGGTTGGAGAGGATCTGTCGCGGCATGGGTTCCTCCAGGTGTGGAACGAGGTGTGGAACGGCGCTTGGAATGGTCAGACGCTGGTGGCCAGGACAAAACCCAGGGCTGCGGAGAGTTCGCCGAGGGTGATGGCCGCGCCGAGAAAATCGCCGTTGATTCCATTGACGGCCGTGACAAGGCGGCGCAGCGGCGTGAGCAGGAGAAGCGCCGCGGCAACGGCCCAGGCGGCGGCCAGGGGGCGCAGCCAGAGCGCCGGGGCCAGGGCGCAGGC
>JAHIUD010000003.1 GCA_018817515.1 Pseudomonadota bacterium
ACCAGCCGAACCACAGGATGAACACGCCCAGAGCCACCATGGGAATATTGTGGCCGGGAATGGCGCGGGACGTGCCGTCAGGCGTGTACTTGCCGATGCGGGGTCCCAGGACGATGGCGCCCGCCAGGGCGACCCAGCCGCCCACGGAGTGGACGACCGTGGAGCCGGCGAAGTCGATCATCGGCGTCGAAAGCTTGGCCAGCCAGCCGCCGCCCCAGATCCAGTGACCGGAGATGGGGTAGATGAAGCCGGTGATGACCACGGAAATGAAGAGGTAGCCGATGAACTTCGTGCGCTCGGCGATGGCGCCGGACACGATGGTCGTGGCCGTGGCGGCGAACACGCACTGGAAGAACCAGTAGGTGAAGCCCCACATGCCCTCGTCATTGAGCGGCGAGTAGTCGGAGAGGCCGAAGTTCGACCAGCCGAAGAAGCCGCCCTGGTCGGTGCCCATCATCAGGGCGAAACCGACGAGGAAGAACACGGGGCCGCCAGCGGCAAAGTCGAACATGTTCTTCATGAGAATGTTGCCGCTGTTCTTGGCGCGGGTCAGGCCGGTTTCGACCATGGCGAAGCCCGCCTGCATGAACATTACCAGGATTGCGGCGATGAGCGTCCACATGATGTTGGCGTTGGACTGGGTGAGATACTCCACAGCCTTTGTGGCGACATTGGCGGCAGTGGCAGCCGCCTCAGGCTGATCCTGGGCCAGGGCCAGCGAGGGTGCCAGGACTAATCCGAACAGGGCCGCCACCCTGAGGGCCCCCTTCAGGCTTGTTACAGTTGACGACTTGACGCACGACATACAGCTCCTCCTTGGAAAAAGTAAGATTGATTGCCCACCTTAAGCAATCAGCGGGCCAACACTGTATCATGCTGCATTCGTTTAGCTTTACCTTGGGTAGCTACTTTTTTAGTGTAAGAAAATTGTAAAGAAATGTAAAAAATTGTAAAAATAGTGACAATCGTGTCGCTAAGGATGAGACAAAAATAGCATGCTTGGCAATCCACAATTATGAATTCTCGCGGCAGGCATGTGGATCGTGGCCGTGCGGCAGACGCGGCTGCTGGCCTGCTGCCCGACCGCGCCATGTAAAGGACAGGTAAAAATGAATTTTCCCGTCTCTGGCCATTCTCGGCGACTGGCGCAGTGCCTGAGGTTTTGGTGGCGGTGGGGGGGATAGGCGTTGCGAAAGCGCGAAGGGCTTTGGACTGGAAGGCGCTGGGCCAGGCTGTCACCGGGTCGGGAGCCGTCCGTGGTCGGCGCGGCGGCGTCCCTAGCCCACCAGACGGTATCCGACGCCCGTCTCTGTCAGCAGGTAGCGCGGCGCCGCCGGATCCGGTTCGATCTTGCCGCGCAGCTGCCTGACGTAGATGCGGGAGTAATGGAGCTGGTCCTCGCGGTCGCTGTTCCAGACCGCCTTCAATATCTGGCGGTGGGTCACCACCTTGCCGGCATTGTGCACGAGAAAGGACAGCAGCTTGAATTCGATCTTCGTGAGGTGGACGTCCTGGTCGTTGAGCCGCACAAGGCGCTTCGCCAGGTCCACGAATAGCCCCTCCGTCCGAAACACGGCCTGCTGCTCATCCTGCGTCCGCGTGGCGGAGTGGCGCAGGCAGACGCGCATCCGGGCGGCCAGTTCAGCCACGCCGAAAGGCTTGGTGAGGTAGTCGTCCGCGCCGGCGTCCAGGGCGTCCACCTTGTCCTGCTCCTTGCCCCGGGCCGAGATCACGATGATCGGCGTCGTGGCCCAAACGCGCAGGCGCCGGATCACCTCCACCCCGTCCATGCCGGGCAGGCCGAGATCCAGAAGCAGGAGCGCGGGATGGTGCTCCGCCGCCAGGGCCAACCCCTCCTCGCCATCCTCGGCCTCGATGAGCTGGAAGCCCCGCCGTTCCAGGAAAGCGCGCAAAAAGCAGCGGATGGGTTTTTCGTCCTCAATGACCAGCACCAGTGAATCCGTAGCGCTCACGAGACCTCCTCGGCGCAGTTCGCGCCATCCGTCGGCAGAGAAGCATTCCCGGGCGGAGCGGGCAGCGTGACGCGGATGGACAGCCCGCCCCCCTCACGGTGTTCCGCGCGGATAGCGCCCCCGTGCACCTGGGCGATGGCGCGGCAGATGGCCAGGCCAAGGCCATACCCCTTGCGCTCTCCGGTTTGAACGCTGGACGCGCTTCCTTGGTAGAACAGGCTGAACGCCTTCTCCAGCTCCGCATCGTCCAGGCCGGGCCCCCTGTCCGCCACCTCGACTTCGACATCGGGGCCAACGCGCCGGGCGGCAATCCGCACCGGTGATTCCGGGGGCGTATGCTTCAAGGTGTTCTCAAGAAGATTCAGGAACAACTGCTCCATGAGCACCGCGTCCATCCTGAGAAGCGGCAAATCAGGCGGGATGTCCATCTCCACCGCCCTGCCCGCGAGGCTCTTCCCCATGAGCGAGAGCGCCGCGCCCAGGGGCTCGTCCAGGGGCTGGAGCTGGAGGTCCGGCTTGAGCGTGCCGGACTGCAGCTTGGTCATGCGCAAGAGGTTGCCGAGCAGCCTGGAAAGACGCGCCGCCCTGTCGTGGATGTTCTCCGACAGTTCCCGGCGCTCTCGCGGCGTCATCTCCTCGCCCACGGCCATCAGGCTTTCGGCGGAACCCATGATGACGGCCAGCGGGGTCTGGAGGTCATGCGTCACCGAGGAGAGCAGGGAGGTCTTCAGGCGCTCCGCCTCGATCTCCATCCGGGCGCGCACCCGTTCGCCCTCAAGGCGCTCCACCTCGAGCATCAGGCCGACCTGTCGCGCCAGGGTCTCAATGATGTGCAACTGCTCGGGGGGGAAGCCCGAGGCGTCCTTTGGCGGGCGCACGCCAAGCACCCCCAGCGTGCCGCCCACACCGGACAGCGGGAGGTAGAGCGCAGCGCTCTCCTGCATGTTCCGCGTGCCCAGCCCGGCCGGCTGGCTGTTTGCCAGAACCCACCGGACAACCACCTCGGCGTCGGGCAGATCGCGGAAGGCCTCAGCGGCTCCGGCCCGGTTCAGCACCAGCCCCGCCTCATCCAGCAGGAAGGCTGCAGCGGGAAAGCCGAACAGCCGCCCGATCTGTCCCGTGGCGGTGCCGAGAAGCTTGTCCGTCCCGCGCGCACCGGCCAGCTCGCGGGTGAGCTCCATCATGAGCCTGGTCTGGGCCTCGCGGGCGCTGGCGTTCCTGGCCTGCGTGCGGAAGCGCTCGGTGAGGCGGCTGACGACGATGACCACCACGAACATCATCGCCATGGTGAACAGGTGCTCCTCTTCCTCGACTACGATGCCGAACTGCGGCGGCACGAAGAAGTAGTCAAAGGCCAGCACGCTGAGCAGACAGGCGATCAAGGCCGAAGGCAGGCTGCAGAAGCTCGCGATGCTGACGGTAACGAGCACGTACACCATGATGAAGTTGATGAGATCGAGATGGGGGGAAATGGCGAGGCAAAAGGCCGTGCTGGCCGCCACAATGAGCACGTTGACGCCGTAGTGGAGCAGCACCGTTCTCCGGCGGCTCTTTCCCGGCGTTATGGAATCAAAGCCTGTCGTGGACATTGTCCGCCCCGCTTATGCCGCCTCGGCGCGCCCGCAGCTAAATGCCGCTGCAACTGGTTGTCGGCCCTTCGCGGCCAGGGCGATAGCCTCCCAGCCGTGAACGGACCGTGCCCCCCTGCGACATGCGAATTTCATGGAGGCTGGCCTGTGCGCACCTGCGCCAACGCGCCAGCGCACCGGCAAAATGACAAAAAAGGCATCCCGGCCGGGTAGGGCCTAATAAATTCGCAAAATTGCGAACAGTTGGCCTGGACAAGCGGAGCATGGTCCTCTTTGTGGGCGCGAAAATACTTGAAACATGCGCTGTTGGCTAGCGGCTGTTCCGACAATTCGCTTTACATCATCATTACAGCGGACAGGCGGGGAGAAATCTGCCACTCAGAATAATATAATATTAATTCAGTCTATTATGTAGCACATCGTTCTTTGCAGTGCCCCGCACCCTGGCACAAATTTTACCAAATTTTTACATTACTGGCCACGCCGCACTCATTGCCCTGCGAGAGCACACAGATTATCTTTATGTTTCAGCATGTTGCAGTTTTGGCCCGACTTTTGCCTAATTGATCAAATGGTCCTGTCTGCAGGCAGGACCATAACAGAGCTGACGTCACTTGAGGCCGATGGGACTGGAAACCATAGCGCGAGAACCGGGGCGGCAACCACAAAGGTGGTCTGCAACAGGTCCGGCCGCTGCTTCGCAATCTCCTGCGCCCGCCTCCGCCTTCCGAACGCCCTCCTGCCCCGGCCGTCCAGCCGCGCGGCGGCTGTGGCGCGGCCCCTGACGCAGACGCCGCAAATCTCCCCCAGGCGTTTGACGCGCGGAAGTAGAGCCCCCGCGCGCCAGACTCCTGTGGGATGGAGCCCTCGCCGACTCTGATGCCCCGGCGAGGGCTCTTCTTTGTTCTGAATACCACATAGCCCGGCCGGGGGGCGGCGGCGTTCTCCACTTGGCCGGGTGCCGGGGGTGGAACCCCTGGCGAGGTGCAGGGGCAGCGCCCCTGATCAATTCTCCCTACAACGGCTCGCTGCCCAGGCACATGAGTTGGCCCACCGACCAGGGGCAATGCCCGCAGGGTACGCTGATGCCCAGGCAGTCCTGCTCGAAGGCCCCGGCCGCGCCGCAGGCGTCGCTGCACATGCCCAGGTCGCAGTCGCCACAGGCCGGATATTCCCCGCTTGCAGCAGCGGTCCTGAAGTTCGACCAGGGCTGGCCGCGCCAGAGTTCCTCCAGCGGGGTCTGGCTGATGTTGCCGAAATGCTGCGGATGCACGCGCTTGGTCTCGCCGAAGATGCGGCAGTCGTAGGCGTGCCAGAGGAAGTGGCAGGGCGAGACGTTGCCTTGCCAGTCGATGAAGGCGGCCTCGTCTCTTATGAAGCTGCAGCGTTGCTCGCTTGAGGCGGAAAGTCCCGGCAGGCGCAGGTCCAGCCCAGCGGCTTCGGCCCGGCGGCGAGCCTCGGCGAAGAGCGCCTGAAGCTCTTCCAGCTCGCCGTAGTCCGTGCACGCCAGCCGCCCCAGGTTAAGCCAGAGCCCTTCTCGCTGAGCACTTTCGCGCATCTCCCCGGCCAAGGTCAGCAGATCGGCATCGCGACCAGCAGGCCGGAAACGCATGGCCGCCTGCGGCACGCGGGACAGGTCCAGACCACGCTCGGTGGCCACGGCTCGCCAATGGGCGAAGTGCTCCAGGGCCGCGCCGCTGCACGGATGGAAAAGGGCCAGGGCCTCCTGCTCGCGGCCTGCGGGCAGCATGTGCGTGGCCAGCAGGAAATCCAGCCCGAGCCCGGCGGCCCAATCCACCTGAGCTGGCAAGGCCTCCACCCCGCCGCGCATGAGCACGGTCTCCGCACCCAGGCGCAGGCTTCGGCCTGCGCGCTTCGCCGCCTGGCGCAGCAACGCCGTGGCTCGCGCCGCCAGACCGCTCTGCCCCGGCCCGTGCCCCATACTGGCCTCGTCCGGGTCCACGGATATGCAGGTCAGATCGAGCCCGGCGCGCAGCAGCTGGTTGGCCACGGCCTCACCCCGCGCCTCATCGAGCAGGAGCGCGTTGGTCTGCAGGCCGCACCAGCCGCCTTCCGGCATCCGAGCCTTGGCAAAAGCCACCATGCGCGGCAGGTCCGGGTGCATCAGCGGCTCGCCCATGCCGTTTAAGACCACCGCGCGGGCGTGGGCGAAGGCCGGGCCCAGGCGCTGGAACAGGGCGTAGTCCATGTCGCCCGCGCCGCCCTGCCAGCCCGGCTGGTTCTTCACGCACATGGGGCAGGCCAGGTTGCAGCGGGTGGTGCTCTCGATGAACAGGGTCTGCGGAAAGTCGCTCATGCCGGATGCACCAATTCCCTATGGCTTGCAGTCCACGTGGCAAACGCCGGCGAGCGTGCCGGGGTCGTTGGGGAACCAGCGGCGCTTGAGCCACAAGGCCACGTTCACCAGAGCGATGAGCACCGGGACTTCGACAAGGGGCCCAATGACCGCGGCGAAGGCCTGGCCGGAATCCAGCCCGAACACGGCCACGGCCACGGCGATGGCCAGCTCGAAGTTGTTGCTCGCAGCGGTGAAGCTCAAGGTGGCCGTCTGGGCGTAGTTGGCCCCGGCCTTCCTGGACAGCCAGAAGGACGCCAGGAACATGATCAGGAAGTACACCAGCATGGGCGCGGCAACGCGCAGAACGTCGAGCGGCAGCGCCACCATGACCTCGCCCTTGAGCGAGAACATGACCAGAATGGTGAACAGCAGCGCGATGAGCGTGACGGGGCCGATCTTGGGCGCGAACTCGCTGTCGTACCATTCGCGGCCCTTGAGCTTGAGCCCGATGACGCGCGTGGCCAGCCCGGCCAGGAAGGGAATGCCCAGGTAGATGAACACGCTCTCGGCGATCTGGCCCATGGAGATGTCGACCACCGCGCCCTCAAGACCCAGCCAGCCGGGCAAAACGGTAAGAAAGACCCAGGCATAGAGCGGGAAGAACAGCACCTGGAATACGGAGTTGAAGGCCACCAGCCCGGCGCAGTACTCGCGGTCGCCCCCGGCCAGATCGTTCCAGACGATGACCATGGCGATGCAGCGCGCCAGGCCGATCAAGATCAGCCCGGTCATGTAGGCGTGGTGCCCGGAGAGGAAGGTCACGGCCAGGGCGAACATGAGGATGGGGCCGATGACCCAGTTCTGGACAAGGGACAGCGCCAGCACGCGCACGTCCTTGAACACCTGGCCCATGAGCTCATAGCGCACCTTGGCCAGCGGCGGGTACATCATGAGGATCAGGCCCACGGCGATGGGCAGGTTGGTGGTGCCCGTCTGCATGCCGCCAAGCGCGGTCTTGAGGCCGGGAAAGACGAACCCCGCGCCGATGCCCGCGAACATGGCCGCGAAGATCCACAAGGTCAGGTAACGGTCGAGAAACGAGAGCTTTCGGGTCACGGACTCGGACATGGCGCACCTCCGCTGTTATCGTGCGATGCTTTTATTATTTTCTGAACCTCATGATTGCGCAATGCGTATCAAGTCGACCGGACAGAATGCCGGGCCGCTGCGAAGGTCAGGGTCTGGGCTGCTTCGCCTTGCCCTGACTGGGAACCTTGCCCTGCAAAGCGGCCATGAAGTCACGGGCCTCGTCCCCGCGCAAGAGCTCCGCCAAGCCCACCAGCCCGCCCACGAGGTAGCAGGCGTTGTAACCTTTGGCGGACAGGTAGACCATGGCGATACTCGACCTGTCGATGTGCGGGCAGGCCGTGACGATGATCTTGTCCTTGGGCAGTTCATTCAGGCGGGCGGGCAATTCGTTGAGGGGAATCTTGAGCGCGAAGCTGGGCCCCCAGGCCTGCTGCTCCTCGGGGAAGCGGATGTCCACGAGCACGGCCTCCTTCTTGATGAGCATGGACAAGAGCTCCTTGCCCGAACATTTCATCATCTTGCGGGTCTCGTAGTCGAACTCGCGGACATAGGAATCAAGGCTCACGGGCTCCGCCGCAACGGCCGGCTGCGCCAGGCAAAGCAGGCTGAGAAGAAACGCGCCAACAACAGGGAACTTCATGTGGGCCTCCGCAAGGGGTTGGTGGGGGGATGAGACCTCAAAACCAAGACGGCTCTGACAACGGCTCCAGACTGTGAGTTCTGCCTGATCTGCATGCACCGGCTGAGCCGCTCTCCAGGGATGCGGGAACAGGCTGCCGCAATTGGCGGGCGGAGGCCTGGGTTTAATCGTCTCTGTTCAGGCAAGGGCACCCCCCAGGAACGGCAGGGCCATGAAATACGCGCCCAGCAGGGCAACCAGCACGCCCGCCGCGCGGCGCACCCACGAACTGCCGACGGCGAACATCCGCTGCTCCATGATGCGCCGGGCCAGGGCCGCGGAGCTGCCCGCCAGGACGATGGGCAGGCAGTGCCCCAGGGCGAAGGCCAGGATCAAAAGCATGCCGCTGAGCATCCTGTCCTGCACGGTGATGACGGCCAGAAGCGGGGCCAGGAAGCCGAAGGTGCAGGTGCCGGACAAGAGCCCGTAGCCCAGGCCCAGGGCCAGCGCACCGGGGAGCCCCCGCAGGGTGATCCGGGAGAGCAGCCCGCCGCCGAGCCGCCAGCGCGCCAGCCCGAGCATGTCCAGGGCCACGAGGAGCAGCACCGCCCCCATGCCCACGGTCCAGTAGGGCCCGACATCGCCGAGCATCCGTCCCAGCAGCGAGCAGGCCAGCCCCACCAGGGCGATGGTCGCGAACAGGCCGAGGCTGAAGACCACGGCATAGCGCACGGCCTCGCGGCCCTCCACCAGCCTGCCCTGCCCGGCCACGTAGCCCACCATGAGCGGGATGCTCGCCAGGTGGCAGGGGCTGAACAATACGCTGACCAGCCCCCACAAGAAGCTCCCGGCGTAAGCCGCCCAGGAGCCCCCGGACATCCAGGCGTTGACGGTCAGCAGGAACTGGTCGAGCATGGCGCCCCGCTATTTCCCAAGCATCTTGTCGAGCTTGTCCGAGAGCGTCTTCTTGTCCATGAAGCCCTCGTGCCGGGCCACCTCGCGGCCCTTCTTGTCGTAGAATATCTGGGTCGGGATGGCGCGTACGCGCAGCTGGGTGGCCAGCTCGCTGTATTTCGTCACATCGATGAAGACCACGGCGGCGCGGCCCTTGTATTCCTTCTCCACTTCCTCCAGCACCGGCACCATCATCTTGCAGGGGATGCAGGTCTTGGCCCCCAGGTCCACCACGGTGACCATGCCCGGCACGAAGACTGCGGGCCCGGCTTTCGGCACGGGCAGCACACCCGGCGCGGCCATGGCGCCGGCGGCAACCAGGCACACCAGGGCCGACGCCAGCAAAGAGGCCCGCAACGACAGCCTCAAAGATGTCCGCAGCATGCGGCGCGCTATTTGCCGAGCCAAGCCAGCAGCTCCTTTTTCGTCGGCACCTTGCCGGAGCACTTCACCGCGCCATCCATGACAACCGCGGGCGTGGCGAACACGCCGAGCTTGGCCATCTCCTGGTAATCGCTGACCTTGACCACCTCGGCGGATACCCCGGCCTCGGCCACGGCCTCGCGCACCAGCTTCTCCGTCTCATGACACTTGGGGCAGCCCGGCCCCAGAACCTTGATCTGCATGGCAGCCTCCTCTGGCGCTACTTCTTCAGTTCGGCAACGATGCCCGCGAGCGGACGCCCATCCGGGGTCTTGGCGCTCGGGTTGATCTCAATGAGCCGGGCCCAGGCCTCGGCGGCTCTGGCCTTGTCGCCGGTGTCGTGCAGCAGCACCACGCCCTTGTTGTAGAGCGCGTTCTCGTGGCGCGGGTTGAGCTTGAGCGCGGTGTCGAAGCTCGCCAGCGCCTTCTGGGGCAGCTCGGCCTCGCGCTGCATGATGCCCAGGTCGGTCCAGACGTCCGGGCTCTTCACGCCGAGCGCGATGGCCTTCTCATAGGCGGTGATGGACTTCGCGGCCTGGTGGGTGTCGAAATAGAGATTGCCCAGCTCCACCCACAGGCCCGAATCCCCAGGCTTGGTGGCCAGGGAGATCTCCAGCTCGCTGATGCGCGCGGCCTCCGCGCCCGAGACCTCGGGAGCAGGCGCGGCCCCGGAGGCAGCCTCCGCCTGGACCCTGGCCCCGGCGGGCTGCCGGAGCTCCATCACAACCGTGCCCGCGAAAAAGCCCGCCGCCAGGGCGATGACCACCGCCGTAATGAGCTCGCCCTTGCCGAATTTCCGTACCGTGTCCGCCATTATGATCCTCTCTTTTGCGCCGCCCCAGGACAGGGCAAACGTCCATTTACTTCAGTTTTTCCGCTGCCAGGCGACCGGCGCGCAGCAGCAGCTCCTGGGGTAGGGCCTCATGCTCGCGCCCGTCCACGATGAGGGTGCGGCAATCTGTCTGGCCACCCAGCAGGTCGCAGCAGGACTGGCAATGGTTCATGCCCACCTGCGCGCCGAGGAGCTGCTCCAGGCTCTCGCCGTTGAAGAACACCCGGTTGGACTCCGCCACCGCAAAGGGCGGCAGCGCCTTTTCGGTCAACACGACGCCAATGTCCAGCGCGGCCAGCTCTGCGCGCAGAACTCCGGCCGCCTGGCGCACGCTCGCGCCGGTGTCGCCGCAACGCTCGCACGTCTCCGCGCCCACTGTCACGCGCTGCCACAGGATGTCGAGGGTTTTCATGCGTCACCACCCCTACAGGATCGCATTGAACAGGAAGCCCACCAGCAGGATGCCCGCGCCCACGACGCCCGCGAAGACGAGAATGAGCCGTACCTTGAGCACCTTGCGCAGGATGACCATCTCCGGCAGGGAGAGCGCGATGACGCTCATCATGAAGGCCAGCACCGTGCCCAGCGCCGCGCCCTTCTCAAGCAGGGCCTGGACCACGGGCACGATGCCCGCGGCGTTGGAATACATGGGGATGCCCAGGAGCACGGCGGCGGGCACGCTCCACCAGGCCTCCTTGCCCATGATGGCGGCCAGGAAGCCCTCTGGCACGTAGCCGTGGATGCCCGCGCCCACGGCGATGCCCGCCACCACCCAGGGCCAGACCTTGCCCACGATGTCGCGCACGGCGGCCAGCCCGGCGTCCACGCGGCCAGCCCAGGTGAGCTCCGGCACATCCTCGCCGCCCTGCGTGGTGCGGATTTCCAGCACCCACTCTTCCACGTGGCGCTCCAGTTTCAGCTTGCCGATGACGAAGCCCGCCACCATGGCCACGGCCAGGCCGGTGCCCATGTAGATGGCCGCCACCTTCCAGCCCAGCAGGCCGTAGAGCAGCACCACGGCGATCTCGTTGACCATGGGCGCGGAGATGAGAAAGGAGAAGGTGACGCCAAGCGGCACCCCGGCCCCGAGAAAGCCGATGAACAGCGGCACCGCCGAACAGGAGCAGAACGGCGTGACAATGCCGAGCAGCGCGGCAAGGACGTTGCCAAAGGCCTCGCTCTTGCCCGCCAGCACACGCCGGGTTCGCTCCGGGGTGAAGAAACTGCGCACGATGCCCACGCCAAAGACCACCAGGGCCAGAAGCAGCAGCACCTTGGGCGTGTCAAAAAGGAAAAACTCCACGCTGTCGGCCAGGTGCGTGCCCTGCTCCAGGCCGAGGACCTGGTAGGTGGCGAAGCGCGCCAGCCCAGCCAGGCTCTGGTACAGGTACCACCACGCAACCAGGAGCAGGACGCCGAGGCCGACCCTGCGGGCCAGCACGCCCCGGTCTTCGGAATCCGGGAGGGAAGCCTCCTGGGAGGTCTGCTGGCAGGCGCAGGGTGCGCCCAGGTCCAGCGGCTGCAAGGGCTTCAGGGGCTTCATGCGTTCTCCTTGCTCTGCTTCGCGGCGTTATCCCGCGCCTCAATCCAGGCCAGGAGCGTCCGCTCGATGTCGTCGCGCACGGCGCGCACCCGGACCAGCTTGTCCTCCCGGGTGGTTGCGCCCTCGGTCAGGATGGCGCCGGGGTCGTCGAAGCTCCAGCGCTCGGTGACCTGCACGCCGGGCACAAAGGGACATACCCCGGCGGCCTTGGTGCACACGGTGATGACCACGTCGAAGGTCTGGCCCTTGGCCGACAGCTCGGCCACGGCCTCGGCCACGAGCTTGGTGCGCTTGTGCGAGATGTCGATGCCGCGCTCGGCCATGACGGCCACGGCCAGCTCGTTGATGGGCGCGGGCTCGATGCCGGCGCTGTGGGCTTCAAAGCGGTCGCCCGCCAGATGGTCGAGCAGGGCCTCGGCGATCTGGCTGCGGGCGGAGTTCTGGCCGCAGACGAACAATACGCGTTTCTTTTGCATGGGGCTTCTCCTCTCTTGGGGGGGGGATTTACGGCCTGGCCGCTGCAGGCTCGCAGCGGTCCTGCGGGCGGGAGGGCTTGCAGTCCTGCTGACCGGTGAGCGCCAGGGGCGTGAGGCCGCCCAGCTCCCGGCGCATGGCCTTGATCTCGGGGTCGTCCTCCAGCCAGCCGGGCAGCGCCGCGAGCATGGCCCGGACGTAGGGCGAGGCGGAGGCAGAGGCAGAGTCGGAGGCCAGGCGGTAATGCACCCAGGAACCGACCTTGCGGCCTGTGATGAGCCCGGCGTCCACCAGCACCTTGAGGTGCCGGGACACGGTGGGCTGGGCCAGGCCGAGCAGGCCGATGATCTCGCAGGCGCACAGCTCGCAGGCGCACCCGCCGCGCGGCTCCAGCATCTTGAGCACCTTGACCCGGCCAGGGTCGGACAGGGCCTTCATGACATTCACCAGTTCGCGCATGGTCCCTCCTGAAAGCTCGCGCCAGCACGGCGCGTCGCCGTTGCCGTTGCCGTCGTCGTGATATAGCAATATGGCGATATGTTCATATTGTCAACAGCTCCACTGATTGTTTTAGCATTATTTCGGCTTGCCGCTGGCGGCTTCCTCGGAATAGAGGGGCCCGGAAAGGGACCATGCCGCCGCCAAGCATGCGGCACGGAGATACGGGAGACTATCAACGCTTCAACCTATCCCATCCCCACACTGGACAAACCGGGGCAATGCTCCTACTACATAACCAGGAATCATCCCCAGTTGCACAAACCACCCTGAGATCTTCAGGAGGACCGCATGAAACTCGCCATCATCTTTTACTCCATGTACGGGCACATCCATACCATGGCCCAGGCCGCGGCCGAGGCCGCCCGCGAGGTGCCCGGAACCGACGCGGCGCTGTACCGCGTGCCCGAAACCCTGTCTGAGGACGTGCTCGGCAAGATGGGCGCGCTGGACGCCGCCAAGGCCATGGCCGGGGTCGCCCTGGCCACCCCGGACGTGCTGGCCGAGGCCGACGCCATCCTCTTTGGCACGCCCACACGCTTCGGCAACATGTGCGGCCAGATGCGCCAGTTCCTCGACTCCACCGGCGGCCTGTGGATGAAAGGCGCGCTGGTGGGCAAGCCAGGCGGCGTGTTCGCAAGCTCGGGCACCCAGCACGGCGGCCAGGAGTCCACCATCCTGACCTTCATCCCCACCCTGATGCACCAGGGCATGGTCGTCGTTGGCCTGCCCTACTCCTTCCAAGGCCAGATGGGCGTGGACGAAATCGTTGGCGGCTCGCCTTACGGCGCCAGCACCATCGTCGGCCATGACGGCTCGCGCATGCCGAGCCAGCGCGACCTGGACGGGGTGCGCTTCCAGGCCAAGCATCTGGCGGGCATCGCCCACAAGCTCATCGCTTAGGCCTGCCAGCCCCTGCAACCACCAACCGAACGGAGGCCTCCCATGAAAATGTCCCGCTCCCTCGTCCTGGCTCTGTCCCTGTCCCTGGTTCTTGGCGCCACCGCCCTGGCCGCCGACGCAGCCACCGACGCCCAGGCCTTGTACCTGACCAAATGCGCCAGCTGCCACGGCAAGGACGGCAGCAAGAGCATCCTGAGCAAACCCGTCAAGGGCCTGTCCGCCGAGGACTTCACCAAGAAGATGATGGGCTACAAGACCAAGACCTATGGCGGCAGCAAGAAGGCCGGCATGGAGAAGTTGGCCGCCGCCCTGTCCGACGCCGACATCAAGGCCCTGGGCGCATTCGTCGCCAAGCTGTAACGACCCAAGGCCCCCGGCCCTCCGCGCGCATTGCCGGAGTCGCCGGGGGTTGACCTAGTGCCCCGATGTCGCCGCAGCACCCTGCGAAGCGGCCCACCCGAAAGCCAGACACTGAGGAGAAACCCGTGAAAAAGCTCGCCCTGCCCCTGGCCCTGGCCTTTGCCCTGTCCGTCACCCTCGCCGCCGCAGCCTTCGCCGCAGACGGCAAGGCCCTGTACGTGAAATGCGCGGGCTGCCACGGCGCCGACGGCGCCAAGACCGCCCTGGGCAACAAGTCCCTCAAGGGCCTCTCCGCCGACACCATCGCCCAGGCCCTGGCCGGGTACAAGGCCAAGACCTTTGGCGGCGCCAAGAAGGCCATGATGGAAGGCCAGGCCGCCAAGCTCTCCGATGCCGACATGAAGGCCCTGGCCGACTACATCAGCAAGCTCTAGGCCCGTGCCTGGATCTGCCTACGCATTCACACTGGCCCTGGCCGCCGCCCTGCTGCTGACACCGGCGGCGGGACGGCTGGCCGCGCGCATCGGCCTTGCTGACGGCAACGCCATGGCCCACAGCCAGCACGCCAACGAGACCATGACCGCCCCGGACCACGCCCTCGGCAAGGTGTCCGCAGCGGCGGGGCCTGCGGGCGTTGCGACGCCGAACACCTCGACGCCGAACACTTCGGCGCCAGACGTTTCAATGCCTGGCGCTCTGCCTGTCGGGGTGGCCGAGCGCCTGGGCCAGCAGGCCGACCTGGACGCGACCTTCGCGGGCGAGGACGGCACGAAGTTGCGCCTGCGCGACCTGGTGACCTTGCCGACCCTGCTCGTGCCGGTGTATTTCTCCTGTCCCAACGAGTGCAACGTGCTTCTGGGCACCCTGACCAGCACCCTGCCCCAGGTGGGGCTGACGCCCGGCCGCGACTACCAGGTCCTGGCCGTGTCCTTCAACGACCAGGACACCCCGGCCACGGCCGCAAAGCGCAAGGGCGACTTCCTCAACGCCGGGGCCCTGGCCGCGGCAGCGGCGGGGACGGGGGCCTTCCCCCCGCAGGCCTGGCGATTTTTGACCGGCGACGAGACCAACATCCGCCGCCTCATGGACTCCATCGGCTTCGGCTTCCAGCGCCAGGGCGACGACTTCGTGCACACCGTGGTCCTGGTGGCGCTCTCGCCCACGGGCAAGATCACGCGCTACCTCTACGGCATCAAGCCCCTGCCCTTTGACCTGGCCATGGCCGCCACAGAGGCCGCCGGGGGCCGCACCGGGCTCTCCATCCAGCGCGCCGTGGCCATGTGCTACACCTACGACCCGCAGGGCCGCCGGTACGTTTTCGACATCATGAAGGTGACCGGCGCGGGCGTGCTCGCGGCCCTGGGCCTGTTCGGGCTGTTTTTGGCCTTTGGCGGCAAGAAGCGCGGCGCGCCGCCGAAACGGTAAGAGCCCCACCACCAGACAGGAGATCGCATGGACCAGACTGACCACCCGGCCGGAGGCTTGACCTCCCGACCATTCTTCGGCCCCCAGGGCTCGGGCGGCCCGGGCGACAAGGGAACGGGCCTGGCCTCCTGGATCTTCTCCACGGACCACAAGCGCATCGGGCTCTTGTACCTTGGCGTCATCGGGCTCATGTTCACCACGGCCCTGGTGCTCGGGCTCATCCTGCGGCTCAAGCTCATGACGCCCGGCAGCACGCTTTTGACCCCCCAGCAGTACAACGCCATGTTCACCCTGCACGGGGTCATCATGGTCTTCATGGTGGTCATCCCGAGCATCCCGGCCAGCTTCGGCAACATCTTCCTGCCCCTGCACATCGGGGCCAACGACGTCAGCTTCCCGCGCCTGAACAACTTTTCCTGGTGGCTGTACGTCACCGGCATGGTGCTGGCCATCACCAGCATCTTCACCGGCGCGGGCGCGCCCGACACGGGCTGGACCTTTTACGTGCCCTTCAGCGAGCGCACCACCACCAACGTCAGCCTGGCCGTCATCGCCGTGTTCATCCTGGGGTTCTCAAGCATCCTCACGGGCCTCAACTTCATCACCACGGTGCACCGCCTGCGCACCCCGGGCATGACCTGGCGCAAACTCTCGCTGTTCGTCTGGTCGCTCTACGCCACGGGCTGGATCCAGGTGCTGGCCACGCCCATCCTGGGCATCACGGCGCTTCTCATCTTCGCCGAGCGCGTGCTGCACCTGGGCCTGTTCGACCCCGGGCGCGGCGGCGATCCGCTGCTCTACCAGCACCTGTTCTGGATCTACTCGCACCCGGCGGTGTACATCATGATCCTGCCCGCCATGGGCGTCATCTCCGAGATCATCCCGGTGTTCGCGCGCAAGCCCATCTTCGGCTACAACATGATCGCCTTCTCCAGCCTGGCCATCGCCTTTGCCGGGTCGCTGGTCTGGGCGCACCACATGTTCACCAGCGGCATGAGCGACACAGCAGTGCTGATCTTCTCGTTTCTGACCTTCGTGGTGGCCATCCCCTCGGCCATCAAGGTCTTCAACTGGCTCTCCACGCTCTACAAGGGCTCCATCAGCCTGGACCCGCCGCTGCTCTACGCCCTGGGCTTCATCTTCATGTTCTCCATCGGCGGCTTGACCGGCCTGGTGCTTGGCGCGGCCGGCACGGACATCCACGTGCACGACACCTACTTCGTGGTGGCGCACTTCCACTACGTCATCTTCGGCGGCACGGGGCTTGGGATGTTCGCGGCCATGCACTACTGGTTCCCCAAGGTCTTTGGCCGCATGTACGACCATGGCCGCGCGGCCTGGGCCTTCTGGCTCGTGCTCCTGGGCATGAACGTGCTCTATTTCCCCATGTTCATCATGGGCCTGCAGGGCATGCCCAGGCGCTACTACGACTACCTGCCGCAGTACGGGTCCATGCAGATGGTCTCCACCTGGGGCTCGTGGCTGCTGGCCGTCGGGCTGGCGCTGATGTTCTGGAACCTCTACCGGGGCTGCCGCTATGGCCCCATCGCCACCAGGAACCCCTGGGGCGGCGCCACGCTGGAGTGGACCCTGCCCACGCCCCTGCCGCACGAGGCCTTCGAGGGCGACCCGAAAGCACCCGAGCCCTATGACTTCAAGGGGATAAACCCCGATGGCTGAGCACGCAGCCCCCAACGCTCCGGCGAGCGCCCACCCCAAGGACTACCACGCCGCCAAGATGGGCATGTGGCTGTTCCTGTTCACCGAGATACTGCTCTTCGGCGGGCTGTTCCTGCTCTACGCCAGCTACCGGCACCGCTTCCCCGAGGCTTTCCACGCGGGCGGCCAGACGCTGGACGTCTTTCTCGGCGGCCTGAACACCGTGGTGCTCATCACCTCAAGTTTAAGCGTGGCCATGAGCATCACGGCGCTCCGGCGCGGCGAGCTCGTCCGCTGCCTGTGGCTGCTCGGCTTCACCATCGCCTGCGCAGGCGGGTTCATGGTCAACAAGACCATCGAGTGGCTGGCCAAGTTCCACCACGGGCTCATCCCCGGCTCCGAGCACATGCTGGCCCTGCCCCAGGGCCAGGGCGTGTTCTACGGACTCTACTACGCCATGACCGGCCTGCACGGCGTCCACGTCATCATCGGCGGTTCGGTGCTGGCCTGGGTCATGCTGCTCATCAGGCAGGGCAAGGTCACGGCACAGGACTACGTGGTGCTGGAGAACGCCGGGCTCTACTGGCACATTGTGGACCTGGTGTGGATCTACCTCTTCCCCCTGTTCTACCTCATCTCTTAGGGGGCCGGCATGACAGACATGACAGACACGAAAAACGCGCACGAAGCGCAGCACGGCCCCTTGAGCTACCGCTTCCTGGCCCTGGTCTGGGCCGGGCTCATGGCGCTCACCGCCCTGACCATCGCCGCGGCCAGGGTCGACCTGGGCTTTCTGAACGTGGCGGCGGCGCTGGGCATCGCCAGCGCCAAGGCCAGCCTGGTGATCTTCTTCTTCATGCACCTCAAGTACGAGAACCGGCTCATCAAGGGCATGGTGCTCACTGCCTTCGTCATCCTGGCCATCGCCATAGGGCTCACGTTCGTGGACGTGGGCTACAGGTACTAGGAGCGATGCCATGAGCGCACCCGAACTCGCAGCCAATCATACTCTCGCCGCTGCAGACCAGGCCATCGCCACAGCAGGCCAGGCCGTGGCCACAGCCCATCCCGGCAATCTGGTCAACGCCGTCGCCGCGGTGGACAACACCTTCCTCCTGATCTTCGGCATCTCGGCGGCGCTGCTGCTGCTCATCACCGCAGCCATGATCTATTTCGTCATCCGCTATGACCGCAAGAAGCACCCCGTGGCCGCGGACTTTTCAAGCAACCTCTGGGCCGAGGTCATCTGGATCGTGCTGCCCACCCTGCTGGTGCTGGGCATGTTCTGGTCCGGCTGGCACAGCTTCCGCGCCCTGCGCGACGCGCCCGCAGGCGCGCTGCCCATCATCGTCACCGCGCGCATGTGGTCCTGGGACTTCGAGTACCCAAACGGCAAGCACAGCGGCACCCTCATCGTGCCCGTGGGCAAGGCGGTGAAGCTCTCGCTCACCAGCAAGGACGTGATCCACGGGTTCTTCGCCCCGGCCTTCCGGCTCAAGATCGACACCGTGCCGGGCATGACCAGCCACGGCTGGTTCAGGGCCGACAAGGAGGGCGAGTACGTCATCTTCTGCTCGGTCTACTGCGGCCTGCAGCACGCCAGGATGACCTCGGCCATCAAGGCTGTGAGCCAGGAGGCGTTCGAACGCTTCCTGGCCGAGAAGCCCGCCGCCGCAGGCCACCCCGGCAAGGCCCTGCTGGACGCCAAGGGCTGCCTGGGCTGCCACAGCCTGGACGGCACCGAATCCGTGGGCCCGACCCTCAAGGGCGTGTACGGCAGCACCGGCGTGTTCGTGGTGCCCGGCGGCAAGGACAAGCACGAGAAGAAGCTGAAGCTCGACGAGGCCGGGCTGAAGCAGGTCATCATGGAACAGCGGCCATGGCGGGTGAAGGGCTTTGAGCCCATCATGCCCGGCTACGCCGACCAGATGACGCCCGAGGAGCTGGCCCAGATCATCGACTATCTGAAGAACGGCGACGAGGTCGGCAAGACGGCTGGCGAGACGGCCACGCCCGCCTCCACCGCAACGCCGGAGCAGGGCCGCGACCTGGCCGAGGCCCAGGGCTGCCTGGGCTGCCACACCACCGACGGCAGCGAGATAGTGGGCCCGAGCTTCAAGGGCCTGTTCGGCAAGCCGAGCACCGCCAAGGACAAGGCCGTGGTGGACCGCGCCTTTGTGGAGGCCGTCCTCAAGGACCCCGCCGCGCGCCTGGGCCGCCCCTCGTCCATGCCCGCCTTCCCCGACCTGACCGGGATCCAGCGCCAGCAACTGCTGCTGTTCCTGGAGTCCCTGGGATCCACACACGGAAAGGCGCCCGCCATGAGCCACGAGGCGCACCAATGAGCCAGATGAACCGCGTAAGCCGCCTGAGTCGACTGACCCGCGCCCTGCGCGACCTTGCCGCGCTGCTGCGCCCGCGCATCGGCCTATTGGCCGCGGCCGGAACCTGCGCCGGGTTCGTGCTGGCGCGACCGACCGCCGCCATCGCCCCCGCGCTGCTGTGCGCCGCCGCCGGAGCCTTCCTGCTCTCCTGCGGCGCCTCCGCCCTGAACCAGGTGCAGGAGCGCCGCGAAGACGCGGCCATGGTCCGCACCCAAAACCGCCCCCTGCCCACCGGACGCCTGAGCGCGGCCGCAGCAACCCTGGCGAGCCTGTGCTGCCTCGGCTGCGCCGGGGCGCTCCTGGCCGCCACCCCCGGCGGCTGGACCGCTGTCCTGCTGGTTCCCGTGACCGTGGCCGTCTACAACGGCCTGTATACCCCGCTCAAGAAACGCTCGTCCCTGGCCATGCTGGTGGGCGGCCTGGCCGGGGCCCTGCCGCCGGTGCTGGGCTGCGTGAGCGCCGGGGCCCCGCCCCTGGAGCCCCGCTGCCTGCTGTTGGCCGCCGTGTTCTACGCCTGGCAGGTGCCGCATTTCTGGCTCTTCGCCCGCCTCAACAAGGCCGACTACGCCGCTGCGGGCTTTCTTACCCCGCACAACGGCGTGGGCCGCGCTGGCGCGCACGGGGCGCTGACCCTGTGGATCGTGTGCTACGGCGCGCTCATGCTGCTGCTGCCCGCCTTCGGGCTGGTGGCAGCCGAGCTGACCAAATGGCTGGTGACGGCACTGGCCCTGACCCTGCTGGGCGCGGCCTGGCCGCTGGTGGCACGGGAGCGCCTGGGCTTCACCCTGGTCAACGCCTCCCTAATGCTGCTGCTCGTGTTCCTCGCCGCCGACGCCCTGCGTAGCGCGGCCTGACCCCAACCGCCCCCCTAAGAAACGCCCTCAAGGAGCCGCCCCTATGATCATGTGGATACACCCCGTCCTGCAAACCCTGGCCGTCCTCCTCTCGCTCTACGTGCTGTACCTCGGCTGGGTGCGCTTCTCCTTCGCCCACCTGGGCAAGAAAGGCATCGTCTTCGCCTGGAAACAGCACGTGCTGCTGGGCATCCTCGTGCTCTGCACCTGGGCCCTGGACTTCGCCATCGGACTGGGCGCGGCCTGGTGGGGCTGGCAAAGCGTGTTCATCACCGGGTATCACTACCAAGTCGGCATCGCCATGCTGCCGATCATCGCCTTCGGACTGGGCACAGGATTCTTCATGGACCGCAACAAGGCCAAGCGCACCACACTGCCCCTGGCCCACGCCGCAGCCAACGCCCTGCTCGTGCTCCTGGCCCTGTACCAGTTCTACACCGGCATCATCATCCTGCGCGACATGGTCATGGTCTAGGCAAGAGAGCCAGGGGCTCCGCCCCCGGCACCCCCGCCAGAGGGCCTGAGGCCCTCTGGACTCCCCAGTACGCCGAAAGGGCTGTTTCAGGAGGAACCTGAAACAGCCCTTTCGGCTTTCTTTGGGGGAAGTCACGGGAAATTGGTGGGCTGAGGCTGGGCAAGTCTCCTTCCAGTTCAGCGGTCAACATACACCCACGCTATTTTCCTCGCATCAACGCTCCTCCCCCGGAAGGGGGCCAACCGCGCGCGGGTTTTCGAGCGTCTCCGCTCGAAAACCCGCGCGCATTGCCAGGGCCGAGCCAAGCCAACGCCTCTGCCCCAGCCGCCCCGGCCCAGGCCAATGGGGATTCCAAAGGGCCTCAGGCCCTTTGGCCGCCGGAGGCATCTCCAGGTTTTGGCTGATCTCAGGAGTATTCGGCGTCGCGTTCGCGTTGGCGGCAGGCGGAGACGATGCGTGCGACCATGCGTTCGAGGTAGCGGATATCGCGGATGTCCATGTTGGTGAAGAAGAGTCCCAGGAGCAGGCCGGAGTTGTCCGCGGTGAGTTCGGCGCTGCGCACGACGCCTATGCCGTCCGCGAAGCCCGAGCCCAGGAACACGAGCTTGAAGGGCAGCTGGTCGCCGACTTTGACATGCGCGCTGGCGGGCAGGCGCACGCGCGCGCCTCCGGCGGAGAAGTCCAGCAATACCGGCCCTTGGTCCTTCTCCGGCGTGTCGCAATCTTCAACCACGGTGGGGGTGGCGGGCAGCGGGGACGCGTCGAAGCCATCGGGCATGCCGAAGACGTCGAACTCGCCGGGTGCGTCGGGCAGTGTGGGTTCTTCGGCGTCATCCAGGCCTTCGAGGCGGATGAGCACGCCCATGTCGTCGTCCACGGGCACGCGGTAGTGCATGCGCAGGCTGGTTTCGAAGAAGCCTTCGGGGCCGGGGGCGGAGATGGCCAGCGCCGTTGTTTGGGAGTGGTCCGGCAGCGGGTAGTCGTCGATGATGTTCAGCAGGCGCGAGGCGTAGCCGATGGGCCGCAGGTCCTGGCCTGTCTCCAGGAGCAGGGCTGCCTCCAGGGGATCTCCGATGCGGTCGCGGGAGACGGGCGGCTCGGTCTGGGTGAGGAAGAGCACGTCGTCCTCAAGCCCGAGGACCTCGGAGGTGCGCACGTCGATGCGTTCGCGCAGGGGGTCCTTGTGCAGGATGACGAAGATCCTTGTGCCGTGCGTGAAGCGGCTGGCCATGTCGGGCAGATTCAGGGGCTCGGCTTCGCTCATGGCTTGAGACCTTCCTTTGTCACGGGCGTCGCGGGCTTTGCGCCGCTGTCCTTGGGCGTGCCGCGTCCCTCGGCGGAGAGCATCTGCTCGATGGTGGCGTTGAGCTCCTCGGCGATGGTGGGCTGCTTGGCCTTGCCGGGCGCATCGGCCCCCAGGGCCTCGTGCAGGCCGTCTCCGGTTGCGGGCGGAACGTAGTTCATGACCAGGATGCTGATGCGGCGGTTGCGGGCGTCGGTGGGCTCATCGGGAAACAGGGGCTGGGTCGCGGCATAGCCGGACACCCTGGCCAGGCGGTCCTCGGCCATGCCGCCCTGCTCCAGGGCCACGCGGGCGGAGCTGGCGCGCTGGGTGGAGAGCTCCCAGTTGGTGTACTTGCCGCCGGAATAGTTGATGGAGTCGGTGTGGCCCTCCACGACGATCCTGTTGGGCAGGGGCCTCAGCTGATCGCCGATGAGCTGCAGGGCCTTGCGGCCGCTGGCGGTGAGTTCCGGGCTGCCCTTGGCGAACATGGGGTTCTTGTCGTCGTACACGAGCTGGATGCGCACCCCGGCCTCGGTGACGTCAACGTAGATCTGGTCCTTGACGTCGGGCAGGTTGATGTTCACCGCAGCCTTGACCTTTTGCTGGAGCAGCACGGGCTGAATGGCCACGGTGCCTTCCTTGGCGGCGCCGGTGAGCTCGTCGCGCTGGGGGATGGGCGGCTTGCTCTGGTCGGGAATCATGGCCCCGCCCTGGCGCACGTCGAGCGCGCTCTGCTTGTCGAACAAGCTGAATTCCTTGAAATACTGCTCAACGCCAGCGCGTTTTTCGGGCACGACCATGGAGAGCAGCCACATGAGCAGGAAGAAGGCCATCATGGCGGTCATGAAGTCGGCGTAGGCCACCTTCCAGGCGCCGCCGTGCGCGCCGGCGTGGCCCTTCTTGATCTTCTTGATGATGATGGACTTGTTCTCAGCCACGACCGCTCACTCCCTCAATCTGCACAGGCGCTAGCCCTTGCCGGCCTTCTTGCTCTCGCGCAGGATGCCTTCCAGCTCGTCGAAGCCGGGGCGGTCCACGGCGGGGATGGCCCGGCGCGCGGATTCCAGCGACATGGCCGGGGGCCAGCCCATGGCGAAGGCGTTCATGGCCGCCTTGACCACCTGGAGCTGGATGCTGGTGTCCTGCACCAGGCTGCCCATGATGGCGGCCAGCGGACCGAAGAAGCCGTAGCTCAAAAGCACGCCCAAAAAGGTTCCGACCAGCGCCGCGCCGATGGAGTGGCCCAGGACCTCGGGCGGCTCGGAGAGCTTGCCCATGGTGAGCACGACGCCCATGACCGCGGCCACGATGCCCAGCGCCGGGAAGGCGTCGGCCACGCGGTTCAGGTTGGTGGGGGCCTGCAGCGCGTCCTCGTGGTGGGAGTCGATGTCCGTGTCCATGAGCGCCTCGAATTCATGGGGCTCCATGCTGGCGGCGGTGTAGGCCTTGAAATTGTCGCAGATGAAGTCGAGGACGTGGTGGTTTTTGAGCACGCTCGGGCGGTTGGTGAAGATGGTGCTGCTGTCGGGCTTGTTGACGTGGGATTCAAGGGCGATGACGCCCTCGCGCCGGGCCAGGGACAGGAGGTCGAAGAGCACCAGGAGGATGTCCAGGTAGTCCTGCTTGCCTTTGGGCTTGCCGGTCATGATGGTCACCAGGTTCTTGCCGATGGCCACGTTGACCTTCATGGGCGAGCCCACGAGCAGCGAGCCGATGCCGGAACCGAAAATGATGAGCAGTTCGACGGGCTGCCAGAGCACGTGCAGGTTCCCGCCCTCAAGCAGGTACCCGCCTATGACGCAGGCCAAAACGACGACAATGCCGATGATTACGAACATATTCTCCCCTCATGCGGCGTCCACGCGCGCCCAAAAGGCCCGCTGCGGGCGTCAGGGCTTTGGCGGGGTCTCGCCGGAGTCCTTCTGCTTCTCGGTCACGTCAACCTCTTCGGGCTCGCTCAGACCGCGCTTGAAATTGGTCAGAGCCTTCCCAAAGGTGCTGCCCATCTGGGGCAGCTTGCGCCAATTGAACATCACCAAAGCTATGACGGCGATGATGAGCCATTCTTGCGTGCCAAACATATCGGGCCTCCCTGGGCAATGGCCCAACCGGGGAGCGCTTTCCCCCGGCCGGAACAATGCAAATTGCGTACCTTACGCAGAATGCGCGGGTTCACGGGCAAACATTGCCCGGCCTCCGCCTGCACGGGCAGACTATCCCTCTTTTGACCGCCTTGGCAACTCGCCCGGCGCAAGGTCCGCCGGACCCTGTTGACAGTCGCAGGAAGCAGGCATAGAGGCGTTCTTGCCGAGTCCCGGAAGCGTCTTCCGGGAGCGGGGGACCCACACTCCCTGGGGCGCATCGCCAACAATGGCGTAGGACACTCTTCGGTCCGAGCCCGTCAGCTAACCTCGCAGGCGTCGAAGGGGAAGACCTCCGGTACACGGGGCCATCCCCCGTATCCACTCGTACCGGAGGTATTATCATGCCCGCCGTTCATCTGGCCGTATTGCGGCCCTTCGCCCTGTCGCGCCGTGTGCACAGCCACGCCCGCACGTCCTTGCGCCCTGTCCACGCGCGCAGCGCCGCATAAGGGGGGTCCGCGACATGCCGCAGAAACCCTCGCTTGGCCGCAAGGCCAAGGACCTGTTCATTGGCAAATCCCTGAACCTGGGCGACACGTCCATCTTCCACAACCTCTCGCTGGTGGCCTTCTTCGCCTGGGTTGGCCTGGGCTCGGACGGGCTGTCCTCGTCCTGCTACGGCCCGGCAGAGGCCTATCTGGCCCTGGGCGAGCACACCTTCCTGGCCATCTTCGTCGGCCTGGCGGCGGTCTTGACCATCTTCGTCATCAGCGCCAGCTACTCGCAGATCATCGAGCTCTTCCCCTCAGGCGGCGGCGGCTACGTGGTGGCCAGCAAGCTCTTGAACCCGAGCCTCGGCATGATCTCGGGCTGCGCGCTCATCGTCGACTACGCGCTGACCATCACGCTCTCCGTGGCCAGCGGCGCGGACGCCTTGTTCAGCTTCCTGCCCCCGGCCTGGGAGGCGCACAAGCTCGCGGCGGCTATCCTCGGCGTGCTTCTGCTCATCGTGCTCAACCTGCGCGGGGTCAAGGAGTCCGTCACGGTCCTGGTGCCCATCTTCATGGTCTTCGTGCTCTCCCATGCCTTCGCCATCGTCTACGGCATCGGCAGCCACCTGACCAACCTGCCCGCAGTCATCGCGCGCACCAGCGCGGACGTCAGCGCCGCCCACAGCCAGCTTGGCCTGGCGGGCATGGTGCTGCTGGTGCTGCGGGCCTACAGCATGGGCGCTGGCACCTTCACCGGCATTGAAGCCGTGAGCAACGGCCTGGCCGTCCTGCGCGAGCCCAAGGTGCAGACCGGCAAGCGCACCATGACCTACATGGCCGTGTCCCTGTCGGTCACCGTCATGGGACTGATCCTGGCGTTTCTGCTCCATGGCGTGACCGAGACGCACGGCAAGACCTTGAACGCAGTGTTGTTCGAGACCATCGCCCGCAACTGGGGAACGCCGGGGCACGTGTTCGTGCTGGTGACCCTCGTGTCCGAGGCGGCCATCCTCATCGTGGCCGCCCAGACGGGCTTCCTCGACGGCCCGCGGGTGCTGGCCAACATGGCCCTGGACCGCTGGTTTCCCACGCGTTTCGCCATGCTCTCCGACCGGCTGGTGACCCAGAAGGGCATCCTGCTCATGGGCGGGGCCGCGCTCGTGCTCATGGTCATCACCCAGGGTTCGGTGGAGCTCTTGATCGTGCTCTACTCCATCAACGTGTTCATCACCTTCGTGCTCTCCCAGCTGGGCATGGTGCGCCACTGGCTGGGCACCGACAAGGCCGAGCCGCACCGCAAGAAAGGCCTGGCCTTAAACGGCCTGGGACTCCTGCTGTGCAGCTTCATCCTGGTCACCGTCACCGCCATCAAATTCCACGATGGCGGCTGGGCCACCCTGCTGGTCACCGGCGCAGTGGCCGCCCTGGCCCTCAGCATCCGGCGCCACTACGACAAGGCCTGGCTCATGCTGAAGAAGCTTGATGACCTCATCCCCCTGGCAGAGGCCGACAGCACGCCGCTGCCCGGGGCCGTGCGCGGGGACGGCCGACAAGACGGCGAGGAGCCCGGCTGCGATCCCAACGCCAAGACCGCCGTGGTCCTGGTCAACGGCTACAACGGCCTGGGCATGCACACGCTGCTCGGCATCCAGCGCCTGTTCACCGGCGAGTTCAAGAACTTCGTGTTCGTGCAGGTGGGCATGGTCGATGCGGGCGTGTTCAAGGGCGTGGAAGAGATGGAGGGCCTGAAGACGCACATCCGCCATGACCTGGACCGCTACGTGGACTTCGTGCGTGCGCGCGGCCTCTACGCCGAGGGCATAAGTTCCGTGGGCGTGGACGTGGTGGAGGAGGTGGTCCGGCTGACCCCGGAGATCCGCCGCCGCTTCCCCAAGGCCATCTTCTTCGGCGGCCAGCTGGTGTTCGCCAGCGACACCTTCTTCACGCGGCTGCTGCACAACCACATCGTCTTCGCCGTGCAGCGCCAACTCTACCGGGAGGGCCTGGCCTTCGTCATCATGCCCATCCGCGTCTAACTCCCCTGAAGGAACGCCGCGCGCCCTCCTCCGAAAGCTGGACGCGACGGCTCATCCCCGGCGCCGGGCAGGCCCCAGCCACGATGGGCCAAGGCCCGCCCGGCGCCACCAAAAGGCTGACCGCACGAATATGGAGGCAGCATGGAACCGACACAGGCGAACACAAACCGTGTTTTCCGCAGACCCCTGATCCTGGGCGCAGTCCTGGCCGCCCTGACCGTCCTGGCCGGAGCCGGACTGTATTTCGCCGGGACGCGGCAAGGTCTTGACCTCAAGTACGGGCGCGCCGTCCAGAAGGCCCAGATGGTGGCCGACCTGCGCGCGGACCTCTACGCCGCTGCGGAGGCTGAAAAATGCGCGGTGCTGGCCGAAACGGACCAGGCCTCGGAAGCCTACGCCGCCCTGGCCAGGGCAGCCGTGGGGCGGATGTCCGCAGAGCTGGCGCGGCTGCAGGGCATGGAGGATTCCGACGCCACCGGGGACCGGCTGGCCCGGGACCTCGCCCAGACCCTCGACGAATACCGCAAGGTGGACGAGGAGGTGCTGAACCTGGCCGTGCAGAACACCAACCTGAAGGCCCTGGCCCTGACCTTCGGCCAGGCCAGCACGGCGCTGGCGGACATGGAACAGGCCCTCGGGCCGATGCGCAACCGCCCGGAAGCGCTGCGCGCCCTGGCCGAGGCCCTGCGCATCCAGTCCCTGCACGCCCCGCACATCATGGAAAAGACCGAGGCGCGCATGGACGCGCTGGAGCAGGACATGGCCCGGGCGGACAAGGCGGTGTGGGCGTCCCTTGACGCCCTTGCGGCCCAGACCGGCGGGCCGGAGCAGGCGGCGGCCAGGGCGGCCTATGACCGGTACTGGAAAACCACCCTTGAGGTGGTGCGGCTGTCGCGGCAGAACACCAACGTCCGCTCGTTCAGCCTGTCGCTGGAGCGCAAGGGCAAGGTTCTGGCGGCCTGCAACGAGGCCCTGCGGGTGCTCTCCGAGCATCTTCGGGAGCGCATGGGCACCAGGGCCACGCGCTAGCCGGGCCAGGCGCGCCCGTTGCGCAGGGGCCCCGCCCGCCCTTGACAGGGTCTTGACCCCGCGCATACAAGGGCATCTGCCGAATCCCGGAAGCGTCTTCCGGGAGCGGGGGACCCACAATCCCTGGGGCGCATCGCCAGAAATGGCGTAGGACACTCTTCGGTCCGAGCCCGTCAGCTAACCTCGCAGGCGTCGAAGGGGAAGACCTCCGGTACACGGGGCCATCCCTGTTGCTTCAGTATCGGAGGATTCTCATGCCCGCCGTCTCCCTTGCCGTCATGCGGCCCTGGCGCGGATTGTCCGCCTGGCTCGCTCCCATATTCGCCAGCAATTCCGCGCCGGACGACTCCCCACGGGGTGAATCGCCGCAGAGCGACTCGCCCGAGGCCGGCCTTCAGGCGGCTGCGCGCCCTGAGGCCAAGGACCAGGACTCGGGCGGCGGCCACGGCACGACGCCGGAGCTGCCTCCCTTGGACGGCGATGGCGGCAACAACGGCCATGGCGGCAACAACGGCCATGACTCGGGCCGCGACATGGCCCTGGCCCTGGCGGCGCTGGGCGTGGTCTACGGCGACATCGGCACCAGCCCGCTCTACGCCGTGCGCGAGTGCTTCCACGGCCAGCACGCCATAGCGCTTCTGCCCGGCAACATCATGGGCGTGCTCTCGCTCATCGTCTGGTCGCTCATCGTGGTGGTCAGCCTCAAGTACGTCATGTTCATCATGCGCGCCAACAACAAGGGCGAAGGCGGCATCTTCGCGCTTCTGGCGCTGGTCAAGGCCGGCACCAAGGACAAGACCAGCCGGGGCTACGCCGTGCTCGTCACCCTGGGCATCTTCGGCGCGGCGCTTCTGTACGGCGACGGCATCATCACCCCGGCCATCTCCGTGCTCTCGGCCATGGAGGGCCTGGACGTGGCCACGGACCAGGCCGCGCCCTTCATCCTGCCCGGCACCTGCCTGATCCTCATCTTCCTGTTCCGCATGCAGAAACACGGCACGGAGAAGATCGGCAAGGTCTTCGGCCCGCTGATGATCCTCTGGTTCACGGTCATCGCCGCCCTGGGCGTCTTCGCCATCCTCGACCGCCCGGACATCCTGGCCTCGGTGAACCCCGTCCACGCCTACCGCTTCTTCCAAGAAAACCATTTCCACGGACTGGTGGTGCTGGGCTCGGTGGTACTCTGCATCACCGGCGGCGAGGCCCTCTACGCCGACATGGGCCACTTCGGCCCCAAGCCCATCCGCCTGTCCTGGTACGCCATGGTGCTGCCCTCGCTTTTGCTCAACTACTTCGGCCAGGGCGCGCTGCTTTTGGCCCACCCGGACAAGGCCTTCAACCCCTTCTACGCCCTGGTGCCGCACGCCCTGCTCTACCCCATGGTGGCCCTGGCGACGCTGGCCACGGTCATCGCCTCCCAGGCCATGATCTCCGGCGTGTTCTCCCTGACGCAGCAGGCCGTGCAGCTGGGCTACTGCCCGCGCATCCACATCGTGAACACCTCGGCTGAGACCAAGGGCCAGATCTACCTGCCCGGCATAAACACCGCCATGATGGTGGCCTGCCTGGGCCTGGTGCTGGCCTTCAAGAGCTCCAGCAGCCTGGCCGGGGCCTACGGCATCGCCGTGACGGCCACCATGGGCATCACCTCCGTCATCTACTTCTACGTGGTGCACACCCTGTGGCGCTGGTCGCTCTGGAAGACCGTCCCGCTGGTGGTGCTGTTCCTGGCCTTCGACGTGACCTACCTCTCCGCCAACATGCTGAAGATCCTGGACGGCGGCTGGTTCACCCTGACCGTGGCCGGGCTGATCATGCTGGCCATCGTCACCTGGCGCGACGGCAAGCAGGCCCTGGGCGAAAAGTACGCGGCCATGGGACTGCCCATCAACCTGTTCCTGGAAAGCCTGGTGGCCTCGGACCGGCCCATGCGCACGCCCGGCGCGGCGGTGTTCATGTCCGTGTCGGCCACGGGCACGCCCATCACGCTTTTGCACCACTACAAGCACAACAAGATGCTGCACGAGCTCATCCTGCTGCTCTCCGTGGTCTCCGACGACTCGCCCTACGTGTCCGCCAGCTCCCGGCTCCAGGTGACCAGCCTGGGCCACGGATTCTTCCGCATCATCGCGCGCTACGGCTTCATGCAGACCCCGAGCGTGCCGGAGATCCTGCGGCTTGTCCGCAGCCACGGCCTGAGCGTCGACATGGAGAGCACCAGCTTCTACCTTGGCCGTGAGACGCTGCTCACGGGCGGCCAGGCCAAGATGGCGGGCTGGCGCAAGAGCGTGTTCGCGTTCATGTCGCGCAACGCCTGGAACGCCACGACCTTCTTCGGCATCCCGCCGGGCCGCGTGGTGGAGCTGGGCGCCCAGGTCGAGCTCTAGCCCGCTGTCGAGAGCGGCAAGGGGACACCCGCGACGCCCCCGGGCTTTACCCCGGGGCCTGGAAGCGTTATGCCCCCCCCTGGGGATACTTCCCGGGAGCCAATGCATGCCAAACGCCTTGACCAGTCATCACCGAGCCGGAGCCGGGCCGCGCAACCGCTCCAGAGCACGCCGATGACCCGCACCGGGAGCCCGTTCATGGCCCGGTTGCCCCTGCTCGCGGTCTATGTGCTGATGCCGCTGGCGGTGCTGGCGGGGCGGCTTGCCGGTCGGCCCGAGGTCGCCCAGCACTTCGGCCCCCGGGGCCTGACCCTGTGGCTGACCCTGGCCGGGCTGGCCCTCGTGGCCTGCCTCGGGCGCGACCTCCTCGCCCGCGCTCGCCAGCCGAAATCCGCCTGGACCGGCCTTGTGCTGGCCGCAGCCATGGCGGGCTGCGTCTTTCTTTTGCTGCGCCTGCTCGGCCCGGTGCTGAGCCAGGCCCTGGCCCTGGCCCCGCTCCTGGACGAGCTGCGCCTCCCGGCCCTGGTCCTGTTCGCCTGCGCCTGGGCCTGGAGCTTCGGCGCGCCCCGGCGCGAGGACCTGGCCCGCCTGGGCGGCGTGCTGGGGGCCCTCCTGCTGCTGGACTTCCTGCTCACGGCCATCATGGCCCGGCAGCTTGTGCTGGGCGGCGGCCTCCTGCTGGGCGGCGGCCAGGCCGCGTCAGACTCCCTGGCTTTCCTCCTGTGCCTCGCCCTGTCCGCCACCCTGGACCTCCCGAACGCCATGCCCGCCGCCACGCCCAAGACGTGGCCCGGGCCCGGCCCCGCCGCCGCGCCCACGCACAACCTGTCCCGCTGGCTCATCCTGGCCGGGCTCTTCGCCAGTTCCTCGCGCGCCGGGCTGGCCGCGGCCGCGCTCATCGTCCTGTTTCTGGAGCGCGGCCCCCTGCATGAACGCCTGGCCTTGTTCTGCGCGGGCGTGCTGGGCATCTGGATGTCCCTGGCCCTGCCCCTGGCGCGCACCCTGAGCATGCCCCTGGGCAGTGGCGACGAGCTGGGCCTCACCTGGCACCTGACCGCCCTCTTGGAGGCTTTCCGGGTCCAGCCCCTCGCCTGGCTGCATGGCCTGCCCCTGGGTGAGCCCATGGCCCTGGCCATGCCGGACACCGGCGGCCTGGACTGGGACCCCGAAGCCGCTGGGCTCGCCGTGTCGGTTTTCGACATCCCCTCGTCCTGGCTCCGGCTGCTCGCGGCCTGGGGCGCGGGTGGGCCGGGCCTGGCGCTGGCCGGACTGCTGGCCTGCACCCTGCATGGCCGCAGACGCTTCGGGTTCGGCCTGCTGCTCGCCACCCTGGTGCTGGCGGCACTGACCCCGGCGCTCCACACCCCGGCCACTGCCGGAGTGCTGGCCCTGGCCTGTATTTGCGCCTGGCACCCTGCGCCCGGAACAGCCCCTGGCGCGCCAAACACGTCAGACACATCAGGCGCCCACTGACCCCAGGCCCCGGAAACAAACCTCGCGACCCTTGCGGAGAGAAGATATGATGACACGTTCACGGTTCACAGCCTTCCTTTTGACCGGTGCTATCGCAGGCGTCCTGACCTGCTCCGCCCTGGCCCTGCCCGCCCCGGCCCTGGCAGTGAGCGACGACCCGGTCCTCAAGCACATGGATGCCGAACTGGAGGAGAACGCGCGGCTGCGCGAGGAGTCCTGGAAGCTCCACAAGAGCGGCGACCGCGAAGCCGCCCGCCGGACCGCCGAGGCCCTGGCCGCCTCGGAAGAACGCCTGGAGCGCACCCGCGCCGAGGCTCTGGCCCATGTGTCGGGCATCAGCACGGCCCAGGTGGAGGCCCTGCGCAAGGAGGGCAAGTCCTGGGCCCAGGCCTCCGGCGAGCTGGGCGTGCACCCCGGTTTCCTCGGCATCGGCAAGGCGCCCCTGTACGAGTCACATTCCACGCGCAAGGCCAGGAAGCCCAAAGCCTCGGTGCAGAAGAGCACGCGCGCCAAGGGACAGACAGTTGCCAAGCACGCCGCTACCAAACCCAAGAAATCCAAAGCCTCCACGGCCAAGGCCCAACCTCAGGCCAAGAAAAAATCCAAGTCAAAGAAGCAGGTAAAATAGCACGGCAACGCCGGGCAAAAGGCACAGTCCGATTTTGCTCGGCTCTTGACAGTTCACCTCACCCTTATTAATGAAAATTGTAACTTGTCTCCGGTGTGCTTTCGGCTCTCCCCCTTGCCTTGAGAAGCACCTCGGCAACGTCTATCCAGCAAAGCGGGTGAGCCATGGCTCAAGATATCGGCATCGCCAAGGTTGTTCAGGGCCAAATGACGGCCAGCGGGCCCGAGGGCAGCCGCGGGCTGCACCAGGGCGACCACGTCTATAAGGGCGATACCCTGACCACGGCCAAGGGCTCGGCCGGGTCCATCGAGTTCCTCGATCACACCGTCCTCAACGTCGGCGAAGCCTCCAAGGTCAGCCTGGATCAGTACGTCTTCGACGCCAGCAAGGGCACCGGCAAGGTGCTCTTCAAGCTGGCCCAGGGCACCTTCCGCACCGTCACCGGCGAGATCGTCAAGCACAACCCCGAATCCTTCAAGATGCAGAGCCCGCTCGCCACCATCGGCATCCGCGGCACGGAGACGGCGCACACCATCCCCGGCCCGGGCGAGGGCCAGGGCAATGAGAACCACCTGGTCATGGTCTTTGACGGCAAGCCCGTCATCGTCCAGCCGCTGGGCGGCGGGAACTTCCAGGTCTTGTCCCAGTCCGGCGTCAAGGTCGAGGTGGGCAAGTTCGGCGCCGGTCCGGTGCTGATCATGACACCGCAGGAATTCAAATACTACAACGCGTTGACGGAAACAGGCATCCAGCAGGGCGCGCCCACGGACACCATCTCCACGGGTCCAAGCGCGGGCCAGAGCCAGGTCAAGGACGCCCAGACCGCAGCCGTTGCCGCCCAGGCCGACGCCGCCGCCAAGGCCGCCGCCGAGACCGCGGCCAAGGCCGCTGCCGAGGCCGCCGCCAAGGCCGCCGCAGAAGCCGAAAAGGGGGGTGACCCCGCCGCCAAGGCCGCTGCCGAGGCCGCTGCCAAGGCCGCCGCAGAGGCCGCAGCCAAGGCCGCCATCGAGGCCAAGGCCGCTGCCGAGCTGGCCGCCAAGGCCGCAGCAGAAGCCGCCGCTGCGCTCCAGGCCCAGGCCCTGGCCGAGGCCGCCGCCAAGGCCGCTGCCGAGCTGGCCGCCCAACAGGGGCAGCAGCAGGGCCAGCAGTTCCAGGGTACGCCCCTGGACCTCTCGCAGGGCACGATTTTCAACATCAACCAGCTCACCGGCAACACCGGCAATTCCGGCAATAGCGGCAATCCCGGCAATAGCGGCAATCCCGGCAATCCCGGCTTCACCGACCCCACCGGACCGACCACCGGCCCCGATCCCGGCACCATCATCAGCCAGATAGCGCAAACCATCATCGACACCGTGACGACCATCACCGCAGACAATTCCATCAGCCTGACGAACAAGAGCGAAGGTCAGCACGTGGACCTCGCCCCCACGGACCAGAATCCGAGCGAAGCGTCCCTCCGCGACTCGCCCTATTACGAGTCCAACGCGAACCACGTGGACTGGGCCGAAGGCTCCTACTCCAACGCCTTTGAGGCCGGGGTGACCCCCGTGGCCGCGAACATCGTCAACGTCTACGGCAGCGATTACAACGATACGATCTACGGCAACGACTCGGCCAACATCGTCCACGGGGGCGGCGGGGCGGACACGATCTACGGCCGGGGCGGAGCCGACCTCATCGAGGGCGGCACGGGCCAGGACGAGATCCACGGCGACGACGGCAACGACACCATCGACGGCGGCGCGGACAACGACACCATTTACGGAGACGCTGGCAACGACGTCTTGAGCGGTGGCCTGGGCAACGACATCTTGACCGGCGGGTTCGAGAACGACTCCATCAACGGCGGTGACGGCGACGACCAGCTCAACGGCGAGGAAGGCAACGACGTCATGGACGGCGGCGCCGGAAATGACACCCTCAGCGGCGGCATCGGCAACGACATCCTCACCGCCGGAACCGGCAACGACAGCATCCAGGGTGGCGAAAACGACGACGTCATCTACATGGACGTCAACCTCACCGCAGCTGACACCATCGACGGCGGCATCGGCGCGGACACCCTGTACTACACGGACAATGGGCTTTCCACCGACGAGCTCACGAATGTGACGGGCGTGGAGACCATCACCCTGGGCGCTGCGGCGTCCGCAATCATCATCACCAACGCCCTGGCCGGTACCCTGGTGGGCGGCAGCAATGGGAACGATAAGTACATTACTGTAAATGGCAGCGCCACCACCAGCCTCTCCTTCGACGCCTCCACCGTGGCCACAGGCTACGACTACTTCTACGTCACCGGCGGAGCCGGGGCGGATGTGCTCAAGGGCGGCTCGATCGCCGACAGCCTCTCCGGCGGCGACGGAAACGACACCATCGACGGCGGCGCAGGCGCCGACAGCCTCTACGGCGGCAACTGCAACGACACCTTCATCGCCAGCGACGGCAACGACAGCATATACGGCGGCGCAGGCAACGACATCTTCGACCTCTCTGCACTCACCGACGACAACCCCCTCACCATCAACGGCGGCGTCGACCAAGCCGGTTCTGCGACCTTCAGCCTCCTCGGAGCCAACACCCAGGCATTCTCCGGCATCGAGGTCATCAAGGGCGGCGGCGGACAGGACTCCATCACCCTGACTTCCTGGACCAGCGACGCCACCGTCTACGGCAACGCGGACAACGACACCATCTACGGCGGCTCGGGCAACGACTCCCTCGACGGCGGTGCGGACAACGACGTGCTCCACGGCAACGCGGGCAACGACACCATCTACGGCGGCGACGGCGACGACACCATCAACGGCGGCGCAGGCAGCAACCACCTCCACGGCGATGGCGGCAACGACATGGTCAGCTACGGCAACGCAACCGGGGCCGTCACCGCGAACCTGAACAGCGGCTCGGTCACGGCCAACGGTTACGGCGGCGCAGACACGCTGTACGACATCGAGCGCTACTACGGCTCCAACCACGGCGACACCGTCTTAGCAGGCAGCACGACCACGGCCATCACCCTCGGCTCGGGCAACGACAGCCTGAACATGAACAACAACCTCACCAGCACGGACACGGTGGTCGGCGGCGGCGGGGACGACACCCTGCGCTTCATCGACGCCAACGGCGACAGCAGCGCCGTCAAGACCGACCTGGACGGGGTCAGCGGCTTCGAGCACATCGTGTTGGAAGGTGTGAACGCGAACGTCGCGCCCGGCAACAGCCTGTTCACCGATGTGGCCACCATCGGCGACCCCCTGTACAACTGCAACGCCATGAGCATGATCCACACTGTCAGCGTGGACGGCTCGGCCCTTACCGGCAGCCTGAGCTTCGACGCCAATGGCATCACCCAGGGCTACCTGTACATCCGCGGCAGTGCGCAGGGCGACCTTATCGTGGGCAGCAACTCCGCTTCCGGCGCGTCGGCGAATGACTACACGAATAAGATCTTCGGCGGCGGCGGGGCCGACACCCTCACCGGCGCGACCTCCTTCGCCGACATGTTCATCTACAAGGCCCAGGCCGAGGGCGGCGACACCATCACCAACTTCACCAGCGGGTCGGACAAGCTGGCGTTCTACAAGACCGACGCCGAGGGCAACTTCGGCTACAACAACACAGCATCGCTCACTGGCCATGTCTTTGGGAGTGTTGGCGCATACGCTGGTTCAAACACGGCCTGCTGGTATGTGGACTCAACCGACACGAACCACATCAAGCTCATGTACGACGACGACGGGCAGACCGGAGCAAACGCGGCGCAAATGATCGCCGACACCGGCACGAGTGCCATCGCCACTACTGACGTCGTCATCGTGAGCGCCAGCCACCTCGTCGTCTGACAAAAAGGCCAGCGCTGCCGCCCTGATTCGGACGGCAGCGCTGGCGGTCTTTTTGCGCTCCCCTAGAATTTCCCGCGCAGGCAGTCCGGCAGCGGCCTCAGCCGCTCATCCGCATACGCCTCGGCGAACCATTGCCGCAACGAGTCCCTATCGCCGGGCCGCCCGTTCTGCGGGCAACGCCTGAAGTCCGCCTCGGTCTGGCGCAGAGCGTTCCACCTGCGGTTCTTGTCCAGCAGCAGGCCGAAGTCGGCGGCTTGCAGGTGCATCAGCCACAGGCCCGGCTCCTCGCGCACACTCTGCTCCTCGTAGACCAGGTGAAAGCCCTCCAGCCAGCTGGCCGAGACGCTCGCCAGCACCGGCTTCCTGTAGATGCCCTCGGCGGGCAGCATCAGGCTGCGCTGCGCGGAAATCAGCTCGCCCTGCCGGAGCGGGGCTTCCGCAGGACTCGCGGCAGGATTCCCGGCTCGCGTGTCGTGGATGACGTCAAAGGCCTGGCCGGGCTGAATGATGCCTGCAAACCCTCCGCCCGCAAGCTTCGCCAGAAGGGCCGCCTCGCCGTCCTCGAACACCAGCAGCTCGTCGGCGTCGGTGTGCAGCACAAAGCTGTACTGCGAGAGCAGGAAGCGCTGGAAGTGGCCGCAGAACCGGGCCATGTTGGCGTGGTCGGTCTCCCCGCGCGGCAAGGGCACCACGTTGGTGTCCGGGTGCAGCACGCTTCTGGGCGAGACCGTTGAGCCGTGGTCGATGACGTACAGGTTCTTGTGCCCCGCCAGCCTGGCGTGGTGCGCCTCCCAGAAGCGCAGCATGTCGTTGTCGTCGCAGGCGTGGGTGAAGGCCGCCAGAAGCCCCGGCTTTTCGTACGCGCCGGGGCCGCCGCCCACGGGCATGGCCTTCACGTAATCCACAAAGGGCAGGAAGAAGGAGTGGTGAAAGAGCACCAATTCCTCGTGCAGGATGCCGTTCTCGACCTCACCCTTGGCCCCGCGCACCACCAGGGAGACTTGGCGGTTGCTGGCGCGCTGGAGGATGCGCTCGATGCCGCAAAGTTCGTCGTTGATGGACAGGGTGTCCTGCTTGAGCACGGCTGGGCCCAGGGGCTGCTCCAGCCCGTCCAGGCGCAGCGCAAAGGCCAGCCCCTCAGAAGGCAGGTCCGCGCGGGAGATGCGGATGTAGGCCACCCGCACGTCGTCCAGGCGGAAAGCGTAGGCCACGGCCCGGCCCTAGCCTTTCGCGCCCTGGCCGGACTCCAGCGCCAGGAGCAGCGCCTTCAGATCCAGGCCGTGGGGGTTGGTGTAGCCCGTGAGCGCGCCACCCGCACCCAAGACCCGGTGGCAGGGCACCACAAGCGGCCAGGGATTGCGGGCCATGGCCTGGCCCACGGCCCGGGCCTTGCCCGGATGCCCGGCCAGCGCCGCCAGTTGGCCGTAGGTCACGGTCTGGCCGCTTTGCACCTGCTCGTAAAGCGTGCGCAGGATGTTCGCCGTGAAGGGCGGCAGCGCGTCCCAGCATAGCGGCAGGTCCGGAAATTTCGCAGGCTTGCCAGCGGCCAGCAGCTTCAGGGCCTGGTGCACGGCGCGGGCCTCGGGGCTGGCGTCCGGCGGCAATGTCGGCGCACCGGACTTGGCCTCGGCCTTGCCCAGCGTGAGGTGCGCCACCTGCCCGCCGCGCCAGTGCAGGGTCAGCTCAAGCGGCGGCGCGGCCAGCCGTTCCATACGCTCCGAATGTCCGGCCTGCCCGGCCGCGTCCTTGGTCCTCGCGCTCATGTCCCCTCCCCTGGGCCTGCGCCCGCTGCGGGCTGGCCGTTTCCGTTCTGCAAGCCGTCCCAATCGGGCATGGTGTCCGGGCAAAAGCCGTCCCTGCCCTGCCAGGTGTCCTGGCGCACCAGCTCGGCGCGGATGCCCTGGAGCGTGGCGTTCTTGTCCCTGGCCCAGTCCGGGGCCAGCAGCTCACCCGGGGCCGCGTCCGCCGCCAGGCGCTGCACGCAGATGTCGGGCCGCAGCCGCGCAAGCGCCCGCACCACGGCCTGGACATAGTCCCCCTGCTCCGGCGGAGCATATCCTTCAGACAGGCCGCCTGACGGGCCGCCCGGCCGCCCCCCATTCCGCCAGAGGGCCTCCAGGCCAGCGCCCCGGCAGACCAGGAGATTGTGGAACTTGACCCCGGCCACGGGCAGGGCGTTCAGAAAGTTTACGGACCGGGCCAGGTCGTCCGGGTCGGCTCCGGGCAGGCCATGCACCAGATGCGCGCACACGGCCAGCCCCCGCGCTGCCGCCGCGCGGGTTGCGCGGGCGAAGCAGGCCGCGTCGTGCCCCCGGCCAATGCGCGCCAGCACGGCGTCGTCGGCGCTTTGCAGGCCCAGGTCCAGCTGGACGAAATCAAGGCCAGCCCCTCCCTCTCCTTGTCGCATGAAGGAGGCCAGCAGGTCCAGGCGCGCACAACCGCCCTCTCCGTCAGGCTCCACATCCAGACAATCGGGCCGCGTGCCGATGCACAGCCCGGAAACGCCGGGCAGGGCCGAAATTTCCGCCAGCACCTGGCCCAGGCGGGCGATGCTTGCGTGTGTGTTACTATACGACTGCAGGTAGGCCAAAAGCTTGGCCTCGGGATACCGGACGCGCAGGCGCGAAGTCATGAACTCCCACTGCCCGGCCAGGCCAAGACCCTGAGCAAGAAGGCCGGTGCCCGAGCCGGCCGGATTGCAGAACAGGCAGCCCGCGCGCGAAATAGTTCCATCGCGGTTCGGGCAGGAGAATCCGGCGTCCAGCGGCACTTTGCGGGCGGCCCCGCCCAAGCGCGCCCGAAAATACGCCGCCAGGGAGTGGAAACGCGCGGGATCTGCCGGGCCGGGGTTGCTGCTCATGTATTGCCTGCCGGAACTTCTTTTGGTACGAGGTGCTGTTCTGCAGCTGTCAGAGTTTATCGCCGCCGCTTCACCACTCTAACGGCGGCCACCAAATATATCAAGAACCGGGGGCTTTATGGCTAAATTGTTCGATAAATTCTTTGAGTACTTCTCCACGGACCTGGCCATCGACCTGGGGACCGCGAATACGCTGGTCTACGTAAAGGGCTCGGGCATCATGCTCTCGGAGCCATCGGTGGTGGCCGTGAAGCGCGACTCGCGCGGCGGCAAGGTCGTGCTGGCCGTGGGCACCGAGGCCAAGAAGATGCTTGGCCGCACACCCGGCAACATCGTGGCCATCCGCCCCATGAAGGACGGCGTCATCGCCGACTTCGAGGTCACCGAGGCCATGCTGCGGCACTTCATCTCCAAGGTCAACAATTCCCGCCGCCTGGTGCGCCCGCGCATCATGATCTGCGTGCCCACGGGCATCACCCAGGTTGAGAAGCGCGCGGTGAAGGAAAGCGCCCAGAGCGCTGGCGCCCGCGAGGTCTACCTCATCGAGGAGCCCATGGCCGCGGCCATCGGCGCCAACCTGCCCATCACCGAGGCCACGGCCAACATGGTGGTGGACATCGGCGGCGGCACCACAGAGATCGCCGTCATCTCGCTGTCGGGCATCGTCTACGCCAAGAGCGTGCGCATCGGCGGCGACAAGATGGACGAAGCCATCATGCAGCACGTGAAGCGCAAGTACAACATGCTCATCGGCGAGAGCACCTCCGAAGAGATCAAGATGACCATCGGCAGCGCGTACCCCGTGGAAGGCGCCAGCGAGATGGAGGTGCGCGGCCGCGACCTCGTCACCGGCATCCCCCAGAACCGCATCATCACCGCCGAGGAAGTGCGCGGCGCCATCTCCGAGCAGGTGGAGGGCATCGTCCAGGGCGTGCGCATCGCCCTTGAGCAGACCCCGCCCGAGCTGGCCGCCGACATCGTCGACCGCGGCATCGTGCTCACCGGCGGCGGCGCGCTCCTGCGCGGTCTCGACAAGCTTTTGCAGCATGAGACCCAGCTGCCCATCACCGTGGTGGACGACCCGCTCACCGCCGTGGTGCTCGGCTCGGGCAAGGCGCTCGAATGCCTCGACCTCTACAGGGAAGTGACCTCGGACTGATGTGAATCCAAAGCGTGTCGCCTTCTTCCTTGTTGCCGGGCTCTTCTTTTACCTGGCCCTGTACACCTGGAATCTGCGCACCGGGTTCTTGACCCGCATGAGCACCTATTCCGGGCTGGACAGCGTTGGGGCTGTGCTCAGGCCTGGAAACTGGCTCGGAGACGCCGTCGGCGGCTTCGTGGAGCGCTACCTGTCCCTGGTGGGCCTGAAGCAGGAAAACGAAGCCCTGCGCCAGGAAATCAAGACCCTGCGCCTGGAGGCCATGACCCTGCGCGAACGCGCCGAGGCCACGGCCAGGGTGGAGAAGCTTCTGGGCTTCCCCGAGCCCCCGGGCTGGAACAGGGAAGGCGCCCGGGTCATCGCCCACCGCGTGGGCCCCACGGCCATCCTGGAGACCATCCTGGTGGACCGGGGCACGCTCTCCGGCGCTGAGGAAGACACCCCCGTGCTCTGCACCGAGGGCGTGGTGGGCCGCATCTACCGCGCGGGCTTCTCCGTGGCCACTGTGCTGCTGCTGACCGACCCCGCCAGCCGCGTGGCCGTTGTCGGCCGCGACAACCGCGCCGCAGGAGTCGTCTACGGCATGGGCGCGGGCGAGCAGCTCGTGGTCAAGTACGTGGGGCTCAAAAGCACCCTGGAGCCCGGCGAAATCCTCGTCACCTCCGGCATGGACGGCGTGTACCCCAAGGGCCTGCCCGTGGCCAAGGTGACAGCCGTGCGCCGCGAGGAGGCCACCCTGTTCATGGACGTGCAGGCCGAACCCCTGGTGGACATCCCCCGCCTGGAGGAAGTGCTCCTGCTCAAACGCGCGGTACGGCCAGAAGACTCCCGCGCCCTGTGGGAATAGCCCATGCTCGCGTCGCTCTGGTGGATGGCCTTCACCATCCTGGGGATCTGGGGGCAGAGCATGCTGCCCGGCGTGGACTTCTTCGCGCCCGGTCTGGCCGTTTCCCTGCGCTGGCAAAAGCCCGGCGCCACCATACTGCTGACCGTGATCTGGATCGCCATCCAGGAGGGCGCGGGCGGCCTGGCCTTTGGCTACGCCATCCTCTGGTACACCATCCTCTTCGCCCTCTTGACCGTGGGCCGCTGGCTGCTCGACCCCGACAGCCTGCAGTTCCAGGCCCTGCTCGGCCTGACCCTGGGCCTGGCCCATCTGCTCCTGCTCTACCTCATGGCCGTGCTTGAGATGCGGGCCTTCCCCCTTGGCCGGGTGCTGGGCGAATGCCTGCTCCAGGCCGTGCTGTACCCGATACTGTGGTATGTCGCCGCCACCATGTTCCCGGACAGGCTGAAGAGGGTCCATGAAGAACCTGCATAGCGCCTACGGCCAGGAGCCGCCCCGCCTTGGCGTGGGGCTGCTGCAATGCCTGATCTTCGGGCTGTTCTGCCTGTTCGCCGTGCGCCTGTGGTACCTGCAGATCCACCTGGGCCAGGTGTTCACCGAGAAAAGCCGCAACAACCAACTGCGCACCGAGTACATCTTCGCCCCGCGCGGCTTCCTGCGCGACCGCAACGGCGAGCTCCTGGCCGTCAACGAGCCCGCCTTCGTGCTCGGCCTGGTGCGCGAGGACTGCGACGACATCCCCGCCACCCTGTCCAAGGTCTCCGAGTGGACGGGCATCCCGGCGGACCGCCTGAAGGACATCTACACCCGCAACAAGCCCAAGGTGAAACCCTTCGAGGCCCTGACCCTGGCGCCGGACCTCGACTTCGACCAGATCGCCATGATCGAGGGCGGAAGCCTGCGCTGGCCCGGGGTGGAGATCCTCTCGCGCACGCGGCGCAAATACATTTACGGGCACCTGCTCTCCCACGTACTCGGCTACGTGGCCGAGGCCAACGAGGCCGAGATGCAGGCCGACCCCACCCTGTCGCTGGGCGACTTCGTGGGCAAGCAGGGCCTGGAGAACCGCCTGGACGATCGCCTGCGCGGCACCAAGGGCAGACGGCTCATCGAGGTCGACGTCTCCGGGCGCAGGCTCTCTGAGGAATTGCAGCGCGAGCCCAAGGCCGGCGAGGAGGTCTTCCTCAGCATCGACCTGGGCCTCCAGCAGCTGGGGCACAAGGTGCTTGAAGGCAAGGCCGGGAGCGTGGTGGTCATGGATCCGGACAGCGGCGAAATCCACGCCCTGGTCAGCGAACCCACCTACGACTCCAACACCTTCACCACGGGCCTGAGCTCGGCCCAGTGGGCGGAGCTGCGCGACAACCCCATGCACCCCCTGCAGAACCGCGCCACCCAGGGCGTGTATCCGCCGGGCTCGGTGTTCAAGCTGCTCATGGCCGCGGACGCCCTGCACGAGAAGGCCATCGACACGAGTGAGACCGTGCAGTGCACCGGTGAACTGGCCCTGGGCAACCACGTCTTCCGCTGCTGGAAGCGCGGCGGGCACGGCTCCGTCAACTTCCAGCGCGCCCTGGTCGAGTCCTGCGACGTATATTTCTACAAGCTCGGCATGAAGCTCGGGGTGGACCGCATCAGCGCCTACGCCAAGCTGGCCGGGTTGGGCGTGCCCACCGGCATCGACCTGCCCCACGAGAAGGCCGGGCTCATCCCCTCGCGCGAGTGGAAACAGAAACGCTTCGGCGTGCGCTGGACCAAGGGCGAGGACCTGAATCTGGCCATCGGCCAGGGCTACACGGGCACGACCCCGCTGCAGATCGCACGCCTCGTCGCCGCGCTCATCAACGGCGGCAAGGTCTTGAAACCGCAGCTCATGCGCGGCATTGCGCCTGAGGTCCAAAGCACCATGCCCCTGGCCCCGGAGCACGCGGCCATGATCAAGCGGGCCATGGTCGCCACGGTTGAGGACCCCCACGGCACCTGCCGCCGGGTGCTCACTCCGGGAGTGGTTGTCGGCGCCAAGACCGGCACCGCGCAGGTGGTGCGCCTGACCGACGAGCTCAAGCGCATGGGCGACAACGTGCCCTACAAGTATCGCGACCACGCCTGGATGGCCGGGTTTGGCGAAAAGGACGGCAGACGCTTCGTGGTGGTGGCCATGGTGGAGCACGGGCTGCACGGCGCTTCCGGCGCGGGCCCGGCGGTGAAGGCCATGCTCGACGCCCTGTTCCTGGGCAAGAAGGAGCTGCCGCCACGAGACGTGGCCGGGGCCGAGCGCCCGGCGGAGCCTGCGGCGCGCGTGGTCGTGGATGCCGTGGAGCCGCAGTTCCCGGATGTGCCGCACGAACCGGAGACCGTCCGATGAGCCCCATCGACCGCCGCATGCTCTACCACGTGAACTGGCCCCTGGTGGGCCTTCTGACCACGCTGTTCTTTGTCGGCGTGCTCAACCTCTACTCCGCCAGCGGAGTGCGCCTGGGCGAGGGCGTGTCTGTGGAGCCCTACTACCAAAAGCAGATCATCTGGGGCACCATCGGCCTGTTCGGCATGGTGGCCTTCATGAGCTTCGACTACCGCAGGCTGTCCTCCGTGGCCTGGCCGCTGTACACCGTGACCCTGCTCCTGCTCCTGGCGGTGCCCTTCCTGGGCAAGACCATCTACGGCGCGCGGCGCTGGCTGGACTTCGGCCTGTTCAGCTTCCAGCCGAGCGAGCTGGCCAAGTTCTCGGTGCTGCTCCTCGGCGCCCGAATACTCTCGACCGAGCCGGAGCGCCTGAACCTGAAACGCCTGGCGTACATCCTGGGCCTTGGGCTGGTGCCCACGCTCATGGTCATCAAGCAGCCGGACCTGGGCACGGGCATGCTCGTGCTGCTGCTGCTCGGCGGGCTGGTGCTCTACCGGGGCATCCGGCCCTGGCTCTTCCGCACGTTGTGCGTGCTGGTGCCGCTGCTGCTGCCCCTGGGCTGGTTCGGCCTGAAGGACTACCAGAAACGGCGCATCCTGGCCTTCCTCGACCCGGCCACGGACCCGCTGGGCTCTGGCTACCACATCCTGCAATCGGAGATCGCCATGGGCTCAGGGCGCATCTTCGGCAAGGGCTTCATGGCCGGCACCCAGAGCCAGCTCCGGTTCCTGCCGGAGAAGCACACAGACTTCGCCGTGGCCGTGCTGGGCGAGGAATGGGGCTTTTTCGGCATGATGATCCTGTTAAGCCTGTTTTGCGCCTTCCTCTACCAAATCGCCATGGTCGCGCGCGACGCCAAGGACCCCTTCGGCAGCTACCTGGCCGCCGGGGTGTTCTTCTATTTCTTCTGGCAGGTGCTGATCAACATGGGCATGGTCCTGGGGCTCATGCCCGTGGTCGGCGTGCCCCTGCCCTTCATCAGCTACGGCGGCAGCGCCACGCTGGTGAACTTCAGCCTGCTCGGACTCGTCTTGAACGTCTCCATGCGCCGCTTTTTGTTCAAGCAAAATTGACCCCGGGCGAGCCTGCCCTCAGGGTGGTATTCGCCCGAATCTTTCCAGGCGTCAGCGCGCCAGCGCAAGGCGCTTCGCTCTGATTTTCACATTTCTTCCACAAAAAGAGATTTCCGCCAGAGACATGGAACCCCTTGTCGCGCAAGGGTAATCAAGTCAAAAGGAGCCGAGAAAAATGAAAAAAGCCTTTGACAGGTCTCTGTCAATCGTGTAGGCACCCTCTGACTTTGGACTAAAATTCACAATCCCAATTTCAACGTGCCGGGGGCTGCTCATGATTGATTTCGATAAAACGTTTTTAATCCAGTTGGTCAATTTTCTCATCACCATCGTGGGTCTGAACCTCCTGCTGATTCGCCCCATCCGGGACAAGATTCAGGAGCGCAACAGCCTCATGGCCGCCCAGGTGGGCAAGATCGAAGGCTTCAACGCGAACGCCGACGAGAAGCTCAAGAGCTACCAGGCGGCTATCGACGCCGCGCGCCAGGAAGGACTTGAGATGCGCAAAGAGCTGCGCGCCGCTGGCGCTGGCGAAGAGCAGCAGATCATGGCCGCCGCTGGCAAGGAGGTCGCCGCCTCCCTGAAAGCTGCCCATGATGAGATCGCCGCCCAGGTGGCCGGAGCCAAGCAGGCTCTCGCTTCCGAGGTGGAGAAATTCGCGCAGAAGGCCACGGCCAAGATTCTCGGCCAGGCTTAAGCCGACAGGAAGAAGGAGGGGGAACATTTTGAAAGTCGCGAGACATACAGTTTTGAGCCTGATCGGCGTTCTGGCCTTTGCCGCGGTGGCATACGCCAGCGGCGGCGAAGCGGGCCACGGCATCGACGCGGAAACGTGGAAGAACTACGCGTTCCGCATCGTCAACTTTATCATCTTCATCTTCCTTATCTACAAGTTCGCGGGCGAGAAGATCGCCTCCTTCTTTGGCGGACGCCGCGCCCAGATCAAGAAGGACCTCGAAGATCTTGAGGTTCGCCAGGTCGAGGCCGAGAAGAAGCTGAAGGACGTCGAGACGGGCATCCGCAACCTGGAGCAGGAGAAGGCCGCCATCCTGGCCGAGGCCAAGACCCAGGGCGAAGCCATCAAGACCGCCATCATCGAAAAGGCCGAGAAGGACGCTGCCACCATGCAGCTCCAGGCCAAGACCAGCGCCGAGAACGAAGCCAGGGCCGCCTTTGACCGCGTCCGTGGCGAGATCGCCGACCAGGTCATCGAGCAGGCGACGAAAATCGTACGGGAAAAGCTCACCGATAAGGACCATGAGCGCCTCGTGGATGAATACTTAACAAAGGTGGTGCTCAATTGAGCGGGAACATCGTCGCGCGCAGGTACGCCAAGGCGCTGTTCACCGTAGGCAGCAAGCAGGGTTCCTCCGAGCTTGAGACCTACGGTAAGCAGCTCGCCGACCTGGCAGAGGCAATGGCGGGAGCGCCGGAGGCCATGCGGTTCTTCAAGAACCCGGTCTTCAGCGTGGAGGAGAAGAAAGCCGTCCTGAAGCAGATGTCGGAGAAGCTGGGGCTCACCGGAGCCATGGCCAACTTCGCCAACTTGCTGGCGGACAAGAACCGGCTCGTCTCCATCCCCGAAATCGCTGCGGACTACAAAGCCATGCTCGACGACGCCAGCGGCATCGTTTCCGGCAAGCTGGTCACCGCCGTAGCGCTTTCCGACTCCCGCAAGGTGGAGCTGAAAGAACGGCTGGAGAAGCAGACCGGCAAGAAGCTGGTCCTGGACTATGGTACGGACGCCGAGATCCTCGGCGGACTCGTGCTGCAGATCGGGGACAGCGTGCTCGACGCCAGTCTGCGCGCCCAGCTGAACATTTTGAAAGAAACCATCAAGAGGGGTGAGTAGGGCCATGCAGATCAAAGCGGAAGAAATCAGCAAAATCATTGAGGGACAAATCCAGAATTACGAGTCCCGCGTCGAGATGAGCGAAACCGGTACGGTTCTGTACGTCGGTGACGGCATCGCGCGCGTGCATGGCGTGAAAAACGCCATGGCCATGGAGCTCCTGGAGTTCCCCGGCGGCCTCATGGGCATGGTGCTCAACCTCGAAGAGGACAACGTCGGCGTCGCCCTGCTCGGCGAATGCACCGAAATCAAGGAAGGCGACCCGGTCAAGCGCACCGGCAAGATCTTCTCCGTGCCCGTTGGCGAAGCCGTTGCCGGCCGCGTCATCGACCCGCTCGGTCAGCCCATCGACGGCCTCGGCCCCGTCGCCTCCAGCGAGACCCGCCCGGTCGAGCTGAAGGCCCCCGGCATCGTCGCCCGTAAGTCCGTCCACCAGCCCATGGCGACCGGCCTCAAGGCCATCGACGCCATGACTCCTGTTGGCCGCGGTCAGCGCGAGCTGGTCATCGGCGACCGTCAGGTCGGCAAGACCGCCGTCTGCATCGACGCCATCCTCGCCCAGAAGGGCGGCGACGTGAAGTGCTTCTACGTGGCCATCGGCCAGAAGAAGTCCACCGTCGCGCTCGTGGCCGACACCCTGCGTCGCTACGGCGGAATGGAATACACCACCATCATCTCCGCCACCGCTTCCGAGCCCGCGCCGCTGCAGTTCATCGCCGCGTACTCCGGCTGCACCATGGCCGAGTACTACCGCGACAAGGGTGAGCACGCGCTCATCATCTACGACGACCTGTCCAAGCAGGCTGTGGCCTACCGCCAGATGTCGCTCCTGCTCCGCCGCCCGCCCGGCCGCGAAGCCTTCCCCGGCGACGTCTTCTACCTGCACTCCCGCCTGCTGGAGCGCGCCTGCAAGGTCAACGACGGCCTGGGCGCCGGTTCGCTCACCGCCCTGCCGATCATTGAGACCCAGGCCGGCGACGTGTCCGCGTACATCCCGACCAACGTCATCTCCATCACCGACGGCCAGGTGTACCTGGAGCCCGCGCTGTTCAACGCCGGCATCCGCCCGGCCATCAACGTCGGCCTCTCGGTCTCCCGCGTCGGCGGCGCCGCCCAGATCAAGGCCATGAAGCAGGTCGCCGGCACCCTGCGCCTGGACCTCGCCCAGTACCGCGAACTGGCCGCGTTTGCCCAGTTCGGCTCGGACCTGGACAAGGCCACCCAGCAGAAGCTCAACCGCGGCGCCCGCCTGGTCGAACTGCTGAAGCAGCCCCAGTACCAGCCCATGCCGGTGCAGGAGCAGGTCGCTTCGCTGTACGCCGGCACCCGCGGCTACATGGACGAAGTGCCCCTGGATGCCGTGCGTAAGTTCGAGACCGAGATGCTCGAGTTCATGCGCAACTCCAAGGCCGACATCCTGAAGGACATCCTCGAGAAAAAGGCCCTGGACGCTGACATCGAAGGTCGCCTCAAGGCCGCCATCGACGAGTTCAAGAAGGGCTTCCGCGCCTAGCGGCGCAGGAGGGTGCGATGGCTTCCCTGAGGGATGTCAAAACAAAGATTGGCGCTATCAAGAAGACCAAGCAGATCACCAAGGCCATGAACATGGTGGCCTCGGCGAAACTTCGCAACGCGCAGAGCCGGATTGAGCGGTTCAAGCCTTACGCGCAGAAGTTTTTCGAGATGCTGGGCGACTTGGCAGCCGGGGCGGACGAGTCGGTCCATCCGCTCTTGGCCAAGCGCGAAGAAAAAAAGACCGTTGGCATTGTGCTCGTGACTTCAGATCGCGGCCTGTGCGGTAGCTTCAACGTCAACCTGATCAAGGCCGCGCTCAAGCTGGCCGCTGAGAAGAAGGCCCAGGGCCTGAACGTGAAGTTCTACTGCGTTGGCAAGAAAGGCCGTGATGCGGTCCGCAAGGCTGAATACGAGATTCTGGTTCAGTACCGTGATGTGATGAACAGCTTTGACTTCACCCTCGCCAGCAAGCTTGGACAGGAGCTCATCAACTCCTTCCTGGACAGCACGCTGGACGAAGTGGTCCTGGTCTACGGCGAGTTCATCAGCATGGCCCGGCAGCTGCCGGTGGTGCAGACCATTCTGCCCATCAGCGGCGACCAGACGGGCATGCCTGAAGTGAAAAGCAGCGGCAAGGAATACGTCTACGAGCCTTCCGTCGAAGGCTTGCTGGCGGAACTCCTGCCCCGCTTCATCAAGGTGCAGGTCTATCGCGGCATGCTCGACACGTCGGCCAGTGAACACGCCGCTCGCATGAGCGCCATGAACAACGCGACGCGCGCCTGTGACGACATGACCAATGCCCTGACGCTGCTTTACAACAAGACGCGCCAGGCTGCCATTACCAGAGACCTTATGGACATCGTCGGCGCCACTGAAGCGCTGAAGTAAAAGGGGGCCAAAGAAATGAGTGCAAACGTGGGTAAAATCGTTCAGGTCATCGGCGCCGTCGTGGACGTCGAATTTCCTGAGGGCAAGCTGCCGCACATCTTGAATGCGCTGCAGATCAATAATCCAAACAACACCGACGCGCCGGACCTCATCTGTGAAGTGGCCCAGCACCTCGGCAACAACGTTGTCCGCACCATCGCCATGGACGCCACCGAAGGTCTCGTCCGCGGCATGGACGCCACCGACACCGGCAAGAACATCATGGTTCCGGTCGGCGCTGGTTCGCTCGGCCGCATCATGAACGTCGTCGGCCGCCCGGTGGACGAAATGGGCCCGATCAAGAGCGACAAGCTCATGCCCATTCACGCGCTGGCTCCCGCCTTCGTCGACCAGAACACCAAGGTTGAAGTCCTGGAGACGGGCGTCAAGGTCATCGACCTTCTGATCCCCTTCCCCAAGGGCGGCAAGATGGGCCTCTTCGGCGGCGCAGGCGTCGGCAAGACCGTTATCCTCATGGAGATGATCAACAACATCGCCAAGCAGCACGGCGGCATCTCCGTGTTCGCCGGTGTTGGTGAGCGCACCCGCGAAGGAAACGACCTGTACCACGAAATGAAGGACGCCGGCGTTCTCGAGAAAGCCGCGCTTATTTACGGCCAGATGAACGAGCCTCCGGGAGCCCGCGCTCGCGTCGCTCTGACCGCTCTCGCCTGCTGCGAGTACTTCCGTGACGAGGAAGGCCAGGACGTGCTGTTCTTCGTCGACAACATCTTCCGCTTCACCCAGGCGGGCTCGGAAGTCTCCGCACTTCTCGGCCGCATGCCTTCGGCGGTTGGTTACCAGCCGACCCTGGGCACCGACCTTGGTGAACTGCAGGAACGCATCACCTCCACCAAGAAGGGTTCGATCACCTCGGTCCAGGCCGTCTACGTGCCCGCCGACGACTTGACCGACCCGGCCCCGGCCACCACGTTCTCGCACCTGGACGGCACCCTCGTGCTTTCCCGCCAGATCGCTGAGCTGGGCATCTACCCCGCGGTGGACCCGCTGGACTCCACCTCCCGCATCCTGGACCCCCTGGTCCTGGGCGTGGAGCACTACGGCACCGCCCGTAATGTCCAGATGATCCTCCAGAAGTACAAGGAACTCCAGGACATCATCGCGATTCTGGGCATGGACGAGCTCTCCGACGACGACAAGCTCCTCGTCGGCCGCGCCCGCCGCATCCAGCGCTTCCTGTCCCAGCCCTTCCACGTGGCCGAAGCCTTCACCGGCAAGCCCGGCCGCTATGTCAAACTTGAAGACACCATCAAGGGCTTCAAGGAGATCATCGAAGGCAAGCATGACGACATCGCTGAGAGCGCCTTCTACATGGTTGGCGACATCAACGAGGCTCTGGAAAAAGCCAAGCAAGGATAGTGTGCCATGTCCAAGAAGCTGCTGCTTGAAATCGTAACGCCTGACCGCAAGGTCCTCTCGCAGGACGTTGACTATGTCGGAGCTCCCGGCGCGCTGGGCGAGTTCGGTGTTTTGCCGAACCACATCCCCTTCCTGTCCGCGCTGGGCATCGGCAACCTGTACTACAAGGACGCAGGCAAGACGCACTACGTCTTTGTGTCCGGCGGGTTTGCCGAGGTCAGCCCTGACAAGGTCACCATCCTGGCCGAGGCCGCGGAGATGGCGACTGACATCGACCTGGAACGCGCCCGCAAAGCTCAGGAGCGTGCCCAGCAGCGTCTCGCCCGTGCCCAGGACAAGATCGACCATGCCCGTGCCCAGGCCGCGCTGCGTCGTTCCCTGGCCCGCTTGAGCTGCCGCAACTCCGGGGACAGAGCCGGAACGTGCTAGCATCCCGCACCTGCGCCGCTTAAAGGCTCAGGACGTCTGAGAAACCAAGGCAGGCCGGGCTCATCCGGCCTGCCTTTTTTTCATCCGCCCCCCACGGGGGCAAACGCGCGCAGCACCGCTGCCAGGAGAGACCATGCCCCACCAGAACACCATCGCCGTCATCCTGGCCGCCGGGAAAGGCACGCGCATGCACTCTGACAAGCCCAAGGTGCTCCAGTCCCTGCTTGGCGAGACCATGCTCGGCCTGGTGGCCCACGCCGCCAAGGGCGCGGCCGCGCAGGTGCTGACCGTGGTGGGGCACGGCGTGGATCAGGTTCGCAAGGCCCACCCCGAGCTGGCTGAGGGCTTTGTGCTCCAGGAACGGCAGCTGGGCACCGGGCACGCCCTGCAGGTGGCCTGGGATCGGGTGCGCGCCTCCGGCGCGACGCACTGCCTGGTTTTGAACGGCGACACCCCGCTGGTGACCCCCGAGGCCGTGGAGGATCTGCTGGAGACAACCAGGCTCGGCTCGGATCTCGCCTTCATCAGCGCCGTGCTGCCCGAGGCAGGGGCCTACGGCCGCGTGCTGCGTGGTTCGGCTGGCGAGGTCACGGGCATCGTGGAGGCCAAGGACTACGACCCCGGCCGGGACGGGCCGGACACCGGCGAGGTCAACACCGGACTTTTCTGCCTGAACATCGCGGCCATGGAGAACTTCCTGTTCTCCATCACCGACGCCAACAGGGCCGGTGAACTGTACATCACCGACCTGGTGGCCCTGGCCGTGGAGGCCGGGCTGCGGGTGCACGCGCTCAGGCGCGAGGACGCAGGCACGCTCATGGGCATCAACTCCCCGCTGGAGCTGGCCCAGGCTGAGGAAACCCTACGCGCGGACATCGTGGCCCGGCTCTTGTCCTCGGGCGCCATTCTGCACCAGAGCGCGAGCATCGTGGTCGGCCCCTTTGCCGTGGTCGAGCCCGGCGCGGAGCTCACAGGCCCCTGCCGCGTCCTTGGTGCGACCAGGATCTCGAGAGGGGCGCGGGTGGGCGCTTTCTGCCAGCTCACCGACTCGATCATCGCCCCAGGGTGCGAGGTACGCGAGTTCAGCCACCTGGAATCGGCACACCTGGAGGCCGGAGCCATTGCCGGGCCCTATGCCCGCCTGCGGCCCGGGGCGCTGCTCATGGAAAACGCGCGGGTGGGAAATTTCGTGGAGATGAAGAAGGCCGTGCTCGGGCCCGGGGCCAAGGCCAACCACCTGACCTACCTCGGCGACGCCGCCATAGGGGCCGGCGCCAACATCGGCGCAGGCACCATCACCTGCAACTACGACGGCGTGAACAAGCACAAGACGGACATCGGCGCGGGCGCGTTCATTGGCAGCAACACGGCCCTGGTGGCCCCGGTGCGCGTGGGCGAGAATACCATTGTCGGCGCGGGCTCGGTCATCACAAAGGACGTTCCGGACGGGGCCCTGGGCATCGCCCGGGCACGGCAGAGCAATCTTCCGGGCCGCAGCAAGAAACCTTGATTTTGGTGCCGGAAGGCGATAAGGTCTATTCATGGAACTCATCGAAAGGTTGGAGGCACGCTTTGAACAGCTCTTGGAGCGCGTCCGCCAATTGGAAGAGGAAAATCGGACCCTGGCCGAACAAAAAGAATCCGAGGCCAGCAAACGGCGAGAGGTTCAGGATCGCATCGAGGCCCTTCTGGTGAAGGTGCAGGCATCGCTCGAAGAGCGGTAAGGCGAAACAAGCGCCATGCCTCGCTACACCATAACGGTCAATGGACTGGAGCTCTCGTTCAAGACGGATGCGGACGAAAAACGCATCCATTCAGCCCAGGCCCTGCTTGAAGAACGCTTCAATGAGCTGAGCAGGGATGGACGGTATATAAGCAGGGAGAAACTGCTCACGCTTCTGGCCCTCGGGATAGCAGATGACTTTCTCGAACTCCGCCAGCGGCTGGAGGGCCTGGAGGCCCGGATGCAGGAGCTCTTGGAGAGGCAACAATAGGCCGGATCTCAGGCCTTGCGCATAGGGGAATGTAACGGGAGAAACCCTGGGGAGTTCGTGATTGCTCTTGAGTTTTTGAGCCAATAAGCATCAAAAGGGATCTGCCAGAGTGAGCCCGTGTGCATGCCCGCCATACAGCGGGGAGCCTGACGGCCAGCCGGTGGAGCCCACCTCGTTAGCGAGGTTCATAACTCCAGAACAACACGGCACCCCGGGGCTACATATAGCCCACGGGTCATTATGCTCGCTTTGAGCGGCCCGACAGACCTTCCCCCTCCGCATAAACGTCCACTGCCCTCCCCAAAAGCTCCCGACAACGCAGCACGACCCGCGCGGGTGACGTCGCTTTTTGGCGCGTTGCGCCGCGCACGAATCAGGCCCGTCAAGGCCTGTCAACATAACCGGAAGGGAGCAGCGCATGAACGATTCCAGCCTGTTGCTCATCGCCCTGGACGCAGTAGCCCTTATCATAGGGCTTGTGGGCGGCTACTACTTAAGCACCTACGTCAGCAAAAAGCGTCACCAGGACGCGCAGGATCTCGCTACCCGCATCGTGGAGGAGGCCCGCAAGGAGGCCGAGGCCACACGCAAGGAAGCCCGTCTCCAGGCAAAGGACGAAATCTTCACCCTGAAGAAGGAACAAGAAGAAGAGTTCAAGGACCGCGACCAGGCCCTCAAGCGCGAGCAGTCGCGCCTCCAGGAAAAGGAAGAACGCCTGGAGAGCAAGCTTGAGAAGGTCGCCCAGAAGGAATCCGGCGTGGTGGAGCTCGAAATGCGCCTCATCAAGCAGGAGAAGGCCCTGGCCGAGACGAGGGAAGAGCTGGAGGCCGTGGCCGACACCCACGAACGCAAGCTCCAGGAAATTTCCGGCCTCACCGTCGAGGAGGCCAAGGAACGCCTCATGACCGAGGTCGAGTCGCGCACCCGCCACGAGGCCGCGCGCATGATCCGCAACATCGAGACCGAGGCCAAGGAAAACGCCAGCAAAAAGGCCAAGGAGATCCTCTCCCTGGCCATCCAGCGCTACTCGGGCGACTACATCTCCGAGCAGACCGTCACCGCCGTGACCCTGCCCAGCGAGGAGATGAAGGGCCGCATCATCGGTCGCGAGGGCCGCAACATCCGTGCGCTGGAGGCCGCCACCGGCGTGGACCTGATCATCGACGACACGCCCGAGACCGTTGTCCTCTCCGCCTACAGCCCGCTGAGGCGCGAGGTGGCCAAGCAGTCCCTTGAGCGTCTCATCCACGATGGCCGCATCCACCCCGCCCGCATCGAAGAAGTGGTGCGCAAGGTGGAGCAGGAGATGGACGTCAAGCTGCGCGAGATCGGCGAGCAGGCCACCTTCGACGTGGGCGTGCACGGCATCCACCCCGAGGTCGTCAAGCTGCTGGGCCAGCTGCACTACCGCACCAGCTATTCCCAGAACGTGCTCCAGCACTCCATCGAGGTCGCCTTCTTGTGCGGCATCATGGCCGCTGAACTCGGCCTGGATGAGAAGATGGCCAAGCGCGCAGGCCTCCTGCACGACCTGGGCAAGGCCGTGGACCACGAGGTCGAAGGCCCCCACGCCGTCATCGGCGCGGACCTGGCCAAGAAGCACGGCGAAGTGCAGGAGATCATCCACGCCATCCAGGCCCACCACGAGGACGTGCCCCCGCAGACGGCCATCGCCACCCTGGTGCAGGCCGCGGACTCGCTTTCCGGCGCCCGCCCCGGCGCCCGCAAGGAGCTGCTTGAGACCTACGTCAAGCGCCTGGAGGAGCTGGAAGGCATCGCCACCAGCTTCGGCGGCGTCAGCAAGGCCTACGCCATCCAGGCCGGCCGCGAGGTGCGCGTCATGGTCGACGCCGAGCGCGTGCCCGACGAGCAGACCTACATCCTGGTGAAGGACATCGCCGCCAAGATCGAGAGCAACATGACCTACCCCGGCCAGATCCGCGTCACCGTGATCCGCGAAAAGCGGGCCGTGGGCTACGCGAAATAGCCGGACGAGACTTTGCCGGCAAAAGGCCGGGGCGCGCTGCCGCTCCGGCCTTTTTTGCGCCTGCGGGCAGCCGCCGCCCCCTCCCTTGCCCAGTCAAAGTTCCTGCCGTATACTGTTTGCATGTGCATCATTGACGCCACCACCCGCCTCGACGGCCTCCTCGCCCGGCTCAAGGCCCAGGGCCTGCGCCTCACCCCGCAGCGGGTGGCCATCGTGCGCGAGCTGGTGACGCGCTGCGACCACCCCAGCGTGGAGCAGCTGCACACGGCCATCCTGGCGGAGTTTCCCACCACCAGCCTGGCCACGGTGTACAAAACAATCCATCTGCTCAAGGAACAGGGCGAGGTGCTGGAGTTGGGCTTCGGCGAGCTGGGCAGCCGCTACGACGGCCGCAGGCCCAAGTCGCACCCGCATCTCATCTGCACCGGTTGCGGGGCCATCAGCGACCCGCCCAGCCAGGGGCCGGAGCTGGACGAACTGGTGGCCAGCCTGGCCGGGCAGTCCGGCTTCGCGGTAAGCGCCCACCGCTTCGACCTCTTTGGCCTCTGCCCGGCCTGCCGCAAGGAGTCCTGAGAAGAAACGTCAGCCCTTGCCTGGGTCCGCGCAATTTCCTAATGTGCATACAGTGGATTCACAGACTTTTTCAAGCCAATGAACCCAATACGCACGGAGGTGCCTGTCATGGCAGTGGAAAGCAGGGAAAAACGCAAGGCCAAGGTTCTGGAAGTGCTGAACAAGGCGCGGGCCATGGAGCTCACCGCCATCACCCAGTACATGAACCAGCACTACAACCTGGACAACATGGACTACGGCGAAATGGCCGCCAACATGAAGCTCATCGCCATCGACGAGATGCGCCACGCAGAGATGTTCGCCGAACGCATCAAGGAACTGGGCGGCGAGCCTGCCACCGCAGGCGACGGCAAGATCACCAAGGGCCAGGACGTGCGCAAGATCTTCGTCTTCGACGCCGGGCTTGAGGACACAACCATCGACGCTTACAACCAGTTCCTGCAGGTCTGCCGCGAGTGCGGCGACAACATCAGCGTGAACCTCTTCCAGGCCATCATCGACGAGGAACAGATACACTTCAACCACTTCGACAACGTGGCCGGGCACATCAAAACGCTGGGCGACGCCTATCTGTCGCGCATCGCAGGCACTCCCAGCACCACCGGCGGCACCACCAAGGGCTTTGCCCTGCCTGGAGCGGGCGCCTGATCCTGACCACTTCCTCCCGCCTTCTCTGCGGGCAAGGGTTTTCGCCCTTGCCCTTTTTTTTGCCCCGCCATGTTGACAATAGTTATTATCTAAAGATAATCATTGTCTTCATGGCGAGAAGGTTTGCACGGCTCTCTTGCCGAAATATCCACCTGTGATATGGAATACGCTACTTCCTAAACATCATGTTCCCCCCAGGGACGCAACAGGAGGCACATCATGGCGAAAAAAAAGCTCACCACCAACGCGGGCGCGCCCGTACCGGACAACCAGAACGTGCTCACCGCCGGACCGCGGGGGCCGCAGCTCTTGCAGGACGTCTGGTTTCTTGAAAAACTTGCGCACTTCGACCGCGAGGTCATCCCGGAGCGGCGCATGCACGCCAAGGGCTCCGGGGCGTACGGCACCTTCACCGTGACCAAGGACATCAGCAAGTACACCCGCGCCAAGATCTTTTCCAAGGTCGGCAAAAAGACCGAGATGTTCGCGCGCTTCTCCACCGTGGCCGGCGAGCGCGGAGCTGCCGACGCCGAGCGCGACATCCGCGGCTTCGCCCTCAAGTTCTACACAGAAGAAGGCAACTGGGACCTGGTGGGCAACAACACGCCCGTATTCTTCCTGCGCGACCCGCTGAAATTCCCTGACCTGAATCATGCCGTGAAACGCGACCCGCGAACCAACATGCGCAGCGCCAAGAACAACTGGGACTTCTGGAGTTCCCTGCCCGAGGCCCTGCACCAGGTCACCGTGGTCATGAGCGACCGGGGCATACCCGCCAGCTACCGCCACATGCACGGCTTCGGCAGCCACACCTTCAGCTTCATCAACAAGAAGAACGAGCGCTTCTGGTGCAAGTTCCATTTCAGAACCGAGCAGGGCATCAAGAACCTCACCGACGCCCAGGCCGAGGCCCTGGTGGGCAAGTGCCGCGAGAGTCACCAGCGCGACCTCTATGAGAGCATCGAAAAGGGCGAGTTCCCGCGCTGGACCCTGTTTGTGCAGGTGCTCACCGACAAGCAGGCCAAGGCCCTGCCCTACCACCCCTTTGACCTGACCAAGGTGTGGCGGCACAAGGACGCACCGCTCATGGAAGTGGGCGTGCTGGAGCTGAACAAAAACCCTGAGAACTACTTCGCCGAGGTGGAACAGGCGGCCTTCAACCCGGCCAACGTGGTGCCCGGCATCTCCTTCTCGCCTGACAAGATGCTCCAGGGGCGGCTGTTCTCCTACGGCGATGCCCAGCGCTACCGCCTGGGCGTCAACCACCACCTCATCCCGGTCAATACGGCCCGCTGCCCCTTTAACAGCTACCACCGCGACGGGGCCATGCGCGTGGACGGCAACCACGGCAGCACCCTGGCCTACGAGCCGAACAGCTATGGCGAATGGCAAGAGCAGCCGGACTTCTCCGAGCCGCCGCTCGCGCTCTCCGGAGCCGCAGATCACTGGAACGCCCGCGAGGACGACAGCGACTACTACTCCCAGCCCGGCGCCCTGTTCCGGCTGATGACCAAGGCCCAACAGCAGGTACTCTTCGAGAACACGGCCCGGGCCATGGGCGACGCGCCCAAGGAGATCAAGCTGCGGCACATCGGCAACTGCGCCAAGGCCGACCCGGCCTACGGCGCAGGCGTGGCCAAGGCCCTGGGGCTGAAGGTTCCCAAGGCCTAGCCCACACGCACACACGCAAGGGGCGTCCACTTGGCCAAGGCCGGGCGGACGCCCCTGCCTCTTGCCCCGCGTCCCCTCCTGACGTAAGCACTCCCCATGCGCATCCTGTACCTGGGCGACATCGTGGGCCGACCTGGCCGTGCTGCCGTCAAAAAGCACCTCCCTGCCATCCGCGAGGCCGAGGCCCTGGACATGGTCCTGGCCAACGCCGAGAACGCTTCCGGCGGCCTGGGCCTGACGGCTGAGGGCGCGGGCGAGCTGTTCGCGTCCGGTCTGGACGGCTTGAGCTCCGGCAACCATATCTGGAAGTACCGCGACATGCCTTCGTACATGCAGCGCGAACCCCGGCTCATCCGCCCGGCCAACTATCCGCCAGGCATGCCCGGACGCGGCTTCACGGTGTTGCAAAAGCCCGGCCTTGCGCCAGTTGCGCTCATCAATCTCATGGGCCGCACGTTCATGCAGGCCATCGATTGTCCCTTCCGCGCGGCGGAGGCCATCCTCGCCGAGTTGGACGAGACACGGCCGGACGTCAAGATCCGCCTCATCGATTTTCATGCCGAGACCACCAGCGAGAAGGCGAGCCTGGGCTGGTTTCTGGATGGCCGCGTGAGCGCGGTGCTGGGCACACACACCCACGTGCAGACGGCGGACGCGCGCCTGCTGAAGCAGGGCACGGCCTTCATGTCCGACCTGGGCATGTGCGGGCCGGTGGATTCCTGCCTGGGCATGAGCATCCAGCCCATCCTGCGGAAGTTCTTGACTGCGGCCCCGGAACGGTTTGAAGTGGCCGACGGCCCCGTGGCGCTCACCGGCGCCATCCTCGACATCGACGACGAAAACGGCCGGGCGCTGGCCATCCGCGCCTGGCGGTTCAATGTTTGACAGGAGCTAGCACGTGAATATTTTTGACGAACTTTCCTGGCGCGGCCTGGTGCATCAGGTCTCTGACGAGCCCGGACTGCGCCAGTATCTCGCCACCCCCGGCCAGAGCATGTACTGCGGATTTGACCCCACGGCCGAGAGCCTGCACATCGGCAACCTCGTGCCGCTCTTGGCCCTGGTGCGCATGCAGCGCGCCGGGCACAAGCCCATCTTCCTGCTCGGCGGGGCCACGGGGCTCATCGGCGACCCCTCGGGCAAGGACAAGGAGCGCGAGCTTTCCGACGAGGCCGCGCTGAACGCCCGGGCCGAGCGCATCAAGAGCCAGGTGGAGGCGTTTTTCGAGCGCAACACCGGGGCCAAGCCCTGGGTGGTGAACAACTACGACTGGGTCAAGAAGATGAGCGCCATCGAGCTGTTGCGCGACGTGGGCAAGCACTTCACCGTGAACTGGATGCTGGCCAAGGATTCGGTCAAGGGCCGCATCGAGCGCGAGGAGACCGGCATCTCCTACACCGAGTTCAGCTACATGATCCTGCAAGGGTACGACTTCTACCATCTTTGCCGCGAGCACGGCTGCCGGTTGCAGATCGGCGGCGGCGACCAGTGGGGCAACATCACCGCAGGCACGGAGCTCATCCGCAAGAAGCAGGCGGGCGATGCCTTTGCGCTGACCTTCCCGCTCATCACCACGGCCTCGGGGAAAAAGTTCGGCAAGAGCGAAAAGGGCGCCATCTTCATGAGCACGGCGCTCACCAGCCCCTACGCCTTCTACCAGTACTGGATCAACACCGAGGACTCGGACGTCATCAAGTTTCTCAAGTACTTCACGTTCCTCTCGCAGGAAGAAATCGCCGGGCTGGAGGCCGAGCTGGCCCGCGCCCCGCAGGAGCGCGCCGCCCAGAAGGCGCTGGCCGCCAATGTCACCATCATGGTCCATGGCGAGGAGGAGCTTTTGAAGGTGCTGGCCGCCACCGACGCCCTGTTCGGCAAGGGCGACCTGCGCACCCTCGACCACGGCACCCTCGCGGCAGCGCTGGAAGCCGCGCCCGCCCACGACTACGCCTTCAGCGCCCTGCCCGACCTGCCGCAAATGCTGGTGGACCTGGGGCTTTGCCCGTCCAAGGGCCAGGCCAGGAAGGACATCCAGGCCGGGGCCATCAGCCTCAACGGCGACAAGGTTGCGGACGCCGCGCGCGTCCTCACGGCTGATGACTTCCTGGGCGAGGTCAACGCCACGCATGGGGCCTTTGCTGTGCTGCGCAAGGGCAAGAAGAACTACGGGCTGGTTCGGCTGGGCTAGCCGCGAGGTCTTATTCCAACAGGCTTGGAGCCGGCGGGGCAACCTGCCGGCTCTTTTTCATGAACGGCGCAGGGGGTTACCCCTACTTATCCGGCGCAGTCTCACTCAGGCGCAGGGCCGCGCGGAAGCCCACGCTCAGCATGGCCCACAGGCCAATCAACAGCACCGGCAGAATCATGATGGCGTGCATCAAGAGCGCCGCCGCCAAGGACTCCTCCTTGGGCTGGCCAAAAGCCGTGAGCGAGGCCACCATGGCCGCCTCGTACACGCCGATGCTGCCCGGCGTCGCCGGGGCCGACAGTCCGGCCATGCCCACCACCGCCGTCACAAGGATCTGCGCCGGGGTCAGGTCAAAGCCGAAGGCCACGCTCAGCATGATCCCCTGCATCAGCACCTCGCCCCCCCAGAGGATCAGGGTCAGCCCGCCCATGGACAGGGCGAAGCGCAGGCTCAGGCGGTGTTGCAGGGCGGTGGCGATCCCGGAAAAATAGGCGGTGAGCCGGGGCCAGGGCAGTCGGCCCATGAGCCGCTCCACCAGGGGCCACCAGTACTCCAGCGCGAACACCGCGCCCCAGATGCCCAGCACCAGAAGCCCCAGCGGCGCGGAAAAGGTGGTGCTGCCCATGAGCGCCCCAGAGATCAGGGCCAGGGTCAGCAGGGCGTTCAAGTCGAAAAACCGCTCCCAGAACACGATCTCCGTGGCCCCGGCCAGGCCGTCGGGCAGCACACGCCGCAACAGCGCCAGCTTGGCCGCCTCGCCCAGCTTGGCGGGCAGGATCAGGTTCAGGAACTGGCCCAGGCCCAGGGCCTGGACGACCGTCGCCAGCGGCGGCTCAAAGCGGCACAGGAAGTAGATCCGGAGCGGAGTCGCCACCCAGGCCAGGGAGGCCTGGAACAGGAACACGCAAAACACCTTCCACACGGGCACCTGTGCGAGCGCGGCCAAAACGCGCGGCACATCCAGGTACTTGAGCGCGTAGAAGACGCAGGCGGAAATGATGCCCACCTGGACCAGGACGAACAGAACGCGCTTCACTTGCCGCCGCACTGGCCGTCTCCCGAACTATCGCATGCAGGCTGGGCGTATTCCGGCACCAGGCGCATGAGCAGCGCACGGATGGCCTGTCCGTCCTGGGCCTGGGCCGCAGCCTCCAGCTCCGCCAGGCTCTCTTCCAGCACGCAGGCCAGGTCCGAGGGATCGGCGCCCAGGGTGCCGCCCAACACCATGATCTTCTCATGCTCAGTGCGCACCACGCCCTCGCCCTCGGTGATGAGCTCCTCGAAAATCTTCTCGCCGGGCCGCAGCCCCGTGAACACGATGTCGATGTCCACGCCGGGCTCCTTGCCCGAAAGCCGGATCAGGTCGCGGGCCATGTCCACGATGCGCACGGGCTCGCCCATGTCCAGCACATAGATCTCGCCGCCCTGGTGCCCCCCGGCCTGGCTCAGGGCTCCGGCTTGCAGAATGAGCTGGCAGGCCTCGGAGATGCTCATGAAGTAGCGGGTTATCTCCGGGTGGGTCACGGTGACCGGCCCGCCGCGCTCGATCTGCCGCCTAAACAGCGGCACCACGGAGCCGGACGAGCCCACCACGTTGCCGAAGCGCACGGCCATGAACCGCGTGGCGCTGCCCGCGAAACAGGCCATGAGGCGCTCAGTGACGCGCTTGCTCGCGCCCATGACGCTGGTGGGGCGCACGGCCTTGTCGGTGGAGACGACCACGAAACGCTCCACCCCGTTCTCGGTTGCGGCCTGCATGACCGCGCGCGAGCCCAGGATGTTGTTGGTCACCGCCGACCAGGGGTTCTCCTCCAGCATGGGCACATGTTTGTAGGCCGCCGCATGGAGCACCAGGGCGGGCCTGTGCTCGGCCATGACCCGGCGCATGAGCGGCAGATCGGCCACGCTGCCCAGCACGCAGCAATAGTCGGTGAACGAAAGCTCCGAGGACAGCTCCCCGGCGATGGCGTAGAGATTGTATTCCGAGAGGTCCACCAGCACCAGCCGGGCCGGTTTGAAGCGCACCACCTGGCGGCAGAGCTCCGAGCCGATGGAGCCGCCGCAGCCCGTGACCAGCACCACGCGGCCGGTGATGGTGGCCTTGATGCCCGCCTCGTCCAGGGCCGCCTCGCTGCGCCCCAGCAGGTCCAGGTAGTCCACGGGCCTGAGCGTCAGGGCCACCTTGCCGTCAAGCAGCTCGCTGGTGGCAGGCAGGATGCGCTGCGGCAGGTTGGATGCCTTGCACATGTCCACGATGCGCCGCATCTGGTCCGCGCTGGCGTGGCTCACCGCGATGCACAGCTCCTCCACCCCCCGGTCCTCGGCCACGCGCGCCAGGTCGTCCACGCCGCCCAGCACCTCGCGGCCGTGCAGGGAGCGCCCGCGCTTGGCCGGGTCGTCGTCCAGAAAGCCGACCACATTGAAATTGAGCTGCGGCGAACTTGAAATTTCGCGCACCAGGCGCTCGCCCAGGCTGCCCGCGCCGATGACCAGGATGCGCCGGGCCGGGCGCTGCGGGTTTGTCCGCGCGCTGCTCCAGGCCGCCGTGCGCGCATAGATGGTGCGGATGCTCAGGCGCACGCCCGCCGTGAGCATCAGGCAGAGCAGCGCGTCCATGGCCAGCACGCTGCGCGAGAACCCGGTGAACCCGAAGCGGAAGGCCACCAGGGCCACGAACAGGGCCGAGGCCAGCACCACGGCCTCGGTGAGCTTCCAGAAGTCCACCAGACTGGTGTAGCGCCACATGCCCCGGTACAGCCCCAGCGCCAGGAACACGCCGAGCTTGAGCGGCAGGTCGTACTTGAGCAGACCAATGAGCTGCGCGCCATAGGCGTTGGAAAGATTGAAGTCGAAGCGCAAGAGATAGCTGATGGTCAGCGCCGCGGCAAAGCATAGGGCGTCGGCCCCGAGCATGAGGTAGAAATTCAGGTTGCGCGGATTGCAGAGCATTTATCCCTGCCCCCCCTGGCCCTGCCCACCCTGGCGCCGCCCTTCGTGCCGCCCTTCGTGCCGGCAGTTCTTGACGACCCCAGCCACGCGCGCCACATCGTCCTCGGTCATGGCCGTGCCAGACGGCAGGCACAGACCGCGCGCGAACTGCTCCTCGGCCACTGCGCCGCCATTTTTACCAGAGAACAGGCGGCACCCGGCGAACACCGGCTGGGCGTGCATGGGCTTCCATACGGGCCGGGACTCGATGTTCTCCGCCTCCAGGGCCAGGCGCACGGCCTCGGGCGTGGCGCCGAATTCCTTTGCGTCGATCTGCATGACCGTGAGCCAGCGGTTGGCCTTGCCATAGGCGGCCTCGGGCATGAAGGAGACCCCCGGCAGGCCAAAGAGCGCCTGCTCGTACCAGCGGAAAATGCGGCGGCGCTTGGCCACGCGGGCCTCCAGCACGTCCAGCTGGCCCAGGCCGATGGCCGCCAGGATGTTGCTCAGGCGGTAGTTGTAGCCGATCTCCGTGTGCTCGTAGTGCGGGGCCGGATCGCGCGCCTGCTGCGAGAGCTTGCGCGCATGCGCGATGAGCTCAGCGTCCTCCGAGGCCAGCATGCCGCCGCCGGAGGTGGTGATGATCTTGTTGCCGTTGAAGGAAAAGATGCCCGCCGCAAGACCGGGGAAGGCCCCGGCGTGGTGGGCGTCATCCCCGTGGCGGGCGGCGTCCCCGTGCCCAGCCTTCGAATAATACCGCGCGCCCATGGCTTCTGCGGCGTCGGACACCACCGGCACGCCAAAGGGCGCGCAGATGTCGAGCAGGCGCTGGTAGTCCGCGCACTGGCCATAGAGGTCGGTAGGGATCACGGCCTTGACCCGGCGGCCCTCGGAGGTCAGCGCCATGAGCGCCTCGCGCAGGAGGTCCGGGTCCATGTTCCAGGTGGCGCGGTCGCTGTCGACAAAGACCACCTCCGCGCCAAGGAAATGCGCCGGGCTCACCGAGGCGATGAAAGTCAGGCTGGAGGCAATGACCACATCCCCGGGGCCGACACCCAGGCAGCGCAGGGCCAGGTGCATGGCCGCGGTGCCGCTGGTCAGGGCCAGGCAGTGCGGCAGGCCGGTAAGTTCGGCGAAGGCCGCCTCAAAGGCGTCCACCTGCGGGCCCAGCGGAGCGATGTAGTTGCTGGCGAAGGCCTCGGCCACGCGGCGCTGCTCATCCCCGCCCATGTGCGGGGGCGAGAGGAAAAGTCGTGGCCCCTTCGGGGAGCTATGGTGGGTTGCGCTCATGCCACCCCTTGCCTTCAGGCCAGCGGCTTCGCAGGCACGCCGCCCACGGTGGTCCGCTCAGGCACGTCGCGGATCACGGCGGTGCCGGCCCCGACCACGCTCCAGGCGCCGATGGAAATGCCGGGCACGGCGCAGGAGCCGATGCCCACCAGCGCGCCCTCGCCCACGCGGACGTTTCCGGCCAGGTGCACGCCCGGCGCCACATGGCTGTGCGCCTCCAGCACGCTGTGATGGTCCAGGCTGGCGCAGGTGTTCAGGATGGCGTTCTCGCCCACGCGGCCACCGGTGTTGATCACCGTGCCCGCGCAAAGCACGGCGCCCTGGCTGATCACCACATCCGGGGCCAGCACGGCCGAAGGATGAATGGCCGTGACGAAACGCTTGCCCGCGCCTATCAGCTCCGCATAGAGCCGGGCGCGCACGGCGTTGTCGCCAATGCCCAAAATGATGCTGTCATGCGGCATGGACGGCAGATCCGCCAGCTTGCCCAGCACGTTCAGGCCCATGACCTTGGTGCCTGTGAGGGCCGCGTCGTCGTCGAGAAAACCGACGATCTCCATCTCCCGGCCCTTGGTCCACATCTGAAAGAGCACGTCCGCCACGACCTGGCCGTGTCCGCTTGCACCCATGACGATGATCTTCATGCTGGCCCCTGGCGGGTGTCCGCCTCATGTGTTTCCGGTTCTCTACCGCCCTGGCGGCGTTTGCGTCAACGACTGGCATGGCTCCTGAATAGCCTCCGGCGGCCAAAGGGCCTGAGGCCCTCTGGACTCCCCATTTGGCCGCGTTTTCTGCGGCGGTCCCCGCCGCAGAAAACGCGGCGAGCAAATGAGGGGGTCCGGGGGAAATCATTTCCCCCGGTGGGGTTCGGGGCAACGCCCCGATAATGCTCTACTCCACGCCCAGCACGCGGCGTACGGCGGTGATGACATCGGCCACGTCGGCGTCGGTGAGCCGGGCCGAGATGGGCAGGCTCACGGTCTGGCGGCCCAGGCGCATGGCGTGGGGGTAGTCTTCGGGCTGCCAGCCCAGGCGCTGCTGATAGTACGGATGTTCCGGCAGGGACAGGTAGTGCACGCCCACGCCGATGCCCTGCTTGGTCATGGCGGTGAGGAAGGCGTCGCGGCTGATGCCGCTGTGCTCCTGGCCCACCATGACGGAATAGAGGTGCCGGGCGTGCAGGGTATCCGGCTCCTGGGGCGCGGGCAGGCCCAGTCTCTTGCCTTCCGGCAGCGTGGCGAAGGCCGCGTCGTAGGCGGCCCAGACGGCCTCGCGCCGGGCGTGGTAGGCGTCGACGCGCGGCAACTGGTGGATGCCGAGGGACGCCTGCAGATCCATCATGTTGTATTTGAACCCGGCCTCGACCACGAGGTAGTGCTTGTAGCCCTCGTCGCCGAAGCGGTTCCAGGCGTCGGCGCTCATGCCGTGCAGGCCCAGCACCTTGATGCGCGCCAGGTCCTCGGGGCGCTTGGCGATGACCATGCCGCCCTCGCCGGTGATGATGTTCTTGGTGACGTAGAAGCTGAAGCAGCCGAAGTCGCCCAGGGTGCCGGCCTGTTTGCCGTGGTAGGTGGTCTCGATGGCGTGGGCGCAGTCCTCGATGACGGCGAGGTCGTGCTCGGCCGCGATGGCCAGGAGCGCGTCCATGTCGCAGGGGCGGCCGGCGAAGTGCACGGGCAAAAGCGCGCGGGTGCGCGGGGTGAGCTTTTCGCGCACGCGCTTTGGGTCGATGTTCATGGTGGCGGGGTCGACATCGGCCAGCACCGGAGTGGCTCCGGCGTGCAGGATGGCGTTCACCGTGGCGCAGAAGGTCAGCGGCGTGGTGATGACCTCGTCGCCGGGCTTCAGGTTCAGGGCCACCAGGGCCAGGTGCAGGGCCGCGGTGCAGGAATGCAGGGCCGCGGCGCCCGGGACGCCCTTGTACGCGGCGAACTCGCGCTCGAACTGGGCCGTGCGCGGGCCGGTGCCGATCCAGCGGCTCTTCAGGCAGGCCACCACCTCGTCGATTTCGGCCTGTTCCAGGGCGGGCGAGCCGAAGACGAGAAAATTTTCCTTGGTGCGGACAGGAGGCTTCTCAGACATTCGATGTTCCTTATGGCTGCAAAAACCGGGGCAAGCTGTTGGCTGCCGCAGGGGTAACAGAAGCGCCCCTGATGTTCAATCGGAGGCTTCGCCTCGTTCATGGGGGGCTGTGCCCGGTTCCGGACGCTGCGTGCCCAGGAACTCCGATACCGTCGCCTCGCCCGGTGCGCTGATGCCCTGGCGCAACGCCACGGCCAGCACGGTGCGCCAGAGGATCGCGAGGTCGAGCGCGAGGCAGCGGTTGTCCACATACCATACGTCCAGCGCGAACTTCTCCTCCCAGGAGAGCGCGTTGCGGCCATTGACCTGCGCCCAGCCGGTGATGCCGGGCAAGACCTCATGACGGCGGGCCTGCTCCCTGGTGTAGCGCGGCAGGTAGCGCATCAAAAGGGGCCTTGGCCCCACCAGGCTCATGTCGCCCCGGAGCACGTTCCACAGCTCCGGCAGCTCGTCCAGCGAGGTGCCCCGCAAAAAACGGCCAAAAGGCGTCAGGCGCTCGGCGTCGCTGCCGGGGCCGGTCAGCATGGTGCGGAATTTCAGGATGAGGAAGGGCTTGCCGTGCAGGCCGGGGCGCTCCTGGCAAAAGAACACGCCGGGGCCGAGCTTCAGGCGCACGGCCAGTGCCACCACGAGAAACACCGGCGCAAGCAGCACCAGCCCGGGCAGCACCAGGGCCAGGTCCAGCAGGCGCTTGGCCGTCACGGATTCTCCCCGGTTGCATCGTCTCCCGTATCCTGGCCGGAGTCCTGCCCCACCTCCGGGCAAGGCTCGGCCATCCCGGAAAGGCCAAGGGCCGCGAGCATGTCGCGCACCACGAGGTCGGCGTCGAACTTCTCCTCGGCCAGGCGTCGGCCCGCCGCGCCCATCTGGACGATGAGCTCCGGCTCCTCGATGAACCGGGCCATGGCCCGCATGAGCGCGCCCGGCTCAAAGGGCGGGACGAGATATCCGGTGACGCCCTCCTCCACGGTCTGGCGGCAGCCCGGCACATCCGTGGTGACCACGGGCCTGCCCATGGCCATGGCCTCCAGCACGGAGCGCGGGGTGCCCTCGCGGAAGCTCGGCAGCACGAACACGCTGGCCGCGGCAAGGTGCGGGCGCACGTCGTCCACGGGGTCGAGGATCTCCACCACGCGGTCCTCGCGCCAGCAGCGCACAATGTCCTCGGACACGGCGTCGGGCACGTTGTCCAGGGGCCCAAGCAGGCGGCAGATGGCCTGGGGATGGCGCTGCTTGAGCAGGCGGCAGGCCTCCACGTATACGCCCACGCCCTTGGCCCAGAGCAGCCGGGCCACGCACAGGAAAATGGGCGCGCCGGTGTGCGCACCGGCAAACGAGCCGGACAGAACCGGCGGGGCCGGGGCGAATTGTTCCACGTCCACGCCGGACCCGGCCACCACGGCCACGCGCTGGCCCGGACCCGTCAGTTTGAGGCGGGCAAAAAGGTCGCGGTCGTCCGGGTTCTGGAAGATGACCACCCGGTTGTTCTCCAGGGCCTTGCGGTACAGGCGCAGCACCAGCTCGGACAGGATGCGCCGCCCGGACCACACCGACGCGCCGGAGCCATCGTCGGTCTCGATGCCCCCGAAGGCGTAGCCCAGGCCCGTGATCAATGCGGCGACCATCGGTTTGGCTGGGAGGGCGGGCGCCTCAGGCGATGACGGAGCTGCTGGCTTGGTTGCTGCCGAAAAGGCTCCGTGCGCGGCCCATTTCGCCGCAGCCCATCTGGCCGCAGCCCACCTGGCCGCCAGGGACCCGTAAATCACCGGCTTGATGGTGTAGGCCAGCACAAGGTCCGGCTGAAGCAGCAAAAACTCCCGGCGCAGGGCCAGAAGCGTGCGCAGGTCCTGCCAGGGATTGACCCCGCCGCGCTGCATGGGGAAGCGGACGAGCTCCACGCCCATGGCGCGCAGGGCGGCCTCGATGTCCAGCGCGTCCATCCTGCCTTTTTCGTCCGGCGGGGCCAGGGCCACCACCTTGTGGCCGCGAGCGACCAGGGCGCGCAGGAGCGGCGCGCGAAAGTTCACGAGGGACGGTGCATATCCGGCGACGATGACGATGCGCATGGGTGCCTTCTACCCCGAAATCCCGGAGCTTTCCAGCCATGATTGAAACATCAGCACGGGCCAGAGCCGGTACTGGCGGTTGAAGCGCCCGGACTGGTGCTCTCCCCAGGCTCTTGCCACGGGCGCGGGCTTAAAATACCCCTCGCGCGCCAGCCGGGCCGGGTCGATGAGCGCCTGGGCCCAGTCCTTGAGCTCCCCGCGCAGCCAGGCGTCCAGCGGCACGCCAAAGCCCATTTTGGGCCTGTCCCACAGTTCCAGAGGCAGATAGCGCGCCAAAAGCCCACGCAGGGCCTGCTTGCCCTGGCCCGAACGCACGCGCATTTCTGCGGGCAGGCTCCAGGCGAACTCGGCCACGCGGTGGTCCAGGTATGGCGCGCGCGACTCCAGGCCCACGCTCATGGTGGCGCGGTCGACCTTGGTCAGGATGTCGCCGGGCAGGTACCAGGCCGCGTCCAGGTACTGCATCCAGGCCGTGGAGCCCTGGGGGCAGAGCGCGGCCTTGGGCCAGCTCGCGGGCTGGCGCAGGGGCCAGGGGGCCTCGCTCACGCCGGGCACCAGCAGGCCGGGGTCGGACCAGGCCGAAACCAGGGCCGCGTAGAAGGCCGGGGGCACCCGCGCGGGCAGGGCCTGGGCCAGCTTGTGCAGCTTCTCGCCCGGCAGGCGCTGCTCGGCCAGGGCTGGCAGCAGGAACGACAGGGCCTTGAAAATCCGGTCCCAGGCCCTGGGCGAAACGCCTTCCAGGAGCCCCGCCGCCGCGCCGCGCAGGCCCACCGGCAGCCCGGCCAGCCGCGCCCAGAGCCGGGGCGCGTGGACGTGGCGGTTGTACCCGGCAAAAAGTTCGTCCCCGCCGTCACCGGACAGGCACACCGTGACGTGCCCGCGCGTGAGCTCGGCCACCAGCCGCGTGGGCAGAAGCGAGGCGTCGGCAAAGGGCTCGCCCGCGATCTGGGCCAGCCTGGGCACCAGGTCCAGGGCGGCCTTTGGTCCGGCCACCAGGGTGGTGTGCTCGCAGCCCAGATGCCGGGCCACGGCCTCGGCCTGGGCCGACTCGTCGTAGGCCGCGTCGGTGTAGCCGATGGTGAAGGTGCGCACCTTGCCCGCCGGGCCGAGGGGCGTGAGCTCGGCCATGAGCGCGGTGACGAGCGAGGAATCGATGCCGCCGGACAACAGCGCGCCCAGGGGCACGTCGGCCACCATCTGCCCGCGCACGCTCTGGCGCAGCAGACCAAGCAGCGTGTCCTGGGCCTCGCTCTCGGACCCGGCGAAGGGCGCGGCCAGCCCGGCCTCCACCGCGCCTGTGAGCGACCACCAGGGCCGGGGCGCAGGCAGGTCGCCGCGTTGCGCCTCCTCCAGGCGGACGCTGACCAGGTGCCCGGCCGGGAGCTTGCGCACACCCGCGAGGATGCAGTGCGGGGCAGGCACGCAGGACAGCCGCAGGTACAGCGCCAGGGCCGAGCGGTCCACGTGCGCGGCGAAGCCCGGCGCGGCCTGAAGCCCCGGCAGCTCCGAGGCGAACAGGAATCTGCCCTGGTGCAGGGCGTAGTACAAGGGTTTCTCGCCCAGGCGGTCGCGGGCCAGGGTCAGGGTGCGCTGGCGCACGTCCCACAAGGCCAGGGCGAACATGCCCACCGCGCGTTTCAGGCCCTCCTCCGCGCCCCACAGGGCCAGGGCCTCCAGCAGGATTTCGGAGTCCGAGTGCCCGCGCCAGGCGATGGGCGCGCGGCCGGAGTAGGCCCGGGCGGCCTCGATCTGGGCGCGCAGGTCGGCGTGGTTGTACACTTCGCCGTTGTAGCACAAAACGTACTGCCCGCAGTGGCTGACCATGGGCTGGCGGCCCTGGGGCGAGAGGTCGAGGATGGACAGGCGGCGGTGGGACAGCGCCAAATGCCCGGCCGGGTCGGCCCACAGGCCGGAATCGTCCGGGCCGCGATGGGCCAGGGGTTCGGCCATGCGCGCCGCCGCCTCGGCCAGATCAGCCGGGGAAAGAGCGCCCGTGGCGTCGAGGATGCCGGAAATGCCGCACATGATGCGCAAATCCCTAGCAGGTCGCGCTCGCAGTGGCAATGCACGCCTGTCGCACACCAGCGCCTAGCTGCCGCCCACCCAGGCTTTACAGCCGCCCCGGCCAGGCGTAGACAGGCCCGGTTGCACCAACGCGGCGCGCGCTGGCGCTTCCCGGACTGACGCGCGCCGACCACCCCCCGGAGGTCCCCCCCCAATGGAAACCGCACTCACCGCCTGGCTGCTCTATCTCGGCACCGGCGCCTTCGCAGGAGTCCTGGCCGGACTCCTCGGCGTGGGCGGCGGACTGGTCATCGTGCCCATCTTAAACTTCGTGTTCCATCTCCAGAACCTGCCCGCGGCCTACATCCAGCACCTGGCCCTGGGCACCTCGCTGGCCAGCATCATGTTCACCTCGGTGTCGAGCCTGCGCGCGCACCACCAGCGCGGGGCCGTGGTCTGGCCCATTGTCCGGGCCATCACCCCGGGCATCCTCATCGGCACCTTCCTGGGCTCCAAGGTGGCGGCGCTTCTGTCCACGCGCTTTCTGACCGGCTTCTTCGTGGTCTTCTTGTACTACGTGGCCGCGCAGATGCTTTTGAACATCAAGCCCAAGGCCTCACGCCAGGTGCCGGGAAGCCTCGGCATGTTCGGCGCGGGCAGCGTCATCGGCGGCGTGTCCGCGCTGGTGGGCATCGGCGGCGGCACGCTGTCCGTGCCCTTCATGACCTGGTGCAACGTGGCCCTGCACACCTGCATCGGCACCTCGGCGGCCATCGGCTTTCCCATCGCCGTGGCCGGGGCCGCCGGATTCTACGTCAACGGCCTGTCCGCCAGCCTGCCCGGCCTGTCTGAAGGCTACGCCGGGTTCATCTACCTCCCGGCCCTGGCCGGGGTGGCCGCCGCCAGCATCCTCACCGCGCCGCTGGGCGCAAAGCTGGCCCACAGCCTGCCGGTGAGCAAGCTCAAGAGGATCTTCGCCTGCCTGCTTTTGATCATGGGCACCAAGATGCTCTGGGGCATGCTCTAGCCCGTCCGCGCGCCCGGCCTGGACAGCTCAGCCCGAGTTGTCCGGGCCGAGCCGTTCCGTCCCAGTGGCACAGGCCAGTCATTCAGGCCGAGTCATTCAGGCCGAGTATTTCTCGTCAGGTTCTTCAGGCCGAGCAGGCCATCTTGCCGAAGGGGTTGGCAAACTGCTCCAGGTGCGGCGAGGTGCGGAAACTGTGGTCCAACGTGGGCAGCACCACGGGCTCGGCGTCCGGCGCGGCGCGCACCGACACGGCCTCGGGCGTGAAGTCCAGCCACATGGGCACGGGCTCGCGGTCGCTGTCGCCACAGAGGCTCTCACGGCTTTTCGGGGTGAAGCGCCGCTCGCGGCCCTCCGGCCCTGTGACCACAAGCTGCGTGAGGCTGGTGGCCACGCCGCAAACCGTGCCGTCCGGCGCGAAGCTCAAGGAATTCTGATCCCCGTGGATGCCGCAGGCGTCCAGGTCATAGGCCCGCACCTGGCCCACGGGCGTGGGCACGGTCAACGGTCGCGCAGGCTCCACACTCTCCACCGAGCCATCGGGCCGGAAGCTTACCCCGATGCGCGTGGCCAGCACACCCGCCGGGGTGACCACGTCCAGGATCTCGCCCGGCCAGAGGGTCAGGCTGCGCATGGTCCCGTCCGGGCGAAAGCTCGCCGCGATGAGCCGCGCGCTGATGGTGCCAAGGGGTGTGGTCAGGGTCACCGGTTCAGCCAGACGGCCCTCGTCCTCCTGGGTCCAGTAGCCGGAGAGTTTGCCGTTGAGCGGGAAGACGCGGCTGAGCGAGCCGTCTTTGTGGAAGGTCACCAGCTCAGCCAGCAGGGGCCCGGCAGGGGTCATTATCTCGGTGCGGGTTTCCAGCGGCAGGTGGCGCAGGGTGCCGTTGTCGTAGAAGTGCACGGCCTGCACGGTGCGGCGGCGCAGGTCGTCGGTGCTGTACTAGGGCGGCAGCGCGCCAAAGGGCGTGTCCAGCAGCGCCGGGCCTGCGGGCGCACAGGACATGAGCACGCCCGTATAATGCCACTCCAGGCACCCGGCCACCGGAATCTCTCCATATCGCGTCTGCACTGTGTCCATTGCGTTTCCCCTTTGCCAAGGGCTAGGCAAGAACCGAGCCATAATTTTTCCCTGCTATTCCAGTGTATTGATTTTCTGCCTGCACCGACATTCCACATTTTCGGAGGTGCTGCGACAATTTCGTAGACGCCAAGGCTCGATACCTCGCCCTCCTGACGAGCACCCTGCGCTGGCACCGGCATCTCCCAGTCTCTGCGCGCAACGGTCGGCGGACCCGCCCGAAACAATCTGCGGCTCAGCTTCCCCTCCACGGCCTCCATCCCACGGCCCCCATCCCACGGCACGCTGCCCTTGGCTCTTTCCATCTCGCCGACAATGTTTCACCACCCCGGCATTTGCGGTCCACAAAAAGCGAACGGGGCTGTTGGCGTCTTCGCCGAACAGCCCCGTTCGCGTTATGGGGATTCCAAAGGGCCTCAGACCCTTTGGCGGGTTCCAAGGGGCGGCGCCCCTTGGCGGGGTCCAGGGGCGGGGCCCCTGGCCGCCGGAGGCTCTCTTAGCCCTTGCACCTGTGCTTCACGTTCTGTCCTTCCTTGATGAAGATGACGGCCTCGGCCAGGTTGGTGGCCAGGTCGCCGATGCGTTCCAGGTGCCGCGAGGCCATGATGACGTGCACGCTGCGTTCAACGATGCGGGTCTCGTCGACCATGGTGCTGATGGCTTCCTTGAGCACCTTGAGGCACAGCTCGTCGGCTGTGTGGTCCATGGAGCAGATTTGGCTGGCCAGGGCGGTGTCCTCGTCCACGAAGGAGCGGATGGCCTTGGCCAGCATCTCCTGCACGTGGGCGCAGAGCCGCTCCATGCGGGCATTGGGCGGCAGCGGAGAGCGGGTGGACAAGAACAGGGTGCGGTGGGCCAGGTTCACGCACTCGTCGCCGATGCGCTCCAGGTTGACCGTGAGGCGCATGGACCCGATGATGAAGCGCAGGTCGCAGGCCATGGGCTGGTCCAGGGCCAAAAGCTCCAGGTTGAAGGCGTCGATGGTGTCTTCCGTGTCGTTGATGACGGTGTCGTTCATGACCACGCTTTCGGCCAGGTCGGTGTCGTTTTCCAGATACGCGCGGGTGGCGTCGGCCACGGCCTTTTCGGCCAGGGCCGCCATGCGGATGAGCTGCATGCGCAACTCTTCGAGTTTCTGGGTAAAGTGGATGCGCTGCTGCTGCATGATATTGCCCCCCTAGCCGAAGCGGCCGGTGATGTAGTCTTCTGTCTGCTTGTTGCGCGGGTGCGTGAAGATGGTGCGCGTGTCGCCTTCTTCGATGAGCTTGCCCAGGTAGAAGAAGGCTGTGCGGTCGGACACGCGGGCCGCCTGCTGCATGCTGTGGGTGACGATGATGATGGTGAGGTCGCGCTTGAGCTCGTGGATCAGGTCCTCGATCTTCTGGGTGGCGATGGGGTCGAGCGCGCTTGCGGGCTCGTCCATGAGCAGGACCTCGGGCCGTACGGCCAGGGCGCGGGCGATGCACAACCGCTGCTGCTGCCCGCCGGACAGGCCCAGGGCCGAGGCCTCCAGGCGGTCCTTGGCCTCGTCCCAGAGGGCGGCCCCGCGCAGGGAGGACTCCACGCTCTCGTCGAGCACGCGCTTGTCCTTCACGCCGTTGACGCGCAGGCCGTAGGCCACGTTCTCGTAGATGGTCTTGGGGAAGGGGTTGGGCTTCTGGAAGACCATGCCGACGCGACGCCTGAGCGAGACCACGTCCACGCCGGAGGCGTAGATGTCCTCGCCTTCCAGGGTGAGCTGGCCGCTGACCCGCGCGCCGGGGATGAGGTCGTTCATGCGGTTGATGCAGCGCAGGTAGGTGCTCTTGCCGCAGCCAGAGGGGCCGATGAGCGCCGTGACCTGGTGCTCCTCGAAGTCCAGATCCACCTGGTGCAGCGCGTGGAAGGTCCCGTAATGGAAGTCCAGGGACTGTGATGAAACTTTGATGTTGGCCATTGTTTCTCCGTGCTCTGCCTGGCGCCGCCAGACGGGACGCATCCCGGCCGTGCGGCTGCCGACCGGAGTTAATTACGCACGCGGCGCAACGTCTGGGCCACGGAATTGTTACGTTTCGGTGACGAAGCGCGGCTGGTCAGACGTGTCCCGCGCGGGGCCCGCCGCCGTGGCGGCTAGGGCCGAAGGTGCAGAGCCAGAGGGATGGTCACGGTGACGCCCTTCTCGCTCTTTTCCACCGTGGGCTGCATGTCCGGCTCCACCGCGCCCTCACGGAACTCCATGGCCAGGCGCAGAAAGTCCGGGTGATCGCCCGCAACGACATTCTTCACCGGCCCGGTGCTGAAGCGCACCACGGGCGGCCCCTTCTTGCGCCAGGGTCCGTGCAGGTCCAGGGCCAGTTTGCGCGGCACCTTGACGCCAAAGAAGGTCACGCGTTCCACCGGGCCGTTGGTGGCTATGCGCAGGATGACGTGGTCGGACTGGAACTCCACCTCCACATCGCCCGCGTAGTTGCCGCCCGCAGGCAGCACGATGGGCTCGTGGGGCGCGGGCGCGGGCGGGGTCTCCAGCGCCAGGGGGTCGATTTTTGGGGCGGGCTTGGGCTTGGGCGCGGGCGCAGGCTTGGCCGCCGGGGGGGCCTTGGGCGCTTCGGGCTTGGCTGCTTCGTCCTTTACAACTTCGGGCTTGGATGCGGCGGGCGGAGGAGTCTTGGCCTTGGGCGCTTCGGCCTTGGGAGTCTCGGCCTTGGGAGGCACCGGCGCAGCCTTCTTGTCAGCCACAGCCTTCTTTTCGTCAGCAGCCTTCTTGTCGGCAACGGCATTCTTTTCGTTCGCGATCTTCTTGTCGTCGACAACCGGGCTGACGGGCTTGGCGGCCTCAGCCGCAGGCGTCTCCTGCGGGGGCGAAAGACGAACAGTCTTCTCCACCGGCATGCGCACCTCGTAGCCTGCGGCCTGCGCGCTTCCAACCCAGGCCAGAGCGCAGAACACGGCTCCCAGGACCAGCCCCTTGTGTCCGAAATGCTTCATCATCCAGCGCATCCCCCCGCTGTTGTCACGTTCGCCCCAAGCCTACACGATCTCCCGGCGCTTGGCAAAGCCCAGCCTACAATGCTTCCCAGAAATCCGCCAGACGCCCGGCCACCTTGGCCTCGGACCAGTGGTTCTCGACGAAGCGCCGCGAGTCCGCGCCGATCTCCCGGCAGCGCCCCAAGTCGCCCGCCAGCTCGCGCAGGCGCAGGGCCAGCTCGTCGCGGTTGCTCGCCACAACCCAGGGCAGGTCCTCCGTGCCCGCGAACTCCGCAACGTGCGCGCGGTTCCACTCGTCCAGCCCGGCGATGACCGCCAGCCCCTGGCTCAGGCCCTCCAGGCTGCTGACCCCGTAATAGCCCTGCATGTGGTCGAAGAGCACGTGGGCGGCCTGCTTGCGGGCCAGGCACTCGGCGTTTGGCACGTTGTCGATGAGGTCCAGGCGCACATCCAGACCGGAGCGGGAAAGCTCGTCCACCACGGCCAGAAGGTCGTCGGTGTTCTTCAGATCCTTGCGCGTGGGCGAGTGCGCCACCTTGAGCCCGCCGCTCCACAAGCGCTCCACAGGCCGGAACAGCGGGTCGCGCTCGGGCACCAGGTTGGGCTGCCAGCGGGCCTCGGGCATCATGCGCAGCAGGTCCGGGGTGCTCACCAGGAGGTTTGTGCGGCCCAGCGCCCGGTACTTGGCGCGGAAGCGTTCCGGGTCGCTGCGGAAGTCGTGGTGGCCGTGCTCGTGGTGCACCACGGCCTTGCCCGGGAGGTAGTCCGCAGGGAGAAACGGCCCCAGGCGCAGGTGCTCGTCGGCGGTCATGTGGAAATGCAGCACGTCGCTGGTCTTGAGCAGTTCCTCCAACTCAGCCAGGCCCTCGCCGCCCTCCGGTCCCAGGAGGTCGGGCACGTGCAGGTCCTTGCCCCAGGAGTGGGTGTAGCGCGTCTCCAGGGTGACGATGCGGCAGCTGTGGCGGCTCTTCCGCTCCAGGCGGTTCACCGCCCGGCAGAAGGCGATGCCCGTCCCTGCGGGATCGTTCACCGCGATCATCAAAATCTTCAACGCGAGGACTCCACGGCCTTGAGTTCGTGCGTGCGGTCGCGGGCAAGGTCCAGTCCGCCGAGCCCGGCCTCGGGCAGCAGGAGTTCCAGGCGGCGCAGCGTGGCCAGGCGGGCCGTGCCCGAGCCCAGGGTCAGGTCCAGCACATGCCCGCCGCGCGCGCGGTCCTGGGTGAGGAAATGCAGGTGCCAGCCGGGCACGCCCAGGCCGCGCACATAGTCCGGGCCGCGCAGGCCCACCAGGGTGCCGCGCACCTGGGAGAACTCGAACACGGACTGCTCTTTGGCCACCTCGGCCAGGGGCCGGTAGGGCTTGGTCTGGCGCGGCACGCTGCGCGCCTTGAGGGCTGTGAAGGTGCCCTCCACCCGGACCGCGCCGAACAGGCTGGTGTCGCCCAGGGCCTTGTCCAGCCAGGCCTCCAGGTCCTTCAGGCCGAGATTCTCGGGCAGGGTCAGGCTCTTGCCGGGCCGGAAGGGCAGCACCTGGGCAAACGGCGTGGTCACGCGCGGGTCGGCGCGGCGCACCTGCCCGCTTGAGGGCACCTGGTACACGACGCCGTCGAGGATCACCATCTCGCCGTCCAGGGCGTCAAACGTGCCCAGACCGAGGTCGCCCAGGCGGGGCAGCTCGCGCACGGCCACGGAGCCGTCGTAGCCCCCGGCCAGCAGCGCGTCGATGACGCCGATCTGCACCAGGGCGGGGTTGCGGAGCAGGCCCTCGGCCTGGACCGGCAGGGCGGTGAAGACAAGGGCGCAGAGCAGGAGCCAGGAAAACACGGTGCGGAGGCTCTTCACGGTTGGATCTCCCCGTTTACTTTGTGGAGCATTTTGACCCAGACGTCGCCGGTGTGGGTCAGAAACAGAAGCTTGCGGCCCTGACAGCCGCCGGTGGACGAGCGGGTCACGCGGATGCCGTGGTCGCCCAGGCGCTCCTGCACGGCCTCCAGGTTCCTGGAGCCGATGTCGTACAGCGTGCAGCGGTTGCCGTTCATGATGCCCGCAGCCCCGCCAAAGACCTTCACCACCAGCTCATCCGGAGAGATCTTCAGGCGCATGAGGCTTGCGAGCATGCTCTCCACGGCGGTGTCGACAAAGCGGCAGACCTGGGGATCCTTGCCACGCGCGTTGAACTTGCCGCTGTCTGGCAAGAAGGCGTGGCAGATGGCTCCGATGGCGCGATGCGGGGCGCACATCGTCACCGCCACGCACGAGCCGAGCACCGTGGTCACCAGTGTAGGCTGCACTCCGAGATAGCAGTCGCCCGTCTGTAAAAACACCTTGGGATACTTGTCAAACTCTGGCACGCACACACCTCGGGAACCATCTCTGGAACATGAGATATCATCGGGCCATCTGTCTGCGCTGTCAACCGCAAGAGAGGGTTATACAGGAATTATTCCTGGTGTTCGGCAAAACGGATATGGAAGGCGGCGGCGTAGAAATGGTGGAAGAAATCCACGTATTCTAGGTGGATATGGCTAGGCACGGAGATGCGTGAGGGCGCGAAATTGATGATGCCCTTGATGCCTGCGCCAACGAGGTAGTTGGCGGCGCGCTGGGCGCGCTCGGGCGGGGTGGTGATGATGCCGATCTCCAGCGAGAGCTCCTTGACCTTGGCCGGGAGCTGGCGCGAGCAGACGATCTCCATGCCCTCCACGATCTCGCCGATCTTGTAGGGGTCGCAGTCGAACGCGCCGCGGAGGATGAAACCCTTGCGCGAGAACTCGCGGTGGCGCAACAGCGCGCGGCCGAGGTTGCCCACGCCCACAAGGCCGCAGTTCCAGGCGCGGTCGATGCCCAGAGAGCGTTTGATGGAGGTGATGAGATCCTGGACGTAGTAGCCAACGCCGCGAACGCCGAATTCTCCGAAGTAGGCGAGGTCCTTGCGTATCTGCGAGGAATTGACTGAGCAGGCCTCGGCCAGGCGTTCTGAGGAGACCACATCCGTGCCCTCGCGTTTGAACTCCGAGAGCACCTGGATATAGGTGGCCAGGCGGGCGATGGTAGCCTTGGGAATATGCTCGCTCTTCATGGCCCTGCACCGACTGTGAATGTGAATTTTGTAACAAAACCCCGGGAAAAAAGGAGGCCTTGCGGCCTCCTTGATTCCAGGAACGAGCCTTGGGTAATTAGGCGCCCAGGGGCTTCACGAAGAGCAGGATCAGGTTGACGACCAGGGCGTAAATGGCCAGGGACTCAATGAAGGCCAGGCCCAGGATCAGGGTGACGGTCAGCTTGCCACCGGCTTCGGGGTTGCGGGCGGTGCCTTCGCAGGCGGCCTTGAGGCCCATGCCCTGACCGAGACCGCACAGGCCGGCGGCAACGGCCATGCCAATGGCGGTGGCCCAAGCGGCGGTGGGGCCGACAGCGGCGCCAGCGGCGGCGGGGGCGTCAGAAGCGTAGGCAGCGGAAGCAACCAGAACCATAGCCAGGGTCATCAGCAGAGATTTGCGCATAACAATGAACTCCTTAAGGTATTTATGTGTTGGTCAAACGACCATTTCCCCAAGTTTAGTGAGCGTGCTCCAGCGAGCCCTTCAGGTAAATCATGGTCAGCATGAAGAAGATGAAGGCCTGGATGGTCTTGCCCAGGATGAACAGGAAGTACATGGGCAGCGTGCCGAGCACCGGCGCCAGAATGAAGAGCAGCACCAGGACGATTTCCTCGCCGCGGATGTTGCCGAAGAGACGCAGAGTAAGCGAGAGGGGGCGCGCCAGGTGGCTGACGATCTCAAGGATCAGCATGAGCGGGGCCAGGAAGATGACCGGGCCCATGAAGTGCTTGATGTAGCCGAAGCCCCACTTCTTGATGCCGATGAAGTTGTAGTACACGAACACCGAGAGGGCCATGGCCGCGTTGGTGTTCACGTTTGCGGTGGCGGCGTCGCAGCCGGGAATGAGGCCGATGTAGTTCATCACCAGGATGAAGATGAACATGGCGCACAGGAACGGGAAGACCTTGCGGCCTTCTTCGCCAATATTGAGGACGACAAAGTCCTCAAGTCCGCCGATGACCGTCTCAAAAAGATTCTGCAGCCCACCCGGCACCAGCTGGAGGCGTCCGCGAAGGATGAAGCCGCAGCTGAAAAGAATGATCATGGCCAACCACATGTAGTACACATGCGGCGGCAGATGAAGTCCGAGTTGCTGGTCCAGAATGACCGAATAGGTCAGCGGATGTGCAAGTCCTGCAGCCATTGATTACGCCTCCTTCCCGTTCCCTGTGGCGGGAACCTTGTGCCTGATCTGGAGAACCCCCCAGAGGGTGGCGTTTATAACCACCGTGGAGAGCCCGGCCAAAAGTCCGAATACCGATGCCCCAAGCCATGCCACCAAAGCGGCGATGGCGACCCCGGTCAATACCAGCCTACCGTAAAAGAGCGTCAAAAGCGTAAACACTGCGCCGTCCCTGACCTTCACCAGCTGCTGGGCGGCCTTGGCCAGCCACCAAAAATTCACGCTGATGATCAAAGTCCCGGCCGCGAAAGACAACCCCCAAGTCGAAAACCCCGTTCCCATCAAGGCCAGCGCCGACCCGCCCGCAGCCAGAAGAATCTGGTTGCGCATGAGCTTGCGCGCGTCCGCCAGGGCAAAGCCCCGGCGATACAGCAAGGCGTCAATCTTTCGGACAAGCGTCTCTCGCATCATTTCCCCTGGCGGCCAGAACCGCCTTTGGCGTCATCACCATCCGGGCCGGAGCCCGGACCGGAGCTTTGCGCATCCGCGCCCCGCTGGAGGCGCATGGCCTCGCGGTACACATCGCGAAAGCCCGTGATGATGCCCAGCAACAGAAAGATGATGAGCAGCCAAGGCTGGGTGCCGAGCCATTCATCAAGATAGTAGCCCATGGCCAACCCGATGAAGGTCGCGACCACCAGCTGCATCCCGATGGTTGCAACATTGCCGAAGAGCACCAATGCCTCGGAGGGCTTGTCCCGCTTGAAAAAGAACATCTTTACTCCGGAGCGGCCGTCTAGCCGGTCGCCAGGCCGGACGTTCATTTCTTCACAAGGAGGAACACCTAGCATAAGCCCCCTTGCCAGTCAATGAGGTTCCAGCCTGAGGTGAACCTTTTTTGCGATTTTGACGCCCAAAGCGCCACCGCGTCTCTAGTGACATTCGCAGCGGAAGCAAGTACATTCCATCCTGCACGCGTTCGTGCCCGAAACCCTATCCTGGACCGCACATGACCGACAAGAAAGACCAGCTCCCCCGCCGCACCGCCCGGCCCCTGCCGCCGGAAAAACTCCGCAACCGCCTTGACCCGGCCAGCATCCGCCCCGCGGACAGCCGGGGCATCGCCCGCAAGAACGGCGAGAGCACCTTCCAGCCCCGCGCCATGCAGGCCCTGCGCATGGCCCTGGAGATCCCCGGCAACGAGTACAACGTCTTTCTCGCCGGCGAGCCCGGCCACGGCCGCACCCATTTCGTGCGCCAGTTCCTGACGCCCGAGGCCGCCAAGCGCCCCGTGCCGCCGGACTGGCTGTACCTGCACAACTTCGACGACCCGGACCGCCCCCTGGCCGTGAGCCTGCCTGCGGGTCAGGGCCGCGTGTTCAAGACCGGCCTGGCCAAGGCCCTGGCCGACGTGCGCGCCGCCATCACCGCGCGCTTTGACCAGGAGAGCTACCGCCGCAAGCACGAGACCCTGTTCAAGCGCTTCTCGGCCAAGCGCGACAGCATCTTCAGCAAGATGGAAGCCACCGCGCGCGGCAAGGGCTTCGCCCTGGACATGGACGACACCGGCGCCCTGACCATCATGCCCATGGTCGGCGGCAAGATCATGGGCGACGACGAGTACGGACGCCTGGCCCCGGCGCGCCGCAAGATGCTCAAAACCAAGGGCGAGCACCTGCTCCAGGAGATCGGCATCTTCCTGCGCAAGCTGGCCTTGAGCGAGCAGGGTTTCCGCCAGAGCGAACTCAAGCTGCACCGCGAGATCGCCCAGGCCGCGCTCACCGAGCACCTCACCGGCCTGCGCCGCGACTTCGCGCAGATCAAGCGCCTGCTGGAGCACATGGACGCCGTGGAGAAGGACATCCTGGAGAACGTGGACGCCTACCTCCCGCGCGACGCGGCGGACGCCACGCCCCTGCCCACCCCCGGCTCCCCGCCCCCAGGGCCGCACCAGGAGCCCCACGCCCCGGCCCACACAACGGGCGAGGACCTCAACTACCGCCACGAGGTGAACCTCTTCGTGGACAACGGCAAGAGCGCCCAGTCCAAGGGCGGCGCGCCGGTCATCATCGAGGACCACCCCACGGCCTTCAATCTTCTGGGCAGCATCGAGCGCGAGAGCGAGCTCGGCGCGTTCTACACCGACTTCACCCTGGTGCGCGCGGGCAGCCTGCACCGCGCCAACGGCGGCTTCCTCATCCTGAACGTCGAGGATCTGATGGGCAACCAGGGCTCCTGGGAGGGCCTGCTGCGCGCCCTGCGCCTGGGGCGCCTGCGCATGGAGGACCCGGGCGATTCCGAGCAGGTGCGCGTGCGCACCATCGAACCCGAGCCCATCGAGCTGTCCCTGCGCATCATCCTGGTGGGCTCGGACGAGGCGTACGAGGCCATGCTCAGCGCCGACGACCGCTTCCGCAAGCACTTCAAGCTCAAGGCCCACCTCCAGGGCACGGCCGACCGCACCGCAGCGGGCATCCGCCAGTTCCTCGCGTCCCTGTGCGGCATCATCGACAAGGCCGGACTGCCGCCCTTCAGCCGCGAGGCCCTGGCCGGGCTGGTGGACCACGCCAGCCGCCTGGCCGAGGACCAGAAGCGCCTGTCCCTGTCCTTCACCCAGGTGCGCGCGCGCATGATGGAGGCCGCGGCCATCGCCCGCATGGACCACCGCGAGCTGGTGGAGGCGGCGGACCTGGCCAAGGCCGTGGCCGACCACGACTTCCGGGCCAACCTCTTCGAGGAAGAGTTCATGGCCGACTACGACCGCGAGATCATCAAGGTGGCCACGGGCGGAACCAGCGTGGGCCGTGCCAACGGCCTGTCGGTGACGCTTTTCGGCGACTACGAGTTCGGCCTGCCGCACCAGATCTCCTGCACCGTGGGCGTGGGCCACGGCGGCATCCTGGACCTGGAGCGCGAGGCCCAGCTGGGCGGGCCCATCCATACTAAAGGTATGATGATCATCAAGAGCTACCTGGTGCGCCTGTTCGCCCAGGACAAGCCCATCGTGCTCACCGGCAGCCTGTGCTTCGAGCAGAACTACGCCGGGGTCGAGGGTGACTCGGCCTCGGGCGCGGAGCTGGCGGCGCTGCTCTCGGCCCTGTCCGGCGCGCCCATAGATCTCTCGCTGGCCTTCACCGGCGCGGTGAGCCAGAGCGGGGCCATCATGGCCGTGGGCGGCGTCAGCCGCAAGGTCGAGGGCTTCTTCGAGGTCTGCCGCAGGCGCGGGCTCACCGGCAGCCAGGGCGTGCTCTTCCCGGCGGACAACGCCGTGCACCTGATGCTGAAAGACGAGGTGGTGGAGGCAGTGGCCGCCGGGCGCTTCCACCTGTACCCCGTGGCCACCATCGAGCAGGCCATGACCATCCTCACCGGCAGGCCCGCCGGGGCGCGCCGCAAGGATGGCCGCTACCCGCCCGGTTCGCTCTATCAGATGGTGGACACGCGCCTGGCCGAACTCACGCGGCTGGCCGCCAGCGCGGAGTATCCCCGCAAGAGGAGGTGCTAGCCCATGTCCAAATCCTGGATCAGGGCCAAGCTGCCAGAGTTCGTGCGCGACATGTTCCGCACCTTCTGCATGGCCTGCAAGTCCCTGGAGGAGCAGTTCGCCTCCTTTGACCGCGAGGGCGCGGTGACCTTCACCACCCTGCGCGACCTGGTGGGCCAGGAAATGGACAAGGGCCTGCTGTGGCGCATGAAGGACACCGCCCACCACGTGTTCAGAAACGACCCCGAGACCTCGCTCACCGGGCAGTTCCTGGACTGGGGCCTGGGCTACATCTTCCACGAGACCATCAAGCTCAAAGAAGACGCCTACCAGACCCTGACCTACGCGCCCTGGTTCCTGGCGCTGCGCGGCCGCGACCTGCCCGAGGACGAACGCGTGGTCGTGGAGGAATTATTTCATGTGCTGAAGCAGACCGAGGAAAGCATGCGCCGGGAGATCGACCGCATCCGTTTCATCATGTCGCAGTGCCGCAGACTGCTGCCCATCTACCTTGCCCGGCACCGGGAAAACGCGCTGCTGGCGCGCTACCTGTTCTCCCAGAACGCCCTTGTGCGCGAAGTTTTCGGCAACGATTACGACCTGTTGGTCAACAGCGTCTACGGCGACCACCCGGAGCGCATGTACATCCTGGCGGCCCAGAGCCTGCGACTGGGGGGCTGGGTGGCCGAAGCATCACAGGCCGTGCAGAACGCATTTGCAATAAATGCGACGGACAGGCTTGTACTCCAGGAGAAAAAAATATTAGATAATTGGAGTGCAAGGATGGCACCTTAAGCTTGACACTCCAAAGCGCCAGGAATATCTTTCAATACCCAACCGGAGGAGGGAAATTCTTATGAAAAAACTGTTGCTTCTTACTGTCGCCTGTTGTGTTGTTTTTGCCCTTGGCTGTGCCAAGAAAGTCGAGCCCGCACCGGCCGCGCCTGCTCCTGCCCCTGTGGCCGATTCCCGCGAGATGGCCCCGGCTCCCATGTCCCCGCGCCAGATCTACGAGGCTGACTACGCCAAGCTGCCGACCTCGTACACTGTCGTGAAGGGCAACTGCCTGTGGTGGATCTCCGAATTCAAGCAGATCTACAACGACCCGTTCATGTGGCCCCTGATCTTCAAGGCTAACCGCAGCAAGATCAAGAACGCCAACCTGATTTACCCCGGCCAGACCTTCGAAGTTCCGCGCACCTTCGCCCTGGACGACGTCAAGGCTGCCCGCCACAAGGCTGGCAAGTCCAAGAAGAAGTCCGCCCCCGAAGCCAGCGCCAACCTCCCGGCTGACCTGCGCGAAGCCCTGGGCTACGGCTTCAATTAAGCCCCCGGAAATTGGCTGAGGACGAGGCGTCCGGTCGCAAGACCGGACGCCTTATTATTTGCGGCGACGCGCGCCCTCCCCCGGCCCTTGCCTTTCGCCCCGCCCTGAACTATCTAGACAAAATCTAGGCCAACCAAGGCCCCACGACCAAACCGTTCCGGAGGCCCTTATGCCCGGCACAACCATGCCCAAACAGCACGCGCTGGTGACCACCCTGACCCTCACCGCCCTGGCGGGCCTGCTCGCCCTTACCGGCTGCTCGCCGCGCCAGCCCATACCGCTGGACCAGCCGCGCATCGCCACCAAGGCCCCGGCCGAGGCGCCGGCTGAGCAGGCCAAACCAGCCAAGGTCGCCAAGCCCCAGGCCAAGGTCGCGCCAGCCAAGACCACCCCGGCCAAGCCGACGCAACAGGTCGAACTGCCCCCGGTCATCCTGGATACGCTTACGCCGGAGGCTCCGGCGGCAGTCGAGACCGCACCGGCCGTGGCCGAGCGCAAGAATTATGTGCAGGTCGGTGCTTTCGGCACGGCCATGAACGCCCTGGGGGCCGTGGCCTGGCTCAAGGACAAGGGGTATGAGAACTCGCGCATGGTGCGCGTGGAGCAGGGGCAGGGAACGCTGTACCGGGTCCAGGCCGGTCCCTTCCAGGACCTTGCGGCTGCCCACAAGGTCCTGGAGGCACTCAAGCCGGACTGGCCACAGGCGTTTATTCCTCTGGATTAAGCTCGGCGCGGAACTTGCGGGACAGGCGGAAGACCACGACCTTGCGCGGCGGCAGGGTAATGCTCTCATTGGTCTGCGGGTTGCGGCCGCGACGCGAGTTCTTGTCGTAGGCCTCGAACTTGCCGAAGCCGCTGACCAGCATGGCATGGTCCTTCTTGATGGCCTGCTTCATCAGGTCCAGTGCGGACTCCACAAGATCCTTGATCTCCGCGCGGTTGCGATCCGTTTTCTTGTAGATCGCATCGACGATGTGGGCCTTGGTCAAGGTTTGACCGCTCATTGGGGTCTCCTTCGTTGTGCGGTTCTCAGCCGATGGCCTTTTTCACGGCCTGGGCCAGCTTCTGCATCTCTTCGCCGGATTCGTAAGCGTGCTGGGTCCACAGCCGCAGCCCGTCGCCCTCGTGGCGTGGGATGAGGTGGAAGTGCGCATGATGCACCAACTGCCCCGCCACCTCGAAATTGTTCATGCCCACGTTGAGCCCGGCAGCTCCCGTGGCCTGCATCACCGCCGCCCCCACCAGCTTGAGCGCGCTCAAGAGCTCGCGCCCGATGTCCGGCGGCAGGTCGAAAAGCGTTTCGTGGTGCGCCTTCGGCACCACCAGCGCATGCCCTTTGTTCACCGGAGCGATATCCAGGAAGGCGAAGATCCCGCCCTGGTCATAGACCTTGGCGCAGGGAATCTTTCCCTCGATTATCTTGCAGAAGATGCAGTCGTCGCTCACGGTCGGCTCCAGGCGTTGAAAAAAGTGAACATTGCCCTATCATTATACCGAGGCGAAACGGAATACAAGGGTTTTTGCACTGCCTCGATAAAAATTTTCACTTCCTCTAAATTCCCGCCCCGCCGATCAGCACCTGTTCCGAGGCCCTGGCCTGCACCACGCGCGCGCCCGCAGGCACGTCCTGGGTCACCCAGACGTTGCCGCCGATGACCGCGCCCTGGCCGATGGTCACCCGGCCCAGGATCGTCGCCCCGGCGTAGATGGTCACGTCGTCCTCCACGATGGGGTGCCGCGCCAGGCCCTTGACCAGGCGATTGCCCGAGTCGTCCGCCGTCTTGTCCTTGGGGAAGCTCTTGGCCCCAAGGGTCACGCCCTGGTAGAGGCGCACGTTCCTGCCGATGACGCAGGTCTCGCCGATGACCGTGCCCGTGCCGTGGTCGATGAAGAAGCGCTCGCCGATGTGCGCGCCGGGGTGGATGTCGATGCCCGTGTCCGAGTGCGCCATCTCGCCGATGATGCGCGGGATGATGTCCACGCCCAGGTGGTGCAGTTGGTGCGCGATGCGGTGGTTGGTCAGGGCCTTGATGGACGGATAGCAGAAGATGGTCTCGCCCGGGCTCTTGGCCGCCGGGTCGCCGTCAAAGGCCGCCTGCACGTCCGTGGCCAAAAGCTCGCGCACGCGCGGCAGCCTGCGCACGAACTCCAGGGCCACGGCCTCTGAGCGCTTCTCGCAATCGGTGCACGGGGAGAGGTTCTCCTTGGCGCAGACGAAGCAATAGCCCCGGTTGATCTGCTCGGACAGAATCTTGACCACGCGGTCCAGCGCGCTGCCCGCATAATAGGGCATGGTGCGCTCGCTCACGTCCTGGGGGCCGAAGAAGCCGGGAAACAGCACCGCGCGCAAAAGGTCCATCACCTCGATGAGCGCGTCCAGCGAGGGCAGGGGCTGGTCGCGGCTGATGCGGTGCCAGGAGGCCTCGCAGACGTCCTGCGCGCACAGATGCTCCACGGTCTCGGCCAGCACGGCGTCGCGGTCCAGGCTTGCAAGTACCGGTGTCTGATCTATCATGGCGGCCCTCCCGGCCTAGGCGTCTTCGGCAAACAACGGGGTGGACAGGTAACGCTCGCCCGTGTCGCAGACAACGAACACGATCATCTTGCCCGCCATCTCCGGCCTGGCGGCCAGCTGCATGGCGGCAAAGGCGTTGGCCCCGGAGGAGATGCCGCTTGAGATGCCCTCTTCGCGCATCAGGCGCCGCGCCGTGGCAAAGGCGTCCTCAGCCCCCACCTGGATGATCTCGTCAAAGGCCTTGGTGTCGAGCACGCCGGGCACGAAGCCCGCGCCGATGCCCTGGATCTTGTGCGGACCGGCAACCCCGCCGGAAAGCACAGGCGAGTCCGAAGGCTCCACAGCCACCACGCGCACGCCGGGCTTCTTGGCCTTGAGCACCTGGCCCACGCCGGTGACGGTGCCGCCCGTGCCCACGCCCGCCACAAAGCAGTCCACCTGACCGTCCGTGTCCTCCCAGATCTCCAGCGCCGTGGTTGTGCGGTGCGCCTCTGGGTTGGCGGGGTTTTCGAACTGCATGGGCATGAAGGCCTTGGGCGTCGCCGCCACCAGCTCAAGCGCGCGGGCGATGGCGCCCTTCATGCCCAGGCTGGCCGGGGTGAGCACCAGCTCGGCCCCGTAGCCGAGGAGCAGCTTGCGGCGCTCCACGCTCATGGAATCAGGCATGGTCAGGATCAGGCGCAGGCCCTTGATGGCGCAGATGAGCGCCAGGCCGATGCCCGTGTTGCCGCTGGTGGGCTCGATGATGACGCTGTCCGGCGTGATGCGCCCATCGGCCAGGGCCGTCTCGATCATGCTCAGGCCGATGCGGTCCTTCACCGAGCCGCCCGGATTCATGGATTCCAGCTTGGCCACCAGCGTGGCCCCGAGCCCCTGGGACAGCCTGTTCAGCCTGACCAGCGGCGTCTTGCCGATGAGTTCAGCCATGCTTGCTGCGATTGCCATGCAAAACTCCTCGTAATATTTGAGAGGATCGTCCGAACCCCATCCATACCAGATAAGTCGGACTCAGGACAAGGCAAGGACAAAACGTTGTTCCATGACACGTTTGCCCCACTGCCCGCCCTCGCGCTCCTCCGCAAGCCGGAAGCCGTGCTTCTCGTAAAGGTGCCGGGCCGTGTCCAAGCCCTGAAAGGTCCACAGGTAGACCGACGGATGGCCGCAAGCCCGGCAAAATTCCACCGCCTGCCGCAACAGCCTGTCGCCCAGCCCTTGACCGCGCAGTTCCTCCGACAGAATGAACCAGCGCAGATGCGCGCCCAGCGTGCCTGCCTTTGCCCCGTCAATGGCCACGCAGCCCATGACGCGCCCGCCCAGGCTCGCGGTCCAGAACCCGTCGCGCGCCGGGTCGAGACGCTGCAGAAATTCCGCCAGGCCGCTCGCCACCAGGGCCTCAAATTCGAGCCCGAAGCCCCACTCCCGGCCATAATACAGGGCGTGCAGCTCCGCCGCGCGGCCAATGGCCCCGGGCACGTAGCCGCCAAGCACACATCCGCTGTCATCCATGCCGATCGCCCTCATGCCCCGCCAGGGGGCTCCGCCGGGGGCCCCCTTCGGGGTTCATAACGCCCCCGGCCCCCCTCATTTGGCGTCGGGTCTTGCGACGGTCCCCGTCGCAAGACCCGACGCCAACAAATGGGGAGTCCAGAGGGCCTCAGGCCCTTTGGCCGCCGGAGGCTATTCTCTAAATCCCCAGCATCCCTTTCAGCACATCCCAGACCCGGTCCGGGGTGATGTCGCGCATGCACTGGTGGTGTTTCTGCGGGCAGGCCTTGTGTCCGTGCAGGCCGCAGGGCCGGCAGTCCATGGACTGTTCCAGCACGCGGGAGTTTTCCCCGCGCGGGAAGAAGCCCAGCTGCCGGGTGGTGGGGCCGAACAGGGCGACCAGCGGCGTGTCCTGCACCCAGGCCAGGTGCATGGGGCCGGAGTCGTTGGTCAGGCAGGCGTCGAGACGGCCCAGGGCCGCGGCCAGGGCCGGGATGTCCAGCTGTCCGGCCAGGTTCTTCAAGCGCCCGGTGCTGTCTTGCGCGGCCCGAGCGATGCGCCCGGCCAGGGCTTCCTCGCCCGGCCCGGCAAAGAGCAGCACCACGGCCCCGGCGGCAAGCGCCCGGCGCGCGATGTCGGCGAAGTAATCCTCGGGCCAGCACTTGGTGGGCCAGGTGGAGCCGGGGTGGATGCCCAGAATCGGTCGGGGCTTCGTGCCCGGCGCGGCGTCCGTGGGCAGGGCGGCATAGATTTCGGCGGCGCGGCTGACGGCCTGCGGCGGCAGGTCCAGGCGCGGCTTGGGCGCGACAGGCGGGACAGACTCGGCAGGCGCAACAGACTCCGAGGCAAGCGGCAGGGCCAGCTGCATCAGGCGCTCGATCTCGTGCAGCTGGTCGAAGCGGCGGTCCACCAGATGCGTGTAGGCCAGGTGGTTCCACCAGGGCCTGGAGTAGCCGATGCGCACCCGCGCGCCCACGCTTTTGGCCACGAGCGCGCTGCGCAGGCTGGTGTGCGGGGAGATCCACAGGTCGAAGCCCTCGCGCGCCAGCTCCCGGCCCAGGCTTGTGGCGGCGCAGAGGCCCTTTTGCGCGCCGCGCTTGGCAAAGGGCCGCACGCTCGTCAGTTCGCGCTGGGCGCTGAACAGCCCTTCCACCCCGGCGCGCACGAAGAGGTGCACCTCGGCTTCGGGGAAGCGGGCCTTCACGTCCTGGATGAGCGGCAGGGTGAGCACGGCGTCGCCCAGAAAGGCGGTCTGCCAGATGCCGATGCGGCGGAAGGCTTTCATGCGCAGGCCTTGCGCAGCGGCGCGGCGCAGGGCTCGGGCATCTTGCCCTCGCGCTTTGCGTAGGCTAGGATATACTCACCGCACACTCTCAGGGAGGATGTCATGAAGTACATCATGTTCGAAGATTTTTCAGGAACTCCGCTGCCCATCATCTTCCCCAAGCGCATCGACTTTGTGGAGATGCGCGAGCAGATCCCCTACACCAAGGTGCTCTCTGCGGGCTATGTGAATCTATCCGGCTCGGGCTTCGCCTGCCACGGGGAGTCCAAAAGTCTCGCGGCCCAGGCCCGGGCCGAGGACGCGTTGATCATCGTCGCCAAGCTCAGCAATCACGAGATTTAGCAGGAACCCGGAAAAAGAAAAGGCCGGGAGGGGAGACAGTGCCCCCTCCCGGCCTTTTTGCGTCGATTAGTCGTACTTGACCGAGCTGATCTTCATGAGGTGATCCCAGGAGTGGATGGCCTCGATGTAGCGGATGGTGCCGGTCTTTCCGCGCATGACCAGCGAGCTGGTCTCCGCGCCGTAGCCCAGGTAGCGCACGCCCTTGAGGAAGGTGCCGCCGGAGATGCCGGTGGCGGCAAAAAAAACGTCGTCGCTCTTCACCAGGTCACCCACGGTGAGCACGCGGCGGATGTCCACTCCGTGCTGCGCCAGCAGGTTCTTCTCATCCTGCTTCTGGGGATCGAGCTTGCAGAACATCTCGCCGCCCATGATGCGGATGGCGCAGGCCGCGAGCACACCCTCGGGCGTGCCGCCGGTGCCCATCATCAGGTCCACCTCGTTGCGCGGGTCGATGGCCATGAGCGCCCCGGCCACATCGCCGTCGGTGTGCAGCTGGATGCGCGCGCCAGCCTCGCGGATGTCGGCGATGAGCTTCTTGTGGCGCGGCTTGTCCAGCACGAAGACAACCAGGTCGTCCACGTCCTTGCCGAGCGCCTTGGCGATGCGCTTCAGGTTCACGGGCACCGGGGCCTCGATGTCGACCACGCTTTTGGCTGCGGCGGGCACCACGAGCTTCTGCATGTAGTAGCTGGGGCCCGGATCGTACATGGTTCCGGCCGGGGCCACGCCGACCACGCTGATGGCGTTGGGACGGCCATAGGCCAGCAGGCTGGTGCCCTCGACGGGGTCAACGGCCACGTCCACGGTCTGCGGTCCGCCCGCGCCGACCTTCTCGCCGTTGTGCAGCATGGGGGCGTTGTCTTTCTCGCCCTCGCCGATGACCACCGTGCCGCTGATGGCCAGGGTTTTAAAGGACAGGCGCATGGCGTCCACGGCCGCGCGGTCGCCGGCATCCTTGTCGCCCTTGCCCAGCCAACGGGCGCTTGAAAGGGCCGCGGCTTCGGTGACGCGCACCAGATCCAGGGCCAGATTCCTTTGCGGGGCTTCCATGGGTATCTCCTTCGATGTGCAGGACCTGCGCGCGACGGCGCGGCCCGATTATCCAGTCTGTCAGTCTGCACGCACTCTAGCAGAGCACCCCGCAAGACCGCAAGCGCCCCTTGGTGACGGCTTGGCAACAGCCGCCAGAAATATTGGGGCAGCCCGCAGGCCGCCCCGTTCACAAAGCTTTTTTGCTAGATGCTGATCTTGGCGCCAAGCAGGGCCGCGAACTTGGCGATCCAGGCCGGGTGCGCGGGCCAGGCCGGGGCCGTCACCAGGTTGCCTTCCACAATGGCGGCGTCCAGCGCGATATCCGCGTACTTGCCGCCAGCCAGGCCCACGTCCGGCGAGCAGGCCGGGTAGGCCGAGCAGGTCCGGCCCTTCAGCACGCCCGCGGCCGCGAGCACCAGCGGTCCGTGGCAGATGGCGGCGATGGGCTTTTTCGCGGCGTTGAACTCGCGCACGATCTCAAGCACGCGCGGGTTCAGCCGGATGTACTCCGGGGCGCGGCCGCCGGGGATCACCAGGCCGAGGTAGTCGGCAGTCTTCACGGCGGCGAAGTCCTTGTTCAGGCTGAAGTTGTGGCCGCGCTTCTCGCTGTAGGTCTGGTCGCCCTCGAAGTCGTGCACCGAGGTGCGCACCACCTCGCCGGCCTTCTTGTCCGGGCATACCGCCTCCACGCCGTAGCCCAGCATGAGCAGGGCCTGGAACGGGACCATGACCTCGTAGTCCTCCACGTAGTCGCCCACGAGCATGAGGATCTTCTTGGCCGGGGCCTTCTTCAGCGGCGAGCTCTTGGCCGCTGCCGCCTTCTTGGCTGGAGCCTTCTTGGCCGGAGCCTTGCCCTTTGCCGCCGTGGTCTTCTTCGCAGTCGCCATGAAGATATCCTCCTAGGGGGTTGATACTCCTGCCCAATGGATGAAGAGCACCCTGGGCTGATGCTTGAACGCGACGGACGCGACGGACCCGGCGGCCCTTGCCGGGCTTCTCTGGGCTAGCCGAAGTACCTCTCGCGGATCAGCCGGGCCACGGTGGGCGCGGTGAAGCCGTACTTCTCGGCCAGCTTTTCCGCCGGGGCACTCTCGCCGAAGTGGTCGAGCCCCAGCGCCAGGCCGAACAGGCCCACGTACTTGTGCCAGCCCTCGGGCCGTCCGGCCTCGATGGCCACGCGCCGCTCCACCGTGGGCGGCAGCACGGATTCCTTGTAGTGCATGGGCTGGGCCTCGAAGAGGTTCACCGAGGGCATGCTGACCACGCGGATCATGCGGCCCGGTTCCTCGGCCTCCAGGATCTTCACGGCCGCCAGGGCCAGGGAGACCTCGGAGCCCGAGGCCATGACGATGAGCTCCGGCTCGGCCTTGCAGTCGCGCAGGATGTAGCCGCCGTGCTTCACGCCCTCGGCCACGGCCGGGTACTCCGCCGGGTCCATGACCGGCAGGCCCTGGCGGGTGAGGAACAGGCAGCTGGGCTTGTCCGTCTGGCGCAGGGCCAGCTCCAGGCAGAGCGCGGTCTCGGTGGCGTCGGCCGGGCGCAGGTCCAGCAGGTTCGGGATGAGCCGCAGGCTCGCCACATGCTCGATGGGCTGGTGCGTGGGGCCGTCCTCGCCGACGTAGAAGGAGTCGTGGGTGAACACGTAGAGCACGGGCAGCTTCTGCAGGGCCGACATGCGGATGGCGTTGCGGCAGTAGTCGGAGAAGGTCAGGAACGTGGCGCCAAAGGGCAGCACCCCGCCGTGCAGGGCCATGCCGTTCAAGATCGCGGCCATGGGGAACTCGCGCACGCCGAAGCTCAAGTTGCGGCCAAGCGGGTTGTCGGCGGCGAAGATGCCCACGGCGTCGCGGAACTTGGCCGTCTGGTTGGAGGGATCGAGGTCGGCGCTGCCGCCCATGAGGTTCGGCAGGGCGTCTTTCAGCATGTTCAGGCAGGCGCCCCAGGCCGCGCGGGTGGCGATCTTCTTGCCGGGCTCGAACGCGGGCATGGGCAGGTTAAGCTCGCCGCGCCCGGTGTTCATGGCCTTCCAGAAGGCCAGGAAGTCCTTGTCGCCCTTCTTGATGCGCCGGGCCAAGACGTCCTTGCGGGCGGCCACGGCGCGCTTGAGCTCCGGGTACCGGGCCTGGAAATGCGCGCGGGCCTCGTCCGACACCTGGAAGCAGGCGCCCTCGATGAGGCACATGTTCTTCTTGGTGGCGGCGATCTCCTCGGCGGGCAGGGGTTCGCCGTGGGTGCCGAAGTCGCCTTCGCGCGTGGCCGCGCCCTTGGCCATGACCGTGTGGCCGATGATCAGGCTCGGCTTCTTCTTCTGGGCCTGGGCCTTCTTGATGGCCGCGCGGATCTCGTCGCGGTTGTGGCCGTCCACCTGCTGCACATGCCAGCCCATGGCGGCGAAGACCTTGGCGTAGTCGGTCTTGTCCACGCGGCTGACGGGCCCGGCCAGCTGGACCTTGTTGGAGTCGTAGTAGCAGGTGAGCTTGGAGAGGCCCCACAGCCCGGCCAGGGAGGCCGCGCCCAGGACCACGGACTCCTGCATGTCGCCATCCGAGGTCAGGACATAGGTGTTGTGGTCCACGATGGCCTTGCCCAGCTTGCCCCGCAGGAAGGTCTCGGCCACGGCCATGCCCACGGCCATGGCGAAGCCCTGGCCCAAGGGTCCGGTGGTGGCCTCCACGCCGGGGGTGACCTCGTGCTCCGGGTGTCCGGGCGTGCGGCTGCCCAGCTGGCGGAAGCCGCGCAGGTCGTCGGCGTCGATGAACCCGGCCAGGTGCAGCAGGCCGTAGAGCAGTCCGGACTCGTGTCCTGCGGAGAGCACGAAGCGGTCGCGGTTGAACCAGTTGGCGCGCTCGGGGTCGAAGTTCAAGAACTCCGAGTAGAGCACCGCCCCGAAGTCCGCGGAGCTCATGGCTCCACCTGGGTGTCCGGAGTCGGCGGCGCGGGTGGCGTCCATGATGAGCCCTTTCAAGGTGTTCACCACAAGCTGGTCGGGTGCGATGGTCTTCTGCATGGAAGTTGGTCCTCGTTTGGGGCGGCGCTGGCCGCCGGGTTTGGTTCCGCCTCGGGGGCCCGGAGTCTTTACAGACCGGGCGGGCTAAGGCTGGGTGTAGGTCTCAAACTGCTCGATGCGGCGCAGGTGGCGGCCCCCCTCGAAGGGCGCGGCCAGAAAGGCCCGCATGATCTCCAGGGCCAGGCCCTGGCCAATGACGCGCTCGCCCAGGCAGAGCACGTTGGCGTTGTTGTGCGCCCGCGCCATGCGGGCCGCGAATTCGCAGGTGCACACCGCCGCCCGGATGCCAGGATTGCGGTTGGCGGCCATGCTCATGCCCAGGCCCGTGCCGCAGATGAGGATGCCCAGCACCTGCCCGTTCTGGCCGTCCTCGCCGCACTCCAGCAGGCGCTGGCAGAGCTTGTCGGCATAGGCCGGGTAGTCGCAGGAGGAGGTGTTCTCCGGGCCCAGGTCTTCCACTACGCACTCGACCTTGCGCAAGGCCTGCGCAAGAACCGATTTGAGGGCAAAGCCGCCGTGGTCGGAAGCCAGAAGGATGGTCTTCTTGGTCGGGCTGGCAGTCATGGGCAACCTCCTTGGGGCTTGCGCCCGGTTTCTACCTTGGTTCCGTGGCCTCTTCCTCGCGCCGCAGCCGGGCTATCTCGGCCTTGAGCATCTCGATCTGCCGCAGGCAGAGGTCGCGCTCCGGGCCGGGCGTCACCTGGCCGGAGCCGTCGAGCCGGGCCAGCACGGCGATCTCCTCGCGCAGCCGGGCCTCCAGCTGCCGCACCTCATGGCGCTTGGCCTGGCCCGTCAGAATGCGCCGCATCTCCCGCCCCCAGACCTGCAGGCCCAGGGTGAAGGTGCCGACAAGGCCTGGCCTGGCCTCAGGCTCAGAAACCGGGACAAGAGTCTTGTTCTCCGTGTTCATTAGAGTCCTCCACCGGTGATGATGTCGCTTTCTGCGACGGGAGCGGTCGCCTTGTAGTCCAGGGACAAGAAGCTCGATCCCGCCGGGAGCCGCAGCGCCAGGGACTTCAGCGGCCAGGGCTGGACGCGCTCGTCCAGGGCCTTGACGCGAAAGACGGCGCTCTCGCCCTTGGGCAGGCCCAGGGTCAGCACCCGGGGCGGGCCCTCGGGGTCGCCGTCGTCCTCGGGAAAGTCGGAGAAGACCAGGTTCCACAGGCGCGGGCCGGAAACCACCTCGCCCTCGCGTTCGGCCTGGGTCTTGAAATAGCGGGACAGCAGGCCCTGCATGCGCTGCGGGCGGCCATAGGCATCCACCACCAGCAGCTGCACCGGGCCGCTCGCATAGCTGTAGGCAAAGCCGCCGTCCGGCAGCGCGCGGATCTCCGCCGGCGCCGCGTCGGCCGGCACCAGGGTGCCGAAGTGGCCGGAGAGCACCAGGGCCAGGTCACGCATGGAGAACGGAAACGGCATGCCCAAGAGCTGCGCGCCGATGACCGGGTCGGTGTGGGCGTAGGCCCTGGACTTTTCGGGGTAGAAGGCGAGCAGGCCGCTGGCATCCTCGCGCATCAGCGCCAGCATGGTGCCGAACCCGGCGCGCACGTCCAGGCGCAGGGGCCGGGCGTAGTCGCCGAAAAGCTGCACGTCGGTGCGGTTGGTGCGCTGCGGGGTGGCGTAGAGCAGGCTGGCGCGCACGGCCACGCCGCTGGCGGTGACCGGGGGGGCGACGAAGCGCTGGCGGAAGGCCGCGTGATTCGTCGCCGCGTCGTCAAAGCGGGGCAGCTGGACCTTGGGCGCGCAGGCCGAGACAGCCAGCGCCAGGGCCAGCAGGAGGCCAGGCAACAGTGTATGGGCATGGGACCAGGCCCAAGTCCGGAATCTGCGCAACGTGCTCACGCGCTCACAACCCCTTGAACTTCTTCTGAATGCGCTCGGGCGACTCGTGCTTCAGCTTGAGCGCGGATTTGTAGCCCTTTTTGGCCTTGCCTCGCTGGCCCACATCGCGGGCGATGTCGCCGTAATGCTCCCACATGGTGGGGTCGTCCTGGGCCAGGGACACGGAGCGCTGGATCTGCTTCCAGGCCTCCTCCAGCCTGCCCAGGCGGTAGTACGCCCAGGCCAGGGAGTCCACGATGTAGCCGTTGTTGGGCTTGAGCCTGTCGGCCTTGCGGATGAGCGAGAGCGCGCGTTCAAGGTCGCGGTTCTCCTCCACCAGGGTGTAGCCGATGTAGTTCAGGGCGTCGGCGTGCTCCGGGTTCTTGTCCACGATGCGCTGCATCACGGCCAGGGCGGTCTTGCGGTCGCCCATGCGGTCCAGCGCCGCACCGTACTGGTAGAGCAGGTCCTCGTCGTCCGGCCGGAGCTTGAGCGCGGTCTCCAGCACCTCGCGGGCCTCGGCCACGCGCTTCTTTTCCATGAGGTAGCCCGCGCGCAGCAGCGGGAAGCGCGACTGGCCGGGGAACAGGCGGATGCCCTGCTCCATGAGCGCCACGGCCTCGCTCTCGCGGCCCAGGCTGTAGAGCAGCTGGATGCGGAACTGCAAGGCCTGGCTGTAATGCGCGTCGCTCTGGGGCACCAGGTCGAGGAACTGCAGGGCCTTGACCGGGTTGTTCTCGCCATCCTGGGCGATGACGGCCTTGTAGAAGAAGTATTCGCCTGGCACCGGCGGAGTGCTGGCCAGCACGTCCAGCAGGGTGCTGGCCTGGGCGGTGTAGTTCTCGCTTAAGAACAACAGCGCGGCCGAGAGCACGAAGGCCTTGCTGCCCGAGCCGTCCAGGGCCACGGTCAGCGCCTTTTCCGGGTTGTTCAGCTTCAGCTCAAGCCCCACCACGCGCAGGCGGATGTCCTCGCGGCCCTCGCCGCCGCCGTTCTCGATGCGCAGGCGGATGTCCTCGCGCGCTTCACCCAGGGCCAGAATCTTGGTGTAGGTGCCCAGAGCCGCGGCGTAGTCCTTTTCCATCTCCTGCTGAAAGGCCAGCTCCACCCAGGCCTCCAGGTAGTCCGGGGAGGCCTTGGTCAGCTTCTTCAGGGTCTCGATGGCCGCCTTGCGCTGGTTCAGGCGGGCCTGGGCCCTGGCGATCTGGTACTGGGCGTCGTTGGAGCGCTCCTTCGCCGGGATCTTGCGCAGCACCTCCAGCCCCTTGGCCGGCTGGTCGGTGTCGATGAAGAGCTGGCCCAGGCGCTCGCGCAGCACGATGTTGTCGTGCCGGGAAAGATAGGCGTCGATGACTTTGGCCGCCTCGGGCAGCTTGTTCTCCAGCAGGAAGGCGTTGGCCACCGCGGAGTTCAGGTTGCTGTCCTCAGGATACTTGCTCAGGCCCGCCTCAAGGATCGCCCTGGCCTCCGCAGCCTGCTCCGGGTTCCAGTACAGGAAGGCCTTATCCATGAACAGCGAGGGCGTGCTCTCCCGGGCGATGACCCGGTCGATGGCCTGGGCCGCGGCCTTCTGCAGCTCCAGGGTGCGGGCGAAGGCCTCGGGCGAGGTGCGCGACAGCGCCGCCGTGCGCGCCATCTCCTGGAACAGGGCCTGGAACCGCAGATAGTCATAGGTGCCGGACGCAGTGCTGGACATGGGCTCGGGCCTGATGGCGGCAGTCTGGCGCGGCGCGCCGCAGGCGGTGAGGGCCAGCACCAGAGCCAGCAGAAGGGCAGACATCGGGGCCTGGTGCGGAGCCGGACGGCGGGCAGCGGGAAGACTCGTGGGCATGTGCTCTGTCCTCACGCGTTTTTCTCGGTGGTTGCGGCCAGGGCCTGGCCAAGCATGCGCACATAATCCTCGGCCAGAGACAGCCCCTCGGCCAGAAGCGACGGCCCGTAGCGGCGGCCGCCCTCGGTGCGGAACCCCCCGGACAGGGACTTGGCCCGCTGGACGCCCTCCGGGAAGGCGGCGGCGATCCTCGACAGGGGCCACTCGTCGCACTCGCAGAATTCCCAGAGGATGGTGCCGAAAATATCCGGGCCGAAGCGGAAGACGTCGGCGTCGTGCACGGCCCCGGCCAGCAGCCTGGCGGACTCGGAGGCGTCCTCGAGCTGCGGGCCGCCGTCCTCGTGCCCGGCCACGGCCCCGGCGATCCACAGCCGCTCCTCCGGGGTGATGGCGTAGCCGCGCAGGATGCGCAGGCAGAGATCCGCGCCTTTTTCGGCGTGCCCATCCTCGTGGCGCAGGGAGTCGTGCAAGAGGCCGGCCATCTCGGCCAGCACGGCCAGGCGGCGGCGCTCGTCCGTGGACAGGCCCGAGGGCTCGGCCAGGACCAGGGCGGCGGCGTCCATGGCCACGCGCTTGCCGTGCTCCACGCCCAGGCCGCAGGCCTCGTTCAAAAAGCCCAGGGCATCGCCCTGCAGACGCAGCACCAGCGGATGGTCGAAGAACAGGTCGCGCGCATAGGTCAGCTCTTCCGCGCACTCCAGCGAGAATGCCGACTGCGCCCGGGCCACGGCCAGATCACGCGCGCGCCGCTTGAGTTCCAGAATGCGCACATCCATGGCCTAGTCCTCCCCTTCGATCCAGTCAGCGGAAAAGTCCTTCACCTTGGTGGACAGGTGCTCCTTGAGCTTCTCCAGCAGGCGCGACTCGATCTGCCGCACGCGCTCGCGGGTCACGCCGAAGCGGTCGCCGATCTCGCGCAGGGTCACCGGGCTGTCCGAGAGCAGGCGCTCGTTCAGGATGGCCTGCTCCTTGTCCGAGAGATTGGGCGCGATGGTCTTCAGGTTCTCCAAGAGCAGCGAGGAGATCTGGTTGGAACTTAAAATCTCCTCGATGCCCGGCCCCAGCGCGGGCAAAAAGTCGAGCCGGGTGGTGTCGGAGTCGTCGCCAAGCGAGATGTCCAGGCTCATGTCCTGGCGCGAGAGGCGCTGGTCCATCTGCTCGATCTCGGCCTCGGACACGTTCAGGCTCTCGGACAGGGCGCTGGTGGTGGGGTCAAAGCCCATGTTGGTCAGGCGCTGGCGTTCTTTGTTCAAGTTGTAGAACAGCTTGCGCTGGGTCTGGGTGGTCCCGATCTTGACCATGCGCCAGTTGTCCATGATGAACTTGAGGATGTAGGCCTTGATCCAGAAGGCCGCGTAATAGCTGAACTTGATGCCCTTGTCCGGGTCGAACTTGCGCACGGCCTTCATGAGGCCGACGTTGCCCTCCTGGATCAGGTCCTGCACGTTCTGCATCCAGCGGCGCTGGAAATCCATGGCGATCTTGACCACCAGGCGCAGGTGCGAGGAGATGAGCCGGAAGGCGGCTTCCTGGTCGCCGGATTCGCGCACGCGCTGGGCCAGCTCGAACTCCTCCTCCGGCGCCAAAAGCGGGAAGCGGGCGATCTCGCGCAGGTAGTGGTGCAACGAATCGCGCAGGCCGACCTCGCCGCGCTTGGCCGGAACCAGGGCGGGGAGATGGTCTTTCTTCCGGACCAGGGCCGGTGTCGTGGAGCGGCGGCTCTGGGGGGGTGAGGCTTGGGTATTATTGGACTTCATGCCGACCTTTGCCCCCGGAAAGGAACGTGTTTCCTGGCTTGGGGGCTTGTTTCGCAAAGCGTGAGCGTATAGTTTTTGTTTGTCCTTTTCAACGTTTTTCAGTACACTCAACCTCCTGGGCCGGACGACCAGGAATACGCATATTGCCCCGGCCCGCAAGAATCAATCTCAACGAAAGCGCAACAAAAGCGCAACGAAAGCAGAACACAGGCACAACGCAAGCGAGCGCCCGGCACGAGTCCGGCGAGCATCCGCCACCCTCCCCAGTGTGCGCCGCACGGAGAATACCATGTCCAACTTCCGCTCCCTCCTGGCCGATGGCCGCATCCATTTTTTCGACGGCGGCTTCGGCGCGCTCCTGCAATCGCGCGGGCTGCCGCCGGGCGTCTCGCCTGAGCTTTTCGGCCTGGCCAACCCCGAGCCCGTGGCCGCCATCCACGCCGAATACGCCGCAGCCGGGGCCGAGGTCATCACCACCAACACCTTCGGCGGCACACGCTTCAAGCTCGACCCCACCACCGACGTGCGCGCCCTGAACCGCCACCTGGCCCAGACGGCCAAGCGGGCTGTGGCCAATTCCGGGGGCGGCCGCGCGTTTATCGCCGGCAGCGTGGGCCCCACCGGACACTTCGCCGAGCCGCTGGGCAAGCTCACCTTCCGCGAGCTGGTGGCCGCCTTCAAGGAGCAGATCCAGGGCCTGGCCGAGGGCGGGGCCGACCTTGTTATCATCGAGACCCAGTTCGACCTGGCCGAGGCCAAGGCCGCGGTCATCGCCGCCCATGAGGTGTGCGACCTGCCCGTGGCCGTGAGCATGACCTTCGAGGGCGCGGTGTCCCTCACCGGCACCCCGCCGCTGACCTTCATCGACACCATGCAGAACCTGGGCGTGGACTTGCTCGGCACCAACTGCTCGGCCGGGCCGGAGCAGCTGGTGGACCTGGTGCGGGCCATGCTGCCGCGCCTGTCCACCCCGCTCATCGTGCAGCCCAACGCAGGCCTGCCCGAGCTGGACGACCAGGGCAGGACCGTGTTCCGCCTGGGGCCGGACGCCTTTGCCCAGCAGTGCCGCATCTTCGCCGAGCTGGGCGCCAAGTTTTTGGGCGGCTGCTGCGGGACGACGCCTGCGCACATCACCGCGCTCAAGTCCGCCGTGGGCGAGCTGCCCTGGGCGCGCCCGGAGCCCCAGGACAAGACCCCGCTGGTGCTCACCTGCCGGTCGCTTTCCGTGGGCCTGGGCGCGGACAACCCCGTGGCCATCATCGGCGAGCGCATCAACCCCACGGGCAAGCAGGTTCTGGCCGAGGAGCTGGTGCGCGGCGAGCACGCCGAGGCCCTGCGCCTTGCCCAGGCCCAGATCGCCGACGGCGCGAGCATCCTCGACGTCAACGTCGGCGCGGCCATGGTCGACGAGAAGGCCGTGCTGCCGTCCCTGGCGCTGGCCCTGTCCGCGCGCTTCGAGCTGCCGCTGTCGCTCGACACCTCCGACCCCATCGCCATGGAGAACGCCCTGTGGACCCAGCCGGGTTCGCCGCTGGTCAACTCCATCAGCGGGGAGCCGGGCCGCATGGAGCTGCTGGGCCCACTGTGCAAGAAGTTCGGCGCGCCCTTCATTCTGCTGCCCCTGGAGGGCCGCAAGCTGCCCTACACTGCGGCCGAGCGCATCAGCGTCATCGAGCGTCTTCTCAAGCAGGCCGACGCCCTCGGCATCCCGCGCCGCCTCATCATGGTCGACGCCCTGGTGCTCACTGTTTCGAGCAAGCCCGAGGCCGCGCGCCACTGCCTGGACACCGTCCGCCACTGTCGCGAGGTGCTCGGGCTGCCCACCACCATGGGCCTGTCCAACGTCAGCTTCGGCCTGCCTGCGCGCGAGCTTCTCAATTCCACCTTCCTGGCCATGAGCATGGCCTGCGGGCTGTCGTCATGCATCGCCAACCCGGCCTCCAACCGCCTGCGGGAGATTCTGACCTCCGGCGAGGTGCTGCTCTCCCGCGATCCCCAGGCCGGGCGCTACATCGAGGGCTACGCCCACTGGACGCCGGTGGCGCCGACGTCTGGCGGGTCGGGCGGACCTTCCATAGCCAAGGGCGCGGCCACCACCCCGGGCGAGGCGGTCATCAGCGGCGACAAGGCGGGCCTGCTGGCCATGCTGGAGGCAAAGCTCGCAGAGGGCGCGGACCCCTTCGCCCTGGTGGACGGGGAGCTCATCCCGGCCATCCTTGAGGTGGGCAACAAGTACGAGCGCAAGGAATACTTCCTGCCGCAGCTTTTGCGCTCAGCCGAGGCCATGCAGGCCGGGTTCGCGCGGCTGGAGCCGCTGCTCCTGGCTTCGGGCCGGGCGGAAAAGAAAACCCCGGTGGTCATGGCCACCGTTGAGGGCGACATCCACGACATCGGCAAGAACATCGTCTGCCTGATGCTCAAAAACCACGGCTTCGAGGTCTTCGACCTGGGCAAGGACGTGCCCGCCGTGAAGATCGTGGACGAGGCCGAGCGCGTGGGCGCCAAGGTCATCGGGCTCTCGGCGCTGATGACCACCACCATGGTGCGCATGGAGGACACGGTGCGCCTGGTCCGCGAGCGCGGGCTGGACATGAAGGTGATGATCGGCGGGGCCGTGGTAACCGAGGCCTTTGCCGCGTCCATCAAGGCCGACGGCTTCTCGCGCGATGCCGTGGCCGCCGTGAAGCTTGCCGGAGAGCTGTCGGGCAGGCACTAGCCCCTGCCCCGCCTCCGGGAGACCGGGCCGGAGTCCTTTTCCGGCACAGGCCAGCCCCGAACCACCCGCCTGGACCTTTGCGTCTGGCGCGGCTTTCTGCTACATGCGCGGCAGACGTCATGACGCCGCCGTCCACACGGCGGCCCCGCAGAGGAAACCAATGACCAAGACCACCTTGAAATACATGCTCTTGCTTGTGCTTGGCCTAAGCCTGGCCCTGCTGCCCGCCTGCTCCGGCGGCGACGCCAAGGCCCCCCAGGACAAGTTCGAGACCCTGGACATGTCCGGCGTGAACAAGCGCATCAACGACAACAAGGGCAAGGTCACGCTCATCATGTTCTGGGCCACCTGGTGCCCGGCCTGCAAGACCGAGCTGCCCGTGCTTGAGCAGCTGCGCGCCAAGTATCCCAAGGAGAAGCTGGACATCCTGGCCATGAGCGTGGACGACACCGACCAGGCCATGCACGAATATCTGAAGACCCGGCCCACCACCCTCACGGTGCTCATGGCCAAGGGCGACGTGTCCACCGAGTTCGGCGTGCGCAGCATCCCAAGCCTGGTCATCTTCGACGGCGAGGGCCAGGTGGCCTTCAACAGCTCCGGGGCCTATCCCTTTGAAATGCTGGACCCGGTCATCGGCCAGTTGGTGAAGGGCCAGTGAGCGCGGCCGTGGGCTACCGCCTGCGCAAGGCGCGCATCACCGACGTCAAGGGCATCCACAAGCTGCTCATGACCCCCACCGGCGACGACGGCCTCGTGCTGCCGCGCTCGTTCAACCAGCTCTACAGCCACCTGCGCGACTTCTTCGTCATCGCCAGCGTCGCCGACGAGACCGTGCTGGCCTGCTGCGCGCTGTCCATCAGCTGGGAGAACCTGGCCGAGGTGCGCTCCCTGGTGGTGGCCCACGACCAGCGCGGCCAGGGCCTGGCCCGCAAGCTGGTGGAGGCCTGCCTGTCCGACGCGGTGACGCTCGGCATCTACCGGGTCTTCGCCCTGACCAACACGGTGCCCTTTTTCGAGCACATGGGTTTTGTCGGCACCAGCAAGGACAGCCTGCCCCAGAAGGTCTGGAGCGACTGCCTGAACTGCCCGCGCTTCCCGGACTGCGACGAGATCGCCATGATCATGGAGCTGTGAGCCATGGCCCACAAGATGCTCCCCGTCATCCCCGCGCCCGCGATCCAGAAACGCGTGGCCGAGCTCGGCGCGGAGATCAGCGATTTCTACAAGGACCAGCCCCTGGTCTGCGTCTGCGTGCTCAAGGGCGCGTTCCTGTTCTTCTCCGACCTGGTGCGCCGCATCAACCTCGGCGCGGGCGGGCTGGAGATAGACTTCGTGCGCCTGTCCAGCTACGGCAGCGCCACCAGCCGCAGCCACCAGGCCGTGTTCACCAAGGATTTGGAGGTGGACGTGGCGGGCAAGCACGTGCTTGTGGTGGACGACATCGTCGACACGGGCCACAGCGCCGAGTTTTTGCTGCACGTGCTGGAGAAGCGCGGCGCGGCGAGTTTGAAAATTTGCGCGTTTGTTGATAAGCACGAGCGCAGGGAAGCCGGAGTCAAGGTTGACTTTGCCGGGTTCCCCATTCAAAAGGGATTCATCGTGGGATACGGCATGGATTACGCGGAAAAGTACCGCGAGCTGGACGCCGTGTACGAACTCGTCCCGGAATAGGGGCGTTGGAGCTAGAGAATAACCATGATTGTCGCCTGCCCAAAATGCGAAAGCAAATACAATCTCCCTGAGGACAAGATCGCGCCCACCGGCTCCAAGGTCCGTTGCGCGAAATGTCAGCATATCTTCACGGCCATGCCCCCGGCCAAGGATTTCGACGCCGAGCTGAGCGGCCTGCAGGCCGCCGAGGCCCCGGCTGCGCCGCCCAAGCCCGCCGCCCCGGCCCAGAAGATGCCCTGGGACGACGACGAGCCCGCCGCCGGTCCCGCTGCGGCCAGCGACGCTCCAGCCAAGAAGATGCCTTGGGACGATGACGAACCCGCTGCCGGGCCTGCCGGTGACGACGACGATGGCCCCGCCGCCGGACCAGCCAAGAAGATGCCCTGGGACGACGACGAGCCCGCCGCCGGACCTGCCGCCGGCCTGGATGACGACGAGCCCGCCGCCCCGGCGCGCAGCCGCTTCGACGACGAGCCCGCCAGCGCGCCTTCCGGCGCCAAGGACGACGATTTCCTGAACTCCCTGGGCGGCGGCGGTTCGCTTGATCTGGACAACAAGGCCGGGGCCAAGGGCTCCAAGAAAAAATTCATCATCATCGGCGTTGTGCTGGCCCTTGTGGCCCTGGCCGGCGCGGGCCTGTTCATCTACAAGCCCTGGACCAAGATGAACATTCCCTTCCTAAGCTCGCTCACCGACAAGGCCAAGCCAGCGGCCGACAACGCCGACAAGGTCAAGGACATCGCCCTGCGCAACGTCCGCCAGTATTACATCCCCAACGAGAAGGCGGGCCAGATCTTCGTGGTCGAGGGCAAGGCGGTGAACAATTTCACCACGCCCAAGGAGCGCATCAAGGTCGAAATCTCGCTGTTTGACGAGAAGGGCCGCGTGCTGGTGGCCAAGCAGCTCTTGTGCGGCAACACCCTCTCGCAGTTCCAGCTGCAGGTGCAGAGCGAGGAGGAGATCAACTCGAGCCTGGCCTCCGAGGTCGGCATCCTGACCAGCAACACCTTCCTCAAAACCGGCATGGACACGCCGTTCATGGCCGTGTTCTTCAAACCGCCAGACACGGTCAAGGAATTCGGCGTCAAGGTCATCGACGCGCTGGACCCCAAGTAGCGGGAACGACACACACGACGGCATTTGACGCCGGGGCAGGGCGAGCACCCAGCTCCGGCGTCTTCTTTCCACCGATAGCACAAGCCCAGGGGCAGCCATGAACCGCAAACCCTACACCATCGCCCTCATCCAAACCGGCTGCCGCGAAAGCGCCGAGGAGAACCTGGCCGCGCACCTGGACCTGGCCGAGCGCGCCGCCAGCCTCGGCGCAGACGTCATCTGCCTGCAAGAGCTCTTCCTGGGGCCCTATTTCTGCCAGCAGGAGGACGCCCGGCTCTTCGATCTGGCCGAGCCCGTGCCCGGCCCCACCACCGCGGCCTTCGCCAAGCTGGCCAAGAAGACCGGCACTGCCATCGTGGTCTCGGTCTTCGAGAAGCGCGCCCTGGGGCTCTACCACAACACCGCCGCCGTGCTCGGACGCGAGGGCGAGGTGCTGGGCATCTACCGCAAGATGCACATTCCCGACGACCCCGCCTTCTACGAGAAGTTCTACTTCACCCCCGGCGACCTGGGCTTTTTGGCCGTGGACACCCACGTGGGCAGGATCGGCGTGTGCGTGTGCTGGGACCAGTGGTACCCGGAGGCCGCAAGGCTGACGGCCATGAAGGGCGCGGAGGTCATCTTCTACCCCACGGCCATCGGCTGGCACCCGGCGGAGAAGGACATCTACGGCGACGAGCAGCGCAACGCCTGGACCACTGTCCAGCGCGGCCACGCCGTGGCCAACGGGGTGTACATCGCGGCCGCCAACCGCATCGGATTCGAGAGGCCGCTTGCTGACGGCAACAACGCCCAGGGCGCGGGCATCGAGTTCTGGGGGTCGAGCTTCGTGGCCGGGCCGGCGGGCGAAATCGACGCCCTGGCCAGCGCCGACGAGGAGACCATCCTGCTTGCCCAGGTGGACCCGGAGCGCATCGAGTTCGTGCGCCGAGGCTGGCCATTCCTGCGCGACCGGCGCATCGACGCCTACGGCGCGCTGACCAAGAGGTTCGACGACTAGGGGAAACGGCCACCAACCGGCTTGCGGGTGCAAACCCATGCCTGACGTCATGCTCTCCAACGCGCTGCGCCACAGGCACCGCGTCCTGCTGATCCGGCAGGGGTATTACGTCGTTCCCGAGCTTGAACGCGCCCTGGCCGCCCTGGGCGTGCCCCTTGCCTGCCTGTCCTATGCCCACAACGCCGGCTTTCTCAAGCAGCTCTACCAGAGCGTGGCCAGCTTCCGGCCCACGATCCTGCTCACGGTCAACCACATCGGGTTGGACGGACAGGGAGAGGTGCTGGACTTTCTGCGCCAGGGCCGCGTGGCAGTGGCGAGCTGGTTGGTGGACAACCACGAATTCTACATCCCGCAAGAGGTCAGCACCGAGGCGCGGCTCATGGTCTTCACCTGGAATCCGGAGGCCGTGGCGCGGCTCCTGTCCGGGCTGGTTCCCCACGCGCAGTACCTGCCCCTGGCCGGAGATCCTGCGGTGTTCACGCCGGGCCACGGCGCACCGGCAGAGCAGCCCGTGGGCTTCGCCGGGGCCATGTGGGCGGCGCAGATGGTCACGACCATGCGCGCAGGGAGGTTCCCGGCGGAATTTTTGCGGGCCTACCGCACCCTGGCCGCGGAACTGGAGCGCGATCCGGGCCTGGAGGTGGACGAGTGCCTGCGCAGGCATGCCCCGGAGCTGTGGACCGCGTATTGCGCCGCAAGCAGGCAGAACCGGCTGCTGCAGGCCGAGCTGCTGCTTCGCGAGGCCACGCGCCTGCACCGCTTGCGCTGCATCCGCGAACTTATGCCCCTCACCCCCGTAATCATGGGCGAGAAGCTGTGGCGGCGCGTGCTGGCCAGGCACGGCCTGCCCTTCCTCTGGCAGCCGGAGGTGCCCTACGGAGCCGGGCTCGCCGACTTCTACCGCGGCGTCGCGGTCAACGTGAACGCCACCAGCCTCAAGTCCCGCGAGGCGCTGAACCAGCGGGTCTTCGACGTGCCGCTGTGCGGCGGGTTCCTGCTCACAGATCATCCGCGGTCGCTTGAGGCCTGCTTCGAGATCGGCACCGAGGCCGCCTGCTACGAGGGGGCCGACTCGCTGGCCGAGGAGACCCGCCGCTGGCTCGGCGACCCGGCGGGCCGCCGCAGGATCAGTCAGGCGGCGCGCAAACGCATCCTGGCCGAGCACACCTACCAGCACCGCGTCGCCAAAATCATCGGGGTCATGGACGCCGCCTTCTAGGGCTGAGGCCATGCCAGGAGCCCGCCTGCTTGCCGGCCCAATTCTCAGCCCAACACCTTGCGCCTTGCGCCAAGGTTGGTGTATATCATTGCAGTTCCGGGGCTGCACGCATTTACGTGGCTGATGCGTGAACGCCAACGGCGCACAGACCAGGAGCTTCGACGACGAGAAGGCAAGGGCCTTCCCACTCGGCAGTACCCGGCCGTGCCGGACAACACCTTCGGAGACAACGTATGATGCAGTTTCTTAAACTCTTGTTCAGCTTCGCACCCTGGATCGCCTTTCTGGCCATCGCCCACGGCAGCCTGGAACGGCTCAAGATCGGCCTTATCGTGGCCGCCGCGCTCACCCTGGCCATGGCCGTGCTGAAGCTGCACCGGGGCGCCATCATGTGGGTGGGCATCGCCTTCTTTACATATGCCTGCGTGGCCGTGCTGGCCTTCCAGGACATGTGGACCATCCGCAACATGGGCATCCTGGCCAACGGGGCCCTGGCCGCCGGAACCTGGGTCACCATGTTCCTGGGCATGCCGTTCACGCAGGAATACGCGCGCGAGCACACCGATCCGAGCCTCTGGACGCACCCGGCCTTCATCCGCACCAACATCATCCTCACCACTTCCTGGGCTGTGGTGTTCACCCTCAACACCCTGGTGGCCTGGCTCAAGACCTACGACAAGTCATGGCCGGAGTGGAGCTATGAGGCCACCTCGTACATCTTCCTGCTCTCTGCCATGATCCTGAGCAACGTGTACCCGGCGATGGTGAAGCGCCGCCGCGAGGCCCAGGCTGCGCAGGCAGACTGACCGCCCGCCCCGCGCGAAAGAAAAGCCCCGGCCAAACCGGGGCTTTTCTTTTTGCTGAACGCCGAGGACAGGCCGGATAACCGGCCCGCAGGTCACGCATGGGTGGTCATGCTGGCCCCGCCGCTGGCCGAGCTGCTGCTGGACGTGCTGCTGGAGTCGTTCTCGGCCTGCAGCTTCTCCAGCTGCAACTGCGAGAGCTGCACGTTCAAACTGTTCAGCTGCGCCTCCTGGGTCTTCACGGCGTCAGCCTTGGAATCGTCGCCCTTGGCCTCCTGCTTGGCCTTATCAACCTTGGCCTGCATGGCCTTGATCTTCGCCTTCATGTCATCAATCTCGTCCTCGAGGTCGCTGACGGTGGTGTCGCTGCTGCTGGAACTGGAGCTGCCGCCGCCGCCAGCGGCCTTGGCCTGGCCAGAGGCTTGTGCCGTGCTTGAGGAATCCTCCTCCGTGCCAGAGGCGTCTTCGGCAGCGCCGCCGGAGCTCCCGCCGTCCGTGGAGCCGTCCTTGGAGGAGAGGTCCTTGCCCTCGCTGGAGATGGTCACCGTGTCGCCGCCCGCAGCGCCGCTCGTAGCGCTGGCGCCCACGCCGAGCATGGCCTGGCCCACGTCCTTGAGGCTGGACATGTCACCGGTCTGGGCGGCCTCGGCGAACTTGCCGGAGATGTAGGCAAAGGCCTCTTTCTGGGTGGGGTCCGTGCTTTCGCTCGCGCTCTGGGCCAGGTTGTCGGCGATGGTTTGCGCCGTGGCCTTGAAGGCGTCCGTGTCCGTGCTGGCCATCTGCTGCAGCTTGCTCATCATCTGGCCGAACTGGGACACCTTGGCCTGGTCGGCGTCCTGGGCAGACAGGGCGCTGGTGCCGGAGCTTGTGGCTGCAGTCTGGCCCGCTTCCTGGCTCTTCTTGATCTCATCCGATGTCTGTGTACCGAGCAATGCACTTAGCGTTGAACTCGTTGAACTGATATTCATCATGACCAGCTCCTTTATTGCTGTTTCATTGCTTATCGGCACGACCTTCGTTTACTTTAGATTAGAATTGCATTTACACAAATTTTGCTTCTACTAGAGCACTATTTGATCGTGTAGTATTTAAGACGCACGAGGAATACATAAAGTTACACTGAAAATGCATTGCCAGACTTCTTATTTTCTCTTCGCTCAAGATCACCACACCACAGTATTTTGAGCCCTGCGAAATTTCCCGTCGAAAGCGCCTGGCATCTGTCTTGCGACCCGCGTCCACAAACTTTCGCCTGCCCCCTTGCGCCTCGCGCCAAGGTGCGTATTTTAAAAAAATGCGCCAGGCCCCCCTGCCGACAGAGAGCCCTGCGCCAATCATCGATCAGGAGTTTCGCCATGTGGGAATACACGGACATCGTGAAGGAACATTTTCTCAATCCGAAGAACGTCGGCGAGATGAAGGACGCCTCCTGCGTAGGCGAGGTGGGCTCCATCGCCTGCGGAGACGCGCTCAAGCTGTTCCTCAAGATCGAGGACGGCATCATCCGTGACGCCAGCTTCCAGACCTTCGGCTGCGCCAGCGCCATCGCCTCCAGCTCCGCCCTGACGGAACTGGTCAAGGGCAAGACCGTGGACGAGGCCATGAAGATCACCAACAAGGACATCGCCGCGGCCCTGGGCGGCCTGCCCAAGGAGAAGATGCACTGCTCGGTCATGGGCGAGGAGGCGCTGGAGGCGGCCATCAAGTCCTATCGTGGCGAGGACGTGGGCAGCCATGAGCATTCCGAGGGCGAGATCGTCTGCGAATGCTTCGGCGTCACCGACGAGCAGATTTTGCACGCCGTGCGCGAGAACGACCTCAAGACCATCGAGGACGTGACCTACTACACCAAGGCTGGCGGCGGCTGCGCCAAGTGCCACGAGAAGATCGAGGCGCTCATCGCCCAGGCCAGAGGCGAGGCCGCGCCCACGCCCGCCCCGGCGCCCAAGAAGCTCTCCAACCTCCAGCGCATGAAGCTCATCGAGGAGGTGCTGGAAAAGGAGATCCGCCCGCGCCTGCAGCTCGACGGCGGCGACATCGAGCTGGCCGACATCGACGGGCTCACCGTGGTGGTGAACCTGCGCGGCCGCTGCACTGGCTGCCCGGCCAGCCAGGCCACGGTACAGGGCACGGTGCAGGGTATCCTGCGCGAGAAGGTCGACCCGGAAATCGTGGTGCGGGAGGCATAACCCATGAGCGCACAGAACGTCGTCTACCTGGACAACAACGCCACCACCCGCGTGGCCCCGGAAGTGCTCGAGGCCATGCTGCCCTTCTTCTCCGAGCGCTATGGCAACCCGTCCTCCATGCACGCCTTCGGCGGCAGCGTGGGCAGCGAGATGCGCCAGGCCCGCGAAAGCCTTGCCGACCTGCTCGGCTGCGGCACCGACGAGATCATCTTCACCTCCTGCGGCACCGAGAGCGACAACACCGCCATCCGCTCGGCCCTGACGGCCCAGCCCGAGAAGCGGCACATCGTGACCACCCGCGTGGAGCACCCGGCCGTGCTGTCCCTGTGCAAGTTCCTGGAGCGCAGCCAGGGCTACCGCGTGACCTACCTGGGCGTGGACGCCGAGGGCAAGCTCGACATGCAGGAGCTCACCGACAGCTTGAACGACGACACGGCCATCGTCAGCATCATGTGGGCCAACAACGAGACCGGCGTCATCTTCCCCATCGAGCAGATCGCCGAGCTGACCCGCAGCCGGGGCATCATGCTGCACACCGACGCCGTGCAGGCCGTGGGCAAAATCCCCATGCAGCTCTCCAAGACCGGCGTGGACATGCTCTCGCTCTCCGGCCACAAGCTGCACGCGCCCAAGGGCGTGGGCGCGCTCTTTGTCCGCCGCAAGCTGCCCTACCGCCCGTACCTCATCGGCGGGCACCAGGAGCACGGCAAGCGCGCCGGGACCGAGAACACCACCGGCATCATCGCGCTGGGCGCTGCGGCAAAGGCCGCCAAGGCCCACCTGCCAAGCGAGAACACCACTGTCCGCGCCCTGCGCGACCGCCTGGAGAGCGCCCTGCTGGCGAGCGTGCCGGACAGCCGCTTGAACGGCCACAAGACCGAGCGCCTGCCCAACACCAGCAACATCAGCTTCAAGTACATCGAGGGCGAAGCCATCCTGCTCCTGCTCGACCAGCTGGGCATCGCCGCCAGCTCGGGCTCGGCCTGCACGTCGGGGTCGCTGGAACCCTCGCACGTGCTGCGCGCCATGGGCGTGCCCTTCACCTTCGCCCACGGGTCCATCCGCTTCTCGCTCTCGCGCTACACCACGGACGCGGATGTGGACTACGTCATCAAGAACGTGCCGCAGATCATCGAGACCCTGCGCAAGATCTCGCCCTACAAGCAGGGCGCAGCCGACCCGCTGTCCCCGCTGGACTCCAAGCCCCCCTGCGGGTGCTAGGGCAGCAACAGGCCTGACAAAGCAGAACGGCCTGGGCGGGGTGCTCCCGTCCAGGCCGTTATTTTTTTGCGTCGGCGTCACTTACCCTTTTTCAGCTTGAGGAAACCCTCCATGAGCGGGGCCAGATCCTTCTTCGCGATATACTGGCCGAACAGATAGTAGGCGAAGATGAGTTCCCGGTCGTAGGAAAAGGCCATGGTCTTGTCGTTCGGGAATTTGCCCGGATTGGCCATCAGATAGCGGTACGTGTTGACATAGCCGCCCTTGTCTTCATTCTTCTCGATTTCCTTTGCGGCCTCCTTGCGCAGGTATTCCATGAAGCTGTTGTCGAATTTGTAGGCCGGGCGGGCATAGACAACCAGCTTAACGTCCCCGTTGGCACCCTGGTAGTAGCCAAGGGTGAGGTTGCGGTTGAGGTCGTCCTCACGCATGGTGTCGAACTTGTGGCGGGCGTGGACCTCCAGTTCGTCCTGTTCTATCTGGTATTCCGCCTTGAGCCCGGTCGCGTTGCAGTGGTCGAGCCAACATTTCCCATCCGTCACGTGCCGTTGGGCCGGGTCCAGCTGGACCCATTGCTTCAAGAGCCTGCCTGCATGCCCTTTCAGGACGCCGTAGTCCCCGAACTTGAGCCTGGGGTCATAGCCCGCGTCGGAGATGACCAGGAAGTCGACCCCACGCTCCAACAGGGCGAGGGCGCCCAGATTCTCGCTGTGCCCGCCATCGCCCAGGATGTACCAGGAGCGCTGCACGGATTTGCCCTCCGGGTGCCGGATGCACGGGCAGTCCGCAGTGATCGCCTCGTCCGCCTTGACAGGGGCGGATCGTCCCAGGGTCGCGTTGCCGTAGCCCGACTCGCACATGGCCGCCTTTTCCACGAAGTAGGCGTCGCGCCCGCATTGCTGTGTCGAGTTGTTCCAGGCAACGTCCGGCAGGCTCAGCTTCCACTCCATGAGGTTGAGCGGAATGTCCAGGATGCTCTCCGGGAGCACGGCTCCGGCGATGGCCATGGCGTGGGACACGGTCAGGGAGGGGAAGGCCTCCTTGTCGAAGGTGCGGGAGAACCCGGCATGGTCGCCGAAGGAGCCGCAATAGTCCGTGTTGCCGCAGTCGGCGATGGTGCTAACGCCCAGGGGCGTGATCTGGAAGGGGAAATGGCGCTCGGCTTGGCCGATGCCGCCAGCGCTGTGGGTAGAGTTGAAGATGACGAAGGGGACCTTGGTGTCGGACTTCGCCAATGTCGACAGGAACATGTCCCGCCTGAGCAGGTTATGCTCCAGGAGCATATCGCGCCACGCATTGCGCACGTAGTAGCCGGAGAACAAGCCGTACGGGTCGGTGAGGATGGTGCTTTTGCGCGTCTCCGGCAAAGCGGGCACATAGGTGTTGTTCAGTATGCAGAGCGCCTTGTTCTTGCATTTGCACAGGCTCGACTTGCGCTCGGAGTCGTCGCAGAAATCGTCCGTCTCGCGATTGAGCACTGTGGCGTTGAGCTGCTCAAAGAACTCGCGTGGCGAGGTGAGCGTGGCGTTGACCGCCAGGGTGCCCATGGCCCAGGAGCCGCCGGACACGGCGGAGATGTAGCTGACGTTGTCCAATAGCGAGGTGTCCTTGTCGGCGGCTGTGGCGTTATCGGCCGTACTGTTGGAAAAGTCACCGCTGCGCGTTGCCTCCAGCCCGCTCAACAAACCCAGTTGGAAGGCGTTGGAGCGGATGCCCCCCCCGGAAAGTCCCAACCCGATAAGCTTCTCCGGGCGCCCCTGCTCGGACACAGTGCCAAGCGCGGCGGTATTCTTCAGACGCTTGCTGATGATCTCGAACTCAGCCTTGAAATACTCTTCAGGATATCGGGCCCTGGTGTTCGGATCGTAGAAGAAGGTGTAGCGGCCCTGGTCCGCCGTATGCGGGGGGAACTTGGCCTGGCTGCAGCCCGCAAGCCACAGGACAGCGCAGCACAGCATAACACAGATACATCTTGCGCGCATGGGAACCTCCACCGTTGAGGGTTCACAATCATGGCGTGGGCGTGATGCACTGCTGGGGGGATCATCGCGCCGACATCCAGGCAGGCTGTATCGCGCATATGCTATTCCATGTTCGCGTGCAAGTGGGTGCGGCAACATCCCCCGCACGAAAAAAGTCCCCGGCAGGATAACCGCCAGGGACTTTTTGCTCCGGGGAGCTTTAGGGCACCCCGCCCTACTCCGTATCGTCCAGCATGGACAAATCGCCCGGCGCCTCGCCCAGCTCCTCGGCCTTGAGCAGGCGGCGCATGATCTTGCCGCTTCTGGTGCGCGGCAGCGTGCTGCGGAACTCGATGCTCTTGATCACCGCCACCGGCCCCAGCTCTTTGCGCATGTGGTGCTTCAGGTCCAGGATCAGGTCGTCGGAGGCCTCCGCGCCCTGGATCAGGATGATGAAGGCCTTGGCGGCCTCGCCCTTGATCTTGTCCGGCACGCCGATGATGGCGGCCTCGGCCACGACCGGGTGCGAGCGGAAGGCGTTCTCCAACTCGGCGGTGCCCAGGCGGTGCCCGGCGATGTTCAGCACGTCGTCGGAGCGCCCCTGGATCCACAGGTAGCCGTCCTCGTCGCGCTTGGCCACGTCGCCCGCCAGATACTTGCCCGGGAAGCGCGAGAACGCCTCGCGGTAGCGCTCGTCGGCGCTGGTTTCGTCACTGCCCTTTTCGCCGTTCTTGTCACTGCCCTTGATGTCAAAGAGCCCGGTCATCATGGCCGGCCAGGGCTTGGTCACGACCAGCAGGCCGCCCACGCCGGGGGGCACGCTCTTGCCCTCGCGGTCCACGATGTCCACCTCCACGCCGGGCAGGGCCCGGGTCACGCTGCCGGGCTTCAAAAGCGAGATGGGCAGCGGCGAGATCATGAACATGCCGGTCTCGGTCTGCCACCAGGTGTCTAAAAGCGGGCATTCGCCACGCCCGATGTGCCGGTAGAACCACAGCCAGGTCTCCGGCCCGATGGGCTCGCCCACGCTGCCGAGCAGGCGCAGGGTGGAGAGGTCGTGCTGGCGCGGATACTGCGGCCCGAAGCGCATGAGCATGCGGATGAGCGTGGGCGCGGTGTAGAAGATGGTCACCCCGTACTTGGAGACGATGTGCCACATCCTGTCGGCCTGGGGGTAGTTGGGGTGGCCCTCGTACAAAAGCGTGGTGGTGCCGGCCAAGAGCGGCCCGTAGACCACGGCGCTGTGCCCCGTGACCCAGCCGAGGTCGGCGGTGCTCCAGAAGATGTCCGTGGGCTTGATGTCGAAGACGTGGTTCAGCGTTCTGTGCACGCCCACCATGTAGCCGCCGTGGCAGTGCGACACGATCTTAGGCGCGCCCGTGGTGCCGCTGGTGTGCAGCAGAAACAGCGTGTCGTTCGCGTCCATGACCTCGGTGGGCGACTCGGTCCGCTCGCGGCGCACCAGGTCATCGTACCAGAAGTCGCGGCCGTCGAGCATGTCGGTGTCGACCTTGGCGCGGTGCACCACGACCATGGAGTCCACGCAGTCGGCGCAGGCGCCCACCAGGGCCTCGTCCACGGTCTGCTTCAGGCGGATGATCTGGCCGTTGCGATAGAAGCCGTCGGCGGTGATGACGACCTTGGCCTTGACGTCGCTGATGCGCCCGCGCAGGGCCTTGGCCGAGAATCCGGCGAAGACCAGCGAGTGGATGGCCCCGATCTTGGCCGTGGCCAGCATGCCGATGACGGCCTCGGGCAGGGGCGGCATGTAGATGATGACGCGGTCGCCCTTGCCCACGCCAAGGGTGCGCAGGGCATTGGCGAAGCGGTTCACCTCGCGGTAGAGTTCGTAGTAGGTATACTTGCGGCTGTCGCCGGGCTCGCCTTCCCAGATCAGCGCCAGCTTGTTCTTGTTGGCAGTCTCGATGTGGCGGTCAAGGGCGTTGTAGACGATGTTGCAGCGCGCGCCGGGGAACCAGCGGTAATAGGGAGCCTTGGATTCGTCGAGGACCTGGTCCCACTTCTTGTACCAGTCCAGCTCGTCGGCGGCCTCTTCCCAGTAGCCCAGCGGATCATGGGCGGCCTGGCGGCGGAAGCCCTCCAGCTCCTGGGGGTTGACGTTGGCCTCTATGACCAGCTGCGGCAGCGGCCTAAAGACGCGCAATTCCTGCGCCAGACTCTCCAGAGTGCCACTGTGTTCCATCTTGTCCTCCTCGGGCGCGGCCCGGGACTTGTCCCTTGATGCTTCCCCGGCCCGCCGCGACCTGTCTGGCCCACACCGCCGCATCTACATCATGCGCGGCGGCGTGGCCCGATAAATTCGGCGTACGGCGGTCCAGAGGAGGCGAACGGACGCGCCCCCCCAAAATAACTGCAGCGCTAGAAGCCCAGCACCTGCTTCAGGCTGGCCAGCCTGCGGCGGCTGATGGGCAGCTCGATGCGCGTGCGCCCGGCGGTGCGCAACATGAAGTTGCTGCCCGGCAGCGACGCGATTTCCGTCACCATATCAAGGTTGACCAGGTACTTACGATGCACGCGGAAGAAGCGGTGCGGGGCCAGGCGCTCCTCCAGGTACTTCAGCCGGTACGAGGTCAGGTATTTCTGATTGGCGGTGTTGACGTACGAGTAGTCCTCGTAGGCCTCCACAAAAACGATCTGGTTGTAGGGCACCAGGTACATGCGCCCGTCCTGGCTCACGGCCAGCTTCTCTATCTCCGGGGTGCGGTGCTGGTTGGTGTCCCAGGCCTGCTTCAGCGCGGAGAGGAAGTGGTCCTGCTCGTCGTCCTCAAGGGGCAGGGACACGGTCTCGCCGTCGCCCTCGGTCCAGGTGTCGGCGCCGCTGGGCGGGGCGGCCTCGGTCCACTTGTCGGGCATGGGCACTTCGCGGAAGCGGGCCTTGAACTCGGAGAGCTTTTGCAGGGTCTTCTGCATGCGCTCCTCGCCCGCAGGCCAGAGCAGAAAGTCCGTGGCCCCGAGCTCGAAGGCAGCGTAGGCCTGAGACTCCGCCGATGCCAGGAAGATCATGGCGGGCTTGTTCTTGCGCCCGGAGAGCATCTGCGCCAGCTCCAGGCCGGTGACTCCGCCGGGCAGATCAACGGCCAGAAACAGCGCGCCATAGGGGATGGCCTCCAAGAGCTCCATGGCCTCAAAGGCGCTGACGGCCTCGCCCAGCACCTGCAGGAAGTTCGCGCCTTCGAGCACACGGCGCAGGTCGCGCCGGACGGTGGCGTCGGGGTGCAGGAGCAGGGTCTTGAGCTTGGCCATGCGGGTTTGTCGTCCTCCCTTGCGCTGGTTCGGCCCACGCCTGCGCAGGCAGGCCAGAGCAGGCCGCACGATGTTCGGAGGCCCTCAGATTCCTTGCCGTAAAAAATGGCGCGGCGCAAGGCCGGGTTGCAACCGCCCTGCGGCTGATGTAGCCTTGGACCATGGTGGAACATTTGCAGGCACAACCGCAGCAGCCCGTCGCCGTCATCTCCGACGTGCACGGCAACCTGGAGGCCCTCCGGTCCGTTCTGGCGGACATCGACGCCCAGGGCGCGGCCACGATCCTCAACCTGGGGGACATGGTCGGCTACGGCCCGGAGCCCGAGGCCTGCGTCCAGCTCCTGCGCGAGCGCGGGGTGCCCACGGTGCTGGGCAACCACGAATTCGGCCTGGTCGAGGCCCAGGCGCGCGGCTTCTTCAATCCCCAGGCCAAGAAGGCCCTGGACCGCACCCGCCAGCTCCTTTCCGACGACTCGGTGATGTACTTCCGCACCCTGCCGCGCACCATGGAGGCCTTTGGCGCGCTCTTCGTGCACGGCTGCCCGCCGGGCCAGGTGTCCAAGTACCTCTACGAGCTGGACGAGGAGGGCCTGCGCGAGGCCTTCGCCCTGTACCCGCACCCGCTCTGCTTCGCCGGGCACACCCACGAGTTGGAGCGCATCAGCTTCTTCCCCGCAGCAGGGCCCGAAGCAGGGCCCGAAGCAGGACGGCGGTCCGGGGGAGGCCGCCTCGAGCACAAGGGCCTGCGCAAGGGCCCGGCCAGCCTGGACGGCCACGCGCGGCACATCGTCAACATCGGCAGCGTGGGCCAGCCGCGCGACGGCAACAACAAGGCCAAGTACGTGTTGTGGGAACCGGGCAAGCCAGGAGCCGACACAAAGATCGAGGTGCGCTTCGTGCCCTACGACATTGCGCGCACGGCGGCGCGCATCGTGGAGGTGGGTCTGCCCACGGTCTACGCCGACAGGCTCTGGTAGACCGACAGGCCTAGATCGGCTGGAAGCGCACCGAGAAGCTGCTGCCCTGGCCGGGCGCGGTCTTGATGTCGAGCACCCCGCCCAACTGCTGCGCCGCCGCGTGCAGGCATTGCAGGCCAAAGGAATTCCGCCCCAACTCCACCGGGTCGCCCGGCAGTCCGGCCCCGTCGTCGGAGACCTCCAAAAGCGCCATGTCCCCATCGGCCCGCAGAGCCACGCGGATCAGGCCCGCCTTGCCCTCGGCAAAGGCGTGCTTCAGCGCGTTGGTCATGGCCTCGGCCAGGAAGATGCCGCAAGGCACCAGCCGCCCGGCGTCCAGGGCCACGGGCTCGGTGGTCACATCCAGGCGCAGCCGGTCGTTTGGTCCGTGCGGTGTGTTGCCCTCGAACAGGCCGCGCGCCAGCTTCTCCACAAAGGGCCCGGCGCCGTTCTGGGCCTGCTGGGCCGGGTCGGACATGCTCTCATGGGCCTCGGCCAGGGCCAGCACGCGGGCTCCTGCGTCGGCCAGGGAACGCTTGGCCGCCGGGTCAGCCACCTGCATCTGCTGCATGCGCAGCATGCCGTGCAGCAGCGTGAAACTGTTCTTGATGCGGTGGTGGGCCTCGCGCAGGCGGAAGCCCGCCGCAGGGTCATTGTGGGCGCGCATGGCCAGGGCCACCTCCACCGCAGCGCGGATCTGGGTGTTCTGGCAGGGCTTGAGCAGATAGGCCGAGGGCAGGGCCGTGCGCGCCCGGCGCAGAAACTTCTCCTCACCGTGGGCCGAGAGCAGCACCACCGGGATGTTCAGGTCGCGCTGGATCAAGGCGCAGGCGTCGATTCCATCCATCCCTTCCATGCCGTCGGGCTGCTGGCCGGGCGGCGTGGGCATGACGATGTCCATGAGCACCAGATCCGGGCGCAGGCTGGTGGCCAGGCTCACGGCCTCGGCTGCGGTTCCGGCTATGCCGACAACATCGTACCCCTCAGCCTGGATGAGCTCCTCGATCTGCATGGCGATGACGGACTCGTCCTCGGCCAGCAGGATGCGCGGGCGCATCGGCGAGTTGTTGCCGTTGTGCATGGTCTTCCTCCGCTCCATACTCATTGGGATTTCCCCAGCATTTGCCTGCATACAATAACATGGGAATGCCTACAATATGTATTTCAAACACATTGTACGCAGCCCTACCGGAATAACTCGTTTTTTATTATAAACAAAGCTACGGAAGCGGCTTGACCGGGGCGATGAGGCGCCCCGCCAGACGCATGGTGGCCAGGGCTCCGACCAGGTCCAGGGAGGGCGGAGCAAGCACGCCCGTGCGCGCCAGCGCGGCAAAGGCCCGCAGCTGGCCGGTGAAGCCGGGCTTCACAGCCAGGTCGTCGGCATCGGGCTCCAGGGTCTCGGTGCTGCCGTCGGCATAGGTCAACCGGCAGGTCTCCAGCGGCCGGAACTCGGCGGTGACGCCCTCGCCCTTCAGGACCACGCCCCAGCCGCCCGGGGAATGCCAGTTGCCGGTGAAGGAGCCCAGCACTCCGCCAGGGAAGCGCAGGGCCGCCACAAACTGGTCGCCCAGGGGCTCGTGCAGGCTGGTGGCGAAGGCGCAGACTTCCTCGGGCTCGCCACCGAAGTGCCGCAGCAGGTCGATGGGGTGCGTGGCGTTGGCGAAAATCCAGGCCCGCAGCACCTCATCGGTGAAGCGGCCGGTGGCCCGGGCCACGGCCATGCGCTCGCTGCCCTCCACGAGGACGGACAACAGCCGCCCGCGCTCCAGCACCTTGGCCAGCCCCAGGCGAAAAATGGAATAGTGGCGACGGTTGAAGCCGACCATGTTGGGCACGCCCTTCTGGCCCGCCACCCTGGCGGCCTCCTCGGCCTCGGCCACGCTCAGGCCCACGGGCTTCTCCAGAAACAGCGGCAGGCCGAAGTCCAGGCACTGCGCGGCCATTTGGGCCATGGCCTGGGGCGAGACCAGCACCATGAGGGCGTCGGGCCGGGCGTCGCGCACCAGTTCTTCCGGGCTGTCGCAGACGTGGGCCAGGCCGAACTCCCCGGCCAGGGCCTCGGCCTTGGCGCGCGTGCGCGAGCTGATGCCCACGGCCACAAGCTCCGGCACGCGGCTCATGGCGGTGAGGTGCTGGCGGGCGATGAGCCCCGCGCCGATGAGGCCCACGCGCAGGGGCCGGGGTGTCTGTTCGCTCATGCCATGTCCTTTTCAGGTGCTGGGGCCCGGGTGCTGGGACTCAGGTGATGGGAACGTCGAGGGCCAGGGCTTCGCCTGTGAGCGGCAGGGCCACGCGCGCGCCGCCACGCTGCGACGACAGATGCGCGCCCAGCACCACGTCCACGGACTCGATGCCCGCGCCGCTGGTGGAAAGCGCGTACGGGCCCACCAGGTCCAGCAGGCAGTCGCGGGTGGCCTGCACAAGGTCCAGGGCCGGGCCGTGGTCGAGGGCCACGGGCTCGGGCTGCACCAGCCGCGTCTTGACCACATGGCGCTGGTCCACCGGCCGGGCGCCGGCGCTGGCGCTGCCCGTGGGGGGCGGCGTGAAGTCGTCGAACTCGGCAACGCCCTCGGTGCCGATGACCAGGCAGCGCGAGGCGCGGGGGACATCCTCCGAGAGCTCGAAATCGCCCACGAAACGGTGGCCGTCGGCGCACTCGAAGCCCACGCTGACCTGCCCGCCGGGATCACAGAACTGCGCGCCGCGCACGTTGGGCGCGGGGCAGGCCGTCAGCTCCGCGCTGACCCAGACGGGCCGGGCGTCGAACAGCCAGGCCGCGTAGTCGAAATAGTGCAGGCCCACGCAGCCCACGCCGCCGCCGCCGATGAGCCCCCAGAAGCGCCTGGGGCGGCCCGCCACATTCTCGTCGCGCACGGCCTGGCGGAACAAAAGGCAGCGCGTGAGGAAGCGGCGGCAGAGGTTCACGGCCAGGCGGGTGCCGCTCTTCGCGCAGGCCTCGGCCATCTCCCGCGCCTTGGCCCCGCTGGTGCTCATGGGCTTTTCGCAGAGCACGTAAGGAATCCTGGCCGCTGCGGCGGCCAGCACGATCTCGTGGTGGCTGGGGCCGTTGGTGGCGATGCACAGCAGGTCGATACCCGCCCCGTCCGCCGCGCCCGGCAACAAAAGCTCGCGCCAGTCGGACACGGACACGGGCCCGGCCTGGCGGTCATCCGCGCGCGAACCGGCCAGCTCGCGCGCTACGTCCAGGTTCATGTCGCAAACCCCGGCCAGCCGGACGCCGCTCCCCTGCGCCGCCATGGCGTCCAGCGCGGCGATGTGCCGCCTGCCCATGCCGCCAAGGCCGATGACCGCCGCCTTCAGCACCTTCCTGCCTGTCGTCATTCTCCCCCCGCTCAGGCGATGCGCCCGGCGCGCTTCAGCAGAAGCTCGCAGATTTCGAAGTCCAAAAGCTCGTCCACGTCCCAGGAGCGCTCCCGCGGCATCACATAGCCCCGGGTCTCCGGGGTCAGGTAGCTGCGGGTGCGCGCCAGCCAGTCGCACTTCGCCACGTACACCGCGCCGTTGGGGGCGAAGCTCCTGGGCAGATCCTGGCGGCGGGTATGGAAGCTCTCCTGGCGGATGACCGGAGTCATGCGCGCGTTGTCGTCCATCTGAAACATGAAGTAGGGACTCTTCTCAGCCTCGGTGACGCTGATGCAGCAGGCCCAGTCGTGGTCCAGGCAGTGCTGGATGCAGCCGTCGATGTCGGCCACGGTGCGCAGCGGCGAGGTGGGCTGCATGAGCACCACGTAGTCGTACTGCTCGGGCGCAAGCGCCTCCACGGCGTGCAGCACCGGGTCCACGCCGGGGGTGTCGTCGCGCGCAAGCTCCGGCGGCCGCGCAAAGGGCGTCTCCGCCCCATGGGATCGGGCCACGGCCAGAATGCCCTCGTCGTCGGAAGAGACCACCAGCCGGTCCAGGTACACGGAGCACCTGGCCTCGCGGATGGTCCAGCCGATGAGCGGAAGCCCGCCCAGGTCGCGGATGTTCTTGCCGGGCACGCCCTTGCTGCCGCCACGGGCGCTGATGGTGCCCAGGATGCGCTTTCCCTTGTACATGTTCATCCTCCCGGATGTACTGCGTATAGCCTCTTTGCCCCGCTCCCGCAACGGTCGACCCGCGGCGGCCCGCCAGAACCCTTGCGCCCCGCGCGCGCCTGGCGTAGCATGGGACAGTCAAAGTCCCCGCCTGCCCCAACCCTCAAGCCCCGGAGACTGGCATGCTCAAGTTCCTGAACATGCTCCTTGGCAGCCAGAACAAGCGCGCCAGCCGTTCCGAGGACGACGCGGTCAAACGCAAGTACGAGTATTTCAAGAGCCTGCTCATCAAGAACAACCGCTCCCTTGAGCTTTTGACCGAGCTGGAGCACCTGCTCTACGAGAACAAGCCCTTCACCCTGGACCAGGTGCTGACCTTGTCCGAGGACCTCATCAGCCTGGTCTACGACCTGGCCGAGGACTTGAACGCCCTGTCCCACGGCAAGTACCCCGGCCTGTTCGACGCCACCGAGCGCATCGGCATCACCGTGCTCAAGGACTTGGTGCGCCGCAAGAAGCTCAAGAAGAGCGAGCTGGTGCTGCCGCTGCGCGCGCTCTCGGCCAGCATGGCCGACGAGGTGGGCGGCAAGGCCGCGAACCTGGGCGAGGTGGCCAACCGCGCAGGGCTGCCCACGCCCCAGGGCTTCGCCGTCTCGGCCTACGCCTGCCAGCAGTTTTTGCGCAGCACGGGCCTTTCCGAGCGCATCGAGCGGCGCATGCGCGGCATCGAGGTCAAGGACACCGAGCGCCTGGTGGAGACCTGCGAGGAGATCCAGGCCATGATCCTGGCTGCGGAGGTGCCCGAGGAGACCCTGCGCGGCATGACCCGGGAAATGGAGGCGCTCTCCGCCCTGTTCGGGCCCCAGGTGCGCGTGTCCGTGCGCTCCAGCGCCACCTGCGAGGACTCCGAGGCCACCTTCGCCGGGCAGCACGCCACGGTGCTCAACGTGGGCGCCGCGAACATCGCGGAAGCCTGGAAGGAAGTGGTGGCCAGCACCTTCAGCCCGCGCGCCGTGTACTACCGCCGCAGCAAGGGCTACTCCGACAACGACGTCATCATGGCCGTGCTCTGCGTGACCATGATCGACGCGCGCTCAAGCGGCGTGCTCTACACCCACGACCCCAGCCACTTGAGTTCCGACGACATCCTCATCAGCGCGGCCTGGGGCCTGGGCGTCAGCGTGGTCGACGGCTCGGGCCATGCGGATTTCGCCCGGCTGCGGCGCAAGGACATGAGCTTCCTGGCCCGCGAGGTCGCAACAAAGGCGCAGCGCCTGGTGCTCCGGGAGGCCGGCGGCATCATCCTGGAAGACGTGCCCCAGGACCAGCAGGCCGAGCCCTGCCTGGACCACGCCCGGCTGCTGCAACTGGCGGCCTACGGGCTCAAGCTGGAAGAGCACTACGACCAGCCCCTGGACATCGAGTGGGCCCAGGACCAGCAGGGGCGCCTGTTCATCCTGCAGGCCAGGCCGCTGGGCGTGGAGCAGAGTTCGTCCGCCGGGGACTGCGCGCTGCCCGACGCCTCCGACGCCACCGAGGTCGAGCCCCTGCACGGCCGCGAGGTTCTTCTGCGCGGGGGCGCGATGGCCGCGGCAGGCAGCGCCGCCGGGCTGGCCTACATCCTGACCAGCGACCACAACCTTTCCGCCGTGCCCGAGGGCGCCATCCTCGTGGCCCGGCAGACCTCCCCCACGTACGTGCCGGTCATGGACCGCATCCGGGCCATCGTCACCGATGTGGGCAGCGTCACCGGGCACATGGCCTCCGTGGCGCGCGAGTTCGGCCTGCCCACCCTGGTGGGCGTGGAGAACGCCACCCTGAAGATCGAGCCGGGCTGCGAGATCACCGTGGACGCCACCAACCGCATCGTCTACCGGGGCCTGGTGCCGGAGCTCATCCACGACCGCCCCTGCGTGAACCTCATGCGCGGCAGCCCGGTTTACAAGGCCGCGCAGGCGGCTCTGAAGCGCATGTCGCCGCTGACCCTCATCGACCCCAAGGCCGAGAACTTCACGCCCGAGGGCTGCGTGAGCCTGCACGACGTCATCCGCTTCGCCCACGAGATGGGCATGCGCGAGATGTTCAACATCAGCGACGGCATGGGCGAAGCCGAGGGCGCGGTGCGCCTGCGCGCGGGCCTGCCCCTGAACATCCTCGTGGTGGACCTGGGCGGCGGGCTGACCCCCACGGCCCCGGAGCGCGTAGTGGAGCTGGAGCACATCAAGAGCGCGCCCTTCCAGGCCCTGCTGCACGGCATGACCGATCCCGGCGTGCAATGGCTGGGCAGCGTCGGCGTGAGCCTGGGCGGCTTCGCCACCATCATGGCCGAGAGCATCCTGCACGATCCCAACGCCGATGGCAGCATGGGCGGCCCGAACTACGCCGTGGTCAGCGACCACTACCTGAACTTCAACACGCGCCTGGGCTACCACTTCGCCGTGGTGGACAGCTACTGCGGGCCCGAGGTCAACGACAACTACATCGTCTTCTCCTTCAAGGGCGGCGCGGCGGACATCGCCCGGCGCTCCCGGCGCGCCAGCCTCATCGCGCAGATCTTGAAGCGCCTGGGCTTCAAGATGGAGGTGCGGGGCGACATGGTGCGCGGGGAGATCAAGAAGTACTCCCAAAGCGACCTCAAGCAGAAGCTGGGCATGGTGGGCAGGCTGCTCGGAGCCGTGCGCCTGCTCGACATGGTGCTCTCCGACGACGGGCAGATCGGCTGGTACGTGGACGAGTTCTTCAAGGGCAACTACACCTTTGAGCGCGGCGGGGGCGCAAGGCCGGAGCCGGAGGCCTGACGGCCCAGGATTTGCCGCCGAAAGACGGGCCACCGGCAGCGCAGGCTTTTGCACCCTGGCGCGCAGTATTTGCACATCCGGGGCCTGCACCGCCCGAGCCAGCGCCCGCCAGGCCTTGCCAATCCTCACTTGCACCATTGGCCCAAAGTTTGCTGTACCCATAGAGCCTTGGCGTCCGTCTTGACGGGGCGCGCGGAAGGCGTATCTTACAAAGAGGAATTCGACCACTGGGTTGCACAGGAATTCGAGCGTCGTTTCGCACAGAAATTTGAGAATCGGCGGACCTTGGGTCCGCAAGGAGAACCCTCATGAAAAAGCTCATCGTCTCCCTCGTCATCACCACCTTCCTCGTGGGCTCTCTCGCCGCGTGCGCAGACAAGGCCCAGACCGGGGCCGGCGTGGGCACCCTGGCCGGCGCCACCATCGGCGCGCTGACCTCTAAGAACAAGGGCCTCGGCGCCGTCATCGGCGCGGGCATCGGCGGGCTCATCGGCTACGCCATCGGCAACGAGATGGACAAGAACGACAAGGCCCAGATCGGCAAGGCCCTGGAAGAGCAGCCCTCCGGCAAGCCCCTGGCCTGGAAGAACCCGGACACGGGCGCCAGCTACGAGGCCACCCCGGGCACCCCGTACATGCAGCAGGACAAGATCTACCGCGACGTGACCATCAAGGCGTATGCCGACGGCCAGGAGCGCGACGTGAAGGCCAAGGCCTACCGCAGCCCCGACGGCACCTGGGTCCTCGTCCAGTAGCCACAGTAGACGCCGCCACCGGCGAGGCAGCAGAACGCATGGCCCGGAGCACCCTGCTCCGGGCCTTTTTTGCGGCCTGAGCAAGCCCCCCCCCGGTAACGGCGCTCCGCTCCCGCGGACCCGCAGCACGCGCCCTGCAGCCTGGGCAAGACGGTGTCGAGTTCGGCAATCACGTCAACGGCTGACCAGCCCCCGCAAGCCCTCCCCCTCGCTGTTTTGCTTTGAGCAAAAGAAAAGGCCGGGCGTCACCCCGGCCTTTGTGTGGCGTCATCATTTTGCGTCGTCAGGAATGCTGCTGCGGTGGACCTAGAAGCGGCCCTCGCCAGCCTTCTGCTCGGTGCCCACGGGCTTGGCCGAATCCACCGGGCCGGGCTGCACCGGCTGACGGACCTCGGGGGCCACTGCCGGGGGGACACCCGAGCCCGCTGCCGCGCCCACAGGCTTGTCCTGGCCCGGACGCTTCACGGAATAGCCGCTCAAATCGTCGCCAGGGGGCGTGGCCGGGGTGGAGGCGGCCGGGGCCTCAGCCGGGGCGGCGTGGCGCGTCTTGGCGCCGGTGCGGCGCACCTCGATGCCTTCGCCGCGCACCTTGGTCTCGCCCGCGTAGGACTTGGTCACCAGGCGGTCGCCCTTGGCCGCGGCCTCCTTGCGGGAGCGTTTGCCAGACTTCTTCTCCGTCTTCGAGGCGGCCTTCTCGACCCCCTTCTTGCCGGATTTCTTCTCAGACTTCTTCTCAGACTTCTGGCCAGCCTTCTTTTCGGGCTTGGCCTCCGCCTCGGCAGACTTCTTGCTCTTCCTGCCCTTCTTCTCGGCAGCCGCCTCGTCCACCTTGGCGGACTTCCGGACCTTGCGCTCAGGCTTGCTGCCGGGCTTGACCTCCACCCAGCCGCCAGGGGCGGCGGCGTTGGTCTTGCCGGCTTTCTTCCTGGCCTTGCGGGCCTTTTTTTCCTTGAGCGCGGCGGCCCGCTCTTCGGGCTTCATCTTGTAGACCTTGGCCTCGGCCTGTCCGGCGGCCAAAAGGCCGAGGGTCAGGACGCAAGCCAACAATCCGGTGAGAATCCTGCGCATGTTCCGCCTCCTTGAACTGGTCTTAAGCGGCCGGGGCCGCTGGGCCATGGTGATCCTACACGAGGTGCCCCGCCCGCGTCCAGAGGCCGGAAGGCCCGAGAACAGACGGTTCCCCGGAAATCTCCTACTTCAGCAGTTCGCCCAGCCGCTCTTCCTCAAAGCCCACCACGCGGACCTTGTCCACGAAGATCACCGGAGTGCCGGTGATGTCCATGCTGCTTGCCGTGGCCATGTCCTCGGCCACGCGCTTGGCATATTCGGAGCCGCCCAGGGCGGCCACGATGGCCGCGCCGTCCTTGCCCAGGGCCTTGAGTTCCGGGAAGCGCGCCAGATACGCGCTGGCCACCTGGATCCAGGCCTTTTTCAGGCTTTCCGGGCTCCTGTCCTTGATCTTGGGCACGGCCAGGTCGACGTAGCCGAAGCGCACGAAGTCCAGCACCTTCTGCGGAGCCTTTTCCGCCGCCCAGACCATGAGCGCGCTGGCGATGTCCGCGCCGGGGTGCGAGGGCAGGGGGAAATGCGCCAAGCGGAATTCGGAGTAGCTGTCCTTCTTGGCCATCAGGTAGTTGAAGGCCTGGCGGCAGTAGGGGCAGAAGGGGTCGGACACGTAGACCACCACGGGCTTGCCGGGCGCGCCCTTGAGGATGGTGTGGCCGTAGCCCTTGAGGCCCTCCGCGCGGATCTTGTCGCGGGTGTCCTTGAGGATGCTCTTGCCCTGGCTCAGGTTGATGATGTCCGAGACGTGGAACTGGCCGTCGGCGCTGATGAACAGCAAGAACGGCTGGGACTGGCCCTCGGCGGGCACGAGGCGGCCCTTCACGGCGTAGATGTCCATGCCGCCGAAGCTGGCGGCCCGCTCCACCTGGTCCACCTGCACGCTCTCCGCGGTCAGGTCCGGAAAATTGGCCCGCCCGCCCAGACCGGCCAGGAAGTTCTTGCGGAAGGCCTCGACATTGAAGCCGCTGGTGGCGGGTGCGGCGGCATCGGCGGCCAGGGCCGGGGTCAAGGCCGAGGCCAGGACCAGCCCGAACAGCAATAAGGCGGCGAGAAGAATGGCAGGAACGCGGCGCATGGGCACTCCTTAACGGTTGTTACAATTGGTTGGCCCAGGCGGCCATACGGTCGCAGGCGGTTTCGATCTCGGCCTCGGCCCCGCCAAAGGACAGGCGCACATGGCCCTCCCCGCCCGGCCCGAAGGCCCCGCCGGGGATGGTGATGACCTTGGCCTCGCGGATGAGCCGCAGGGCCAGGTCGCGGGAATCGAGCACGGAAAATTCGGCCTTGGCCATGACGTAGAACGCGCCATGCGGGCGGACGAAGGAGAAGCGCCCGGCCATGGCCGTGAGCCGCGCGCAGATGAGGTCGCGGCGCTTTTCCAGCTCCACGCGCATGGCCGCAAACACGTCCTGCGGACCGCTGAGCGAGGCCAGAGCAGCGATCTGCGCCGGAGTGGGCGCGCAGATGGCCGCCGCATCGTGGATCTTGAGCATCTGGTTCAGCAGCTCCTCCCGCGCCCAGAGGAAGCCCACGCGCCAGCCGGTGAGGGCGAAACGCTTGGAGAAGCTGAACACCCCGATGAGCAAATGCCGCAGCTCCGGCACGCTCATGAGGCTGAAGGCGGCGGCATTATCATAGGTCAGCGCGTCGTAGGTGTCGTCGCAGATGACGAAGATGCCGTGCTTCAGCGCCAGCTCGGCCAGGGCAAGCAGGTCGGCCTTGGCGAACACCGCGCCCGTGGGGTTGTGCGGGCTGGAGATGATGACGGCCTTGGTGCGCGGGGTGATCGCCGCCGCCACGGCGTCCACGTCCAGCCCCCAGTCCGAGCGCCTGAGCGGCGCGAACACCGGCGTGCCCTCGGCCATGAGGATCTGCTCCACGTGGGAGGGGTAGAAGGGCTCGGGCACGATGACCTCGTCGCCGGGGCCGATCAAGGTCAGCATGGCGCACAAGAGGCCCTCCATGCCGCCCACGGTGATGGCCACCTCGCGCTCCGGGTCCGCCGGGAGGTCCTTCTCGGCGCGCAGAAGCTCTGCCGCAGCCACGCGCAGCGCGGGCATGCCCGGCTGGAGCGAATACTTGCCTGCTGCAGGGTCCTCGCGCAGGGCGCGGCACACGGCGTCCACCACGTGCGGCGGGGTCATGAACGAGGGAATGCCCTGCCCCAGCGACACGCAGCCGCCCACGCGGGCCGCGATCATGGGCATCTCCTTGGTGGCGGAGATCTTGATCTGCTTCACGCGCCGGGACAGGCGGGTTTCGAGGTCTGCGCTCATAAAACTGCCTCCGCCCCTTCCGGGGGAAATATCTTGCCGGGGTTGAGCACGTTGTTCGGGTCCAGCAGGGCCTTGAGGCCGCGCTGCACGCGCAGGCTCACGGGCTCGATCTCCAACGGCAAGAGCCCGCGCTTGGCCAGGCCGATGCCGTGCTCGCCGCTGATGGTTCCGCCGAGCGTGAGCGCCAGGCGCACGCAGTCCACGGCGGCGGCCTCGACCCGGGGGCGCAGGGCCTCGTCCTGGGCGGTCAGGTTCAGGTGGATGTTGCCGTCGCCCGCGTGGCCAAAGGCGAAAATCGTCATGCCGTGGCGCTCTTCCACCTCGGGCAGGGCGGCCACCATGTCGGCGATGTGGCCGATGGGCACGGCGATGTCCTCGGGCAGGTACACGGCGCAGGCCTCGTGGATGCGCGTGCTGACGCTGCGGCGCACCTTCCAGATGGCCTCGCGGCCTTCCTCGTCCACGGCTGGCGGCAAAATATTGCTGGCGCCCAGCTCGCGGCAGATGGCGGCGATGCCCTCCGCCTCACGCAGCACCTGGTCCGGGTCGCCGTCGACCTCCATGAGCACCAGGGCGCTGTGTTCGCCCTCCACGGCAAAGGGCAGCAGGTCGCCCACGAGCTTGAGGCAGCGCGCATCCAGAAATTCCATGGCCGAGGGCAAGTGCCCGCGCGTCATGACGGCGATGATGGCGCGCATGGCTGCGTTCAGGTCCGGGAACACCGCCGCCACGCAGGCCGAGGCCCGGGGGTGCGGGATGAGCTTCAGGGTCAATTCGGTGATGACGCCCAGCGTGCCCTCGCTGCCCACGATGAGCCGCGTCAGGTCATAGCCCACCACGCCTTTGCGCGTGTTCACCCCGGCGCGCACAAGCTCGCCCGTGGGCAGCACGGCGCGGATGCCCAGCACGTAGTCGCGCGTGGTGCCGTACTTGACGCAGGCCGGACCGCCCGCGTTGGTGGCCGCGTTGCCGCCGATGGTGCTGGTGGACAGGCTGGCCGGGTCCGGCGGGTAGAACAGGCCGACCGCCTTCACCGCGGCGCGCAGGTCGCCGGTGATGACGCCGGGCTCCACCGTGGCCGTCAGGCTCTGGGTGTCGATGCAAAGGATGCGGCTCATGGCCGTAAGGTCGAGCACCACTCCTCCCAGAGGAGACAGGCAGCCGCCCGCCAGGCCCGTGCCCGCGCCGCGCGGGATCACCGCGAACTGGTGCTCATTGGCCAGGGCAACGAGCCGGACCACCTGCGCCTCGCTCCGGGCCAGCAGCACCGCCGCAGGCAGGCGCACCAGGCCGGACTCGTCGCGGCTGCGGGCGGCAAGCGCGGCCTCGTCCACCAGCAGGTCGGCCCCGAACTCGCGGGCGAGCAGGGCCAGAAGGTCAGGGGTGCTGGCATTTTGCTGCGGCATGGCCATCTCCATTGACTCCATTCGTCTCCATGAACTGGGGCAGGTCAGGATTTGTGGCGCTCAAAACCGGGCACGCTCATGGCGTCCTCGGCCAGGTGCAGCAGCCAGGTGGCCAGGGTCACCAGCGTCAGGTAGTACACGCCAAGGGTGCAGAAAACCTCGATGTTGCGCCAGGAGTTCTTGGCGATGGTGGTGGCCGTGCCCGTGAGCTCGCCCACGGTGATGATGGAGGCCAGCGACGAATACTTGATGAGGTAGATGATCTCGTTGCCGCAGCCCGGCAGCGCCCGGCGGAAGGCCTGGGGCAGGACAACGCTCTGCACGGCCTGGCGGGTGGTCATGCCCAGGGCCAGGGCCGCGCGGATCTGCCCGCGCTTGATGGAGTTCAGCCCGCCGCGGATGTACTCGGACTGGTACGCGCCGCTGCACAGGCCAAAGGCCAGGATGGACGCCGGGATGGCGTCGAGCACGATGCTGTGCCCGCCCAGGCTGATGTACGGCAGGGCGAAGTACCAGAAGAACACCTGCACCACCAGCGGCGTGCCGCGAAAGAGCGAGACGTAGGCCTCGGTCAGGCGTTGCACGGGCCTTGGGCCATACACGCGCAGCACCCCGGCGAGCACGCCGATGAGCACCCCCAGGGCCGCCGAGGGCACGATGACCACGATGCTGGTCCACAGGCCCTCCATGAGGCCGGGCACCAGCTCCGCGCGCAGGAATTCGAGGTAGGTCGTGCTCAAATCAGGCTCTCCGCGCCCATCTCATCGGCCTCGCCGGACAGCTCGCTGATCTTGGCGCAGAAGGCCAGGGTGCGCGAACCGGAATCACGGCGCAACAGCTCTGTGGGCGAGCCGGACTCGATGACGCGGCCCTTTTCCATGAACAGGAACTCGTCGGCCAGGCTGGCCGAGAAGCTGATCTGGTGCGTGGCCACGATCATGGTCATGCCGTTCTGGGCCAGGTCGCGGATGACCGCCAGCACCTCGCCGATGAGCTCGGGGTCCAGCGCGCTGGTGGGCTCGTCCAGCAGCATGACCTTGGGGTCCATGGCCAGGGCCCGGGCAATGGCCACGCGCTGCTTCTGCCCGCCGGAAAGGTTGGCCGGGTACAGCGCGGCCTTGTCCGCCAGGCCCACGCGCGCAAGCTCGGCCAGGGCCAGTTCGCCCGCGTCGAGCTTGCTCATGCCCTTGACCTTCATCAGCGCCACGCGCACGTTCTCCAGCGCGCTCAGATGGTCGAAGAGGTTGAAATCCTGGAAGATCATGCCCACCTGCTGGCGCAGTGCGCACAGCTCGCGGCGGCTCTTGCCGTTGACCTCGCGGCCCTCCAGCAGAATCGTGCCGGAATCGGGCGGGATGAGGAAGTTCAGGCACTGCAAGAGCGTGCTCTTGCCCGCGCCCGAGGGGCCGATGAGCACCTTCACGCAGCCCTTGGGCAGGGCCAGGCTCACGGCGTCGAGCACGCGGTTGCCGCCCAGGGTCTTGCCCAGGGTCCGGGCTTCCAAAACCGGGGGGATCAAGCTTTCAGCGGACATGATTTACGCGGCTCCTTGGCGGGTGTAGCCCGCGATGCGCACCCTGTTCTCCAGAAGGGACAGGGCCTTGACCCCCACCCAGGTGAGGGCGAAAAAGATGATGCCCGCAAGGAAGGTCATGCTCACCGGCTCATGCGTGGTGGAGGCGATGGCGCGCATGCGGGCCATGATCTCCACGACGCCGATGGTGAAGGCGAGCGCCGAGTCCTTGAGCAGGATGGAGTACTCGTTGCTCCAGGCGGGGATGGCCAGGCGCAGGGCCTGCGGCAGAATGACGGCGCGGATGGCCTGGGGGTCGGTCATGCCCAGCGCCCGGGCGGCCTTGAGCTGGCCCGCCGGGAGCGACTGGATGGCGCCCCGGAAGATCTGCGACTGGTACGCGCTGGAGGTCAGCCCCAGCACCAGCACGGCGGCCACGAAGGGGCTGTCGAGCCCGAGGCCGGAAAACAGCGGCATGCCCGAGAGCCAGGACAACAGGCCGAAATAGAAGATGTACATCTGCACCAAAATGGGGATGCCCCGGAAGAGCCAGACGTAGACGCTCACGGCGCGGCGCACGGGCCAGGGGCCGTAGACGTGCAGCACGGCCAGGGGCACGCCCAAAAGCAGACCCAGGAGCATGGCCCCCACGATGAGGCCCACGGTCCAGACCACGCCGCCCAGCATGTAGGGCAGCGCCTCGTGGGCGGCGTTATAGGCGACGGTGAAATCCATGCGGTCCTTCTGGTCGAGAGACTTGCCCGGCCCGGAAACGACCGAAAGGCCCCGGCGCTTGACCCGGAGCCTTTCGGTTTGATTTCCAGTGCGTTAAGAACTTAGTCGACGTCGTACTTCTTCTTCAGCTCGGTCCAGTAGGGATCGGCCATGAGCAGCTTCAGGCCGTCGTTGATCTTCTTCAAGAGCTCGGCGTCGTCCTTGCGCACGGCGTAGCCGTAGTTCTCAGGAGCGGCGTCAAAGGTGCCGCCGACCTTGACGTTCTTGTCCTTCTTCAGGACTTCCTTGGCGATGGTGCTATCCATGCCCGAGCCGTCGATGCGGCCGATGGGCAGATCCTGCATGGACAGGTCGGTGGAGTCGTACTGCACGAGCTTGAACTTCATGCCCGGCTTCTTGGACTGCTCTTCCAGGTACTTGGCGGTGACGGTGCCGCGCTGCACGCCGATCTTCTTGCCGGTGGTCAGCATCTGCTCAAGGGTGGCCTTGTTGTCGCCCTTGACCACCAGAACCTGGGTGACCTTGTAGTAGGGATCGGAGAAGCTGACGCGCTGGGCGCGCTCGGCGGTGGCGCTCATGCCGGAGCAGATCATGTCGATCTTCTTGGCCTCAAGGGCGGGAATGATGGCCGACCACTCAACGGGCTGGTGCTTGACCTTGAAGCCCATCTTCTTGCCGATCCATTCGATGGCCTCGACGTCGAAGCCGACGGTCTTGCCTTCCTTGTCGACAAAGGCGTAGGGCGGGAAGCCGCCGCCGTCGATGCCGTTGACAAGGACTTTCTCCTCGACGGCGGGCTTCTCGGCGGCTTTCTCGGGAGCCTTCTCGGGAGCCTTCTCGCAGCCGCCCAGGACCAGGCCCAACGCCAGCACGGCGAACAGAACCAAACGTTTCATGACAACCCCTTTTTCTGGAACACAGTTGCAGATACTCCCCAAAGCGCGCTCCGCCTCCGGGGCAGCCAATTCGTATCCTGGCGCTTAACAGACTGCGCCCCCGCAGGCAAGAACCGGCAGGGGCGCATTCACATCGGCAGGGGCGGCTATGGCAGGCGCCCGTCCGGCCCCGGGCCGCGCCCCGGCCTGTGACAAGGCCGGAGCGCGGGAACCGGAGGTGCCGTAATACCTTACTTCTTCGGGATGGCCCAGTCGGGCAGCACGTTCAGGTCGATGCCCAGCACGATGGGCGCCAGGTAGTAGACGATGAGCGTGATCTGGAAGATGCCCATGATATTGAGCCACCAGCCTGTCTTGGCCATTTGTCGTATGGTCACCGCGCCGGAGCCGAAGACCACGGCGTTGGGCGGCGTGGCCACCGGCAGCATGAAGGCGTAGGAGCAGGCGATGCATGCGGCCATGATGGGGCCGAAGGGATGGATGCCCATGCCCACGGCGATGGCGCCCATGATGGGGATCATCAGCGTGGCCACGGCGGTGTTGCTGGTCACTTCCGTCAGGAAGATGTTCAGCGTGACGATGGCGCCCAGGATGATGATGATGGGCAGGCCGTTCAGGTCGGTCAGCCCGCTGGCGATGAACTTGGTCAGGCCGGTGTCCTGGAAGGCGTCTGCCAGGGCCAGGCCGCCGCCGAAGAGCAGGATGACGTCCCAGGGGATCTTCACGGCGGTCTTCCAGTCAAGCAGGAACACGCCGTTCTTGAGGTCGGACGGAATAAGGAACAGGGCCAGGGCTGCGGCCACGGCCACGGTGGCGTCGGAAACGCCCTTGAACAGGGGGATCTTCACCAGGCCCATGACGATCCAGGTGACGGCGGCCAGGAAGAACACCAGGGCGATGATCTTCTCCTCACGCTTCATGGGGCCGAGCTTCTCGATCTCCGTGCGCACGAGCTCCTCGCCCTTGCCCATGAGGATGTCGCCGTGCACCGGGAACAGGATCTTGGTGATGAGCACCCAGGTCATGATCAGGAAGGTGGCGGCCAGGGGCACGCCGATGAGCATCCACTGGGCGAAGTTGATGGTCTGCCCATACATCTTGTCCATCTGGGCCACCATGATGACGTTGGGCGGGGTGCCGATCAGGGTGGCGATGCCGCCGATGGAGGCCGCGTAGGCCAGGGAGAGCATGAGCCCGATGGCGAAGGGGTTCTTGCTGTGGTCATGATTGCCTGTGATGTCGGCGCAGGCGTTGATGATGGCCATGCCGATGGGCATCATCATGACCGTGGTGGCCGTGTTGGACACCCACATGGACAAAAACGACGTGGCGACCATGAAGCCGAGGATGATCCGCGAGGGGCTGGTGCCCACCAGGCGGATGGTGTGCATGGCGATGCGGTAGTGCAGGTTCCAGCGCTCCATGGTGACGGCCACGAAGAAGCCGCCCATGAACAGGTAGATCAGGTGGTTGGAGTACGCTGGCGTGACCTTGGCCGTGGGCAGGATCTGCAGCAGCGGAAAGAGCACGATGGGGATGAGCGAGGTGGCCGGAATGGGAATGGCCTCGGTTATCCACCAGATGGCCATGAGCGCGGTCACCGCGCCGCAGTACAGGGCGGGTTGCGTCAGGCCTGCCGGCAGCGGCAGAAAGCAGATGATGAGAAATACCAGTGGCCCGAGAAACAGACCGTAGACTTTCAATTTGTCTTGCATGGCCCCTCCATGAACGTAGCAGGTTCGCGGCCCACGTCATCAGTGGACCGCATCAAGCGGTCGCCTCATCCCCCTCTCGAATCAACATCCGCCACCCGGCCGAGCCCGCCACGCATCCGCTCCAGGGGGAGCGGACAGCCAGGGCATGAGGGTCATGCTCCTGCAGGAAAGCATGGCCGTGATGCCCCCGGCCCTCCACCAGCCCGCGCGGTCCACCCGGCATTGGCAACCGGCGCGGGCATTGGTGATGAAGGCGTCGACAAGAACCTTAGCCTGACAGCGAAAATCTCTGCGCCGGACGCAAAAAAACCCCGCACCATGCAGCGCCGAAAAAGGCCTGCACGCGGGGATGAATACACAATGGTCTGCCCACTTTCATGTCGGCTTCCATCCAGCGAAGAGATTGGAGATGTCCTTATCCGGGATGCCGACTTTGGGCAAGCCCCCCTTTGCGCCTCGACAGGTTTCTCGCCCCGGGCAATACCGGACCACCCCCTGCCTGGGAACGGACGAAATTGCCGGGCCAAACCGCCAAACAGCGCGCTTTGCAGGGTCTTGGGCAGGCCTTCCGGGGCCTTTGGCCGCACACCTCCCATATTAGTAGTATTTGCACGGCCCTCCGCCAACACGGCAATCCACGCCGACTTCCAGCGTCGGCCATGAGATTGTGACCGAATTCTGCATTTTACGTATTACGACAAGCTTAAAAAGGGCCGAAACGGGCTGGACCCCAAGACAAAGAAGAGCTACGAGGAGGAATCCATTTTTACGCGCCGCGGCCAGCGCAGGCAGGCGCCATGCGATTTCATCCCGCGTTCCCCGGCACCGGGGGACGTACGCAAGGAGCACATGAAATCATTTTTCTCCTGGTCCATCCGCACGCACCTGCTCCTGCTCGTGCTTGCGGCCACCATACCCGCCCTGACGCTTGTCTGGTGGAGTGGCCAGGAGCTGCAGCGCTCTGCCGTGGACAAAGCCCAGGCGGCCACCCAGCGTCTGGTTCTGGGCATGACCGATGACCTGGAGCAGGTGGAAGAGAACACCCGGGTGCTGCTGACCACCCTGTCCAAGGTGCCGACCATCAAAAAGATGGACCGCAAGGGCTCGACCCGGCTGCTGACAGAACTGCACAAGCTCCACCCCCGCTACGCCAACCTCTCGCTCATTGACTTAAACGCCCACGTGTACGCCCTGTCCATCCCCTACAGCGGCGTGGTGGACGTATCCAAGCGCAAGTACTTCAAGGACGTCCTGCGCACCCGTGAATTCTCCGTGGGCGAGTTCGCCATCAGCTACACCACCAAGCGCCCGGTGCTGCACTTCGCCTACCCCGTGTTCGGAGACGAGGGCAAACTCGTGGGCGTGCTCGGGGCCACCTTCGACCTCTCGTCCCTGGCCCAGGCCTTCGACGCCGCGAACCTGCCCAAGGGCTCGTCCATGGCCCTGTCCGACTCGCGCGGGGTGCGCCTGTTCCGCTATCCCGACCCCAGCATATGGGCGGGCCAGCAGGAGCCCATCGGTCTCTGGGAAACGCTGATCAGCCTGGGCGAAAGCGGCCTCACCGTGGCCGACGGCTCCGACGGGGTGCGCAGGCTCTACGCCATGAAGCGCCTGCGCCGCGGCAAGGACGACCCCTCGTTCCTCCTGGCCCGGGTGGGCATTCCCGAAGCCCAGGCCCTGGGCGAGGCCCGCACCATCCAGGCGCGCAACATCACCCTCACCCTCACCGTTGGTCTCTTGACCGCCGTGCTGGCTTGGGTGCTCGGACATTTCATCATCATGCGCCGCCTGAACCTGCTCATCAAGACGGCCAAGCGCCTGGGCCAGGGCGACTTGAGCGCGCGCAGCGGCCTGGGCCACCAGGAAGGCGAGCTCGGCATGCTGGCCGAGGCCTTCGACAACATGGCCCTGGCCATGGACGTGCGCGAGGCCGAGCGCGTGGAGTTCGAGCAGAAGCTCCGCCACCAGGCCCTCTATGACCACCTGACCGGCCTGGCCAACCGCTCCCTGGCCGTGGACCGCATCCAGCAGGCCCTGGAGCGCTTCAAGCGGCGCGACGACATCTTCTACGCCGTGGTGGCCATGGACCTGGACCGCTTCAAGGTCATCAACGACAGCCTCGGCCACGCCTTTGGCGACAAGGTGCTGGAGGCCGTGGCCCGGCGCATCGTGAACACCCTGCGCGGCCTGGACACCGTGGCCCGCTTCGGCGGCAACGAGTTCATCCTGCTCCTGGAGGAGCTGGCCACCCCGGGCGAGGCCATCCGCATCATCAAGCGCCTGCGCCAAGCCATCATGGAGCCCATCGAGATCGACGGGCGCGAGGTGCAGACCTCGGCCAACTTCGGCATCGTGCTCTCGCCCAACACCTTCGAGCGGGCCGAGGACCTCCTCCAGAGCACGGCCATCGCCCTGCACGTGGTCAAGGCCAGCGGCCGGGGCCGGTTCAAGGTCTTCACACCGCGCATGCTGCTGCACGCCCAGGAGCGCATGACCCTGGAGCAGGAGATGCGCCAGGCCCTGGAACGCGACGAGTTCGTCGTGCATTACCAGCCCATCTGGGATCTTTCCAGCACGGACATGGTCGGCTTCGAGGCGCTGGTGCGCTGGCAGCACCCGGAGCGCGGGCTCGTCGGGCCGGGCTCGTTCATCACCCTGGCCGAGGAGACCGGCATCATCCTCGAACTGGGGCGGCTGGTGCTGGAGCGCGCCTGCATCGACCTGGCCTCCTGGCGCAAGAACGATCCCTCCGCGCGCAGGCTGTTCATGGCCGTAAACCTGTCCAACAAGCAGTTCATGCAGTTCTCGCTTGTGGAGCAAGTGGCTGGCATCCTGGAATCCTCCGGCCTGCCCGCCGACCGCCTGAAACTGGAGATCACCGAATCAAACATCATGGTCAACGCCGAAAGCGCCCTGGTCATGCTGCACAGGCTGAAAGCCCTGGGCGTGCAGATCAGCATCGACGACTTCGGCACCGGCTACTCATCGCTCTCCTACCTGCAACGCTTCCCTGTGGACACCCTGAAGGTGGACCGCAGCTTCGTCAGCCGCCTTGGCCTGGACCCGGAGAACCACGAGATCGTGCGCGCCATCGTGGCCCTGGCCCACAGCCTGGGCCTGAACGTGGTGGCCGAGGGCGTGGAGGAGATCGGGCAGGCGGCCATGCTGCAGAAGCTCGGCTGCGAGTGCGTGCAGGGCTTCTTCTTCTCCAAGCCGCTCATCCACGCCCACGCGGAGGAAGCCATCGGGCGCATGCCCGAACGCTAGCCGCGCGACGGACAGCCGTGCCGAGGTCGGCATGCACACACGGGAACGCTTTTGAACGGCACCTCGCAGCAAGGCTACATCAGCTCACGGCTGAACCTCACCGAGCATCTGGCTGCGGCGCGCTCCATCCTGGCCAACGAGCGCACCTTTCTGGCCTATCAGCGCACGGCCCTGACCGAGCTGGCGGTGGCGGCGACCTTCATCCGCTTCTTCGACCACCCCGCGCTGACCGTGGTCGGCTGGGCCCTGGTGCCCGCGTCCCTCGTCACCATCGCCCTCGGCATGGTGCGCTACAAGCGCATGCGCAAGCTCATCCACCTGCTCGAACGGCACGCCCAGGAACATCCGGCCCAGATCCACCCGCCCGAAACGCACCCGCCCGAAACGCGCCCGACAAAACAACCACCGCCCCAGGACCCCACCCCCGAGGCATAGGCAAGCCCCGCCCTGGCAACAGAGGGGCTGCATGGGGGCGGACGCCTGAAGAGCGGCTGCGCAAATTGCGGCTGCCCAGATGCGGGGGATGCGGGAAATGCGGGGGATGCGGGAAATGCGGTGATGTCTGGCCGGGTGAACGCTGCCCGCAGGCGCTTCTCCAAAGTATGGGAGCAAGCCCAGGCGAGTCCTGCCCACAAAACTGCCCGCCGGAATGCCCCCGGAAGCTAGCGGAAAAACCTGATTCCCCCCACCCACAGCGTACCTGCTCCAGGCTCGGTGCGCCTGGCGTCCACGCCGATGCGGATGGCCTCCACGCTGTCCGGCCGCAGCACCAGATCGCCGGGCTTAAGCCCCATGCGCCAGGCCTCGGTCTGCCAGGCCGGCCACGCCGCCAGGGAGCGGAATGGCAGGCGCAACACCTTCCACTGCGAACCCACCACAAAGGTTCCGAAGAAGCGGTCCTGGGCCTTGCGGTCGTCCGGGTTGGAGGTGGTGATGAAGATCACCCCGGCCAGGGGGCGGCTGGCGCGCACGGCGAACTCGATGCCGCGCGACCGGTAGTGGCTCTGCCGGGTGCTGGTGCCGATGCAGGCGAAGTCCTCGCTCGCTTGGCCCAGGTCGAAATCGATGCGGAAGGCCCCGGGCGAGGCCGGGCCAGAGACGGCACCGGGCGGCACGGCACCGGGGTCCAGGCTCGCCGTGTAGCGCAGCGCGCCGGAGTCCTGACGCGTCAGCGGCCAGGCGGGATCGCCGGGGAGCACGGCCATGTCCTGCGCGACGATGGGCGCAAGGTCTGACGGCCTCGGTGGTTGCGGCGGGAGCGGCGGTTGCGACGATTGCGGCATGGCGGCCAGGCAGACCGTGTGCAGGGCCAGGGTCAGCAGGCAGCAGGCGAGGCAGTAAAGCAGTCGGCGCACGGTTCCCCCCCAAAGTCCACAAGATGTCCGCAGCCTCATAGCCCAGATGCGCCCCTGGCTCAAGGCCTCGGCTCAAGGCCCTGGCTCAGCAACTGGGGAGGACGCCAAACGAGGCAGCCCCCGCTGGAGGGTCGGGGGCTGCGGGAAACGCGTCCTGGCTGCACTGCGAGGGCTGGCGTCCAGGCCGGAGGGTCAATCAAGGTTCACATGAAGAAGTCCCGCACGTACTTGAGCGCCAGGAACACGATGAGCGTGGAGAGCATCCACTTGATGTAGCGCGCGGGCACATGCTTCTGGCAGCGCGCGCCCAGGTACATGCCCACCGTGCCGCCGATGCCGAACAGGAAGCCGAGCAGCCAGTCCGGGGCCACGGACATGGTCGGGTAGAAGGGCGCGATGGCCTGGTAGAAGGCCACGCCCGCCACCGAGGTGATGAACGTGCCCATGAGCGCCGCCCCGGCCACGGTGTAGACCGGCAGTCCGAAGAAGGACACGAAGAAGGGCGCGATGATGGCCCCGCCGCCGATGCCGTACACCCCGCCCACGATGCCCACGATGAAGGAGAGGGACAGGATGCCGAAGGTCGGCACCTCGTAGGTTTCGCCGTAGAACTCATAGGCGATGCGGGTGGTGGTGAAGCGCACCACGCGCACAGCAGCCAGCTTCTCGCCGTGCGCCTCGCTGGCCTTGGCCTTCTCGCGGAAGCGCGCCACCTGGGCCTGGAAGCGCTCCTCGGCGGCCTTGACGCCGCCCACATGGCCCTTCATCTGGCGGATCAGGTCGCGCGCCATGCGCACGCCGATGTAGAGCAGCACGCAGGCTGCGAAGAGCTTGAAGTTGCGGGCGTCGGGCAGGTATTGCACGCGGATGATGGCCCCGATGAACACGCCAGGCAAAGTGCCCACGATGACCACCCAGGTCAGCGGCCAGACCATGCGGCCTTCCTTGATGTAGCGCCAGACGCCGCTTGGGATGGCCACGATGTTGTAGAACTGGTTGGTGGAGCTCACGGAGGGGTTCACGTAGCCCAGCACGCTCATCTGGAAGGGCAGCAGCAGAAAGGCTCCGGACACCCCGCCCATGGAGGTGAAAAAGGAGATGACCAGCGACACCAGTGGCGGGACCCAGGGCTGAACCTCGATGCCTGCGACGGTAAAAAGCATGGCGGCCTCCTGTGCGGCGGGCCGGGCCTCGCGCCTCCCGCCTTGGTTGCTGTCACGAATTCTACTATTAGAGTGATACTAAAATATCGCGATGCAACCCCCTTGTCATCACATTTCTTGGCCTGCACACAGTTTTTTTGCATCCCCCTTGGCAGCGGAAGCGTTTATCCGTAGGTTGAGGCATCGTGCATGGCCGCAAGGCCGGACGGAGGACCCCCCCATGAGCAAGATCAAGGACAAGACAACGAGCCAAGATACAGACACAATTTTGCGAAACGGCGACAGCGCTCAGACCGAAGCCAGCCAGCGCGGCCTGAACTCCGCGCAGCTTTCCGCCCTGGAGCAGGCCTTCCGGGCCTGGGCCCTGGCCTCGCGCCGCCAGGCCGACCGCCTCTCGCGCCAGCGGCTGCTGCTCATCTTCCTGCTCCTGCGCTCCACCGGGGCGCGCCTGGGCGAGGTGCTGGGCCTCAACGCCAGCCGCGACCTGGACCTCGGCCCCGTTAATCCCGGCGCGGCGGCCCCTGGCGTTGCAGATCGAACCGTGGTCCACTTCCGCTCCGGCGGTGGCGACCGCGAGGTGCCCCTGCCCACCGACGTGGCCGGCGAGCTGCGCGACGCCCTGGCCGATCAGGAGCTCATGGACAGCCTGGCCGCCGGACCCGCCGGACTCTTCGACATGGACCAGGGCCACGTGCGCCGCAAATTTTACGAACGCGCCATGGAGGCGGGCATCCCGCGCGAGCTGG
>JAHIUD010000112.1 GCA_018817515.1 Pseudomonadota bacterium
AAAAACCTTGATGTGATCATCAAGGGGGCCATGTGGAATATCTCTCCCCCTGATGGCGTGTGGCTGTCAAAAAGCTACGCCTGGGCCGGAGCCGACTATGTCTCCTTTGATCCGGTGCATTTCTATTACCTTGAGGCGGCGCTGCTTTGGAAAAAACTCCTGGCCCCCTCCCTGTACCTTACCTGGGGCGGCGGCCTCGGGGGCGGCCTCTGCCTTGGCTTCGGGCGTGGCCACGGCTTCGCTGGCGGCAGGAGCTGCGGTCGCATCGGCCTGGTCGACGGCCTCGGGGGCGGCCTGGGCGACGGCCTCGGCTTCGGGAGCGGCTTCTGCCTTGACTTCGGGGGCGGCAACGGCTTCGGGCTTGGCCTCGGCCACCGGCTCGGCGGTCTGCTCAGCCTTGGCCTTGCTTACGATGCGCGCGGTCTGGGGCTCGCTCTTGGCCTCGGGCGCAGCCGCAGCGGTGGTCACCTCGACGGCCGTGACTTCAGCAGCCTTGGCTTCGGCCGGGGTATCCTGGCGGCTGATGATGCGCGCGGGCTTGTCGGCGGGCTTTGCAGAGGCCTCGGCCACGCGGCGGGCCTTGGGGGCCTCGGCGGCGGGCTGTTCGGCCTGGGCCGCCACAGCGGGGGTCTCGTCCTTGGAGGGCACGGCCGCTGCAACCTTGGCCGGGGCCTCGGCGCTCTTGGCCTCGGTCTTGTCAGACACCGCCTCCGTCGCCTTGCCTGCAGGCGCAGAGCCGGACTTCGAAGCCTGGGCTCCGGGTCTGGACTTGCGGCTGCGCACAATGACGTCGCCGACTTCACGGCGCACGACCTCGGTGTTCGCGGCGGGTTGGCCACGCAAAGATTGACGCAGCCTCTCGGCCTCGTCGTCCTCCAGGGTGCTCATGAAGGTTTTAACCTGGATGTCCATGTCCCGCAGCTGCTGCAGGATCTCCTTGTGGCCGATGCCAAGTTCGGCCGCCAGGTCCTTCACTTTGAGCTTTGTCACCATTCATATTCCCCTTGTTAACGCTTCTTCCGCCCGTCGCCTCGGCGGAGAAATCTCTCGCGGCATTCGGCCCTGTCGCAGACGTACAGCCCTCTTCCGGGCATCCTGCGCCGGGGATCGGGCACAAACCCTTTCCCCGCTTCCTGTTCCTCTCCGGCCTTTGCCGCCCGGACATGCCGGAGCAGTTGGGCTTGCGGCAGGCGGCATCTGCATATGCAGCACATGCGCACCGGCCCGGCAGCGCCTGCTGCCTGTCCATCCGCGGACGTCGTCCCCTTCGGTCCGTCTCCGGACATCAGGGCCGCCTATTCGGCTCCGGGTTCTTCCGGTGCCGCTTCCTCATCTGCTTCTTCAACTCCAATGGGGGCAAGGCCCAGGATGTTGATGGCCGCGCGCATGTCGCGGATCTTCTCCGGGGTCATGCCCGTAACCTCGAGGAGTTCCTCCTCGCTGGCCGCAACGAGCTGGGCGGTGGTCTCAAGCCCGGCGGCGAAGAAGGCCTCCATGGCCACCTCGGCCACGCTGGCCAGCTGGTCCATGCCCTTCTTGTCGGCATTGAGCTCGCCGTAGCGGCTCTCGGTAAAGATGTCGATCTTCCAGCCCAGCAGCTGCGCGGCCAGCTTCACGTTCTGGCCCTTGCGGCCAATGGCCAGGGTCAGCTGGTCATCGGGCACCACGACCTCGAGGGTCTTCTCCTCGTCGTCGACCATGATGCGGCTGATGACGGCCGGGGACAGGGCGTTCTGGGCGTAGACGGCGATGTCCGGGCTCCAGACCACGATGTCGATGCGCTCGCCCTTGAGCTCCTGCACGATGTTCTGGATGCGCGAGCCGCGGATGCCCACGCAGGCGCCCACGGGATCAACGTCGCGATCACGCGAGCTGACGGCCACCTTGGCGCGCAGGCCGGAGTCGCGGGCGACGCCCATGATCTTGACGGTGGAGTCGAAGACCTCGGGCACTTCGCGGGCGAAGAGCGCGCCCATGTAGTCCGGGTGCGAACGGCTGACCACGATCTGCGGCCCGCGAGACTCTTTCTGGACCTCGATGATGTAGGCCTGGATGCGGTCGCCGCGCTTGTAGCGCTCGCGCGGGATCTGCTCGTCCTTGGGCAAAAGCGCTTCGGTGCGGCCCAGGTTGATGATCCAGCCGGTGCGGTCGCGGCGCTGGACGATGCCGGAGACGATCTCGCCCTTGCGCTCGCGGTATTCCTCGTAAATGATTTCCTGCTCGGCGTCGCGCATGCGCTGGATGATGACCTGCTTGGCGCTCTGCGCGGCGATGCGGCCGAGATCCTCGATCTTGACCTTGAAGCCCATCTCGTCGTCGAGATTGATGTTGGGGTCGTGCTCGCGGGCCTCTTCGAGGGTGATCTCGCTCACGGGGTCGGCGATCTTGGCGACCACGACCTTGAACTGGTAGACCTGAATCTCGCCCAGTTCCTCGTTGAACGTGACCTCTATGTCCATCTGGTCGCCGTATTTGCGCGCCACAGAGGAGCGCACGGCCTCTTCCAGGGTGTCGATGAGCAGGTCGCGGTCGATACCGCGGTCCTTGCTGATCTGGTCTATTGTCTTCTTCAGTTCCGAGCTCATGGCGCTCCCTCCGGTGTCGTCCGGCGTTTGGGCTGCTTCAGCCTGTACGCCTGGGCGAGAGATTCTCTCGTCTGTTGCCGCCTCCTGCGAAGGCCCTGGTCTGGCCGCGCCCGGGTGGCGGGGAATGAAAACACGTCTGCGGCGCGTGCCCTATGCGCTCGCGCCTGGAAATTCGTGCACGAGGTGGGCGATCTTCACATGCGCCCACGCAACGCGGGTTTTTGTGCCGTCTTCGTCCACCACAAGAAAGTCGGGTCCGCTTTCGGCCAATGTCCCGCGAAAATGCCTGCGGGTGTCCTGGGCCTGGTGCAGGCGGATGTCCACCGTGCGCCCCAGGTAGGACGCAAGCTGCTCCGTGTTGAAGAAGCGGCGCTCAAGCCCGGGGGAGGAGACCTCCAGCACATAGGCTCCGGGCACGGCGTCCTCGGCCTCCAGCACGGTGCCCAGGTGGCGGCTGACCTGCGCGCAGGCGGCGATGGTCACGCCCGGGGGCAGCACGCGCCCGGCGGTCTTGTCTTCGCCTGCTTCGGCTTCCGCCTCGGCCAAAGTTTCAACGAGCGAGGCGGGCGCGGCGTCCTGCGGCGCATCTATATACACCCGGACCACCATGCGGCTTCCGGCCGAGGCGAATTCAATGCCCCAGAGTTCAACCCCAAGGGTGCTCACCGCCGGGCCGATGATCCCGGTGAGTCTTTCTGCAAGGGGTGTTTTCGTCATGCCTGTTGGTCTCCGGTCCTGGTTCCTGAAAACAAAAAAGTGGACCAAAAGGCCCACCATCTCTCGAGGAACCAACGAGGTTCAGGCGGTAAAATCCTTGAGGCCATGGAGCGGGTGACGAGGATCGAACTCGCAACACCGAGCTTGGGAAGCTCGTACTCTACCGTTGAGCTACACCCGCCCGCACGGCCTATCTAGTCGCGCGTTATGGCATTGTCAACGGAAAAGCAGATGCTGGCGACTATTTCTTGAGACCACGACAGGCGGCTTGTTGCAAGCAATTTTACCCTGTTTCTCCGGTGCGGGCAAGGGGGGGCTTGCCAAAACCCTGGCTCGCGTTTTGCATGCATTGTGGCAGCACAGGAGGAAACAATGCGCGAAAGTATGTACAGCGCGATCTTCGGCGCCATGACCAACGAGCACAGGCTCGATGTGATCGCCAACAATCTGGCGAACGCAAGCACCAGTGGCTTCAAGAAGGACAGCTACGCCTTCCAGGACACGTTCCAGCGCTTCGCCCATGATTACCTGGTGGACGCCACGCCCTACGTGCGCGCCGAGAGCATCTGGCCCAAGCCCTATATCCAGGCCCGCACAAGGATGAGCGGTCAGTTTTCCGACATGTCCCAGGGCAGCCTGCAGGTGACGGGCAACGCGCTCGACGTGGCGCTGGTGGGCGACGGCTTCTTCAAGGTGCGCACCCCCGAGGGCGACTTCATGACGCGCAACGGCAGCTTCCAGCTCTCCTCCGACGGCCGCCTCATCACCGAACAAGGCTATGAGGTACTTGGCGGCGGCAGCGCCATCACCCTCCCGCGGGACAACAAGGTCGACATCGACGCCAACGGCATCATCAGCGTGGACGGCAACCAGGTCGGCGCCCTTGATCTGGTGAGCGTCTCCGACCCCAAGTCGCTGGAGAAGCATGGCCGCAACCTCTACCAGCTGCGCAAGGGCAGCAAGGCCACGGAGACCGCGCCGGAGAGCGTGCAGGTCCAGCAGGGATATCTTGAAAAATCCAACGTGGAGATCGTGGGCGAGATGGTGAACATGATGGAGGCCCAGCGGGCCTTTGAGATCAGCCAGAAGCTCATGACCACCACGGACACCATGGAATCGCTTGTCATCAACAAGGTCGGCCAGGCCGGCTAGCCGTGAATATTTCAGGAGGAAAATCATTATGATGCGCTCGCTTTGGACCGCCGCGACCGGCATGGTCGCCCAGCAGACGAACATCGACGTGCTCTCGAACAACCTGGCCAACGTGAACACCGTTGGCTTCAAGAAAAGCCGCGCCGAGTTCGAGGACCTCATGTACCAGACCATGAGCATAGCCGGGACGCTCAACGAGGGCGGCAACCGCCTGCCCACGGGCTTCCAGGTCGGCATGGGCGTGCGCCCGGTGACGGTGCACAAGTTCTTTTCCCAGGGCGCCTTCCAGAACACCGGCAACCAGCTGGACATCTCCATCGAGGGCCAGGGCTTCTTCAAGCTGAACCAGAACGGCAACGACGTGTACACCCGCGCGGGCAACTTCAAGCTCGACAACAACGGGCGCATCGTCAACGCCAACGGCTACCCCCTGCAGCCGGAGTTCACCGTGCCCAGCGGCACCGCCACCCTGGTCATCACCGAGAAGGGCCACATCTCGGCCATGGACAAGGCCGGCACCGAGCTCTCCGGGGCGGACATCACCATCTACACCTTCGTGAACCCGGCGGGACTCAACGCCCAGGGCCGCAACCTGTACACCGAGACCGACGGCAGCGGCGCGGCCACCTCCGGCACCCCCGGCGACACCAACTTCGGCACCCTGGCCCAGGGCTTCCTGGAAGGCTCCAACGTGGAGATGGTGGACGAAATGGTCGGCCTCATCATCGGCCAGCGCGCCTACGAAGTGAATTCCAAGGCGCTCACAACCTCTGACACCATGCTTCAGACCGCCATCAACGTGAAGCGCTAGGACTGACAAGGAGTAAGCCTCATGTACTTCGCGCAAGAGCATCACCGCTGGGACAACCTCCCCAAGAGCCGCCGACCGTTGCGGACTGGTGCGTTGTTGCTGGCCGCCCTGGCGCTGTCCCTTTTGTGCTACGCCAGCGCCGCCGCAGCTCAGACCGGCCAGGGCTGGCGCATCCAGGTGCGCAACGCCGCCTGCGTGCCCGGAGCGGTGGTCCACCTGGGCGAAATAGCCGACGCAGGCGAAAACATGCCCCCCCAGCTCTGGAAGGAGCTCTCCCGCAAGGCCCTGTGGCCCGCGCCGGAGAAGCCCGGCCGCCAGACTGCGCTGACTCGCGAGCGCCTCTCGGCCATGCTGCGCCACTACGTGGGCGAGGAGGCCTGGAGCTTTGTGCTGCCGCAGCAGCTCGTGGTCCAGCGCGGGGGCAAGGCCGTGGACGGCGCAACCCTGACCCGCAAGGCCGTTGATTTTTTGACGGAGGGCGGGACCGGCCTGGGCGGCGAGCTTGAGATCACCGATCTGCGCACGCCCGACTACGTCTTTTTGCCGCACCCCGGCGACCACCTGAACCTCACCATGAGCGAGACTGTGCGGCCCGGCCGCAACAACCTGCTCTTCGAGGTCGTCTCCGGCGAGGGCAAGACCATGCGCCGTTTCGCCGGTTCGGCCTTTGTGAACGTCTGGCGGGCCGTGGCCTGCGCCACCAGGCCCATCAACCGCCTGGAGCTGGTGACCCCGGACATGGTGACCTTCAAGCGCAAGAACATGGCCTACTACCAGAAGGCCTGGGACGGCAGCGGCGGTCCCTGGCGCGTGGCCCGCAGCGTGGGCACGGACCAGGTCATCAACGTGGAGAGCATCGAGTTGGTGCCGGTCATCGCCAAGGGCGGGACCATTAACCTCATTTACGAGGGCGCCAACATCCGCCTCTCCGTCAAGGCCGTGGCCCTGGCCGACGCCGGCGTCGGCCAGATGATCCAGGTACGCAATGTGCAAAGCAACAGGAAGATCACGGGCACCGTGCTGGACGCCGAGACCGTTCTGGTCCGCTAGCGCGCTTGTTCTTATACTAGAGGATGCGACCATGAAGAAGTACTTGCTGAGCCTGACCCTGCTGTCCGTTCTGTCCGGCTGCGCTGTGGAGACACGCCCCATGCCGGTGCCCATCCTGACGGACCCCAATCCCGTGGAGGCCGAGCCGGTGAACAATCCCGCCTCGCTCTATGAGTCCGGGCAGTCTGATTTCCTCTTTGACGACAACCGCGCCAACAAGGTCGGCGACATCGTCATGGTCCTCGTCACCGAGACCACCAACGGCAAGAACAAGTCCAAAACCACGGCGCAAAAGTCCAACACCAACACCTATGGCATCACCGCCATGCCCAACACCGGCATCTACGGCGCACTGAACAAGGTGGTGCCGGGCGTGACGGCGGTGGGCAACCCCCAGGTTGGCGCCACCAGCGTGAGCAACTTCGTCAGCACAGGGGAGACCAAGCAGGAGACTTCGCTGACCACCACCGTGGCCGCGCGGGTCATTCGGATGCTGCCGGGCAAGGTCATGCAGGTGGAGGGCGCGCGCCAGATCCGCATCAATGCGGAGACCCAGATTTTGGTGGTGCGCGGCCTGGTGCGCCAGCGCGACATCGATTCCAAGAACACCGTGGCCTCCTCGGCCCTGGCCGATGCCAAGATCGAGGTCTACGGACAGGGCATGCTTACCGACAAGCAGCGCGCCGGCTGGATGTCCAGACTGCTCGACAACGTCTGGCCCTTCTAGCCAAGCCGAAACGGGAGAAGAACATGATCAACGACGCACGCATCCACAACCGCCGCAAGGAGCTGGTCCGCAATCTGGTCCTGATCCTGTTCTGCCTGGGCGTGCTCATCGCCGCCGGGGCTGCGCCGGCCCACGCCGTGCGGCTGAAGGACATCGCCAGCTTTTCCGGCGTGCGCAACAACGAGCTCGTGGGCTACGGCCTGGTGGTCGGCCTCTCCGGCTCCGGCGACGGCACCACCAACGAGTTCACCATCCGCTCCATGACCAACATGCTGGAGAAGATGGGCGTCAGCGTGAACCCGGCCAACCTGAAGCCCAAGAACACTGCGGCTGTCATGGTCACGGCCAAGATGCCCGCCTCCTCGCGCCCCGGTTCGCCCATCGACGTCACCGTGTCCTCCGTGGGCGACGCCAAGAGCCTGCTCGGCGGCGTTCTGCTCATCACGCCCCTGCGCGGGCTGGACGGCAAGGTCTACGCCGTGGCCCAGGGCTCCATGACCCTTGGCGGCTACTCGGCGGAGGGCCAGGGTGCCACGACCCAGAAGAACATCACCACCGTGGCCCGCATCCCAAACGGCGCAACCGTGGAGCGCGAGGTGCCCTTCCAGTTCAACAAGCAGGAGGGGCTGACCATCAACCTGAACGGCACGCCGGACTTCGGCACGGCCATGCAGGTGGTCAACCGCATCAACGCTTCCGTGGGCGGAAACATGGCCAGGGCCATGGACGGCGCCACCATCCAGCTGAACATCCCGCCGAGGTTCCAGAACAATCTGGTGCCGCTCATGGCGTCGCTTGAGAACCTGGACATCTCGCCGGACTCCCGCGCACGCGTGGTGGTGGACGAGAAGACCGGCACCGTGGTTCTGGGCGGCAACGTGCGCCTGACCAAGGTCGCCGTGGCCCATGGCAACTTGCAGATCGTGGTGGCCGAGAGCCCCAACGTCAGCCAGCCGGGCGCTTTCTCCGGCGGCACGACCCAGGTGACCCCGAACACGGATGTGAAGGTCAAGGAGCAGAACAACCGCCTGCTGCTCATGGAGGGCGCGACCCTGCAGGAGCTGGTGGACGGCCTGAACTCCGTGGGGGCCACCCCGCGAGACCTGATCTCGGTGCTGCGCAGCCTCAAGACGGCAGGCGCTCTGCACGCAGACCTGGAGGTGATCTAACATGGCCGACCTGACCGCAGGCATGGACGCCTCCCTGGCCGCCAAGAAGGCCCAGGACAGCGAACTGGTGCAGCTCAAAACGCAGGTGGACCGCCTGCGCAATGACCTGACCCCCGGCAAGACCAAGGACAAGAAGCTGCGCGAGGCCTGCACGAACTTCGAGGCCGTGTTCATCAGCAAGCTCTGGGAGCAGATGCGCGCAACCGTGCCCAAGGGCGGCTACCTGAACTCGCCCCAGGAGGACATGTACCGCTCCATGTTCGACCGCGACTTTTCTGAAAAGATGGCCAAGGATGGCGGCATCGGCCTGGGCGACATGCTCTACGGCCAGCTCAAGGGAAAGCTCAAGAACTCCACCAAGACCATCCAGGCTGACGGCGCATCGTCCGTTGCGCCCGCTGCGGCGCAGACTGCGGCCCTGGAGCAGGCGGTGGCCACGGCCCAGGCCGAATCGACCCTGACAAAGTCCCTGGGCCCGCTGACCCAGCGCGCCCAGGCCCAGGCCCCGGTGCGTCCGGCCTCGGTGGCGGGAGATGTCATGCCCGATGTCGAGGCGCTGGCCAAGCGCATCGAGGAAGCCTACGACCGCCGGGCCCAGTCCGCCGACGGCGCTGGCGCGACCACTGGCCGAAGACTTGCAGTAATCGGTTAGCACCCTGTCCGAGAGTCTTGGCAGCGGTCCGGGTGAACCACATAAACATTTTAATTATTGAATTTTCTAGGGAGAGGAGGTCGGCGTGCTGCAACTTATCCAGGCAAATTTGTCCCGTCAGATTCGTGCACTGGAGCTTCTTTCCTCCCTGCTGGAAGAAGAATTTGCCGCCCTCATGGACCGCAGGCCCCAGGACGTGAGCGTTCTCGAACTCTCGCTCCAGGACTTGATGCGCCAACTCGTGGCCGAACGCTATCAGCTCAGGCGCTTCATCAGCGTGGACTACCCGGGGCTGGAGCGCCTGCGCGACATCATGGCCAAGCTCCCGGTGGAGATGGCGGCCAAGCTGAGCGCCGACCTGGCGGAAATGGACAAGGCCGAGCAGCTCTGCGCCATGCAGGCCGACAAGAACCGTCAGCTGGCTCTGGGCCTCTTTGACCAGAGCATGCAGCTCTTGACCCACTTGCACAGCGCCATCCAGCCCAAGCGTGGTGACGCGTACGGCAAGCGCGGTCGCTACACCAAGCCGCCGCAGGCCAATGCCAGCTTTTTCAGCGGGAGGCTTTAAATGTTCGGCGCCAACTCCATCCTCGACGTAGCCCGCACCGGGCTCTTTGCGGCCCAGGCCGCCATCTCGGTTACGGGCGAGAACATCGCCAACGTCAGCACCGAGGGCTACAGCCGCCGCACCGTCAGCTTCGAGGAAGCCTACAACATCGACTACATGCCCGGCCAGGTCGGCACGGGCGTATGGGCTTCTGAGATCCAGCGCCACTTCGACCAGAATGTGGAGACGCAGTATTACTCGCAGGCCTCCATGCGCGACCGCTGGGACGCGCTTTACACGCAGCTTCAGGGCGCTGAGAGCCTGTTCAACGAGTCCCAGGGCTATGGCCTGAGCTCAAGTCTGTCCACGTTCTTCGACAACTGGGAGGACTTGACCCAGCGCACCGAGGATGCGGGCAGCCGCAGCCAGGTCATCGAGAGCGCCCAGACCCTGGTGTCCACCTTGAGCCAGGCTGACAGCGACCTTTTGCTCATGCAGCAGAAGGTCGACACCGCCATCACCCAGGAAGTGGGGAACGTCAACGACCTGCTCAAGCAGATCGCCGACCTGAACACCCAGATAAAGATCCACGACGTGCCCGGCTCCAACAACGCCAACCAGCTCTACGACCAGCGCGGGGTGCTCGTGCGCGACTTGGCGCAGCTCGTGGACATCAACTACATCGACAAGGGCAGCGGCAACATCACCATCACCACCCAGTCCGGCCAGACCCTGCTGGACAATGAGCAGTACTTCTCCATCTCCTACGACAACGCCCAGTCCACCCAGTCGCTCATGGCCGAGTCGGACTTTGACGGCGACGTGTACTTCAACGGCACCGACAACCTCGAGTACACACTGGAGATCACCAGCGCCACCGGCGCCGGCACCGGCACCACCGCCTCGGCCGCGACCTTCCGCGTGTCCGTGGACGGCGGCAACACCTGGCTGAAGAACGCCGACGGCACGGACCAGGTCTTCTACGCCCGGCCCGAGGACAACATGGTCCAGGTAGGCAACATCCAGGTGTGGTTCGGCTCCGCCACCGATTCCGCCACCTCGCCGAGCACAGCCTTCACCCAGGGCGACCGTTTCACCATCGTGCCCAAGAAGGCGCTGTACTGGAACCAGAACACCTCCACCAAGGAGATCATCTCTCCGGTCACCAGCCTGACGGGCGTGGACCAGCCCAACCGCCTCGAAGGCGGCAGCCTGGCGGGGCTCATCAACTTCAAGGACGACTACGTCGGCAAGTACCGGGAAAACCTGGACGCCATCGCCGAGACCGTTGCCTGGGAAGTCAACCGCCGCCACAGCCAGGGCGTCGGCCTGGATAAGCTGACAGACGTGCAGGGCTCCTACTCCGTGGTCAGCGACACCCGCGCCCTGGCCAGCGGCTCCTCTGGCCTGGTCTACGCCGACAAGCTCACCAGCGGCAGCGCCAACATCTACATCTACAACTCGAGCACCGGCCTGCTCATCTCCGGCGCAGCCCTGGACTTCAACTCCTCGCTCCTGGGCCAGCAGAATTTCGACCCGGCCACCACGACCCTCAACGACGTGCGTGACGCCATCAACAGCACCTTCGGCACGTATCTTTCGGCCACGGTGGTCAACCACAAGCTGTCCATCTCGGCCAAGGACGGCTACGAGTTCGCCTTTGGCACGGACACCACAGGCGTTGTGGCGGCCCTTGGCCTGAACACCTTCTTTGACGGCTCCTCTTGCCGCGACCTTTCCGTGAACACCAAAATCACCACAAACGAGAGCAATCTGGCCACAGGGCACGTCAACGGCGCGGGCGAGGCCAACCAGGGCGACGCGACAACGGCCAAGGCCATCGCGGACCTGCGCAGCACGCTGGTGGAAATCAACACCCTGCGCGGCGGCACCGTGAACCAGAGCATCGTCAAGTATTACGACAGCCTGGTCGCCACCGTCGGCTCGGACACCGCTTCGGTGAAGTTCAGCTACGAATACAAGAAGACCCTGGCGAGCGATCTGGATGACCGCCAGCAGTCCATCTCCGGCGTCAACCTCGACGAAGAGATGGCGGCGCTCATCAAGTATCAGCATGCCTACACAGCCGCGGCCAAGCTCATCACCACCGCGGACCAGATGCTGCAAACCCTGCTTTCACTCAAGTCCTAAGGGCAGGAGGAACGAGATGTTCCGTATATCGCAGAACCAGCTTTACAATCAGTACCTCAGCGGTATGAACAGTTCGCTCTCCACCCTTGTCGAGCTGAACCTGCAGGCGCAGACCCAAAAGCGCGTCAACAAGCCTTCGGATGATCCGACGGCCACGGCGCGCATTCTGGATCACCGCGACACGCTGCACGCCTACGACCAGTATTCCACCAACCTGGACACGGCCAAGGGCTGGCTGAGCATGAGCGACTCCACCCTGACGCAGGTGTCGACCATCATCACCCGCGCCAAGGAACTGGCCGAGCAGGCCGCCACCGGCACCATGTCCGCGGAGAACCGCGAGCAGTTGAGCTACGAAGCGCGCCAGCTGTTTGACCAGCTCCTGGAGCTGGGCAACATGAAGTACGAGGACAAGAGCATCTACGCCGGGCAGAAGACCGACCAGAACGCCTTCCGCGAAGTGCTCTGGATGACCACCAACGACTCATCGTTGACCACGAGCAACAGCTTCCAGATCGATGGCTTCTCGCAGAAGACCACGCTGGTGCAGTTCACCGACGCCTCTGGAGCGACAGCGTCCGGCGGCTCGATCAACATGAACGACCCGAACACCCGCGTGCGCTACAGCATCGACGGCGGCAAGACCTTCCTGACTGACGGCAGCGTGACCACGGACCCCACCACCGGCAAGGTGCTCTTGACCTTGCCCCAGAGCGGTGCTTCCGTGACCTTTGACCACAACGCCCAGGTGCGCGTCACCGATACCGCCAACACCAACGACTCCAAGGGCTCCTGGCTCTGGTTGCGGCCTTCCGCCGTGTACCAGGGCGACGACGCCGACTCCATCAAGGTCAGCTCCATGGGCACGGGCACGCAGCTCATCTCGGCCGAGGCCACCGGGGCCTTCCCCGGCAGCACCCTGGTGCGCATCGAGAACAACACCACTCTGGACGGCGTGATCAACTATTCCTACAGCATGGACAACGGCCTGTCCTGGGTCACGGGAAACAGCGTGGCCGCGGACTCCACGGCCAGCAATGCCATGCTCAATGTCGCCGGGGGCGGCGTGTTGACGCTGAACTCCAATGGCGGAAACGGCCTCCTGGCCGGTGCGCAGTTCCTGATCTCGCCGCGCACCGCAGCCATCTCGCTCCAGGTGAACGTCAGCGAGACCGTGCGCATCAACGACGTGGGCAAGGACATTTTCGGCGGCATCTACCAGGACCCGGACCTGGTGGCGGGCAACGGCGGGGCGCGTCTGGGCCTTACCAGCAGCAACGCCTCTGCGGTGTTCAGCACCAACTCCTCGAACTTCACCTCCAGCAATGGCGGCATAGTCAGCAAGAACCTCTTTGAGACCATGGGCAATCTTGTGGCCTTCCTTGAGACCAATACCCAAAGCGGCGTGCAGCAATGCCTGGAGAGCCTCAAGGCCTCGCAGCAGCAGGTGCTGACGAGCGTGGCCAGCGTGGGCGGGCGGGAGAACCGGCTGAACATCACCTCGAACATTTTGTCGAACCTGACGCTCAACGAGAACGAGCGCATCAGCGCGGAAGAGGACATCGACATCGGCGAGCTCATGACCAAGCTCACGCAGCAGCAGACGGTATATCAGGCCGTGCTCAAGTCCTCGTCCATGATCATGCAGATGAACCTCATGCAGTACATATAAGGCGCGTTCCGGGCTGGACTTTCCTGCGGCCCTCGGATAGCTTGCCACAAGCCGGGTCCTGTTGGCGCGGCTTTTTTATACGACACGTTTAGGATTCGAGGAAACATGCTCATCCTCACACGGCGGCCCGGAGAAAGTCTCTATCTGGGCGAAAACATAAAGCTCAAGGTGTTGAGCATCCAGGGAAAGCAGATCAAGCTCGGGCTTGATGTGCCTGAAGACATGACGGTGTACAGGGAAGAAGTGTACCTCAAGATCAAAGAGCAGAACAGCCTGGCCCTTGAGGCCAGTCAGCAGGATCTGCTCGCGGCGGCGTCGTTATGGCAGGAAGAAGCAAAAAAATAGTCATCAGGACGAAGCTGGGCGAGCGGGAAATCGCGCGCGACAGCATCATTTATTTCCCGCACGGGCTCATCGGCCTGGACGATAAGCGGGATTTTGTCCTCATCCAGGTGCGCGAGAACTCCCCGTTCCTGCTCCTGCAGTGCGTCACCGACGCGCAGCTGGGCCTGCTCGTGGCCGATCCGTATCCCTTCCTGCCGGACTACAACGTCAAGCTCGAAGCCCCGGAAAAGAAGACCTTGCGCGTGGAGAGCATCCGGCAGATCGCCGTGCTCGTCACCGTGACCATCCCCAAGGACAACCCGGAGATGACCACTCTGAATCTCTCCGGCCCGATCATCCTGAACACCAAGGCGCGCCTGGGCCTGCAGGCCCCGCAGGTGGATGCCAAGTACCCCACGCATTTCCGTTTGGTGGACGCGCAGCGCGCCCAGAAGCCCGAGCCCGAATAGCCCCGCTCCGCTCGTTCTCCATCACCAAGCACAAGAATAACAAAACACAAAAATCTCCCTGGCAGCCTGCTGCCGGGAGAGCCTCCACCACCTGCGCGCGCCGGGATGTCCCGGCACGTTCAGTCTATCTGATGAGGTTCACGTCGTCGCGGATCAGGTTGGCGGCGGCCTTCTTGATGTCCGGCTTGTAGGTGCCGCTCTGCACCTGTTCCTTCAGCGTGCGGACCTTTTCCGCGCGCGTGTCCGGTGCTGCGTTGGCCGCGACCATGGTCGCGCCAAGCAGCCTGGCCTCGGGAGACAGGGCGACCTTGTCGCCGGTGTTCTGCTCCGCAGGGCTGTTCTGCCGGTTCACGGCCTGATCTTGCTGCGCGCGCTGGTTCTCCTGCAACCGGTTGGTTGCGTAGGGGTCCAGCCCTCCGTATACCTTCTTTATGTCCATGACGCCTCCCCCCCATCTTCAGGGGTATCAAAGCATGGTGCCATCGACCCTGTCCAGGGTTATTTCCCAGAGCCTGCGCAGGATGCGCATCTTCTCGTCAGGATCGATCTCCTTGGCCCCCTCCTCGGTCTGGCGCAGCAGCTGCACTTCGCCGCCATCCAGAGGGTAGTCAAACAGCACCTTTTCGCCCAAATCCTGCTCCAGATCCTCCAGCACCCCGTTGACCACCGGGTTCTCCTGGCCATTGACCAGCAGATTTTCGATGACTTCCTGGGCGATGCGTTCAACAAGTTCCTTGCGCTTGGCCTCGCGTGAGATGGTCAGCTGGTCCTGCGCACCCGAAAGAACAAGCGCCCTCTTGAAGCGGGCCAGCCGCTTGGCGCTTGTGAGCTGCTTACCGTAAGTACGCAGCATCAGGCGAACATTAACCGGGTGAACAACCATCTCATATACTCCTAGCTTGATACCCTTATCGTCAGCAGTCGGGAATAACTTTAGGGGTCAAGGCCAAAAAATGTGAAACTTTTTTGAAATTTCTCGTCTGCGCGTTGTGTTGTATGTTTCTGCGGATTTGACTAGTGTTGGCGCATGAACAGGCAGCTTACCTCCTTTCTTGTGATGACGCGCCCCGGCGATGCCGCAGCCCTGGCCTTGGGGCACGAACTGGAGGCCTGGCTTGCGTCCCGCGGGGCCAAGGCCTTTTTGTGCGAGCATCGCTCGACCCGGGGCGCCGGGACCTGCAAGCTGCCCGAGGGGGAGTTCGACGCCGTGCTTGTGCTCGGCGGCGACGGCACCTTCATTGGCGTGGCCCGCATGAGCCTGGGCCACGGGTTGCCGCTTCTGGGGCTGAACCTTGGCAGGGTAGGCTTTCTGGCCGAGCCCGCAGGGGACTGGCAAAAGAGCCTTGGGGCGCTGCTGGCCGGGTCTTACACCCTGTCGCGGCGGGTCAGCCTCTCCTATGCTGTCCGGCGCGGGGGGGAGAGCGTCTGCTCGGGCCGGGCCATCAACGATCTTGTGGTCAGCCGGGGCGAGCTGGCCCGGCTCATCCGCCTGCTGGTCCTGCGCGACGGCGAACGGGTGGGAGCCATGCGCTCCGATGGCCTGATCATCTCGACGCCAACGGGCTCCACAGCCTATGGCTTCTCCGCTGGCGGACCGCTGGTGCATCCGGAGATGGAGGCCCTGTGCCTGACGCCGGTGTGCCCGTTCCTGAATAATTTCCGGCCGGTGGTCCTGCCTGCCGAGGGCGAGCTTTCCGTGGTGGTGGAGGATCAGGCGGGCGAGGTGCGCCTGTCGGTGGACGGGCAGCGCTCCTTCGCCCTGGAGGCGGGGGATGTGGTGCTCGTGCGCCGCGCCCCGGACGACATGCTCCTGGCCGAGACGGACAAGACATCCTACTTCGCCAAACTGGCGAGCAAAGGCTTCTTTACCGAGAGGTGACCCTTGCCATTGAATTTTACCTTTGAGAGCGCGCGGGAGCTGAAGTACGACAAGGACCCGGTGCTGGACGCGCTGCTCCTGCACTTCATGACCGAGAACAACCTGGAGCATTCCATCGACCCGGTGAAGAACGCCTCGCCGGAGCAGATACGCTTCATGGTCGCGCTGGACGAGGACAGCTTCTACGCCCCCTGCGGCGACTGGATGCTGCACTTTCTGCTCAAGGCCAAGCTGGGCAAGGACCTGGCTGTTGAGTATGGTCAGCAGTGGAAGCTCATCGTGCGGCTCATCCGCGAGTACGTGCGCGAGGCACCGCTTCGCAAGCGCATCCTGCATCTTTGCCGCCACAAGTTCCAGATGGTGCTCAGCGCCCCCATCCTCATCCCCTCGCGCCTGCTCAAGCGCATGCTGACCATTTTCCTGACCCAGAGCGGGCTCGACGACCCCTACCGCACGCTCAAGCGGCAGATGAACCGCCGCGCGCGCAATTTTGTGGGCAGCACGTTCTACTCCCGCCTGGTGAACGTCTGCCCGGAAGACCGGCTCTCCTGCACCAGCATCAACCAGCTGCGTTTTGAACTCGACTTGCTGGAGATGGAGCGGCTGTTGTTCCTCTCCACCTGCAAGCGCTTCTGGACCGAGGACAACCCGGCAGCCAGCCTGGATCCCGACGAGCTGCGCGAGTCCCTTGCGCCGGTGGACTTCTCGCCCCTGCGCGGCCTGTTCAACCCGGAGCGAGGTCCCCTGCGCATCCTGTACCTGCCCAGGGCCAGCGGCGGCGTCCTCCTGGATCTGCAGGTGGTGCGCGCGCTTCTGCGCCAGGGCCATCGCGTGGTCATGGCCCTGAAGGAGGGCTTCTACTTCGACAGCCCCACCGTCTGGGACCTGGAGAGCGACCCCATCCTGGCGGCCGAGTTCAAGGACGCCTTTTTCATCCAGAACCACCGGGCCAGCAAGAACGAGCTCTTGCAGGCCACCCGCGAGCACCGGCTGGTAGTCATCTCCGACGGCACCCGCGAGCGCTTCAACCCCTATCGCACTTCCGTCACCTTCGCCCGGGCCTGGAAGGAATCGGACCTGGTGCTGGCCAAGGGCGAGGCCTACTACCGCCGCTTCATCAACACCAGCCACGAGTTCACCCGCGACGTGCTGGTCTTCTTCACCGACTCCCAGGGCAAGTTCCGCATGTACTGCAAGCCCAAGGCCGAGCGCGTGCGCAAGTTCAGCGAGGAGGCCATCCTGGCCAAGGCCGACGGCATCATCAGCCAGATGCGCCGGGCGCGTGCCGCGGGCAAGACGGTGATGTTCTACAGCGCCATCGTGGGCAGTATCCCCGGCCAGGTGAAGCTGGCCATCGAGGTGCTGAACACCTTTGTGGCCCATTTGCGCTCGCGCCTGGAAGGCACCTTCATCATCAACCCCGGCGAGTACTTCGAAGAGGGCATGGACGCCGACGACCTCATGTTCATGTGGGAGCGCGTGCAGCGCAGCGGCCTGCTCAACGTCTGGCGTTTCCAGACCGACATGGACATCGAGAAGAGCTTCGAGCTCATGGGCAAGAAGGTCCCGCCGGTCTGGGCGGGCAAGGACTCCACCTATTCCACGGGCTGCACCAAGGAGATGAACATCGCGCTCTCGGTGCAGAAGCGCCAGCCGGAGCTGCAGATCATCGGGCCCAGCCCGGAGAAGTTCCTGCGCCGCCGGGAATACGGGGTGGGCAAGTATTGCGATGCCTCCATTGATCAGTGTGGATAGGCCAGTGTGGATAGGCCAGTGCGGATAGGCCGGTGTGGGCAGGCGGTTGTGAATAAAACCAGCGCGACCAGGGCCGGAGAGGGCATGTTGTTGCGGGCAGGGCAGGGCGCTGCCTCGGCCAGGGGAGCGCGCCACCTGCGCGGCGGGCCATTTTTGGCTGCGGGCCTGGCGGTGGCTTTGTGCTTCGCGCTCCTGGGCTGCGGCGTGGGCGATTACGTTCCCTGGCCCGGCTCCAGCGGCGGCGGCCGTCCGGCACCCTCGCGGCGTCCCAGCATCCCCGCGCCGTCCGCGCCGCCAGAGTACCACCTCTCCCAGGCCCCTGCTGCCTTCAGCGCCCTGCGCGGGTCCGAATCCAGACTCCTGGCCGGGCAGTTGTCCCCGGCCTCCCAGTCCCTGTCCTCCTACGCCGACCTGGCCGCGCCCCTGCGCTACAGCCTGGACTACCTCTCGCGCATGCCGCAAGGCGAGCCCGCCCTGGTGCAGCCCGGCGGCACGCTCTCCTGGGGGCAGCTGCGCCAGAGCGCCCAGGAACTCCTGGCCATGCTGCCCGCGCTGGACCAAAATCCCGGCCTGCTTTCCGAGCGCTTCGTCTGGTACGAGCTGGCCCCGGACCCGCTGCTCACGGGCTATTACTCGCCGGAGATGGAAGCCAGCCTGGTGCGCGCTCCCGGTTACGACTATCCGCTGTACGCGCCGCCGCCGGACCTCGCCGCCAGGCCCGCCTCCTACGACCGCCGTGCCGTGGACCTGAACCGGGCGCTGGCCGGGCGCGGCCTGGAGCTGGCCTGGCTGAAGAATCCGGCCGACCCCTTCCTGTTGCAGACCGAGGGCGGGGGAACCCTGCGCCTGCCCGACGGCTCGGTGCGCGGGGTGCACTTCGCCGGGGCCAACGGGCTGGCATTCAAGGGCCTGGGCAAGATTCTTTTGGACGCCGGAGCCCTGCCCAAAGAGCGCCTGAATCGTGCTGAAATCAGGGCCTGGTGCGCGGCCAACCCCGCACGCTCACTGGAGCTTATGGCCGAAAGCCGAAGCTATGTGTTTTTCCGTTTCACCACTGCCGCCAGCGAGGGTTCGCTGGGAAAACCGTTGACGCCGCTTGTCAGTCTGGCTACAGACCCAAGTCTCCTACCGCTTGGCGCGGTGGCGGTGCTTAAAGCTCCGCTGTCCGGCCCGTCGTCCGTTTCGGATGGTGGCGGCGTTCTGCGCGGGATTGTTCTGGCCCAGGATGCCGGCGCGGATATCCAGGGCCTGAGGCTTGACCTTTATCTGGGCAGCGGCGAACGTGCCGAACGCCTGGAAGCGACCATGCGAACATCCGCCACAGTGCACCTGCTCGTGAGCAAGAGCGCGCTGCGGGGCAGACAATGACCTCATGACCATGAACCAAGAGAGCTCAATGACCGTTATCTCCTTCGACGACATCCGCTCCTTCATCGAGCGCGCCTTTGTGGATCAGGATCAGGCCGTGGCCCCTTGGCACCGCCAGGAACCCGCCTTTGCCTCGGACATCAGCGCCGCCAACGACGCCGAGGGCTTCGCCGAACTGGTGCTGCGCCAGCACTGGGCCAACTTCTGCCTGTGGCACGTGGAGGACCGCGCGCGCCGCAAGGACGCCGGGCCGGAGCTCATCGCCGACTGCAAGTACGCCATCGACAAGCTGAACCAGGAGCGCAACGACCTGATCGAGCGCCTGGACCTGTTTCTGGTGCGCGCCATTGACCCGCTGCTGCCGCCCCTGGCCGAGGGCGAGCGCCCGCGCTTCAACACCGAGTCCCTCGGCGTTGCGCTGGATCGCGGCTCCATTCTCGCGCTCAAGACCTTCCATATGCTGGAGCAGGTGGAGCGCCAGGGCGCGGGGGACGACCTGACCAGCGAGTGCCGCCGCAAGCTCGTGGTGCTTGAGGAGCAGCGTAGTGACCTTTTGCTGGCCATCACGGACCTCCTGGAGGACTACGCCTCCGGCCGCAAGCGTCCCAAGGTCTACTACCAGTTCAAGATGTACAACGATCCGCGCCTGAACCCGGAACTCTACAGCCGCAAGTCCGGGATCTAGAGGCGCATTCGGAGGGCTCATGACCAGGTATGAAACCGTCATCGGCCTTGAGGTGCACGCCCAGCTCAAGACCAGGTCAAAGATCTTCTGCTCCTGCTCCACCCAGTTTGGCGTGGACCCCAACGAGAACGTCTGTCCGGTGTGCTCCGGCATGCCCGGCGTACTGCCCGTGCTGAACCGCAAGGTGGTGGAGTACGCCGCCAAGATGGGCCTGGCCATCGACTGCCGCATCAACATGAAGAGCGTGTTCGCGCGCAAGAACTACTTCTACCCGGACCTGCCCAAGGGCTACCAGACCTCCCAGTTCGATCTGCCCATCTGCGAGCATGGCCATGTGGACATCGTCACCGCCAAGGGCCCCAAGCGGATAGGCGTCACGCGCATCCACATGGAAGAGGACGCGGGCAAGAACATCCACTCGGCCCAGGACAACGCGAGCTACGTTGACCTGAACCGCTCCTGCGTGCCCTTGATCGAGATCGTCAGCGAACCGGACATGCGCAGCGCCGAGGAGGCCGTGGCCTACCTGAAGGCCATCCGCAGCATTCTGGTCTATCTCGACATCTGCGACGGCAACATGGAGGAGGGCAGTTTCCGCTGCGACGCCAACGTCAGCGTGCGGCCCTTTGGCCAGGAAGCTTTCGGCACCCGCGCGGAGCTCAAGAACCTGAACTCTTTCAAGCATGTGCAGAAGGCCATCGACTTCGAGGTGGAGCGCCAGATCGACCTGGTGGAGGACGGCGAGGCCGTGGTCCAGGAGACGCGACTGTATGACGCCAACAAGGGCACCACGCACTCCATGCGCGGCAAGGAAGAAGCCCACGACTACCGCTATTTCCCCTGCCCGGACCTGGTGCCGCTGGTGCTGGAAGAGGCCTGGCTCGAGCAGTGTCGCGCCGAGTTGCCCGAGCTGCCCAAGGCCCGGGAGAAGCGCTTCGCCACCCAGTACGGCCTGACCACTGACGCCGCCGAGGTGCTGACCGCCGAGCGCGACATGGCCGAGTACTTTGAGGCTGCTGTGGCGGCTTTCAACGAGCCCAAGAAGCTCGCCAACTGGCTCATGACGGACATCCTGCGCGAGCTGAACCAGACCGGCGGACGCGCTGCGGACCTGAAGCTCACCCCGCAGAATCTGGCCACCCTGGTGCGCCTGGTTGAAGAGGGCGCCATCAGCGCCAAGAGCGCCAAGGACATCCTGCCCGAGCTGCTGGAAACCGGCGCCGAGCCCGAGGTGCTGGTCAAGGCCAAGGGCCTGGTGCAGATCTCCGACACCTCGGCGCTGGAGGCCGACGTGGACGCCGTGCTGGCCGAGAATCCCAAGGAGCTGGCCGACTACCGCGCGGGCAAGACCAAGCTCATGGGCTTCTTCGTGGGCCAGATCATGCGCCGCACCAAGGGCCAGGCCAACCCCGCCGTCGTGAATCAGCTCCTCGCCGAGAAGCTGAAGTAGTTTTCACATTCTTTGACCCCCCAATCATTTCAAGGACAGCACCACATGACCGAGCACATCCAGTATTCCCCGGAAAAGGACGCCCTTGTCCTCTTGGATCAGCGCTACCTGCCCACGCGTGAGGAATGGTACGTCTGCAAGAACGTGAAGGACATCTGCGAGGCCCTGGTTGTCATGGTGGTGCGCGGCGCGCCCGCCATCGGCGTGACGGCGGCCTACGGCTGCTACCTGGCCGCCCGTGAGGTCTCCAGAGCGGGCGTGGCCGACTGGAAGCCCGCGCTCACGGCCAAGCTGGAGCAGATCGCCTCGGCCCGGCCCACGGCGGTGAACCTGCGCTGGGCCGTGCGCCTCATGCAGGCCGAGTGGGCCAAGCACCCGGAGTTTTCGCTGGACGAGCTGTGCGTGTTCTGGCTGGCCAAGGCCAAGGTCGTGCACGCCGAGGACATCGAGACCTGCAAGGCCATCGGCGCGTCCGGCGCGGACCTTTTGAGCGACGGCGACACGGTGATGACCCACTGCAACGCGGGCGCCCTGGCCACCGCAGGCTACGGCACGGCGCTTGCGCCCATCCGCGCGGCGGTGGAGCAGGGCAAGAAAATCTCCGTCATCGCCAACGAGACCCGGCCCTTTTTGCAGGGCGCGCGGCTCACGGCCTATGAGCTTTACCGCGACGGCATCCCGGTGAAGGTGGCCTGCGACAACGCCTGCGCGCTTCTGATGCAGCGCGGCCTGGTGCAGAAGGTCATCGTCGGCGCGGACCGCATTGCCGCCAACGGCGACGCGGCCAACAAGATAGGCACCTTTGGCGTGGCGCTTCTGGCGCACGAGTTCGGCATCCCGTTCTACGTGGCCGCCCCGGTGTCCACCATCGACCCCGAGACCGCCGACGGCTCGCTGATTCCCATCGAGGACCGCACCCCGCGCGAGGTGACCCACGTGGGCAACACCCAGATCACCCCCGATGGCGTTGGCGTGTTCAACTACGCCTTTGACGTGACCCCGAACCGGCTCATCCACGGCATCATCACCGAGCGCGGCGTGCTGACCACGCCCTACACGGAGGCCATCGCCAAGCTTTTCAAATAGTTCCGTTTTAGGAACACCGTCCTGCGGGAGCTCGGAGAAACCGGGCTGAGAGGATCCCTTGCCAGACCATGCGTCGGGCTGTGGGGTTGACCGTTGAACCTGTCCGGGTAATGCCGACGAAGGGAAATCTGCAACGCGAGGAGCCGTCCCTTCTTAGGGACGGTTTTTCGTTTGAGGCGCGTTTTGACCAAAACCGCAACAGTTGCAGGAGGACCCCATGATCATTGACGAAAGGATTGTCACCGAAGCCATCGCCAGCGCCTACTTCGAGAAGTTCAAGAACGCGCTTAACCTCGACGTGGCAATTGTGGGCGGCGGGCCCTCGGGCCTTACCGCAGCCTGGAAGCTGGCCGAGGCCGGGCGCAAGGTCGCCCTGTTCGAACGCAAGCTCTCGGTGGGCGGCGGCATGTGGGGCGGCGGCATGACCTGGAACTACATCGTGGTGCAGGAGGAGGCCAAGGGCATCCTGGAAGAGGCTGGCTGCGCCCTGCGCGAGTACAAGCCCGGCTACTTCCTGGCCGATTCCGTGGCCGCCACCGCCGCCCTGGCCTACCGGGCCACCAAGGCGGGCGCCATGGTTTTCAACTGCATGAGCGTGGAAGACGTGGTCCTGCGCGAGATCGACGGCGAGAAGCGGGTCATGGGCCTGGTGGTGAACTCAAGCCCGGTGGAGATGGCGCGGTTGCATGTGGACCCGCTTGTGCTACACTGCAAACATGCCATAGAATGCACTGGACACGATGTGGAGATGCTCAAAACCCTGGTGCGCAAGAACGGGGTCAGGCTGAACACCCCTTCCGGCGGCATCGAGGGCGAGCAGTCCATGTGGGCTGACGTGGCCGAGGCCAACACCGTGCGCCACACGCGCGAGGTGTTCCCCGGCGTCTGGGTGGCTGGCATGGCCGCCAACGCCACCTACGGCTCCTACCGCATGGGCCCGATTTTCGGCGGCATGCTCCTCTCCGGCGTCAAGGTCGCCGAGGAGATAAACGCCAGATTGTAAACCTGTAGAGATAAAGCCCGCCTCCTTTGAAACCCCCGAAGGGGGCGGGCATCTGGAAAACGCCATGTTGCCGATCATCGCCCTTTTAGGCCGCCCCAACGTTGGCAAGAGCAGTATTTTCAACCGCCTGATCCGCAAGAACAAGGCCATCACCCACGACATGCCCGGCGTCACCCGCGACCGCATCTACGGCGAGATGGTGGAGGACGAGGTGCGCGTGGCCGTGGTCGACACCGGCGGCATGCTGCCCGACTCCGAGGACGGCGGCATCGACAAGAGCGTCTTCGACCAGGCCGCCGAGGCCATGGATGAGGCCGACATCCTGCTGTTTGTGGTCGATGGCCGCGAGGGCATCACCGGCCTGGACGAGTCCGTGAGCGAGCGCGTGCGCGCCTCGGGCAAGCCCATCCTGCTGGTGGTCAACAAGATCGACGGACCCGAGCAGGAGGCCAAGGCCACTACGGACTTCCACGCCCTGGGCCTGGAGATCGCGCCGGTTTCCGCAGCCCATGGCTTCGGCCTGAACACCCTGCGCGCGCGCATCGCCGAGCTGGCCAGGCCGCTCATCGCGCAGGGGGCGGAGGATGCGGACGCGCCCGAGCGCGGCCTCAAGATCTGCATGCTCGGTCGGCCCAACGCGGGCAAGTCGTCCATGGTCAACGCGCTCGTCGGCCAGGGCCGACAGATCGTCAGCGACGTGGCCGGAACCACACGCGACTCGGTTCAGATCACCTACGACATCGGCGGCAAGCGCTACGTCTTTGTGGATACGGCGGGAGTTCGGCGCAAGGCCAACATTCACGATTCGCTGGAGAAGATGTCCGTGTACCGGGCGCTGGCCAGCAGCAAGCGCGCCGACGTGACCATCCTCGTGCTCGACGCCCTGGAAGGGCTCTCGCGCCAGGACAAGCGGCTCATCGACTACCTGGCCACTGAGCGCACGCCGTTCTTCGTGGCCGTGAACAAGATCGACCTGGTGCCCAAAACACAGCTGAAGGCCCTGCGCGAGACCTACGAGGCCGCGCTGCGCATCGCCCCGTACGTGCCGACGCTGTATGTCTCGGCGCTGACCGGGCTGGGCCTGCAGAAGGTGCTCTCGCTGGCCGAGGACATTCGCGCCGAGTGCACCATCCGCATCGGCACGGGCCAGCTCAACCGGGCCATGACCGAGGCCACCACCAGGCACATGCCCCCGGTGATCAACCGCCGCCGGGCCAAGTTCTACTACATGACCCAGGCCGACGAGGACCCGCCAACCTTCGTGTTCTTCGTCAACGACGAAGAGCTGGTGAAGCCTTCTTACGCGCGCTATCTGGAGAGCCAGCTGCGCAAGCTCTTGGGCATCCGCATGGCCCCGCTCTCAGCGGTGTTCCGCTCCAGCCACGAGAAGAAGGAGCCGGAGCGTGTGCTGAAAACCCGCGCGCCCAGGCTTGGCAAATCGCGCCAGACCATGGACGCCAAGACCGCCGCTGGCAAGAAGCACTGGGTCGACTCGCCGTCCAATCCCGGTGGCAAGCCTGGCGCCAAGCCCGGCGGCAAATCCGGCGGCAAGGCCGGAACAAAATCCAGCAAGCCTGCTGCGCCGCGCAAGAAGGGCTAATGTCTCCAGGCACCTTGACAGCACCGGCTGCCAGGGGGTAGAGGGTTCAACCGCGTCGGAATGGCGCGTTCTCAAGGAGAGGTGGCCGAGTCGGCCGAAGGCGCTCGCCTGCTAAGCGGGTATGGGCCTTAAAAGCCCATCGAGGGTTCAAATCCCTCCCTCTCCGCCAGATTTCAAGGGGTTACGGTGTCCGCCGTAGCCCCTTTTTTGCGCCCGAAATCAGGTCGCAAAGCCTCTGTGCGCCCCGCGTTTGTGCCCTTTGGCGAAAATTGTGACTGCCGCCCATGACTCGGGGGCGACTCACGCCGCTCCCTTTTCCGCCAGGAGCCAAGTCCCTGCCCCTGCAAGGGTGGCCGGGATTTCTCAATTCCCGGGTCTATCGTGTCCTGCCATCCCGCCTCAAAATTTTGTGTGGCAAATGTAATGCGTTAATATGTAATCATATTACGGGATGCTTTGGCCTGCGGCAACTGTGCCTGAACAGTGGATATGGACATCACGAGGTAAATGTGATTTTGCATTTACATGTGGGGTGTAAACGCTTGAATCACGGGGTGGGATTCCATGTTACGTTATGCCAAAACATTGGGTAGGAGCCACGCTCATTGCATTGCCTTGGCCCTTTTCGCGGCCTTTGTCCTGAGCGGATGCGTCCCGTTTTATATCTCTGGTCACACGGATGACTACAGCGACAGCATCACCGGCGTGGGCAGCGGCAATCCGCTTTCCGGGCATACCGACGTCAAGGTCCATTTCGCCAAGCTGAACATGAACTGTACGGGTGAAACGCAGGATTACGAGCGGGGAAAGGCGCGCGGGTGGCTCCAATGCGAAGATGGGCGCCGTCTTGAAATTTCCAGCCACCTTGTGTCCATGACCGCAGGCGTTGGAACGGCCCACGACTCCTTCGGAAATACCGGCACGTTCATCTTCGCAACCGATCAGTCGGCGGTTGAGGCTGAGAATACCCGCAACCTGCAGGAAGTTGCTCGGCGAAATCTGGACGTCGCCAAATTGCGCATCCCGCAAACGGCGTCTTTGAAACCCGCAGCAAGCCAGGAAACCTCGGGCGGCCCCCTGCCAACGGCCATAACGCCGGTAGCTGAAGCGCCAGGGGCGCCTCCTCCGGCGAAGGAAGCAGTTTCTTCATCCCAGGCTATGCCGACCAAGAAAACGTTGGTCGAGCCGCATGCCGCGAGACCGCTCGAACGCCGCATCGCCCTGGTCATCGGCAACGGCGCGTACAAGGAGGGACCGCTCAGGAACCCACCCAATGACGCCCACGACATGGCGGCAATCTTGCGGTCAATGGGCTTCGAGGTCATCGCCCGCGAGAACGCAGGCTTGGCCCAGATGGAGGCCGCTGTGGATGAGTTCTGGGGCAAGCTCAAGAAGGGCGGTGTCGGGCTGTTCTATTACGCAGGCCATGGGCTGCAGGTGAACGGCCGCAACTACCTTGTGCCGGTTGATGCGAAAATCCTGGCCGAACAGGACGTCAAGTACAAGTGCATGGACGCTGGATTGGTGCTCGGACGCATGGAGAACGCAGGCAATGATCTGAACATCATCATCCTGGACGCCTGCCGCTCCAATCCGTTTGCCCGCTCTTGGCGAAGCGCAGACCAGGGCTTGGCCAAGATGGACGCACCCAAGGGCGCCCTCATCGCCTATGCCACGGCGCCGGATTCGGTGGCTGCAGACGGCACGGGCAAGAATGGGCTGTACACGGAGAAGCTGCTCAAGGCCATGCGCGTGCCAGGCCAGCCAGTGGAGCAGATGTTCAAGCGCGTGCGCGACGAGGTCATGCGTACCACGAAGGATAAGCAGGTGCCGTGGGAGTCAACAAGCCTGCGCGGTGACTTCTATTTCGTTCCCTAGTGGCCCAAGCACCATGTCCGGCGTTACACGAAGGCCAAGCCGCCCTTGTCCGTTGTGACCGCTACAGCCGCGTTTGCTCAGGCTCCCGTTGCGCTTGGGTGTGCTGATGTTTCTGGGACCAGGGTCGCCTGTTCAGCGGGCATGTGCTTGAAAGCGCCGCCAGGGGGGGGGACCACGCCCTCTCCGCCAGAATTCTGCCCGGCCCTCACATGGGGGCCGGGATTTCGTTTTGCCTTGTGATCAGAACCGCTTCATGGTTCCGATGACCTCCATCAGGTGCCGCATCACTCCTTCAGGGCTGAGCACCACCAGCATGTCCTTCTTCTTTGTGCCGGGTTCTGGTTTGATGATGCTTTCGGTGTAGCCGTTGCCGTCCAGGGCGGAGTTGGCGGAGTCGACGCGGGTGTGACAGATTTCTGGAATCTCGGCCAGGTAATCGACGACGATGCCGACGAGTTCCTTGCTCGACTTGTGCACCTCGTAGCGGACGATGACGATCTGCAGCTCGGCTTCGTTGTCCGGGTACTTCGCCCCGGTCATGGTGTGGATCTCGATGACCGGGACCACCTCTCCGTTGTAGTACACCTTGCCGCGCAGCACGGGCGGAGCGCCCGGTATGCCCGTAACGCCCTCGAAGCGGATAGCCTCGACGACCTTGGCGGCATTTATGCCGAGCCAGCTGGAGCCGATGTAGAAGGAGGCGATCTCGACGCAGTTGTCGCTGCCGGACCTGGAGTGGCCCACATCCATGCTGACCTCGCGGCGGCGGACGACCTTGTGCGTCTGCTCGCGAATCTCAGCCAGGGGGACGAAGACGAGGCCGATGACGTCGCTTTGGTAGCTGTCGTCGATCTTGTACTCACGATAGCCCGAACTCGTGCAGGCGCCCACCGCGTAGTACTGACCCTTGAACGCGATGATCCGCGAGGTCTTCTCGCCGTTGTCCAAGGCAAAGAATTTATCGTCGATGTCCAGATGGCTGCCGACCTTGAGGTCGGCGCTCGTGGAGCTGATGATGTTCTTGTCGCGCTCGGTAAATACGGCGAAACACCCGGTGCAGACTTCCTTGTTGTCGTCATGCGGCAGAGAGTCCTCAAGCATGGCCGCGAACTGCGGTTCACTGTCAAAGACGATGCCGATGCCGCCCAGGACGTTCTTCGGGTTGTCGATGTCGGTGATCGACGCGCCATAGATGTAGGTGTGCCGCTGGCCGTAGAGGGCCGTGGATTCGAAAGGCGAGACGCAGTACTTCTGGCTGTCGCGTATGTTCAGCGTCTCGAACACCCAGTTAGCGTTGAGGGATTTGCCCACGAAGTCCTGGAGTTCGGCATTGGAGACGGCGAGGACCTTGCCGTGGGTGTCGTAGACGAACAGGCTCGTGTAGACAGTGTACAGGCCATTAATGTAGCCCAGGATGCCGGAAATGTTGTCGATGTCGGTTTTCGGAATGGCGGGTTGGACCAGGATTCTCCTGAAGGCGGACGTCAGCGCCCACCAGCGGCAGTCGTTGGCCCGCTCGTAGAGGTTGCGGTCCATGATGTCCACGGCCAGGGCGGCCCGGAACTCGACATCGTCGAGGATTGCGGAGACGACGGTCTCATGCAGGTTGCAGATGGATTTTTCGAACACGGTCTTGGTTCTGGCTCCGGCGTCCGAGATGTTCCACAGGAGGACCTTGGATTGGGCGTCGCTCTCCCGTACGTTGCCGTTCCAGACGGTCCGTTCAAGCTCCGCCTGGATGCGGTCGGCCTGGATGGGGATGCTGCGCAACTCCTCGGAAAAAAGCCTGGGGTCGTTCATGACCGCCGCAAGGATTTTTTCTTCCACACGCTGGGTGAGGTTCCTGCTCTCGGGTTCAAAGGCGTGCTCCAGGGGCAGCATGACGTGGCCGAGCCAGCCAAGCCCAAAGAACCCCTCGTAGCCGTTGGTCTCGCAGGTCTTGGCCAGGTACTCCCGGCCGGCGAAGCGGACGACCCGCGAATCGGACTCAAGGGCCAGCTCCATGCTGGCCCCGATGCGGACGTGGTCGACATCGGAACTGGCGATGACCGTGCCCGACTTGTCCAGCAGGGTCAGGACCGTCCAGTCGCCGGGGCTGATGAGCTTTTTGAAGACGCTGTGCATCTCGTTCTGGAAGCGGAAGCAGAGGGCAAGCACGCCCAGCGGGCTTGATGCGACGGCATCGCTTTCCGTGACGCGGTAGGCGTAGATCAGGGAGTTGCCGTTGTCCGGCAGCAGGTCAGACTTCTCGAAGACCTCCACATAATCCATGGCTGTGGTGAGGGCCTCGGATATCCAGGAGGCCTTCGAATGGGTGGCCGGGTTGTTCCGGTCCAGCCGGGCCAGAATCTGCCCTTCGGTGTCAAGGAGTACAATATCAAAATAAACAGAATACTTGGCCACGTATTCATGGAACCGGTCAATTATCCGGTCCAGCGCTTCCTGCCGGGCCTCTATGGCGTCTTTGTCGTTTATGTCAAACAGACGAATGTTTTTGAGGAATTCGCGGATATCGTCATCCGTGGCGAGAAATCCGATGTCCGCAGTGCGTTCGAAGAGGTTGCGGATGACGATGTCGACGACGACCTGGGCTTTGGCTCCGATATCCTGGGCTGTTTTCTTCAGGGTTTCCAGCCCCAACTGGCCCAGAAGCTCAGAGGTGAGGCTCTGAAAACCCTCGCGGGTGCCGGTCATGTCCGTGCCTGTGCCGCTCATCTGTCCAAGGATGGTGAGCAGGTCCCATTGGCTGCCGAGGTTGGAGAGCTCCTCGCGGTAGCGCTCGACTTCAGACATATAGTTTATAATTCCGGCAAGTTCGTTGGGCACGTTTACATCCCTGTAGACAAACGTTGACATAAACACTCCTCGTCTTTGGCGGCGATGCGGGCTTGTCCATCCTCACGGCGATACGACAGGGCGGTCTCTTGGCGCCGACAGGAGACCGGCAGAGGAAACTTTGTCCTGCCTCCTACGCAATACTCATACGCAACTTGGCTATTAAGGCTGTTTTTGTCAATATCTCTATTGGAATTATTCGATGCAATCGTTCTGTGTTTCAAAATTGTTATTTATCTGTTGAAATGAAGTCGACAGGAACACTTTCGCTTGGAGAAAACCTTGTTGCGTTCGGTGCCGAACTGTCAGCCGCGCCAGGTTGGGAAAGGGCTTGCTGCATCACTCCACTGGTTGTACATAGCAAAGCATTCCAGACGAGGAGCCCGCCATGTCGAGCCTCAAGCCATCCAGAATTGTTTCTGTCTATGCGATCATCAGCGCGCTCTGGATACTTCTATCCGACAGGCTGGCCCAGCTTCTGTTCTCCCATTCCGTAGATCTCTTCACCCTGGTCAACACCTTCAAGGGCTGGCTGTACGTCGCTGCCGTTTCGGCCATCCTCCTGGCCTTGCTCAAGAACTACGAGGCGCAGAGCCTCCGGCAGCAGGCCACCATCGCGCAGAGCGAGGAGCGCCTGAACCTGGCGCTTTCCGCCGTCAGTGATGGGGTCTGGGACTGGCATGTGGAGACGGGCGAGGTGTTCTTCAGCGAGTCCTGGTTCACCATGCTGGGCTACGGACCAGCGGAACTGCCGCATGCCTACGAGACCTGGACTGGCCTCATCCACCCGGAGGACCGCGACAAGACCGAGCAGACCATCCAGCGCCACCTTGTGAGCAAGGAGCCCTTCAACATGGAGTTTCGCTTGCGCACCAAGGCGGGCGGCTGGATCTGGGTCCTGGACCGGGGTCAGGTGATCCAGCAGGATGCCGCAGGCAAGGCCCTGCGCATGGTCGGGACGCACATGGACATAACCGAACGCAAGCGGGCCGAGGAGCTGCGCCAGCAGATCGAGCGCACCATCAGCCACAACCTCCGTTCTCCGGCCAGCAGCGCCATCAACATCGCCCGGATACTGCGTGAGGATCCGGACCTCCCGACAGAGACGCGCGGCGCGCTCCTTGACCTGTTCGAACAGTCCGGCCGCAACATGCTCGACACCTTGAACAGTTCGCTGGACATCTACAAGATCGAAACCGGGCAGTATCAAGTTGCGCCGGAAGCCTGCGAGGTCGTGGACCTGCTCCGGGATATCCTGTCCACCATGCATAGGCAGGACGAGTTCGTCGAGGTCCGCTCGGAGCTTCTGTTCGAGGGCCGTCCGGCAAGCCCGGACGCAAGGTGCGTCTGCCTGGGCGTGCCCGGCCTCTTGCGCATGGCCTTCCAGAATCTGCTGCTTAATGCCTTCGAGGCCACGCCTCCCGGCGAAACCGTGCGTGTCGAACTTTTCAAGGACGCCGTCTGCCGCGTGGTCATCCGCAACGCGGGCGTCGTGCCTTTGGAGATACGCGAGCGTTTCTTCGACAAGTACGTGACCCTGGGCAAGGTGAAGGGCACGGGGCTTGGCACCTATTCGGCCAGGGCAATGGTCCGGGCCCAGGGCGGGAGCATCAGCATGGACACCTCGGACGAGCGCAACGAGACGGTGCTGGCCGTGACCCTGCCCTTGGCCGGGTAGCGCCCCGCTTGGGCGTTCGGGGGCCTAGTCGGTCGAGACTTCGATGAGGTTCCCGCCGGGCTGCTTTCCTGGGCCGCTTCCGCCGGGCCGCCAAAGCCGCGTTGACCGCAACGCAAGAGTCCCCTGGGGAACGTCTTGGTCAGGGATGCTTGTCAGTTGCCGGGCATGGGCGGCAAGGGGAGTGGGCAGGGACGGGCCAGGGCTCTCCCCGGCGTGGTGACGGGACGGCTAGTTCCAGCCGCCGCCACGCTTGGAGGAGTAAATGATGCGGTTGGCCTTTGTGGACACCGGGGCAAAGGAGCCCTTGCGGCAGGCCTCGGCAGTCTGGCCCACGCTCTCAAGGATAAGCTCCTTGTAGACCATGTCGCCCACGAAATAACGGGGATCGTGCTTGGCACGGCGCACGTGGAAGACCACTTCGCCGAGGTCGATGGCCTTGTAGCTGGCGCGGTACAGGCCATCGGCGCACTTCTTCACGCGCATGCTGTGCCTGCCGCCGAGGATGGTCTCGTTCATGCGCTCCACCTGCTGCCGGGCGAACTGCGAAAAGCGCTGCTCCTCGCGGACCAGTTCGCTGTCCATGGACTCGGGCGCTGCTTCCGTATTGCTTTGGAGCTGGGGGCCGGGCGCGAACGCGGACTCTGCGGCAAGGACGGGCAGTGCGGGCAGGAGAATCAGCGTGGCGAGGAGCAGGGCGGTTTTGCTGCGCATGTGGGGTGGACTCCTGTACAGGTTGCTGGGCCAGGCATTTTTAGACACGCCGGGCCGAGTAAGTCAATGCGCTTTGTCCACGCAAATTATGCCTGGGGAGTATGGCTCCCAATCGATCCAGAGCCATGAGCCTGCGGTTATTCCGCAAAGTTTTCTGGCTTGATCTCTTGTGCGCTTGCAAACGGTGCTGAAAACGTACTAATGATACGTATATGATCAGAGCTGTTCTCCATGGCGCGGCTCCGGGTAGATCGCATGAACCGATGGAGCTTGTGGACAAGAGAACTATGCAAGAACCCCAACCAATTGAGCGCGGCGGCTCCAACTGGCTTGCTCTGGCCGTTCTTCTGCTGTCCCTGGCCGCCGTCATGGCCCTCAACCTGCGCCTGGAGCACAATCGGGTGCAGGCCAGGGAGCAGGAGCGTCTGCTCGCACAGTCCAGGGTGGTGCAACTGGTCCTTGACGAGCAGTTGACCTCGCTCTTCCACGTCTTGGGCTCGCTCAGCGAGGACTGGGCCCGCCAGAAAAATTCCCAGGACTTCAACACCCGCCTAGCGACCCTGATCGATGCCATGCCCGGCGTCCGCATGATGGTCATCCTGGATGCCCAGGGAACCATACAGGCCTGCAACGTGCCGGGTCTGGTCGGTCAAAACTTCAACAAGCGCGCCTATTTTACGGATGTTCAGAATTCCCCAGACCAGGCCATGCTGTACATCTCCCCGCCCTTCGTCAGCTCCCTCGGCGTGTTCACCATCCCTCTCGGGCGGATGGTCTCCGGACCGCAGGGCGGATTCAACGGCGTGGTCTCCGCTGGCCTTGAGCCGAGGTATTTCGCCCCCCTGCTGGGCTCCATCCTGTACGCCCCGGACATGTGGGCGGGCCTCGCCCACGGCTCAGGAGAGATTTTCCTCAGCATACCAGAACGCGAGGGCATCACAGGGATGAGCCTGGCCCAGCCCGGCTCCTTTTTTTGGGAGCACGTCAAGAGCGGGAATCCGGCCAGCATCTTCGTCGGCCGCGCCAAATCCACAGGGGAGGAGCGCATACAGGCCGTGCGCAGCATCCGTCCTGCCGGGCTGAGCCTCAATGATCCCCTGGTGCTTTTGGTGGCGCGCGACCCGCAGGCCGTGTTCGCGGACTGGCGCTCGGCCACCATCTGGAAGCTCGGCCTGTGCCTGGCGCTTGCCCTGTTCAGTTGCCTCGGCCTCTACGTCTACGAGCGCCACAAGCGGGAGTCCGACCGCCAGAAGGCCCTGGCGGCGCAGGCGCAGGAGGACAGCGTGCGGCTTGTGCACACCGTTATCGACAACATCCCCGGCATGGTCGCCTATTGGGACGCGGACCTGCGCTGCCGCTTCGCCAACAGCGCCTATTTGGAGTGGTTCGGCCGCACCAGGGAGGAGATGCTCGGGCTCGGCATCAGGGAGCTGCTCCGCGAGGATCTGTACCAGAAGAATGAAAAGTACATCCTTGCCGCCCTTGGCGGGCAGGCGCAACATTTCGAACGCGCCATGGTCAAGGCCGATGGCAGCACCGGCTACACCATGGCCCACTATATTCCCGACCAGGTGGGCGAGGACGTGCACGGCTTCTTTGTGCTCGTGTCCGACGTGACGGACCTGAAGGAGCAGCAATTGCTGCTGGAGGCGCGCGTCGAGGAGCGCACCGAGGACCTGCGCCAGACCATGCTGGACCTGGAGAAGGCCAAGACCCAGGCCGAGTCAGCCAGCCGGATGAAGTCCGACTTCCTGGCCAACTTGAGCCACGAGTTGAGGACCCCGCTCAATCCCATCGTTGTGCTGACGGACCTGGTGCTGGCCACGGAGCTTTCCCCGCAGCAGCGCGACTACCTCGTGGACGTGCGCGACTCCGCCCAGCGGCTTCTGCATCTGTTCAACCGGCTCATTGAGCTCATGGAGCTTGAGACGTACGTCTTGACCCCCAGCTCCGTTGCCCTTGCCTCCCTGCGTGAGATGATGGTGCAGAACATCGCGACCAGGGCCAGCGCCAAGGGGCTCATGCTCGGCGGCGACGTGTCGCCGGAGCTGCCGGAGGAAATCTGGTCAGACCTGCACCTGCTGCGCACGGTCCTCCTGGAGCTTGCGGAGAACGCCGTGCGCTTCACCAGCCAGGGCGAGCTGGACGTCTCCTTCAGCCGCCAGGCGGACGCCGGGACCGGCGACCAGCTCTGCATCTCCGTGCGCGACACGGGCATTGGCATTCCCGCCGAGCGCCTGGCCGACATCAACACCGGGCTGGCCCAGGCCGACGTTCCCCTGAACAAGCGTTTCGCCGGGCTGGGCATCGGCATGGCCAAGGCGCGCAAGGCCGTCGACCTCCTGGGCGGGCGTCTGGAGGTCGAGAGCGTTCCGGACCAGGGGTCGACCTTCCGCGTCCTGCTGCCGCTTGCCTCTGTGCGCCGGCCTGAAGCCTGATCCGGCGCCCGTTTTAGGGTTGCCTCCGGAACTGCTCGCCTAGCCTCGGCTTCGTGCACTGCATGCTCGTATTCATTCCTTGATTACGCGCACCAGGATACTCGTGTATTCCTCCCGTTGCGGTATGGGTGTCGCCAGAGATGATTATTTCCGTGCCGCTGGACATTTTCGTCTTATATGTTGTAATAATCTTTACGGACCAGAACGGATTGTCTGGGCATCGTTTCTGGTGTGCTTGGGAGGGGATGGATGCGGTCGTCACAGCTTGACCCAGCAGAAGCGCGGTCAAAGCCTTCGCCAGCGGCGCCGTCTGTTGGCATGACCATCGAGGCCTACCAGGCCTTCCTTGAGGACTGTCCGGAACCCATGCAGATTACGGACACCCTGGGCGTCATCCGCGCGGCAAACCGCGTCTTTTGCGAGGAAGCGGGGCACTCGCGCGAAGAGCTCCTTGGCAGCAATGTTCAGGACTACGGTTTCTACGTTGACCTCCGCCAGCGCGATGAGCTCTTTGCAATGCTCAAGTCCCAGGGCCATATCCGTGAGTTCGCGGTGCGCCTGCGCACGCAGAAGCTGGGCGAGTTCGCCGCCCTGGTTTCGGCTTCGCTCATCGTCATTGGCGGCGAGACTCTGGTCATGAGCTCCATCCGCAACGTCAGCGAGATGTCGGCCGCCCAGGAGGCGCTGCGCAAGAGCGAAGAGTTGCTGCGCAGCGCGTTTCAGGCCAGCCTCGACCCTATCTCGCTTTCCCGTACCGATGGCGAGTTTGTGGAGGTCAATGACGCCTTCTGCGAGCAGAGCGGCTACACCCGCAGGGAGACCGTGGGCCGTTCGGCCAAGGATATCGGTCTGTGGAAGCACACCTCCCAGCGTGACGACTTTTTCGCCGCCCTGGCCGCAAAGGGCTCTGTCCGCGCCTTTGAGGCCGACATGGTCGACCGCTCGGGCAGCGTGCGCCACTGCCTCCTCTCTGCCCGCATAACTGTGGTCGGCGGCGTGCCCTTGGTGCTCACCATCGCCAAGGACATCACAAAGTTCATGGAGATCGAGACCGCCTTGCGTAAGAGCGAGGGGTTCTTCCGCACCATGATGCATGAGGGTGTCGACCCCGTGGCCCTGGCCGAACTCAACGGCACCTTCGTTGAGGTCAACGACGCCTTTGTGGAGGTGACGGGCTACCCCCGCGAGGAGATCATCGGCAAAAACGCGACGCAGCTTGGCCTGTGGACCGACATGGCCAACCGCGATGAGCTGCGCGAGCAGGTGGCCGCGCACGGGGCTGTCCACAACTTCGCGCTCACCGCCCGGCGCAAGGATGGCACCCTGCGCCACTGCCTGCTTTCGGGCCGCCGCATGAGCATCGGCGGGCGCGAGATGCTCTATTCCTCCACCAAGGACATCACCGACAAGCATATGGCCGAGGCGGCCCTGCGCGCCAGCGAAGAGCGATTCCGTTTCATCTTGAATGATGTCTCCCAGATCGCCATCCAGGGGTACAATGAAAACCGCGAGGTGGTTTTCTGGAACGAGGCCAGCGAGCATCTGTATGGGTACACCGAGCAGGAGGCCCTGGGCCGCAGGCTTGAGGACCTGATCATCCCGGACGCCATGCGCCAGGGCGTCATCGAGGCCGTAAACAACTGGATCACCCTGGGCATCCACATTCCCTCCGGGGAGCTGACCCTGCGCCACAAGGACAACAGTCCTGTCCATGTCTATTCGTCGCATGTGTTGTACACCACCGGGTCGGGCCGCAAGGAGATGTACTGCATCGACCTGGACATGTCGGGCATCAAGCGGATGCAGGGCGAACTCATTGAGGCCAAGGAGCGCGCCGAGGCCGCCGATAGGGCCAAGAGCGAGTTTCTGGCCAACATGAGCCATGAGATACGCACGCCCCTGAACGGCATGCTCGGCATGCTCCAGCTCATGCAGATCGACCACCACGACTCGGAGCAGAGCAGCTACGTCAGCATGGCCGTGAGCGCTGGCCACAGGCTGCTTTCACTGCTCAACGACGTGCTGGACTTCTCCAAGATGAACGCGGGCCAAGTGAATCTGCGGGCCGAACCCTTCAGCATACCGCAAGTTTTCGAGTCCGTGGCGGCCATATTCCATGTGTCCTGCGCGGCCAAGAAGCTTGAGCTGTCCTTCCACCCGGATCCGGACCTACCCGAGGTCCTGCTGGGCGACGCGGCGCGGTTGCGGCAGATTCTCTTCAATCTCGTGGGCAACGCCATCAAGTTCACCACTTCCGGCAGCGTGCGCGTGGAGGCCTGGTCCAGGCCCAGCGAAAAGTACGGGCCGGGCAAGGTGCGCCTGTTCTTGAGCGTCGCGGACACCGGCATCGGCATCCCGGACGACAAGATCAACCACGTGTTCCGCCGGTTCACCCAGAACGACGGCACCTTCACGCGTGAATACGAGGGCGCCGGCCTTGGCCTGGCCATCGTGAAGCGCATCGTGGCCCTGATGCGGGGCGGTATCTCCGTGGAGAGTGAGGTGGGGGTGGGCACCACCATGAACCTGCATGTGCTCCTGGACATCCCGCAGGCTGCGAGCCGGCATGGCCTTGCCGACGCAATACCCGCGTCCGCAGAGCCGCAGCGGGCCCTGCGCATCCTGTTGGCCGAGGACGACGCCACCAGCCAGCTGGCCATGCGGGTCCTGCTTGGGCGCATGGGACATGAGGTCGTTCTTGTGGAAACCGGGCGCCAGGCGGTGGAGGCACTCCAGGCCGGGGACTTTGACTGCGTCCTGATGGACATCCAGATGCCGGAAATGGACGGGGTGTAGGCAACACAGCTCATACGCACCCTGCCGGAGCTGCGTGGCAAGAGGGATATCCCCATCATCGCGCTCACGGCCTACGCCATGAGCGGCGACCGCGAGAAGTTCATGGCGGCGGGCCTGGACGGGCACGTGGGCAAACCGGTTGAGCTGGAGGCCCTGCAGCGCGCCCTGCGCACAGTCACCGCCGCAATCGACCGGAAACGCTGAGTTCCTGACGACGACTATTGCCCCGCTGGCCCCTTGGCGCGACGGTGGAAGGAAGGCTCATGTCCGAGAGCACGAGGCAGGAGACAAATTCTCTGGTGGAGTTTCAGGATCTCTTCGATTTAGAGGAGATCCAGAAAATCCAGGAGGCCTTTGCCAAGGCCACAGGGGTAGCGTCCATCATCACGGCCATCGACGGTACGCCCCTGACCCGGCCGAGCAGCTTCTGCCGCCTGTGCAGCGAGGTTATCCGCAGCACGGAAAAAGGCCGCCAGAACTGCTTCAAGTCCGACGCCGCGCTGGGTCGCCACAATCAGCAAGGCCCGGTCATTCAGCGCTGCCTCTCCAGCGGCTTGTGGGACGCCGGGGCCAGCATCACCGTCGGCGGTCGGCACATCGCCAACTGGCTCATCGGCCAGGTGCGCAGCGAGCACCAGGACGACGAGCGCATGCTGACCTATGCCGAAGAAATCGGCGTGGACAAGGATATCTTCATGCAGGCCCTGGCTGAGGTGCCTGTCATGTCCCTAGAGCAGTTTCGCAATGTGGCCGAGGCGCACTTCCTCCTGGCCAACGAGCTCTCCGAAAAGGCCTACCAGAATCTGACCCTGGCCCGGATCCTCCGCGAGCGCGAGGAGGCCGTGCACGCCCTGGGCGAGAACCGGCGGGTACTTGAAACCATCCTGAACACCGTGCCGCAGGCCATCTTCTGGAAGGACACGCAAAGCGTGTACCAGGGCTGCAACCAGGCTTTCGCGCAAGCCACCGGGCTCGGCGATCCGACTGTGATCGTGGGCAAGACCGACTTCGACCTGCCCTGGCCGCGCGAGGAGGCCGAAGCCTACCGCGCCGACGACAAGCTCGTCTTGCACAGCCGCCAGGGCAAACGCAAGTATGTGGAGCCGCTGTTGCAAAGCGACGGCAGGCGCCTGTGGATCGAGACGAGCAAGCTGCCCATGGCCGACGAGAGCGGTCATGTTGTCGGGGTCATGGGCATCTATGAAGACATTACCGAGCGCAGGAAGGCCGAGGAAGCAGTTGCCCGCGAGCGCAGGTTCACCGATGCCGTCCTCGACAGCGTGCCGGGGCTGCTTTACCTCTACGACGACCAGGGCTGCCTCATCCGCTGGAACAAGCGGCACGAGACCAGCACCGGCTACTCGGCGGAGGAACTCTCACGCATGAAGCTGCTCGACTGGTACAAGGGCGACGAGGTCAGCGAGCGAAAAATCATCGAGGCCATCGAGCGGGTCCGGCGCGACGGCTACGCCGCCGAGGAGGCCGAGCTGCAGACGAAGAGCGGGGAGCGGATTCCGTTCTACCTGACTGCGGTGCAACTGGAGATCGACGGGCGGACGTACTTCACTGGCGTGGGCATCGACATGGCCGAGCGCAGGAAGGCCGAGGAAGCCCTGGCCAACGAACGGCGCATGCTGGCCAACATCATCGACGGCACCAGCGACGCGGTTTTCGTGAAGGACAACCAGGGCCGGTACCTGCGCGCCAACGCCGAGACCCTGCGCGTGACCGGCCTGTCCAGCGAGGCGATCATCGGCTTTGATGATACCGCTTTGTTCCCCCCGGAGGAGGCGCAACTGCTCATGGATCAGGACCGGACGGTCAGGGAGAGCCGGGTCGTGAATACCTATGAGGAGCTTCTCTCCACCAGGGAAGGCGCCCGCACCTATCTGTCCACCAAGGGGCCGCTCCTGGACGCGAACGGCGAGGTCCTCGGGACGTTCGGCATCGCCCGCGACATCAGCGAGCGCAAGCGCGTGGAGCAGACCCTGAACTTCCTGTTGAACTGCGGAGCGGATGCGTCCGGAGGCATGGGCGAGGGCTTCTTCCGCTCCTTGGCGCGCTACCTGGGCCAAACCCTGAACATGGATTTCGTCTGCATCGACAGGCTGGAAGGCGACGGGCTCTTCGCCCAGACCGTGGCGGTCTATTTCGAGGGCGCGATTTTGGACAACATGCGCTACGCCCTGGCCGACACGCCCTGCGGCGATCTGGTGGCCAACAAAATCTGCTACCATCCACAGGGCCTGCGCCGAAAGTTCCCCGGCAACAAGCTGTTGCAGGACATGCAGGCCGAGAGCTACGCCGGGACCGTTCTCTGGGACTACAGGGCCAGGCCCATCGGGCTCATCGCGCTCATGGGCCGTCATCCCATGCCCGACCGTTCGCAGATCGAGTCCCTGTTGCAACTGGTCGGCGTACGCGCCGCGGCCGAACTGGAGCGCCTGGACGCCCAGGCCCAGCTCATCGCCTCCAAGGAGCAGGCCGAGGCCGCCAACCGGGCCAAGAGCGAGTTTCTGGCCAACATGAGCCACGAGATCCGCACGCCGCTCAACGGGGTGCTCGGCATGCTCAACCTGCTCATTTCGGCCAACCTCGAAGGGGAGCTGGGCGATTATGCGGCCAAGGCCTTCGACGCCTCCTCCCGCCTGCTCCTGCTCTTGAAAGACATCCTGGACTTCTCGCGCATCGAGGCCGGAGCCGTGACCCTGGACGAGAAGGCTTTCAGCATCAGCGAGCTGCTCGACTCCGTGACCCAGGTCTTCGAGTTGAGCTGCCAGCGCAAGGGGCTGGCCTACTCCGTCAGCATCGAGGACTCCACGCCCGCGTACCTGGTGGGAGACGAGGCGCGCATCCGCCAGATTCTCTTCAATCTCGTGGGCAACGCCGTGAAGTTCACCCGCAGCGGCGGGGTGGCGATCTCCGCCTGGGCGCAGCCCTCGGCCCGGCCTGATGGGAGGAAATGGCTGCACATCAGCGTGGCCGACACGGGCATCGGCAGCCCGGAGGACAAGCTGGGCCAGGTCTTCGAGCGCTTCTCCCAGGTGGATGGAGCCTACACCCGGCAGTATGAGGGCGCGGGTCTGGGCCTGACCATCATCAAGCGCATCGTGTGCATGATGCACGGCGACCTGACCGTGGAGAGCGAGATGGGCCAGGGCACCACCATGTATCTGACCCTGGCCCTGCCTGAGGCGGACCCAGGCGCGGACGCCGCCGACGGGCAGCCCCGGAACTCCGCCATCGGCAGCGAGGGGACCGGGGACCTGCCGCCGCTCAGGCTCCTGCTGGCCGAGGACGAGCCCATCGGGCAGCTGGCCTTGCAGGTCATGCTCTCCCGCCTGGGCCACAGCGTCGTGGCCGTGGATAACGGCAAGGCCGTGCTGGAGGCGCTCCAGGGGGGCGACTTCGACTGCATCCTCATGGACATCCAGATGCCGGAGATGGACGGGGTACAGGCCACAATGCTCATCCGCAGCTTACCCGAACTGGCCGGCAAGGCGCACATTCCCATCATCGCGCTCACAGCCTACGCCATGAGCGGGGACCGCGAGAAGTTCCTGGCAGCGGGCCTGGACGGGCACGTGGCCAAGCCCGTGCAGATGGCGGAGCTGCGGCAGGCCTTGTTGCGCGCGATGGGCAAACAGGGCTGCCGGACCTAGCTGTCCTGTTGCTTGTGCGCCCGTGCGTAGCGGGCCGGGCTCAGGCCCACGCCGCGCGCGAAATGCCGGGTCATGTGGGCCTGGTCGCAAAAGCCTGCCTGGAGCGCCGCCTCGCTGAGGCTGGCCCCGCAGCGCAGCAGCTCCTTGGCCCGGCGCAGGCGCAGGTGCGTCTGGAAGCTGTGGGGCGGCAGGCCCACGGCGCGGGTGAAGGCACGGTGCAGGGCGAACATGTCCATCCCGCAGGCCTGCGCCAGCCCGGCCAGGTCCACGCCCGTCTCAAGATTCTCCTCAATGAGCTGCCGCGCCGTGCTCACCGTCGCCGACATTCCAGCTTCCGCCTCCAGATTTCCCTGGCCTGCGCTTCCTTCTCCATTCTGTGGCCTCCCCGCACAGACATGCCGGCCCAAAAGCTCCAGACAGTGCGCCAAGAGCGATTGCCGCTCCAGCAGGCCGGTTTGCGCTTCGAGCGCCTCGGCCAGGCGCAGCAGTGCCTCGGCCAGATCCGGATGGTATAAACAGGGCGAGGGCAGGCGCAGGTTCGCCAGGTCGGGCGGCAGGGCCGCAGGCGCGATGCTCAGGGCCAGATAGGAGCAGACGGGCGCTTCGGGGCCAGAAGTGCGGTCGGCGTCGGCGGGGCTCTCCACCGGTGCACAGGCATGGGCCTGGCCAGGCGCGAGCACGAAGACCGCGCCCTGTTGCGCCAGGCTCGCTGCCCCGTTGGTGTCGATGCATCGCGTCCCGGCCGTGACCATGCCCAGGGTCAGCGAGTCGTGGGCGTGGCGCGGTTGGCTGGCGCGCGAGGCTACGGCAATGGCCAGGGTCAGCCCGGGCAGCCCGGACGGGCAGAGCAGCCGCACGTCCGGGCCAGACCCATGGCCGGTGGTCCGGCTAGAGCAGCGCGGGCGTGAACTTGGCGAGGATGTAGAGTTCTTCTTCGGCATCGGCCCTCACGCTGTGCGCCACGCCCGCCGGGATGAGCCCGCAGACGCCGGGCTGGTACACGGCCTGGCGGTCGCCCAGGGTGCATACTCCCGAGCCCCGCACCACTTCATGCAGCTCCAGGCTGCGGTCGTGGATGTGGGTTTTAAGCTCGGCCCCGGGGGCGATGCGCACCAGGTGCGCGCTCAGGGCCCCGAGGGTGTCGGCGCTGGTGACGAGATGCTTCAGCGCCACCCCAATAAAGCTCGGGTGCGGGTTCCAGGGCAGGGCGGTGAGGTCGCTTTGGCCGTCAGGCCGGGCCAGCGCGCCAGCTCCCACAAGTTCCATCGTCTGCATGTCCATCTGTTACCTCCTTGGTTCAGGTTGGCTTGCGCCGTCTGAATGCCAGGGAAGTCCCCGCGTGGTCTTGGACGTTCTTGCAGCGGCCTTGGCAGTGGCTTGGGCAGCGGATCAGGCCGCAGCGTGCGCCTTGTAGGCCTGGACCGTGTTCTTCAGCAGCATGGCGATGGTCATGGGGCCGATGCCGCCGGGCACCGGCGTCATGGCGCTGGCCGTGGCGCAGAGGTACTCGAAGTCGCAGTCGCCCACGAGGCCTTCGTCCACGCGGTTGATGCCCACGTCCACCACCACCGCGCCGGGCTTGACCATGTCGCAGGTGACGAACTTGGGCTTGCCGATGGCCGCGAACACGAAGTCCGCGCGGCGGCACTGCTCCACCAGGTCCGGGGTGCGGGAATGGCACAGTGTCACCGTGGCGTCGCCGAAGCGGCCCGGCTGGGAAAGCATGATGGACAGGGGGCGGCCCACGATGTTGCTGCGGCCCACCACCACGGCGTGCTTGCCCTGGGTGGGCAGGTCATAGCGGCGCAAAAGCTCGATGACTCCGGCCGGGGTGCACGGCGCATAGCCCGGCAGTCCCTGGGCGAGCCTGCCCATGTTCTGCGGGTGGAAGCCGTCCACGTCCTTGTCCGGGGCGATGCGCTCCAGCAGGGCGCGGCTGTCCAGCCCGCCCGGCACCGGAAGCTGCAGCAGGATGCCGTCCACCAGCACGTCGGCGTTGAGGCTGGCGATGAGGGCCTCAAGTTCGGCCTGGGTGGTGCTGGCGGGGAGCACGTGCGGGAACGAGGCGATGCCCACCTCGGCGCAGGCGCGCTCCTTGTTGCGCACGTACACCTGCGAGGCCGGGTCCTGGCCAACGAGGATGACCGCCAGGCCGGGCGGGCGGCCATGTGCGGCGGTGATCTCGGCCACCTCGATCTTGAGTTCCGAACGGATGGACTGGGCTGTGGCTTTGCCGTCGAGCAGGATCATCGGGCCTCCTTGATTGCGGGTGGGCAGGCGGGACGCGTCAGCACGTCTGAGTCAGCGCGTCTGCGCCAGCACGTCTGAGTCTGTGCGTCCGCGAGGCGGCAATCTAGGGCAAACGGGAGCCGTTGTCGAGAAGCGCGCGCAGGCAATTCTCAGCGGATGGTGATCTCCACGCGGCGGTTCTTCGGTTCGTGCGGGTTGTCGCTGATGACCAGCGGATTTGTAGAGCCGTGGGAGGTGACCTCAAAGGCCTCGGGCGGCAGTCCGTCCTTGACCAGGAGCTTGCGCACGGTCTCGGCCCGCCTGCGCGAAAGCTCGATGTTGTAGCCTTCGTCCCCGGCCTTGCTGGCGTGGCCCACCACGGCGATGTCGCGCGACTGGCGCTCCCTGCTGGTGGCTACAACCTTGGGCAGCAGGGCCTTGGACTCCTGCGTGAGCTGCACGCCGTCGCTGACGAAGTAGAGGATGTAGCGCACGGGCTTGCTGGGCAGGGCGCGCATGGCCGGGCCGAAGAGCTGCTCCTGTTCCTCTGCGGACAGGGCCTCCGGCTGGCTGGGCGCGGCCTTGGGGGCGGTGCGCGTGGCCGTGCCCGCCTGGGTCAGGGTCTGGCTGCCCTGGTCGTTTGATACGACCACGGAGCCCACATGGCCGTCCGGGTCAGGCAGCAGGAGGACGACGTTGCGGCTCTTGCCGCAGGCGCTGAGCGCAAGCACGGTCAGCATGAGCACCACAAGCGAGGTGAGGCGTGGGGCGCGCATGTCAGCGTCCTCCCGCTTCCGCCGGGGCGGTTTCGGCCCCGTCCTCTACGTTGACCAGGAAGTGCGTGCCCCGGATGCCGATGGTGGCGGTGGGCGTGTAGACCTTCATGGAGTTGGGCGAGAGCTTGGCTATCTCCCCGGTGACCATGGCTGACGAGCCCTTGGCAACGCGCAGGATGGAGGCCAGGGCGCCTTTTTCCGGCGCGAACAGGAAGCGCTCCACCACGAGTCTGCTCCCCGGTCCCAGCGAGACCACGGAGTTGTCGCGCATGACCAGGCCCAGGCTGCTGTCCTTGCCTGTGGTCAGCACATCCTTCTCGAAGATGCGGTCGCCGGGATTGAGCGGCGCAGGCGCGGCTCCGTGGCGAGCCACCTGGGCCTGGCCGGTGAAGGACTTCACGCTTCCGGCCGGGCTGTCGGCCTCAGCGGCCAGAGTCGAGGAAAGAGGGGCGGATATAAGCGCGATCAGCGTCAGCGCTGCCAACACCTGGGCGCCAAGAACGCTGTGCAGAGTATTTTTGATCATGGGTACTCCTCCATATTCAAAAACCTACGTATTCCTGGACACGCTGTCAATGGACTCGGCGTGTTCGCGACCGGGCTGAAGGGGTGTCTCAGGGCAGGGGGCAGCCAAGCCACCAGCGCAGGAACTGGGGTCCGGCCAGGAGGAAGGCGGCGGCCCCGGCGCAGAGGAAGGGCCCGAAGGGCAGGGCGGTGCGCAGGCCCTCGCCTTTGCCCTGCAGTGCGGCCCGGCGCGCGGCGAGGAGTCCCGCGGGAAGCGCCAGCACGGCCCCGGCGAAGAGCGCCAGCGGCACGGCCACCGGACCGAGGAGCGACCCAACCAGGAGCATGAGCTTGGCGTCGCCCAGGCCCAGGCCGTCTTCGCCCCGGATGCGGCGGTAGGTCCAGGCGATGAGCCAGAGTCCGCCGCCGCCCGCTAGTGCACCCAGGCCGGCCATCCGCCAGCCGATGCCCAGAGTGTGCGCCCGGGGCAGCAGCGTGGAGGCGACGAAAGCCAGAGCCGCGCCCGGCAGTGTCAGCACATCGGGCAGCAGGAAGGTTTCCAGGTCGATGAGCGAAAGGACGAGCAGCAGCGTGCTGAAGCCCACGGCCACCAGGAAATGCCAACCGGGCCCGAAGACAGCGGCTGCGGCCAGGGCGAAGGCGCCGCTCGCGAGCTCGGCCAGCGGGTAGCGCAGAGGGATCGCGGCCTGGCAGAAGCGGCAGCGCCCGCCCTGGAGGAGCCAGCCCAGAAGCGGGATGTTCTCGCGCCAGGAAAGGGTGTGGCCGCAGGCCGGGCAGAAGGAGCGCGCCGGGCTGAGCACGCTGCCGCCAGAGGCCAGGCGGTGGGCGGCGCAGGTGGCGAAGCTGCCGAGGATCAGGCCGAGCAGGGCGGCCAGAATCTTGAACAGAAGGAAGTCCACAGGCGATTGTCTCCCTCGCGGCAGCGGTTTACCCTTTATGAGCGGCTGTCCAGGCTTGAAGAATGGTGCAATCTGCTGCATGATGCCGCAAGCCGTGCGATCTGCGCCATTTCCGCAGCCCTTTGGCGGAGCTACCGTATTTCTTGCGGCCCCACAAGCGCCCCATGTGAGGAGAACCTGCCAATGATCCGATCCGCCCGCTTCATCCCGGACATGAGCGCCGATGAACTCGCCGCTGTTCAGCAGGATGGCTTGAAATGGACCGTGCACCACGCCTATCAGGGCAGCCCCTTCTACCGCCGCCGCCTGGACGAGGCGGGCGTGCATCCTGGCGACATCAAGCACTTGTCCGACCTGACCAGATTGCCCTTCACCACGGCCTATGACCTGCAAGCCGAGTATCCCCTGCCGCTCTTGAGCGTGCCCGAGGAGCAGGTGGTGCGCATCCATGGCTCCAGCGGGACCACGGGCAAGCGGAAGATCTTAAGCTACACGCAAAAGGACATCAGCGACTGGGCCGACATGTTCGCCCGCTGCTACGAAATGGCCGGCCTGACCACGCTCGACCGCGTGCAGATCTGCGTCGGCTACGGCCTGTGGACGGCTGGCGCGGGCTTCCAGCTCGGCTGCGAGCGCTTCGGGGCCATGGCCCTGCCCGTTGGTCCCGGCATGCTCGACATCCAGCTGCAGATGCTCACCGACCTGGGCACCACCTGCCTGGGCTCCACGGCCAGCATGGCGCTGCTCCTGGGCGAGGAGGTGGAGAAGCAGAACCTGCGCAGCAAGCTCAAGCTCAAGCGCTCCATCTTCGGGGCCGAGGCGCACACCAGGAAAATGCGTCAGCGCTTCGAGGAAGCCCTCGGCCTGGAGCACAGCTTCGATATCTCCGGCATGACCGAGATCTACGGCCCTGGCGCGGGCATCGAGTGCGAGGCGCACCAGGGCATCCACTACTGGGGCGACATGTATATCCTGGAGCTCATCGACCCGGACACGCTTTTGCCCGTGGCCCCCGGCGAGCTGGGCGAGATGGTCATCACCAGCCTGAAAAAAGAGGCCAGCCCGCTCATCCGCTACCGCACCCGCGACATGACCCGGCTCATCCCCGGCGTGTGCCCCTGCGGCTGCTCCATGCCGCGCCACGAGCGCATCCAGGGCCGCAGCGACGACATGATCATCTTCCGTGGCGTGAACATCTACCCCGGCCAGGTGGCGGCCGTGCTGGAAAAGCACCCCCAGATGCTGAGCGAGTATCAGATCTCGCTCTCCCGCTCCGAGGGGCTCGACCACATGGTGGTGCGCGCAGAGCGCCGCGCCGAGACACCAGAAACCGAGGCCGACGCCCTGGCCAAGGCCATTGGCGTCGACATCAAGCACCAGATCCTGGTGACGGCCAAGGTCGAGATATTGGCCCCAGGCAGCCTGCCGCGCAGCTTCGCCAAGACCAAGCGCGTGCTGGATGAAAGAGAAAAGGATTAACACAATTCAGATATTGGACAAGTTCTAGGTTTTATCTAACCCCCGGAGGGCGCCATGCCGAGCCTCGACACCATAGCGGACAGGCACGTTGTCATCGATCGCCGCCAGGGGCATTACCTGTGCTTCCCGGACCTCTGCCTGACGGACGACGGGCGGCTCTTGTGCGTCTACAACGAGTTCGACCGGCACGTGGGCACGCGGCGCAGGCTCATGCTGCGCGAGAGCGCGGACCTGGGCCGCACCTGGAGCGCGGCGCGCATCCTGTGCTCCACGGAGTCGCACTGCCCGCGCATCAGCCGCGTGGCCAACGGCGAACCGGGCGGCTTGCTCG